>NZ_JBIWKR010000009.1:0-288429 GCF_044765765.1 Streptomyces sp. NPDC102402
CGACAACGCCAACCTCACATCATCACCGGTTACTTCAAGGCCCCGCATGTCCGCTACACCCTCGACGAGTGAACCCCATGAGTTTCTGATCAATATGCCCGTTGTCACCAGTGGCTTTGCTCTGCTTCTGTGAGTGAGCGGCGCCAATTCGAGCGTCTCTCCCTTCTCTCGGAAGGACTGACTTATGTCCAGGAATCAGGTAGCGGCCGTGACTGGAGTGATCGTCCGTGCCCTCGCGAAACGGTGGGCTGACGCGAACGGCGTCAGCAGGAGCCAGAGCCTGCTGCTCGCCTGGGCGGCTGGCGCCCTTGCGTCGGTGGTCGTCATGCGTGTCTGACCCTGTGGGTGGAGTAAACGGGCGCTTTTCTGCGGATGCCTCGAAGGCCCTGGGAGCCATGGGTGGTTCCCAGGGCCTTTTGGGTGGGGTGGGCGTGAACGGGTAAGGCGGCAGCTGCTGGTGCTGGGGCCTGCCGACGCGCCGAGGGCCTCAGGAACTGCCTTCGTGGTGCTGTTGCCGAGCTTCGGCGCATCGCCGTTCTCACGGTCAATGTGGGGCCGGGTTCGATGTCGACGGACACAGTTCGCCGGGGGCAGACAGGAAAGAGTGCGGAAAGACTGGCCAACGGCCGCGAGGGCATGTCAACGTAGACAACCTTGCAGGAATCCCCAGGTCAGAGAGGTGATTGCCTATGACCACACTCCCTGCGGGCCCCGGGTTCTCCACTACCGTTGAAGCCCTGCGGCTGCGTGAGTGGCAGCTTGGCCCCGGTCGGCCCACGCTGGTCCTGGACCAGTTCTCTGCGGAGGACTTCCACTTGATCGTCGATGATCGTGCGGACGTACACGTCAGCTCGAAGGACGGCAGGTTCTACCTCGGTTGGTTCCCGCTCGGGCGCCCGGGTACGGACGGCGAGGGATGGAAGATCGCCGTCACTGGCACGGCCGAGGCCCGCGGCTATCACTTGTCGTTCGACACCGAGACGCCGGCCGACATCGTAGCCGCCGCCGTAGCGTGCGTGCTGGATACCTCGAGCCGCCTCTGACACGCGGACACAGGCAGGGAGCGCCCGCCCTCCGATCGGGCGACTACTACCGACCGCCGGCCTATTCCACCCCTGCCCTCTCTCTCACCCCAGGAGGCCCTTCGTGACGTCCCCGGAGATGACCGTCGGTGATCTCATCGACCTGTTGTCCGCCTGCGACCGGGGTGCTCCGGTCCGCCAGGCCATGAACCCCTACTTTCCGATGGCACACCGGCTGGCACAGGTCGTGCAATCGGTGGACGAGACCGGCCGGACCGTCGTCTACCTGGCCGAGGGGCCGGACGAGAGTGCCCAGCTCGGCCATCTGCCACCCGAGGTGGCCGTCGACCTGACGTGGCAGGGCCCTGTCCAGGCACCCCCACGCCGACCCCGCCGCCGTGCCGGCGGCAAGTAGAACCAGCACCGAGCCTTTGGAGGCGCCCCTGTACCCCGACTTCCCTTTCGACCCGTCCACTCCGCGTGGCGGCCAGCCCGCGTTCTGGGTCGGGCCCCGATATCTGGCCGGTGATGATGGGCGCCTCTACGACGCCGTCGCCGACACGCTTTCTGGCCTGGGCTGGACGAGCCTGACGATCGTCCGCGGTCGCCACCGGCCGGACGAAGCAGATGAGGACCGCCAGGTCCTGCGCAGTACCGTCCTGCACATCAGCCCCGACGCCCTCCGGTGGGCACAGTGGAGCTTGGCGGACGAGCCGTTCCGCTTGGGGGATCTGCCGATCGCCTGGCAGGTTTCCGCCCGCCCGGACACGAGCAGCCCGCTCGCTCAGTGGTCGGCGTACTTCACCTGCGGCGTCCCTGGCGAGTCCGTGGCCGACTTTCTCGTCGCACTCGATGCCCGCGACCAGCCCGCCGTGCCAATCGCGGGCCCCGAGCTGGTCCTCGACGCCGTCGCCTCACACGGCTGGTTCCGCGACATCGACCAGCCCCGGGCAGCGGCGACGGATCCGACGTTCACCTCGCACATCAGCCTCGGCGAGGTGCCGCCCCTCATCCAGGACGGCGACCCCCGGGCTTTGACCACCGAGGTCGACGAAGTCGGATCGGCTGGGTGGCAGGCGTGGGCGGAGCCCGCGCTCGGCGCGCCGTGCCTGTGGGCGGTGTCCTTCGGCGCGAGCGTCCCGCACGATCTCGTCGCGGCCTTCGCCGCCTCCCTCAGCTCGACCGCGCCGGTCCTGCGCCGGGTACTGCCCGAAGCCACCCAGGCTCGGCTCCTGCGCGCGCCAGCCATCTGACATCCAGCCAGCCCCTTCCGACGCCCGCAGCCCGGCCCCTCCTCATTGGAGGGCGCCGGGCTTCTTGCTTCCCGGACCGCGGCAGTCGCGGTGCACCGTTGATGTCCACAAGGCTTTGCCCCTGTGACGCACTGCTGCCCCCGACGCAGAGCGTTCGGAGGCAGCAGCAGGGCGGATGGGCAGGTCAGCTCGTTGTCGTGGCCTTGTCGAGGGCCTTGCCGAGGTGCCGGTCCACGAGGGCCGGGGAGCCGGAGACAATCAGCAGCAGACTTCCCTCGCGGATGGCGGTCTGCTTGACCACGGTGCTCCGTTCCCTCGTGGAGAACGTCAGGAGCTGGCTCCACTGCTCGTCGCCGAGCTTGTGGGGCGGTATTAGCTTCTGCGAAGCCATGTCGATGGGGGCGCCGCCGGCGACGACCTGATAGGTCGGGCACCCGGTCATCGCGTCGAAGATCCGGCCGATACCGTCGGACAGCTTGGTCGGGCTGTCGCTGTACAGATCCTCGGAGACCTCTGAGGAGCTGCCGCCGTAGGTGAAGTCCGCCTTCGCCTTGCGCGGGAAGCTGAGCGTGCCGCCGGTCGCGGCGTCGCCGCCCAGCTCGCTCAGGGCCGGGCAGCCGATGACGGCGACGTCGTCGTGCTGGGAGGGGCGTTCAGGCTTGCGCAGGTAGCCCCTGCCCAGGTCGCTCTCGTTGAGCAGGCGCGTCTCCAGCGCGGCTGACGAGAGCAGGGCAGCCTGCTGGGCGGCGTCGGCCTGCGCCCCGGTACGGGCGGACGGCGCGGAATCGGACGTGGTGCCGACGGTGTCGGTGGAGCAGGCCGGTACGGCGAGGAGGACGGCGGTGATGCCGAGGATGGTGGTGGCGACGCGAACGCGCATGACGGAACTGACCCCTTGGTGCTAGGGTGTGTATCGAAAGAGCTGGTCACAGTCATCGCTCGGCGGGCAAGCACGGAGGTGCGGAGTCGCCGTACGGCACTATGCCGCCATGACCCACATCGCGCTGTTCCATTCCGTACTCGGCCTGCGCCCGGCCGAACTCCTCGCCGCCGAGCGACTGCGTTGCGCCGGGCATGAAGTCGTTACGCCCGACCTCTTCGGCGGCGAGACCGCGGCCACGCTCGACCTGGGGTTCCAACTGCTCGACCGGATCGGCTGGGCAGCGGTGGTCAAGCGCGCTCGCCAGGCCCTCACGGGGATGCCGGACGAGACCGTGCTCGCCGGCGTCTCCATGGGCGTAGGTGTCGTTACCGATCTCTGGTCCGAGCGTCCCGATGCGGCTGGCGTTCTTCTCCTGCACGCCACTGCCGATCTGCCCGCATCCGTTCGCCCAGGTCTCAGAGTGCAGTTGCACGTCGCTGAACCGGACGACTTCGCGCCGCCCGAGCGCGTTGCCGCCCTCAGTCAGGCGGCGAAGGAGGCCGGCGTCGATCTAGAGGTGTTCCGCTACCCGGGTGCCGGCCACTTCTACACCGACCGTGACCTCCCCGACCACGACCCAGCCGCAGCCGAGCTGACCTGGCACCGGGTGTTGGGCCTCCTCGCTTAGGGTCTTGCACCAAAGGCGCACCTTCATCATGCGATGCTCTTGGTTTGTGGCGCGCAGAGATCTGACTGACGAGCAATGGGTAGTGCTGGAGCCGCTGTTGCCTACGGGCAAGAAGCCCGGCCGACCGTTGATATGGACCCGGCGACAACTGATCGACGGCGTACGGTTCCGGGTTCGCACGGGCATCCCGTGGCGGGACGTGCCCGAGCAGTATGGGCCATGGGGTCGGGTGTACGACCTGTTCCGTCGCTGGCAGAGGGACGGCACCTGGTACCGGATCTTCACCGCCCTCCAAGCTCGGGCGGATGCGAAGGACCTGATCACCTGGGACCTCAACGTCGACTCCACCATCGTCCGTGCCCACCAGCACGCCGCCGGGGCGCGGAAAAGGGGGATCTGCAAAAGGAGCCGCCCGGCGCCCTCTCCATCGAGCCGGACGATCACGGGCTCGGACGCTCGCGTGGCGGCTTGACCACCAAGCTGCACCTGGTAGTCGAACAGGGGCAGAAGCCCATGTCGATCGTGATCACAGCCGGACAGCGCGGCGACTCCCCACAGTTCGAGGCGGTCCTGGGCCGCGTCCGAGTCCCCCGCCTGGGCTCGGGCAGGCCCCGCACCCGCCCCCGCAGGGTCCGGGCCGACAAGGCGTATGCCTCCCGGAAGAACCGCGCCTACCTGCGTCAACGCGGTATCCGCTGCACGATCCCGGACAAAGCCGACCAGGCGGCGAACCGCAAGAACCGCGGATCTCGCGGCGGCCGGCCGCCGAAGTTCGACAAGACCGACTACAAGGCGAGGCACGCCGTGGAGTGCGGTATCAATCGCCTCAAAAGGCACCGCGCCGTGGCCACGAGGTACGACAAGCTCGCGGTCCGCTACGAGGCGACGGTGCTCGTCGCGGCCATCAACGAGTGGCTGTGAGCATGACATTCGATACACGCCCTAGGCGACGGGTGGTCAGTGCGGGCCCGGAGGCCCGGTGAGGTCGTAGGAGTGGTGGTCAGTGCCCAAGGTGGCGCAGGCAGTCCTCGAACGTTGCATGCGTCGCGTCCGCCGGTCCAGAGTGCCGGTTGTACCACGCGGTGTCGAGGCGGGTCTCCTGCTGCTGGTGGCCGGCCCGGCAGCGCAGCCAGATCTGGCCGTGGGTGGAGAGGATGAGCCAGTCCCGGTATGCACCGCACTCGGCGCAGGCGACCATCTCGCCGTCGAGGACCAGGGGCTGCGTCCACGGCATCATCTTGCCGTCGACCTGGTCGTGGCTCGGTACGCGCAGCTCCGGCGGGAGGAAGTCGTCCACCGCGCCGGCCGGGTCGGTGGGCTCCGGCTCGGCCGGCGGCTCCCCGAAGCCCGCCGGGACCTGGTTCTGCATCCGCGCAAACACCTCGGCGAACTGGCGCTGCTCCTCGCTCGGTTCCTTGGCCCTGCGTCGTATTCGGTGAAACACGCTGGCGTCCTCCCCTTGCCTCGTCCTACTCGCTTCATGATCGTGCCTCACGCCCCTGGCGGTTTCAATTCACAAAGTTCACAGTGACTTTCGGCAGGTCATAAGGCGTTTCCTGCATCCTCGGGTCAGGGCCGCTGTGGGCGAGGCACTCCGAGCCAGGTGGGGATCGTCTACCGCGGCATGCCGTGATGGTCCTTATTGTCGGAGGCAGTGGGTTCCTGGGCGCCGAGTTGGTCCGCCAGGCGTCTGTCGCTGGGCATCGCGTTGCCGCGACCTTCGCGACCAGGCCGTGCGATGGTCCGGAGGCGACGTGGCATGAGGTGGATCTGAGGGACGGCGGCCGTGTCGAAGAGGTTGTTCCCTCGCTCGCCCCCTGCGTGGTCATCAACGCGAGCAGCGGCAGCGCCAACTGGGCCGTCACGGCAGAAGGCTCCGTCCGCCTGGCGATGACGGCGGCGAAGTACGACTGCCGCCTCGTTCACGTGAGCAGCGACGCCGTGTTCTCCGGCACCCGAGTCCACTACGACGAGTCCTGTCTCCCCGATCCCGTCACCCCGTACGGGGCAGCGAAGGCGGCGGCGGAGACTGGCATCCGGCTTCTGACTCCGGATGCCGTCATCGCCCGTACCTCTCTGATCATCGGCGGCATCCAGTCCGAGCATGTCCGCCTCGTGCACGACCTCGCGACCGGCTCCCGGACCGGTGCCCTGTTCACCGACGACGTCCGCTGTCCCGTGCATGTCGGGGACCTCGCCGCTGCCCTGCTGGAGCTGGCCTTCACCGACGCGTGCGGCGTACACCACCTTGCGGGTGGGGATGCCGTGAGTCGTCACCGTCTGGGTGTGCTGATCGCTCAGCGGGACGGGCTCGATGCTTCCCGGTTGCCGGAGGGACTCCGCGCCGGCACCTCGCTTTCCGGTGCACTCGACGTCCGACTCGACAGCCGGGCCACCCAGGCGAAGCTGCGTACGAGGGTGCGCGGCGTCCACGAGTTCCTCTGAGGCGCACTCGCATCGGCGGCGGGGGCTCATCGCGTGTTGCCGGGTGCCTCGTCGCCGAAACGGCGGCCAGAGCTGGTGGTTCGGGGCGTCGGCGGGCGCACGGTCGCCGGATTCTTTGCCGTGCGGTTCTTCGGTATTGCGGTAGCGTCGACCGGCAGATCTGCCCGGAGCCGCAGTCGCCACACCAGGACGTCACTGACCGAGTCCGCAGTGCCGAGTTCTCGGCTCTCCACGGCGTCGGACAGGAGCGCTGCCGGGTCGTGGCCGGCGGCGTCGGCTTCCGCGATGGTCGCGGCCAGGGCGTACCAACCGGGCTCGGCGAGGATCTGCTCGGCCAGGCTCGGCAGCGTTTCGCGCAGCAGCGCTGTCTGTCGTTGGAGCACCGGCCGGCTCAGGCGTCGGCCGCGCTGGTAGAGCACGCCGAGCGGCTGAGCGGCGGCGGGCCGGTAGGCGTTGCGCAGGTGCGCGGCGGCCCGGCTAGCGGCTTCGGCCTGCTGGGCATGGCCCTTCCTCGCATGCCAGTGGGCGGCGGCAGTGACGAGGAAGAACAACATGTCTATCGCCATCGCCGTGGTGGCGCCGTCCTCGCCCCGGCCGAGGGCTGGACCGCCTTGGACGAGGTCGCGGGCGGCCTGTCGCAGGTCTCGATCGTGCCCGCGTGCAGCGCGAACGTGAGAGCGCGATGCCCGTTCGAAAGCCGTTGCTGCGTCGCGCAGTTCGCGGCGGGTGTGAGCGGCAGACGTCTTCGCGAGGGCATCCAGGACCTCGCCGACCGCGGCGATGTGGGCGGCGGCGATCCCGTCCTCGCCGTGTTCGACGACGAGCACGGCCTGCCATCCGGCCGATGCCGTTCCGCGGCGCGCGGAGGCCGGACTGCCCGGCTCTGTACGAATCGCTTCCCCTCGATGGGCCGCAGGGAGGTCCTGCGCATCACCGGACCACCGCTCGCGGATGCGAGGCAAGGACAGGTCGGGAGCCAGGCGCGCACCGGGGTAGAACACCGGCTCGCCGTCCTTGTTCAGGTCGTCGAGCAGGGCGACCTTGTAGCCGAGCAGGTCGCCGGACGGGGCCTCGCGCTTGCGGATCAGCAGGCCGGCGGCGGCGAGACGGTCGAAGAACTCCTCTTCGCTTCTGGCGCCGGTCACCGCTCGACGTACGCTCTCGCGCAGTTCTTCGCGCGCGGTGCGCTCGCGGCCCTGGCGCTGGGCCTTGTGGCGCTCGGCGCTGGTCGGGCGCTGCGCTGCGGTCCCATCCCCGGCACTGAGCTGCTTGAGCCCGTACTCGGCTTCGATCAGGCGGGCTTCGGCCTGAGACCGCTTGGCGTCGTTGTTGAGCCGCGGGCGCCGGCCGTCCTCGCGGACGAGCGTGGCGATGATGTGGATGTGGTCGTCGGCGTGGCGCACGGCCGCCCAGCGGCATCCCGCCTCGTCGGCGGCCGGAGCGATGCCGGTCGCGGCGACCATGCGTCGGGCGATCTCGCCCCATTGCTCGTCGGAGAGGACCGGGTCATCCGGTGCGGCCCGCACCGAAAGGTGCCAGACGTGCTTCGCCGGGCGACGCGACTCCGCGAGCGCCTGGACCGGCTGGTCCAGGAGCTGCTGCAGCTGCCGCTTCGTGGCCTGCGGATCGCGACCGGGATCGGGAGCGAAACTGTCCCAGGCCGCGACGAGATGCGGGTCGACATGCTCCTCATGGGTCCCTTTGCCGTAGAGGTAGCTGAGCAGGCCGAACGTGTTCGAGCCGCGCTTGTGGACGCGCGGGATCATCCGGTTCGCCTTTCGGTGTCGAGGTAGTGCTGGATGAAGGAGTCCACGCGCTGGGTGGCACGCTGGACGGCGCCGAGTACGGCTTCGGCGTACGGGACGTCGGCACCAGAGTTGATGGCCTTGGCTACCTGGTTGACGTTGTTGCCGATGTGGCCGAGGTGCCGGCGCACAGCGAAGAGCTCGTTGTGGACTTCTCGTTGGGCGGCGATTTCCGCCGCCGTACGGTCGAGGTCGCCGGCGGCTTTGAGCGCGGCGTGGGCGAGGAAACTGGCGACGCTCATGTTGCACACGGCGGCTGCGCGGGTGAGGAGTTGGTACTCGTCGTCGTTCATGCGGCAGCTGGGCTGGCGTATGCGTTTGTTCTCGTCGCGCAGGCGTTCGCGCTGCTGCACATGCGGCTTCGAAGGGGCGGTGTGCGTGCAGTGCGCACTGTGGCAGCTGTGTTGGTCCTGCTTCCCAGGATGCGAACCGCCCCCGGTCGCATCCTCACGGATCGGCGCCCCCCGGTGCCGATCCGCTCCCGCCGCTCCAGGGGCGGGGGACGCAAGAGCATTGCTCCCGGCGGGAGCAATGCTCTTGCGATAACTTGCTACCTCTGAGACCGAGTTGAAGTCGGGAGCAGGTTCCGGGGTGGTGCCGTTCTGGGGCGTGTTCGTCATCGGGATTCGGACCTCGTGGAGCGGGTGCGGTGCTGGATGGTCGCGGCCAGCGCGACGACGTCGGCCGGCCCCGAGAGGACGCAGACGGGCCCTTCGGGCCGATCCTGGACGAGCCACTGGCCGGTCGGCGTGAGAACCGCGGCGTGCAGGAGCCGTCGGCGGACCAGGACATCCGCCCAGGCGCTGGCCTCGGCGGCGGTGGGCGCGGATGAACGAGGGATCACGGCGTGTCTCCCGGAGCGGGGGAGGCGGCTGGCACCGAGCCGGGCCACCCGATACGGATAGGGGCGATGAGCTGGGCTTCTGCCAGTTCAGCCGCACTCGGGGCAGCGCCCGACGTGGCTGCTGAGCGCCCGGGCCATCCGCTGTTTCGCCGAGTCCGCCTGCTTTGCGCTGGACTTCGCCGCCGGCCTGCCCTCGTACCGCTGGGAGTGAGCGAGCATGTAGCCGATCTCCCGCTCATACTCCCTGCGGACGGTGTTGAACTGATGGCAGGTCTTCATGCGGTGCCTCTTGTCGTCGTGGTGTCGTCGCTCCGCAGTTCCTGGAGGACGAGGGTGATTCGGTCGTTCCGGCAGCCCGTCAGACCCTCGCGGCGGATGATTTCCCGCAGTTGAACCCGAGTGATCGCTCCGTTGCCGTCCCGTGCGAGCAGGCCGGGGACGTGGGGACGAACCTCCCGGACAAGCTGGCGCTCCGGCGGCTCCAGCTCTCGTGGCGGGCGCTGGGTCTGCGGGGCGCGGGACCGGCCGCGCTTCCCGTTGTTCTTCGTCCGGGGCGTCGTGATCGGCTTCCGACGGAGAGGGACCGCCGGTCCCCGGTCCCCGGTGGGTTCGGTCCCCGTGTCGGTGGTGGTCGGTCCCCGGTCCCCGGTGGGTTCGGTCCCCGTGTCGGTGGTGGTCGGTCCCCGGTCCCCGGTGGGTTCGGTCCCCGACTCGGCGGCAGTCGGTCCCCGGTACGAATCAGGGCCTTGAGCAGGCACTTCCTGCATGGGGTGGTCGGTCCCCATGCCTGCGGTGTCCTCCTGTGTCCCCTCCGGCTTGGCGGGACCGGTCCCCGGGACCGCGCCAGCTTCTGGAGTCTTGGTCCCCACGCTGGTCCCCGCGTTCTGGTCCGGCGCCTTCAAGGTCTCGACTTCGGGGACCGGCCCTTTCACGTTGCTCGGTCCGCGGGCCCCGTTCGACTCGTCGAAACCGTGGGGACCGTCCATGGGGACCGCTGTAGTCGACGTCGGATGCGGGGGGACGGCGGCTGCCGATGCGGTGCTGGGCTCCGGGGACCAGGGAGAGGGCAGCGGGACCGTGGCGAGCGCGAGTGCGTGCCGTCGTGCGGCGAGCTGGTCGAGGAGCTGTGTGCGCTGCAGCGGGTCGGTGCCGACCGAGGCCCTTCCGACCGCTTTCGACAGTCGTCGGGTGAGCCGCAGCCCACGCCGGCTCCGCTGCTGCTGGGGTGTGCGCTCGGCGAGCCTGGCGGCGAGGGTGACCGCGCGGGAGGTGGCTCGGTCCCGGGTGATCTGTGCGGCGTCGCGGTCTCGCGCGGCGATGCCAAGGCGGGACAGAAGCCTTTCGCGGGCCTCTCGGCCCAGGACGGCGATCAGCCCGTGGGAGGCGGCACCAGGGGTGCGCAAGCGCAGCTCGATGCCCATGGCGAGGTGCCACAGCATCGCTGCCATGACCGGCCCGACGAAGGCCCGGACAGTGCCGCCGACGGGGCCGCTCTCTGCGTAGGCGGGGATCACCTGCACGCCGGTGATCACCCAGACCAGCGTGCCCGGCAGGCCGGGGGCACCGTGCGTGGCCAGGTTCTGCCGGGCCATCAGCGCGGTAGCGAAGAGCGCCAGCTCGGCTGCGGCGAACATGCCGGCCCGCTCGGCGGTGCCGGCCATGTCGAGGTAGTCGGCGGCGAAGCGCCAGCTGGTGTCGGCGCTGTAGGCGGTGCAGCCGAGGGCGGCCAGGGCTGCGACCTTGACCGCCGGCCCGCCGAGACGCTTCTGCGTACGGGGTTCCCGGCGCCGGACCGTCCAGGCGGTCAGCAGGAGAACCAGGGCGGCGGGCACGACGGCGGCGGCGAGGAGGAGGGGGAGGTCTGGAGCGGCACCGAGGGCCAGGACGGGGTGGGTCATGCGGCCTTTCCAAGAGGGGCGGACGCCGTAGCCGACGCCGCCGGGCGGTGAACGGGCTGCTGGGTGCAGGGCTTGGCGGTTGCGGGGCCGCTTGTTGTCGGGGCGGTCTTCTTCCGCTTCTTCTTGGGCCGTGGCACGCCGTAGGTGAGGTCGCGATCGAGGACCTTGTTGGCAGACTGCCGGAGCAGGTCACGGGCATGCTTACGGCTGATCTGCAGGGCGGCCCCGAGCCGGTAAGGACTCCAGCCGCGGACATAGGCGTGGTCGATGACGACCTGCCGCTCGGCCTCGGTGAGATGGACGTCACGTCCCCGGAAGAATGCCGTCACACGTCGGTAGTCGAGGCGCTGGGGCAGACCGTCGTGCAGGGGACGCCGCTCGGCCTCGGTGAGACCGCCCCAGACGCCCTCCTTGAGGCCGTTCTCCAGGGCGAAGTCGAGGCAGTCACGTCGTACGGGACACCAGCCGCACAGCTCCTTCGCCTCCGCGATCTCCTCATGGTCCCGGGGGCCGGGGAAGAAGACCGCCTCTGCGTCCTCGACGTCCAGGCCGTAGCAGGCTCCGAGGGTGTGCCAGCTGGTGTCTCCGATGCTACGCAGGCCGGTGGCCGGTGCGTCGTGGGTGGTGATGTGGCGCAAGGGGATCTCCGATGTGCTGCCGCGTCGGCCGCGGGGCCGTCTAAGCGGACGCGGCGTAGGGGGCCGGCTGCGGCGTGAGAGCGTGCGCCGCAGCCGGGGCGGGATGGTGGTGTGGGGAGGGCGGTGCATCGGACGGGATGCACCGCCCTTGCTTGCAGGTCAGGCCACGGCGGGCTGCTGGACCTGCGCGGTCTGCCCGGCCTGCTGGGCGGCAGCGAGGTCGAGGCGGCTGGGATGAGTTGCGCACTGGGCGGTGCCACGGGCACCGCCGTCGGGGCCGATCCTGCGGCGGCGGCACGGCTCACCGGGCTGGGCCAGGCACCACTCGCACTGGACACTCAGAGCGTCCGGCAGACCCTGCGCGACGGCTGCCTCGCGTGCTGCTCGGGCGGGCCGGTAGGGCGCGAGGGCGGCTCGGGCGGCGGGCGGTATGCAGGAGCCGATCTCCCGCAGCCTCGCCTTAAGCCGCGGATTGACCCCGTCGCGACCGGTGGTGATCGCTCGGGCCTGGGCGGGCTGCGCGGTGCCGACGGCGACGGCGCGCCGGGCGCCGACCAGCTCGGCGGTCCAGGCTGCCTGGTCGTCCGGATCGACGGACGGCGTCGGGTCGGAGTGCCGTGCCAGGCGGTCGCGCCGGTAGCTCTCCCAGGGGCGGACGATGTCCGCGGGCAGGATCTGGTACACCGAGGTACGGATGTGCTGTCGGGCGGCGACGAGGGCGTCCCAGCCGTGCCGGGTGGCCATCGGTACGTCGCCGAGCAGTTCGGCCCACTGGGCGAGCTGGTCGCGTGCTTCGCCCTGGTCGGTGCGGATGGTGCGAGGGTCGAGTCGGCCGATGTAGGCCAGCAGGGCGGCGATTTCGCGGCGGTCCACGGTCAGCCCTCCATTCCGGTCGGCTCGTCGAGGGCAGCGAGAAGGGCGGCGGTGTGGGCCTCGGCCCGCGTCATTCCGCCAGGCGCGGCGCTGTTCTTGCCGGGCATGGCGTGAAGGTTCGGGCGGCTGGGGGCGTGCTCTCGGGCGATCCAGGACCGCCAGTCGACAGCCCAGGCGTCCGCTGGCCTCGGCGTGTGTTCCGACCGGTGAGCACGCCACTTCGCGTCGGCGGCCTGCAGGCCCTGTTCGCCGAGGCGGTCGAGGTGTCCCTGCTGGCGGGTCCAGGTGTGGGTGGCCGGGTCGACCTGCCACTCGGCAGCCGAGGTGACGGCAGCACCACTACTGCTGTACCTCCGGTTCAAATCAGGTTCACTACGGTTCTGTGTGCCGGTAGCCGGTACATCGCTGTGCCGGTTTCCGATACGCCGCTGTGCCGGTTTCCGTCGGGACCTGCCGGTTTCCGGCACTGCCGGTTTCCGGGCCTTCGCGGGGGATTCCGGCACCTCACGCGGGCGGATACCGCACCATCGCAAGGCCGAGACCCTGAGCGTCGCGGAGGTTCCTGGCTCCTCTCCCGACGTCTGGCCGGCGTCCTCGCCCTGCTCCATGGCAGCCTCTGCCGAGGCTTTGGCGGCGAGCGGGAGGCGGAAGACCGTGCTGCGCTGTGGGCCGATGAGATCGTCGAGCCGCTCCAGCTCGCCGGCGTCGACGAGGCGGTCGAGAGACTCGCGCACCGTGGAGAGAGAGGCGTTCGTGCGCTTGGCCAAACTGGACAGCGAGGCCCAGGAGACGAACTGTTCGTCGGAGACCCGGTCGGCGATCGACAGCAGGACCAGTCGCGCGTTTCCCCTGCTGGAGCTGTGCTCCCACACCCACTCGCGGGCGTCGCTGCTCATCGGCCGCTCCCTGTTACGGGGCACGGCTGACGGCTTGCCGAGACGTGAACGGATTGTTCCGGCCCGGTGCCGGATGACGCCGAGATGAAGGTTGCAGTCGCGCAGGTCGGGCGGAGGGACCTTTTGCGCAGGGCGGAGCCCATGCAAGAATCTCCTTTGGTATTGCCACGCTGAGACGCCCCGTGGAAGGGATCAGCGTGGTGATGGTGGCGATCTCCGCCCTTGCTGGGGCGGTACAGCCGTGAGGCGTCGGCGTCCGAGAGTTGCTGCTCTCGGGCGCCCTCGCTGATTCAGAGCCTGAGTGGCCCAGAATGTGTGTGCGATCCTGCTCCATGTAGGTGTCTGTGCGGGCAGCTTGCCCGGCGAGGGACGACGAACATACGCACGGCTCCGCGTCAAGGTCCAGAGTTGGTTCTTAAACCCTGTAGAAGTCGCGCGGTTGCGGGCGCGGGTTACTGGATCATGAAGGGCCCTTTGGAGTCGGGAGTCGTGGCATGGAGCACGCGTCAGGGGCACAGGAGGACCGCAATCGGATGATCGAATTCCGGTTCTGCGGCGCACAAGCTCCTGCATCGAGAACCTACGTCATGTAGATTGTTGTTGCAAGAGCTTGTGAAACCGACCCTCTACATCGCCTACCTGCAGCTTTGGAGCAATCGATGCCGCCGCGCCGATTCGATGGGCGACGCCTGAGAGCGAGGCGCCGGGAAGCTGACATGCATCAACGCGTCCTGGGGCGTGAAGTGGGCGTGGGGTCACACGAGCCCGTAGCTCGCTGGGAAAGCGGGAAGTCAGTTCCGCCCGCCGAGAAGCTACCGGCGATCGCGCGGGCACTAGGCACGGATATCGACACTCTGTTCCCGCGGGACGGCGCCCCCGATCTGGTCGACCTCCGATGCGACGCGGGGTACTCCCAAAGCCATGCGGCTGACCTGCTCGAAACAGTCAGCCGATTCCGTCTGGGGGCGGCAGAGCGAGGAGTGCGCAAGCTCGACGAGGCGTCCCTGCTTGAGCCGGCCAGGCTCTACGGGGTCACGGTTGAGGAGTTGCAGGCGGCCCAACGTAGATCGTTCGGCGAGGACGTCCCTACGCGAGAGACAGCCAGCCCTGCCGGCAAGCAGCTGGCCGAGAGACTTTCCGAACTCATGGAAGAGGCGTTCCCCGGCAGTCCTCCCACGGCTGGAGAGCTGGCCGCCGCAGTCAACAGAAAAATCGGTGCCGAAGTACTTAAGGCTGAGCAGGTGGACGCACTTCTCGCCGGCGTCCCCGCGGAAGACATCTTCGATGACGGTGCTCGGACAGTCGTTTACGAGGCCCTCGGCCTGTACTTCGATGTCTCGCCCATGGTCTTCCACGACGGACAGTCGGCGCAACGGCGCGTACTGGAAGACATCCGCTTCCTGGCGGCTCAGCACGACGTCGCCCTCGCTGCACGAGGCGGCGAGGGCGGCGTATCTCCAGCGTTCCTGGCCGTTCTCAACGAGCTACTCGCCGGCGGCGAAGACGAACCGCGCTGATCAGGTAGCTTCCTGCGGTTAACCCGCAGCTTGTCTGCTGAAGTAGTGGCCCCTGGATTCCCCGGCCTGGAGGAGAAGAGACTCGACCTCCTCGTTTGAGATGGTCGCGTAGACGGCCTGCACACGAGCGAGCCAGTGCGCCTCAGCGTGGCTGTCGGAGAGAGGTTTGTCCCGAAGACCTCTCACCGGCAGCCGGGAGCGACCGCCGGAACGGGCGTTGTGCAACGCTGCCTTGATCCAGTATGCCTCCGCCGCTGGCTCAGGGTCCGGATGCCCGGAAGTTACGTCCTCTGCCGTATGCAGCAGGGTGGGAGTGGCGTGATGCCGAAGCTGCTCCACTGCGTCCGCTATCTCCTGCGTCCACCGATCAAGCCTGACATCCAGCGACGGCGAAGCGCGCGTCCACTCCCGCAGACGGGACGTTGACGGCTGGAAGGGGACATCAGGGAAGACCTCCATCAAATCGCGCCGCAACGGGTACAGCTTGTGCAGCGCTCGCCAGGTCGTCCAGCGCGCTGAGAGAGCTTTCGCGGAAGGGATGCTCGCTCCCGCGGCCCACAGGAGGGCGACTGTGAGATTGCTGGAATCTGCGACGACTCGCATGGTGGGAGCGCTGGCACTCGTCGGGTTCCAGACTGTGACGATCCGGAAAAGCGAGTACATCGTGTAGAGCCTCGTTGCGAGGGCCATAAGCGCGAGACCTGAGCGCAGAAGCCTTGTTTCCGCACGGCGAGCGGCGCGGCCCCATTGGAAGGCACAGGTTGCCGACGCGGACGCCAGGTACACGTACAGGATGCTGACGAAGGTGGCCGCACCCCATTGCCCTGCGTGGTCAGTGGCGAACTCCACGCTGGGCCGACTCCGGTCCACCGCAGTGAAGAAGAGCACGACCATCGCGCCGACAGCGCTGAGCGCACAGGCATGCGCGATGCCGTTGATGCGCCGGGATGTTCTCACGTAGCGCGGTGTGGCTGCCCCGGTCGCTGGCTTGCCGTAGATCGCCGTGATGTAGCGCAGCACGGCGAGGATGGCAACGATCGAGGTCAGGTACTTCACCAGCACGTACAGGTCGGTGATCGGTGCGTCCAAGGCGCGTTTTACAGCAGGAACACGGCACCACAGTGCGGCGGCGAACCCGGCACTGCAGGCCCAGAGAGCCCGTCTTTCTGGCTCGTCGTAGCGAAGCGCCGGCAACCGCCACAAGGCCATCAACGTCATGGCCACCGCCCCGATGTAGGTGCAGACGTTAAGCATCAGTGCGCCCTCGGAACTTCTCAGCAGGAGGCGGTGCCACGGGATGGGAGAGGCTCGACTCCAGGAGGCTCATCGGGTCCTTGCCGGCCCCTGCCCGCCGCTGAAGCTTGATCTTGATAAGAGTGGCGGAAAGCTCGGCCTCCCTCTCCTCAACCGTGCCGTAACGCGACCGGGCCTGGACTACCACACCGGGCCCCAGATCCGCAGTGATGCGCTCCCAGACGGAATCAGGAATGCTAAGCAGCGCCTCGCGGGGCGAGAGGGTGGAACGGTGGTCAAGCCACTCGTGCGCGAGCTCGTGCAGGATCGTGTGTTCCGTTTGGTGCGGGGTGGGGCGTCGCCGGAAGAGTATGTAGGTCGTATGCCGCCCTCGGATGCGTAGCCCGCACGCGGTGCGGCGATCAGATCTCGCGTCGTCTACCTCTATGAGGTGGATCGTGCGGCCACTGGCAGCCTCCATGTTCGCCACCAGGGCCCGCACACTGAAGGCGTCACTCGGGAGTGGCAAGTTGCTTAGCTTCGCTTCGCACTGCCGCCGCAGTTTGCGCATCTCGTTGCCCGAGAACAGTGCTCGCGACGAACTCATTGCCGCCCCTTCCTAGGTGTCACTTTTGCCACGCATGGCAGTCCGGTGCGAGGGGCACCTTGCTGCGAGCGACAGGTGAATCACGGGAAGGTCGGCCTTCCCGTGTAATGACCTTATGTCTGCCGCTCGGGGGTGATTGTGGCGTACATGCCCTGCAGTGGATTCGGCTAGAAGTGGAGAGAGGTTGTCGCGAGTGGTCAACGCTGGCGGAGAGTGGCGGATTTGGAGTGCCGAGCGCTGTGCGGGAAATGCTGCGTAAGGGGCAGTGGCGTCGACATCTATCCGCTTTCATGTGTCCCGAATCACAGAACCTTGAATTTTGGCCGCAGATGACGGAAAGGTCCGGTTGATTCGTTTCGTTGCTGAGCGGCTCGGGTCGGCAAGTCCGAGGCCCCATTCATCTTCCATTGACAGGTCTGTCTGGTGCTGTAAGTCGTAAGGTTGGGTTGTGTGGCGCCTTGAATCGCTAGTCACGGAAATCCCTAGACCCCAAAGCGACATGAAAGGGCGTCACTCTGGTGGGGGCTGTCGCGATTGATGAAATTCGCGCCGACGGGGGTTGCGGGGTGCGCTCAAGTAAGCAGCTGTGCGACCATTGATGACGTGCCGTCAGGTACCGCCGCTCGCCCGATTGTTGCATCAGCGGGGCTGGTCTCTCTATGGGTACGGAGGCGCGTTGGGGCCCTGTCGGCGCTAGTGGCTGACACCTAGACCCGGAAGGAACAGTTGGCCAAGATCCCGACCTATGCCGCCCGTGTCCAGGGTCTCCTCGATGCTGAGATTCGAGAGGCCGAGGTCGGCGGGGCCCCGGGCGCCGCGGCTTCGCAGCTCGCGGACGATGAGCGTGGCCAGTGCCGTGGCGCCCTTGATGCTGCGCGGGAAGCTCGCCTCCCACCACCGGGCCAGTGGGATCTTGGAGTGCCATCCGCGGCTGGTCATGCCGTCTTCGTACTCGGCGTGACCCGGGCTCCACTGGTCAGGCGAGTCGGTCGTGTCGATGAGCGCCATCAGCTCGTCATCTGGATTGCACAGGACAGCAAGGACCCGGTCTCCGTCGGCGTGATTAAGGAGATTGAAGCCCACTCCGGCCGTGCCGAGCTGTGCTGTCAACTGGTCCGACAAGGCGATTAGCAGGGTCCTCACCGACTGCTCTAGTTGCAGCCAGTCGGAGGCTGGAGGGGGTAGTGGCGCGACGGCGGCGGGCGTGCCCGAGTCGTGACGATTTAGCTGCCACAGGTAAGGCAGCTCACTGTACGTCGCCACCTGGTGGATGCCACTTCCCACCCCATGGCGGAAAGCGGCGGCCTCTCGGTCGGCAAGCTCATCGCTCCTGTGGACGGAGAGCTGCAATCCGCCTGATCCTTGATCCAAAAGGAGAGTGTTCGTCGCCGACTGCCAGCGGATGCTGGGACCGATGCCGCTTCCGCCGTATTGGGCAGGAGGACCCAGTCGTTCCTCAATAGCCTGCAGCGCGGCCTGGACGTGGATTATAGGGTCCTGGGCGGTCAGTGATATTCCGCACAGTTCTTCCAGCGGAGTCGGGGCCGCCTCGTAGTCAGCCGCCGTCGCCTGCTGGCACAGCCTCTCAGCCATTTCCGCTATGGGGGTTCGTTGCGCTCGCTCCATGTTCACTCAATGTACTGGATGATCGCGACGCGCCTTCCTGTCGCGGCGTTGCGCCCGGTGGTCGGAGCATTTCGTCTCACTCCTACTCGCATTGGAGTGATCATCTCGAACTGATTCCTTGGCGTACCGTGACCCGTGACGTCCCATTTATCTCCGTGGGGCTAATAGAACCGGCGGCGCCAATGAGCTGAGGCGGCAGGAGAGGGCTTCACAGCGGACGCTCTCCTCGGCCACACCTGGGACTATTGGTTGGGTGGCGCTGAGACAGCCTCGGTCTCCAGACTGCGGAATAGCTCGTCGCCCGGACGGGCCGCCGGTGATGCCGACCATTGGCTACCTCCGCAGCGGCTGCGATTGCTGGGGCGGTCAGTCGTATAGGTGGCCGAGCAGGGCGCCCTGTCCGGACTGGAGCACGTGCGCGGTCTTCAGCGGGATCCAGAAGCACTCAAACTGGGTGGGCTCCTGCTCGCCGTCGTGGTCCTCCCGGCTGGCCCACCGGTCCGGCGTCGGCTCGGCGAGCTCCAGGAGGAAGACGTGTCGCTCCTGGACCTCGGGTCTGTACGGCGTCATGTCGTACGTGGTCACCCCGACCTTCCGCACGATCTTGAAGTTATGCAGGCCGGTCTCCTCGCGGGCCTCGCGCAGCGCCGCCGCCTCTGGTTTCTCGCCCTCGCGGATAGTGCCGGCCGGGACCTGAACACCGACCTCCTCCCACGGAAAGTCGGTGTGGCGGTGAACGAGCAGGCTCTCGTCGCGCACGACGTAGCACAGGACCTTGGCCTTGGTGATCTTCTGGGACACGGGGGCACCCCTCATGGCAGCGGTGAAACGGACTGGTGATGCATTTCGTCCGCCGACTGCACGCCGGCTGCCGGACGCAACGAGGGGGCGAGCTTACGACGCCCGATTCGCGCGGTTGCGCTGGTCGTTTCATCGCCGCTGAACGGGCACGTCGGAGGAAGTCCACGGGCCGGTCGCCCACCACGAGCGGATGGGGGCGGCTCCGCTGCCCTTGGCGAGGGATCCGTCTGGCTGGCGGTCGGGCAGGCCGAGTAGCTGCTGTTCGACCGGGATGAGAGCGGGGTTTCCTCACCGCTGCCCGTAGCGCCGGATGCCGAGGACGGCCGCGGCCTGCTGATCGTCGAGCCCCTGTGTCTATGCTGGGGCCGTCGACCCGACCGAGACGGATCGCTGACCTGGACTTGTCTGTCCGCACCGGATGACGAGACCTCGCAGCACGAGCACGTCACGGACCCAGAACAGCTCCCAGACGCCGGTGGCCTGCCCCGGCCTGTGGCCTCGTGTCCGCGCGTCCCGCATCCCCCTCGTTCGAAGGAGACCTGTTGCCCGCCTCACCAGCGCATGCCGCGCCGACCCTCACCGAGTCGTGGGAGGTGCTCGCCGACGGCCTGCACGTGCAGCGTCTCGCCCTGCACCTGGCACAGTTGCACACGACCAGACCACCGCCATCAACGCCGGGGCGAGCGCGGTGACCGAGATGGCTTCCGGTGCGCTGGCCGCGCGCCCAGCCGTGCTGCGGTCCTCCGATTCCGCGACGAAGCACTGGGCCACCTCGGATCTCCCGACGAGCGCACACCGTGGTGGGCGACCTGGCTCACGAAGGACTCCGTGGACGCCGCAACCGGCCGGGCCTATCTCGCCTGCGACCAGCCGACGCGGGCCGTCCCCTTCCTGCGCAGCCGCGTCGAGGCGACCCCCCCCGACTACCCGCGCGACCACCTCCACGCAGTGCTCGACCTGGCCGACACCGTCCACCAGTGCGGCGACGGCGACCAGGCACGAGAACTCCTCAATCAGGCCGAAGGGCTCATCGGCACTGTCAGCTCCCAGCGCATGGTCCACCGGTTCGACACCCTGTCGTCAGCCGTCGCCGCCGCGTGAAAGCCGGGAATCGACACTGACAGCCCAGCTCCTGGTGCGCCGCGGCCACGGTGATCGGCGGGCGCCGCGAGCCTCTCCGTCGTTTTTCTCTCCGATTGTCCCGGCTTCCGCGCACCGCCGCAGGCCGCACCACGGACGTGAGCGGATCACCACACTTCACGGGCGCCGGGCAGGCCCGGTCCTTGGGGACGTGGCTGGGGCGAAGGCGGTGAAGTGCGCCGGCGGGTGGTCGATGGGCAGGTCGGGGCACCAGGCGGTGAGGATCTGGGCGCTGCAGACGAACAGGCCGTCGGGAACGTGATCGAGGGGGTACCATGCCCAGTCGCCGACGCTCTCGTCCGGCTGTGTGGCCGACTGCCCCTGCCAGGCGTGGACGAGCGCGCCGACGGTGACCCGCAGGATGTCTTCGACGTGGTCGACGAGCGTGCCCAGGAGCTTGACGTCTTCGGGGCGGGCGATCAGGCCGGTTTCCTCACCGAGTTCGCGGACCACGGTCTCCTCGAATGACTCCCCGGCCTCGACGGTTCCGCCGGGCAGTTCCAGGGTGCCGAGGCGGTGCCGGCCCAACAGGATGCCCTGCTCGCTGAGCACAATCGCTCCGACGCCGACGGCCGCGTGTGCAGATGGTGCTCGAGTGCTGCGGGGGCGGCTGGAGACGCGCGCCGGCCGGGCGGGCAGGCGCCGGGCGCGGATGAGCTGCTGGACGACCGTGGCGCTCTCGTCGGGGTGCGGAAACAGGTCGATGGCCTCGACGCGGAAGCCGTACTCGGTGAGCAGGTCCTCCCACAGTTGCGGTGCCAGGACCCACATGTGCGTGGGCAGGGGTGGGTCGTCGCGTAGCAGGATCATCTGCGCGCGCGGCGCCACCTCCGTGGACGGACCGCGCCCGTTCAGATCGGTGTGTAGGAGCGAGAGGACCACGGGGGCGCCGGGACGCAGGCCGTCGCGCAGCGCCGGCAGCGAGCGGTGCGGGTCGATGAAGGCGAGCGTTCCGATCGCGTACGCGGCGTCGAACGGCTCGGCGACAGCCAGGTACTCGGTCACGTCTGCTTGAACGAACTCCGCGCCGTCCACGTTCGCGTGGGTGGAGACGGCGCGTTCGTGCTGGGTCGGGGACAGTTCGATGCCGGTGACGCGGGCTCCGTGAGCCTGAGCGAGATGGGCGGCGTGGTGGCCAGCTCCTGACCCGATGTCCAGGACGCGGCGGCCGGTGACGTCACCGAGGACTTCTGCTCCTGGTCCGATCCCTGCCCAGGGTGTCCAGCCGAGCTGGTCGGGGATGGGTGGGGTGTAGGCACGGTCCAGTTGTCGCTGGCCGTAGATCTGCCAGGCCCGGGTGTTGGTCTCCTCGGCGGGCACGATTGCCTCCTGAGGCAGCGGATGTTGCTTGCGGGGATCGACGCGGAAGCTGTGGTCACGCACGTCCACGAGCGGCTCCCCGCACTCGCGCACTGGGATCGCGGCGAGCCGTGGATCGGACATCAACACCAGACTGCTCATCGAGTGTCCCTGTGACGGCTTGCCCTGCGGTGACGGGATGGCCGAGGCGTTAGCCGCCTCCGGTTCAACCTGGAGCGGGAGCTTGAGCAGCTTCTCGCGCAGGGTCGGGGAAAGCACCCGGTCCGCGGAACGCCACTCGATGCCGCCCACCTCGTCTTCTTGCAGCACCACTGGTACCTCGTCCGCAGTGTGCAGACGGAAGAGAAACCGCAGGTCGAAGTGGACGTGTCCGGGTTCGCCTTTGCTTGGGCGGGAGTCCATGTCGTGGATGTCGATGTCCAGCGGCACGGTCTCGTAGCCGGGCCACGGCGTGACGGCCTGGGGTGGGATCCCAGTCTCCTCGTGTAGCTCCCGCAGCGCCGCTGCTGGAAGGGACTCGTCGGAGGGCTCCGCGTGTCCGCCCGGGGGGAGTACCTTCCCGCTCGCCAGGTGCAGTACGTGCAGGACGTGGCCGAGCTGGTCGACGACGATCGCGGCGCAGGTGACGTGCCCGGTGAAGGTGGAACGGCTGGCGATGTCGGTGGGCTCGTCGAGGGCGCCGAGGAGGGCGCCGAGCTGATCGCGCTCGTAAGGGTGGCGAGCGAGGTAGGTATCGACGATGGTGCGGATGTGGTCGTGCGACAACGGCATGGGCTACCTCAGAGGTGCGTGGAGCGGGACGAGTCGAGGCGGGCGGTCGTTCGGGTCAGCTCAGCCGCATCCCCTCCGCGGGGATCTCCTCGATGGCGGCGGCGCGAGCGCCGGGCAGGTCCCACCGCTCCCGTGCTGTCTCCACCGCGAGCTGGGCTTGGCGCGCTCCGGGCGGTCCCCAGCCCAGCAGGGCGGCTGCCTGGGCAGGGGTGGCGAGCAGGCGTGCGAAGGGGCGGCCGGTGGCGGGGTCGACGGCCGCCGGCCCGATTGCGGTGACCCGGGCGGCCAGACGGAGCCGGGCGTTGGACCCCACCCCGCCGTAAACCTCGCCCGTCTCGTCCAATACCCAGCCCAGTCGCACCGGATCGGTCAGGGTGAGCTGGGCTTCTTCCGCAGCTTCCCGATGGAGGGTGTCCTCGGGCGTCGTGTCCGTTTTCTCCACGGTGCCGCCGGGCAGCATCGGCAGGGCACCCCGGGGACCAGGGTCGGCGACGAGAACGATCCTGCCGTCGGGGACGAAGCACCACGCCCAGGCTTGCTGCACAGGAAGCCTCCCGGGCACGGGGCCGCGGTTGAGGGGGCTGTCCCACATGGGGCGGAAGCGGACGTGGACGTCATGGTGGTCCAGCGGCGGGACGTCGAGGGTGGGACGGCCGTCGGCGAGGTGCGCGGTGGCGGTGTTCCCGAGCCGGGCACGGTAGGCGGCGAGCATGATCTGCCCGTCCACGGGACGCAGCCGCTGCACTGCGTCACGAGTCTCGAAGAAGGCGAACTCCGACAGTTCCTCGCGCGGCAGGCAGATCGCCTCGACCTGGTCGGCGGTGAGGGTTCCCCCGTCGAAGACGTACCGGATCTCTCCGGGGCAGGGCATGCCGAGCCGGATCTCGGCGTGGTGTGACGAAAGGGAGTGGACGGCGAGCACGTCCGCCACGGGCAGATCCGTCAGGCCCAATTCCTCGGTGATCTCGCGCCGGCAGGTGTCCAAGGGGTGCTCGCCGGGTTCGACGACGCCTCCGGGCAGTAGCCACCTGTCGTCCTCGTGGTAGGTGGGGTGGACCAGCAGGACGCGGCCGACTTGGTCGGTGATGATCGCGGCGGCCCCGAGCCACACTGCGTGACGGGTTGCGGCGTTCTGCGCTGTTGACAGGACGGACTGCGAGGCGGCTCGTGCTGGCGGGGGGAGGGAGGAGGACATGGCTCTGCCTTTCGGTGGGGCGGGTCATGCCTTGTCTGCGACGCTGGGCGAAGCAGGCTTAGGGATGTGCGGGGCCGGGGCGTACTGGGCGGCCTGTGTGTCGAACATGGCCGCATAGCGGCCACGTGCGGCGATGAGATCGTCGTGTGTGCCGTGCTCGGCGAGGCGCCCTTGGTTGAGGACATAGATGTGGTCGGCGTGGCGGACGCCGGACATTCGGTGGGTGACCAGGACGACGGCCCGGTGCGGAGCGGCGAGGCGGCGGATGCGGTCGAAGGCAGCGATCTCGGCTTCGGGGTCGAGGGCGGAGGTCGGCTCGTCGACGATGAGGACGCTGTCCTCCTGCGATGTTGAGCTGCGCCAGTGGGTGCGGGCTAGGCCCACCTTCTGCCACTCGCCGCCGGAGAGTTCGATGGCTCCGCGGAACATGCGGCCGAGCATGCTTTCCAGGCCGTTGGGGAGTTTGGCGGTGACGGATCCGGCTCCGGCGTAGTCGACGGACGTCTGCAGGTCATGCATCGAGGCGTCGTGGCCGGGGCGGCCGATGCGGATGTTCATGGCGGCGGTCACGGGCCAGCGCTGGAAGTCCTGTGTGAGAAGCGAGACGCGGTCGAAGACCTGGGAGCGCTCCAGACCGGAGACGTCGAACTCGCCCCACCTCACCGACCCGGCGTGAGGGAGGAGCAGACCGGACAGGATCTTCATCAACGTGCTTTTGCCGGAGCCGTTCTCGCCTACCACGGCAATGACCGACCCCATGGGGAAGGTGAGCGTCACGTCGTCCAGGGCCGGTGCGTCGCGGTCGGGGTACCGGTAGGTGACGTGTTCAAGGGAGACCTGCTTGACCTGGGCGGGGACGGGACTGCCGGCCTGAGGGATGGCGCGTTGCGCAGCTTCGACCAGGAACTGTCCGTGGTCCCGGACGTAGAGGGACTCTTCGTGCAGCTGGTTGATGTTCATCACCAGAGCACCCAGGCTCGCCGACCCGGTCCGTACCGCGATCACGGCAGTGCCGGCGACGGCGAGGCTCATGTGCCCGGCCATGATCAGCCAGATCATCGTTCCGTAGGTGGCGGCCATTGCCAGTCCGGACAGTGCGGAGGCGACCCATTCGGAGACGGCCTTGCTGGATGCCAGACGTTCCTGTTCTGATTCCGCGCTCGCTGCCATGCGCCGGTACCGCTCAAGGAGGAAAGGACCCACGGCGTGGATCCGCACTTCCTGAGCAGCAGTTCGCTCGGTGAGGAGGTTGCCGATGAGGCGGCTGGCCCGCAAGTGCTCGATCCAGCTCATCACTGACACATAGCGTTCCTGCGCCACTCGCATGGCGCCCCACCCGCGGGGGGCTGCGATGACTAGCAGCATCGGCAGCAGGGCCGGGTGCAGGATGGTGAGGACACCCGCCGTGGCGATCAGTGAGATGGTGCTGTTCAGCGCGGAGACGCAGGCGCCGATCATGCGGCGGGCAGAGGCGGGCCCGTATTGGGCAATGTCGATCAGGCGGCGGAAGTCCGGATCGTCGATGGCTTCGAGTTCGACCGAGGTTGCGGCGGCCAGGTATTGAGTCGTGGCAATCCGCTCCACAACCGGTTCGAGTCGTCCCGCTCGGGATGTCGACCAGCCGGCCAGAGCGGAGTTCACGACGGCGACGCCTGCGGCGGCGAGCAGCCCCGGCAGCAGGGCGTGCAACCGGTCGACCGTGTCACCGGCCCCCAGTAGCGCGTGCATGACCGCGTTGATGGCGAGCAGGCCGACCGCGGCGGCGATGCCCTGGCCAAGTTCGCTGACGGCCACGGCCACGAGCGCCCGGCGATCCGCACTCCAGGCCATCCGCAGGGTGGCGCTGACGAGTCCGGGCATCTGGCGCAGCGCCGACCGCATGGTCAAGTCCAAGCGGGCATGCTCGTGTTGGGACCAGCCCATGTCGTAGCGCAGGGGCCCGCCGAAGAGTTCTCGCTCTGCATCGGAGACCTGTGGCTCCGCCACGCGGACCTTGCCGAAGAATCGCTTCACTCGCTGCCTCCCTGGGTCGGCCTTTCAAAGCCCGGTAGGACGGGCCGTGGGTGGAACATGTGGAAGACGGTGGTGGTGTACGGGTGACAGTCCAGCGGAGGGCTCTCCATCGACACCCAGAACAAGCCCTCATGCTTGTCCGGCTCGGCGTTGTGCGACTCGCCCGACCACGACTGGGCGACGAAGACGGCGGTGACCCGGTCTAAGCCGTCGCCGGGGTCGTGGTGGTGAATGAGGCCGCAGAACTCCTGTTGCTCGGCGCTGATGCGGACCCCCGTCTCTTCCTCCGCTTCGCGCCGCGCGGCGTAGTCGAGCGGTTCGCCGACTTCCAGATGGCAACCCACGACAGTGAGTTGACCCGGTGCGAGGGCCGCGTCCGGTCTGCGACGTACGCACAGGGCGGCGCCGTTCGAACGGAGTAGGACCTGGGCCACGTCAGCATTCAGCAGGTGAGGCGCGTCGCTCACAGACGGCCCTCCTGTACCAGGCGATCGACGGTGCGCCGGCCGCGCGCGGTCACGAGCGGGTCTCCGCGCTGGGGACCGTAGGCGAGAGCGCTGATGGCATCAGCTGCTGCGAACGCTGTCAGCGCGTATTCCTCTGCCTCGGACAGTTGCCGGCCGTACCCCTCGAACAGGGCGGTCCGCAGCTCGGGATGATCTGGCCACAGGGAGGTGGCGAGCTTGACGAAATCGGTGACCCGGGGGCCCGGTTTGCTGTGCTCGAAGTCGATCAATGCGCAGCGCCGGCCGTTCCAGAGCACGTTGTGTTCCCAGAAGTCCCCGTGCCGCCATCCGGCCGGTAGCGGCCCGCAGTCGGGCAGCGTGCTCACCAGTCGCCGCAGACGGCCGGCCTCCATGACGGACAGATGGTCGCTGGCCTCCGCGAGGTGATTGTCCAGACCGCCCACGGTGTTCTCGACGACTGCGGCGGCTTCCGGCTTGTCCGGGGGGCAGGTCATCGCGTCGTGGAAGTGGCGAAGGAGCTGGCCGGTTTGCCGGTGGGCCGTGCGGCGGCGCGCGGGTGACTGCTCTTCCTTCAGCGGCTCGCCGTCCACGGCGGTCAGGATCAGGGCGAGCAGCTGTGCAGAGCTGTCGCGCAGCACTGGGGCGTTGCCGTAACCGAGGTGAGGAACGGCCTCCCGGTAGGCACGGGTCTCGCGCGTGTAGAGGATCGGCTTGGGCGCCACCTTCACGTAGTGGTCGCCGGCGGGGCCGGCCACCCTCCACACCTGGGAGTCGTCGCGGTCATGCGACGAGTCCCGCACGTCGTCCAAGGGGCCCAGCGCACTCTCCACCCAGGCGTGGAGGGGCGAGGGAAGGCGAGTCGATTCCGTCATGCCAGGTACCTCGTATCCGGTCGTGAACCGTCGGAGAGAAGGGCGGCGCGGCCGGAGGCGAGGTGAAGGCTGGCACCCGAGGAGGCAGCGCTGTTTTCGAACGCAGGATGAACGAGCGCAGGGCGGCGTACGGGATGCATGGGGGCTCCTCGGGGCGAGATGCGGACAGGTGATCGGGTAACGGTGGGTGTGCTGTCGCCGTAACGGGTAGAGGCGGGCGAAATCTAGAACCTGATTTCGAATACCGGGCCCTCTCCTTCTGTGGTCGGGTGAGGCGGGTTGTGATGCTGTGTTCGATCACCCATGTGGGTTGGGGTACCTCCTGCGGGGGATTGCCGGAGGTCGCCCGGTCGGTCATGGTGTGGCGAGGTCCGGGCGGAGGGCGATGGCGTCGCGAAGGAAGCTGCGCTTGGAGTAAAAGGTGTGCTCGGCCGCCCAGCCGTGACTTGCGAGGTACTCGCAGAGCCAGCTGTCGATCCGCTTCATCTCGGTGAGGACCTCGTCCTGGTCGTGGTCGAGGATGCTGCGCGAGCGGAGGTACTCCAGCTCGCACTGGGAGAGCACCACGTCGGGGGCTGCCAGGAGGGCGCAGCGGTCGAGGAAGATGCCGTAGACATGCCCGGTGCGCAGCGACTCGCACTGGATGTCGTAGCGGACGCGCTGGAAGGGCGGCATGGCCCGGACCTGGAGGCCCAGGTCTTCGCACAGGAACGCCTCGAAGCGGTCGGGCGTGATGTCGAGACCGGGGGTGAGTTCCTCGCGGCGGGCGAAGGCGTCCTCGGTGAACCACTTCCGCTTGAGCACGTGCCCGGCGGTGACGGTGGGGATGAAGGAGGCGTAGCCGATCTCGGGCTCGGGGCCGATGACGTCGAACAGGTGGTTCTCGGTGTGGTGGATCTGGAACTCTTCCCGGTACTCAGGGCGGCAGCCTTCCAGCTTGCCGTCGCGCAGTGCCTTGAGCAGTTCCATGGACGCGGCCCAGATGTCCGGTGCAGGGGCGAGCGTGTACTTGAACTCCAGCTCGGTGCCGGAGAAGTGCTTGCGGAAGTACCGCAGGTGGTTGTTGAGCGCCATGCTCGACTCGGTGTGCGCCGTCAGCACGGGCTCGAGCCACCGCAGTTCCCCGACCGGGCCGTGGCCGACTGGTCCTCGGGTGGTGCGGACGAAGCAGGCGTCCTCGGGGTGGAAGCGGATCTGCGCGTACACGTGGTAGCCGCCGCCGGGGTGTTCGGTCAGGTAGCACAGCGGCACCAGACCGGGTGCGGCCTCGGCGCCGACCAAGGCGCGCAGGGCGGGGCCGGCGATGGCGTCGGGGAACAGGTCGCCGCCGTCGATACTGGCCGCCCCAAGGCGGATGCCGCTGGCGCGCAGTGCTTCGGCCGGGCAGGTCCCCAAGACGTCCCAGCGGACGATCACGGTAGTGGCCGGTCGGCACTCCTCCTGTGGTGGCACCCGTACGAGCACGATCGGCTCGTTGGGTCGCCGTGGAGCGGTGCGGTTGAGGAGGTGGATGCCGCCGAGGACGACCCAGGCTCCCCGGTCCGATGGCTGGTCATCGTGCACGCTGCTCTCCTTCGTGTGAAGCGGGCGCCACGGTTGATCGCCTGCAGCCGAAGGGCCACCAGGCCGACCGGACATCCCCCGATGGCTGCCTGCTCGTCGCTGCGACGTCCGGCCGATTCGTCGGCCTAAGGTGTGCGGGTGAGTCAAGGTGAAGTCGGTCAGGTGATCTTGGACGAGGCTGTTGCGGATGCCCGCCTCGCCGCATGGGAGTTCGACGGTGCACGGGCCTGGCTGGAGGAAGCCCGCCGGGATCCGATGGAGCCGCTGGCGGCCGAGGTGTGGGTCACCGACCCTGCTTTCGAGCACGTCCTGCTGGTCAAGCACCGCGTGCGCGGATGGGTGCCGCCCGGCGGCAAGGTGGAGCCGGGTGAGACGCCGCGTGCGGCGGCGGCACGAGAGCTGCTGGAGGAAACCGGCCTGCGCAGCGAGCTGCTGCCCGAGCCCGCAGCCGTGGCGGTCCGTTCCTACCGGGCCGACTGGTCTGCGACGCTGGGCCTGTCCTACGCCGCAGTCGCCGGGCGCGACGTACCGCTCGCCGGGGAGCAGAACCAGCCGGCGGCATGGTTCCGTCTGGACGCCGACTGGGACAGCGTCTTCCCCGAGGACCGCGAGCGGATCCGTGCGCACGCTCGCCGCCTTGCGGCCTGCAGGGCGGTCGGCTCCCGCTGAGGTAGGCCCCTGGTCGCCGTTCACAGGACGGCCTCGATCCGGTTGAGGTCGGCCGAGGTCAGGGTGACGAGCTCCAAGTCGTGCAGGAAGCGGCACCAGACCGGCTCCAGCCCGGGCTCACGCTCGAACTTCCAACGATTCAAAGAACCGTTGGCGTACGCGGCGGTGCGCACCGCGTGCTGCTGCAGCTGGTCGGGGTGGATCCACCGAGGCGCGCGGACTTCCCGCGCCGAGGGGCGCAGCGATCCGGAAACCTCGGCCTCGAAGATCCACCATTGGTGGCCGACCGGGCCGCTGGGCGTGCGTCGGCAGCTGTTGGGCCGCCACCGTTCCAGCAGCAGGTGCAGGTGGGTGACGGTGAGACCGACCTCCTCGGTAACCTCGTCGCGAGCTGCTTGCTCGGGGCCGCCGTGCTGGTCGACGTGGCCGGCGACCGGGGCGATTCCGGCCGGAGCAGTCGCCCGCTCGAACACCAGCAGGCCGCTCGGCGACGAGATCAGTACCCCGACGCTTGCGTGGTCACAGAGGCGGACCCTGTCGCCGGGCGCCCGGGTCATGCAACGGCCTTTGGCCGTTGGGCGACGACGACGAGCCAGCTCGTCACGGCCGGGGCGCCGGGGGTGGTCATGGCGTAGGCCGCATCGAGGATCTGCATCCGCTGGGCGTGCGTGAAGTCGCCCTCGGGCCGTGCGAAATGGGGGATGGACAGCCACGCCTTTTTCTCCGCCATGGTGCTGTGCTGGGCGGTGACCTCGGTGCCGACGACCGTCAGTCCCGCCGCGGTCAGTTGCTCGGTGACTGTCTCCGGTGGCAGCTTCGGTGGCCTGTCCGCGTCGCTCGGCGGTGGGATGTATCCATGAGCTTCGGCGGCGACTTGGCGGATGAGGGCGTTCAGGGAAGGCCCGGTACGGACGGAAAGTTCGTCGGGGTGCCGGACGCCGGCGAAGCCACCGCCGATGTTGAAGACGAAGTGCCCGCCTGGGCGAAGGATGCGGGCGACGGCCGCGAACACTGTGGCGGTGTCGGTCTTCCAGATCGCGGAGTTGCACACCACGGCATCGGCGCTGTCGGCGTGGAGGTGGTCGGCGAGCTGTTCGGCTGGGGAGGTGACCCAGGTCAGGCGGGCGTCGGTCAGGGTGCGGCGGCCGACACGCTGCATCGCGGCGGCGTTGTCGACGGAGACGACCCGGGCGCGGGCCGGGATCAGGTCGAGGATCGCGCGGGCGGTCGCGCCGGCGCCGCCGCACAGGTCGACCACCAGGCTGGCGTCGGCCAGGTGGCCTCGGCGGGCGAGGTCGCGGCTGGTCGCGTCGTACATGGGGTGGTCGCGAGTGAAGGCGTTGTATGCCTCGGCGTTGGTGTCCTCGTCCCAGCCGAGGAGGGCGTCCTGGGGTGCCATGTGGGTGTGGCCTCGCTTCTCAGGGCGGCCCGGCAGTGGAGGCCGGGGATTTGGGCAGGTCAGAAGAGCGCGGACTGTACGGCGGTGGGCGGTGAGGAGAACTGGGCGCCGAGGACGATGCGCCGGCCCTTGAGGGTGCCGAGGTCGAGCAGGTAGGGCAGTTGTTCACCGTGGCCGTCGAGGGTGGCGAGGATTTGGGAGCCGAGGCAGGAGAGCACCGTCAGCCCGTGCTCACCGGAGCGCGGATCGTGCGGGTACAAGGCGCGCCCGGTCTCCGGCTTCCGCAGCAGGTCGCCTTCGCCGGGCGGTGTCCACGACTCCGGAGTGGCCGGGATGGTCAGGCGGCTCAGGGCCTCGATAGCGCGGTCGAGATGGTGCTGGTGGGCGGCGTGGGCCGGGGCGAGGTCGCACATCTCTGCCAGGGCCGTCAGCTTGGTCGCGGCGCGGACGCTCTGCGTCAGGCCGAGACGGCGGGTGAGGGCATCCTCCAGGAACCGCACGGCGCGGCCGTCAGCACTCCGGGCGAGATAGGTGGCGATCAGGACACCCTGCTCGTCGAGGCGGGAGCGCTTACGGGGTTCGGCCGCGGTGCCGATCTTGGTGGTGCCGTCGGCGAACGTCGCCAGGTACAGCCAGTGCGGCTGGGCCAAGTACGCCGCCAGGGCGTCGGGAACGTGCCCGCCGGAATGGAACCGGTGGGCGAAGCGGAAGTCGTCCCGGCCGGTGCAGGCCGGGCACTGGCCGCCCGCCTCGGCCGAGGCTCGGTCGGGGCAGGCGACCGCCTCGACGCGGACGCGGTCGGCGAACCGGTACCGGCCAGTGCACCACCGGCCGGCACCGCTCACCTGGTAACCAAGGCGCCTGCCCGTGACCGGGGCGTAGACAAGCGGTCCGCCGGTCACGGGGGCGAGCAGAAGACGGGGGTCTGCGCTCGCCCAGGTGATGCTGTGGCAGACGTATGTCCCGCTTGCGGGCAGGGCCTGGTCCATGGTGCGTTCCTTGTCGATCTGGGAGGCAGGGCCGGGTCAGACGGTCAGGTGCAGACGTTCGGCCAGGGCAGCGGAGGCGGCCTTGAAGACCTGGTCGCGGTCCAACGGAGCGACGTCCAGCATCAACCAGGCGCCCTCCGTCGCCTGGTCGCGCATCTGGTCCAGGACGGTGTCCTGGTAGCGGATGAAGTCCTCGTCGCCGGCGCCGGCGTGGCCGGCCTCCAGAGACGTGAACGAGCCCTTGCGGACGAGAGCCTCGCGGGCACCGATGTTCAGGAAGAACACAAGGTCCGGCTTCGTCAGATGGGCGAAGACCTGCTCGCACAGGCGGGAGGAGACCTCGGGGTTGACCGCGTACCGGGCGAGGATCTTGTGGTGCGCGTTGTCGAGGATCACGTGGGTGCCCGCAGCGAGGGCCGGCTGGATGACGAGCCGGTCCTGCAGGGTGTACCAGGAGGCCAGGGCCAGCAGCCAGTAGTGGTTGCCGCATGCCTGGGCGACGCGGGCGTCGCGCCGGTAGACCAGCTCGTTGAGGCGGTCGAGGTAGGTGGACAGCTCCGGGTCCTGGGGGATGCCGGTGCTGTGCTTGCCGATGAGGACTGCCGTGTGGCCGGTGTCGTTCAGGGCCTGGTGCAGGCGGGCGGCGAGGGTGGACTTCCCGGCCCCGTCGCCGCCGGCGAAGGTGATCAGCTTCCCGGCTGCGGGGGTGGTCGGCGCGTTCGCCGTCATCGGGACTCTCCCAGGGTGTGGGCCGCGCTGACGGTCAGGCGGCCGGTGATGATGGTGCGAATGCGGTCCACCAGGACGGCGCGCCGGCGCAGGACGTCGCTGTGACGCTCATTGGACAGGTCGGCGGGATAGTGAGTGGCGAGGTTGTTGGAAATGACGTGGAGGTAACCGAATCTGATCCCCGCCTGGCGTGCCGCCGCCCCCATGGGACCGATCTCCGGGTCGACGAAGGCGTACGAAGCGGTGTGCTGGAGAAGCCAGTCGCGGTTCTCCAGCAGGATCGACGGGGAGGAGACGTGCAGACCGCTGCGCACCCCGTCGTGGGTTTCGGCGTAGTCGCCGAAGAAGTCGTCCCAGGTCACCATCGCCCCGCGTAGCAGGCTGGTGTTGCCGGTCGCCAGCCAGGCGTTCGGTTCGATGCCGGGGGCCAGCGATCCGACCTTGCCGACGTAGACGACGTCGCCTGCGCCGAGTTCGGCCAGGCGCGCTACGACGCGTCCCGCCGCGTCTCCCCAGATGCTGTGGAGGAACCCGAGGTAGACCACGCGACGGCCCGCGACCTCGGTGCGCTGCCAGGCGTAGCCGGGCCCGCGGGTCCACACTCCGTTCGCCGGAGCGAGGTACTGAAGACCCCAGCCGACGATCACCAGGTCGCCGTCCAGCTCCAGGTCGAGCGCGTTGAGCGCCGCTCGGCACTCTTCCCGCTCGGGCGGCTGATAGGTGACGGTGCCTGCCGGGCGGCCGGTCATGGCCAGGTACGTGGAGATGATCAGGGCGTAGTGCTGGACGTAGTCGGCACCGGGGAACGCCTTGACGACGAGGTCACGGCCGTGGACCTCTGCGGTGGGCCGCTCGATGTTGAACAGCTTCCCGGTTTTCTCGTACCGGGAGACCACCGCCGCGCGGTCATAGCCGCCGATGACGCGGATGCTGTCCCAGCCCTGGTCCTGGATGAGGTGGTGGACCTTGATCTCCAGGTAGCGCAGCAGTCTCGCCTGGGTCATGGTGTGCCCGGCCGGGTCGATCGGGGCGGCGCGCAGGAGCCCAGGGGCGGGGTCGGCCAGTAACGGGGTCATCGGTGCTCCTCAGCGATCGTCACTGTGCTGCCGGCCGCCGCGCGGACGACGCAGATGTTCTTCCGGATGAGGTCGAACCGGTCCTCGGGGATCGGGCCGAGCTTCTCGATCCGGGGAGTGGAGGGCTTCTCGTACGGTCCTTCGGGCCGCAGGGCGACGCCCATCGCGCCGAGGATGACCGGGGCCGCGCCGTCCACCGAGGAGATCCACTCGTGCTCGCGCTGCTCGATCAGCTCCAGGTGCCCGGTCCGGCCCAGACCGAGCAGCCGGTAGACGAGCAGATCGTCGACCAGGCTGTGGTCCTGCAGGTAGGCGGTGGCCAACCAGCGGGTGCGGCACAGCTGCTCGTCGGGATCCGGTCGACGCGAGGCCGGCAGGGCGATGGCCCCGGCCCAGTCGCTGGTTACAAAGGCGTCGTAGGTGCGCAGCCACTCGTCATCGTCCGCGGCGTGCAGCACCGCGCACAGCCGGAATGCGTCACCGGACAGCTCCCGGATCTCGCGCGCGGCTCTCTCACTCGCCTTCAATGTCGCGGCCCCGTCCCGCATGACGTCCGGCAGAATGATCTCCCTCGCGGACACCGCCAGCGCGGCTTCGACAAGGCTTTCTGCCGGCAGGGCGTAGCCGAGGTCGAAGAGCCCGTTGTCGACGATGATCTCGGCTCCGCGCTCGGCCTCGCGAGCGAAGAAGGCCCGGTAGGTCTCGTCGGACAGCACGTGCTGGGCGGCCACGTGGTGGACGCGGGCCGGCTCCTGGGCGACGAAGTGCTCCAGGTAGGGAGGTGGAGCGATGACGGAGAAGTCGATGCCCTCGGTGGTGATCACGGCGCCCCCCAGAGCCCGGTGGTGAGGGTGAGGAACTGCTGGGAAAGGACGGGCTCGGTGCCGAAGCGCCCGCCTGAGTACACCGTGGTGGTGCGGGCCTCCTCCATCCGGACGCCCCGCATGCTCATGCACAGGTGCACACCGCGCACCGCGACGGCGACGTTCTCGTGTCCGATCACGCCGCCCAGGTATTCGGCGACCTGGCGGGTGAAGCGTTCCTGGACCTGCAGTCGGCCGGCGAAGTGCTGGGCGATCCGCCCGAACTTGGACAGGCCCACAATCTCCCCTGCTGGCACGTATCCAGCCGTGACCTGCAAGTTCATGGGCAGCATGTGGTGCTCGCAGAGCGACCACACGCTCATGCCGCCCACGATGACCAGCTGACCACTCAGATTGGACTCGGTGAAGCAGGTGGCCGTTGCGGCGCCGTCCGGGGACAGGAATGCGTTCCACCAGGCCGCGACGCGGTCCGGGGTGCCGGCCAGTCCCTCGCGGGCAGGGTCCTCGCCCAGCTCGACCAGGAGCTGGTGGATCAGTCCGGCGACCCGGCCGGTGTCGATGACCGCAGCGGGCTCGGGGAGGGCGGCGTTCGGCGCCGCCGCCGGGCTGGCGATAGAGGTCGTCATGGGCGTCTCTCGTTTCCGGGGACTGGGGGAACGAACGGATGATGGCGTGGCCGCGCGTGCGGTCAGCGGCCTCGGGTGCCAGCGAAGGCCAATACGTGGAGCCGGGTGGTGAAGTGCCAGTGCCGGGCCGCGACCGCGTCGGCGAGGACCCGGGTGGTCGCGATGAGCGCCTCGGGGGTGGTGCCCTCCGGCATCACCCACACCGGCGCGAGCCGGTGGGCGTAGGCCAGCTCGGCGATCCGGTCGAGGTCAGCCGTCGTCGAAGCGACGAACTTGAACGCCGCTCGTCCAGAGGCCACGAACGCCTCCAGCGCGGCGGGCACGATGCTCTTGCTCTCCTTTTCGCCGAAGCTCGCGAGCTTCGGCGAGACGTTGAACCGGACTGCGTCGGCTACCAGCTCGGGAGCAGGCGCGATGGTGCCGTTCGTCTCGAACTCGACCCGTTTGCCGGCGGCTATCAGCTCCTGGACGAGGGGCACCAGCGCCGCCTGCTGGATCAACGGCTCGCCACCGGTGATCACGACTAGCTCGAGCGACGAGGACTCCGCCCAGGCCACCAAGTCCGCCACGGTCCGCTTCGTCGACTCCTTGCGCGGATCGAACTGAGACCAGTCCCAGGTGTACTTCGTGTCGCATTTCGTGCAGCTGAGGTTGCACCGGGACAGGCGGATGAACAGCGCCGGGTGCCCGCAACTCGGGCCCTCGCCCTGGAAGGTCGGCACCTCGACGCCGAAACACTCCGCGACGAGCAGGCGGGATCCGCCCTCGTCAGACGTCGGTTCGAGGCTGACCGGCTCAGATGCGGTCACTGCCCCTCCACGTCGAAGCGGGCCCAGCTGCCCTGGGTCTCTCGGACCACGACGGCGGCCAGGCGGCCGGGGATGGCGAGCTGAAGGTTCTGGATGAACCAGCCAGCCAGGAACTGGGCCAGGCGCTCCGAGGTGGGCTCGAACGGAAGAACCTCGTGCAGGTTGCGATGATCGAGTTCGTTGTTCAGGAATTCCTTGAACGGGCCGAGCGCCCCGAAGTCCGTGACGAAGCCAGGCCCCTCCAGCGAGGGAGCGGTGACGATGACCTCGACCTCGTAGCTGTGCCCGTGCTGACGGGAGCACTTGTGCTCGTCCGGCAGCCCGGGAAGCCGGTGGCCAGCCTCGAAGCCGAACCTTTTACCGATGGTGAAATCGCCAGGCGGTAGTGGAACAGAACTGAAGTCCATCAGATTCCTTTGCGAGTTGAGGGCAAGGCTGCCTCGGGCGCGATGAAGCAGCCTCTTCTTCAGGCAGCTGCGGAGTGTTCGTGCGAGTGGGCTTGCGCGGCCTGGTCCAACACCCGGGTGAAGTGCTCGGCCCGCTCGTCGCCATCGGCCTCCTGGGCGCGGAGGTCACCGAAGTGCTTCCAGTACCGTCGGCTGACGTCGCTTTTCATGATCCACGCGGCGAAGAAGGGCAGGTTCGCCTTCGGGATGAAGCCGAGGCGGTCGCGCAGGCTGAACGTGCAAAGGAGCCGGTTGGCCGACATGAGCCGCATGTACTCCTCGGTCTCCATGTCCTCGGGCTTCCAGATCTCGGCGAGGTCGGCATTGGTGGAGATCTGTGCCAGCCAGTCGATCTGGTTATTCGCGAGAAGCGCCTCGTTCCGTTCGGCTTGGTGCCGCGCGTCCTGCCGGAGCCGGGCGGCTCCGACCACGGCGGTCGCGAGGGAGACTGCTGCGCCGGCAGCGAGGACGGTGGTGGTGAGCTTCATACGGAAACGGTCCTTTTCGCATGAGGGGTCGGTGGGTGCGTCGGATCGGTGGAGTGGCGGGGCTCGCTGGGTCATGCGACCTCCGCGAGCACGACGGTCGAGGAGTCGCCGGCCTGGTGATCGTGGGCGAACCGGCAACGCACCGTCTCCAGGGACGTGGCGATCGGTGACAGCCCGATGGAGGCCCTTCGCTGGTCCAAGGAGTCGGGCGCGCGCACCGGACACAGCTCAACTCCACTTGTGGTGAGGACCCGTTGAGTCCCGAACTCCTGGGGGCGACCGCTGTTGACCAGGGTGCGGTCGTAGAGGTGGGCCCAGTGCTGGACGCGCGCGTCGCCGTCCTGGACTGCGCGCTCCAGCAGGGTGGTGGCCGCCCGTTGGAAGTCGGCGTCGTCGTCGGCGTGAAGAGCCAGGCTCCAGGCGGCGCGTGCCGCTTCGGCGCCGACGAGGCGGTGGCCGGGCCAGTCGTGTTCGGCCAGGACGCGGCGCATCACCTTGGCGTCGGCGTGGTCGGCGTGACGGTCTTGGCCGAGTTGGACGGCGTCGAGCTGGTTGCGCAGGCGCTTGGCTCTGCGCGCTGCCGACTGTGTGGCGCGGGCGATGAGTTCGCGGGCGAGGTCCGGCCGCAGCGGTTCGGCGGCCGTCACGCGATGGTCCGGCTGTCTGCGGAGGACTGCGGTTCGTGGACCCGGCAGGCGATGAGCGCGCTCAGTCCAGAACGTTGCTCGGCGATGAGTTCGAGGCGAGCGACCCGCTCCTCGTGCTGTCCGGCCCCCGGTCCTCGTACGTCCCAGCCCATGTCGGTAAGCCGGCGAAGAAGAGGGGCGATCGGATCAACGTTGAGGGGATGGCGGGCCAGGGCCTCGGCGCGCACGAGGGGCAGGTCGAGTCGGGCGGCGAAGTCGGAGGCCCACAGGGTGATCAGCTGGATGGTGTCGTCGGTGCGGTCGGGCAGGGTGTGGATGCAGCTCAGGAAGAGGCACGACCCTTGGCCCCAGCGGAGGTCGGGCGCGCGCGGCGGGATCATGCAGGCCAGCAGCAGACCGTCCTCGAACAGTCCGGCCGGCTTCGCCTGCGGGTTGCGGAACAGGGCTGGGACATCGGCTCGGGCGGGTACCGGCAGGCCGCGCATGGTGAGCCAGCGCTGACGGTCCTGGACGAGCGCGGCGGCCTCGTCTCGCTCGGCGTCGGTGCAAAGAGTCCGCATTTCGTAGACGGCTGGTAACTCCAGCGGGCGCTGATGCCTGGGCCTGGGAGACGGCCCGGTGACCGGCGAGGCGGGCGACGGGTTCACTGGGGCGCTCCGCTCTTTGCCGTGCCGGTCGGCCTGGCGCCCAGCAGTCCCCACGCGTGGGCCAGGACGACGAGCTGGGTGAGGTCGGCGGCCCTGGTCGCGTCGAGCAGTTCGTCGAGTGCGGATCGAGTATCGGCGGGGGCGATCTTGGCAGCGAGGGCGATGTCGTGGGGCGTGCTGTGCTCAGCGACGGCCTTCAGCAGCAGCAGCTGCTCCGGACTGAGCTCCGGCGTTGACCTGTTCGTCGTGGGCGGGGTGACCTGCTCGGCCTCCAGCAGGAGATGCACGAGCACCTGCGGCTTGCAGCGTGGCGGGCAGTGGACGCTCGCCCGGATGTCGCGGACGTACTGGCGGACGGTGTGGTCCGACAGCCCGGTCCTCGTGGCGATCTCCAGGGGGGTGAGACTGCTCAGGAGGTGCTGGGCGACGCGCTTATGGGTCGGTTTCAGGGGTGAGATCGGTGCGCTGGTAGTCATGTCCAGAGTCCAGTAGCTGTCACCGCAGAGCGTTCCGTCGCTGTGTGAAAGCGAGGAACCTGCGGGACAGGGCGAGTGATGAAGGCGGAGGTGAACTGTGCTGGGAGCGTGGTGCCTGGACCGGCGTGCTCAAGCCCCGGGCCCGCGGCCGATGCTGGAGGCTTGAGCGCCGTGATCAGAAAAGTGGCATTGGCGCTGAAGGAGAGCGTTCGTTTGTTCGATGGTCAGCCGGAGTGTGATCTGGTCCGGGGCGTGCGCGCACCCGGGATCCGCAGTCGCGCTGACCGCGGATCCGACGGCGCCCCTCACCAGCCACTTGATTCGTTCAGCCAAACAGAACAGGCGGTCGGGACGGTGCGGGACAAGGGCGACAGCGATCCCTGGTGCGCCGAGGAGAGCGGCGAACCTGATCGCCGTGTCCAGGTCATCGTCGTCGGCGAGCGTCAGTTCTATGGCCCGGACACCGAGTGTGGTGATTCCGCTCATCAGGTCCTGGGTCTGGAGTAGGTGGGTCAGTTGGGCCGCGGTGGTGCGGGCGCGGATGTGGGGGTTCAGGAGGACGGCGATGAGCTGGTGGACGGCGGCGGCCGTGGTCATCGTGATGACGATGAAGCCGGTCTCGTTGTAGGCGGCGGTCCCGTCGATGCCCGTGCTGGTCATCCATGCGGTGGCAGCTTCGACGGTGCGGTCGAACGGCGCGTCGCTGCTGTGCACCGTCAGGCTCAGAGCTGTGCCGTGTTCCGGGACGTCGACGTTTGCGGCGAAGTATGCCTCGCGCACTGCGCCGTCCAGGAGCTGCTGTAGCGGGGCTGCCGGTTGGGGCACTTCTGGTTGTGCCGGCTGGATCATGGGTGCGGTCGTCTCTTTCTTGGCTGGGTTGACGGTTACCGGATGGGGTGTCGCCGGCCCCTGCGGGGGACGGGGGCCGACGACAGGGGCCCGTGCACGGCGGTTTGGATTCACGGGGTGCCGCCGTGCACGGGGGCTCATGCGGCGCTGGGGTCGGGTTGCGCCCAGGCGGCTTCGGCGGCCAGGCGCTCGGACCACTGGATGTGGTCTTCGTCGAAGGCGGCGTCGGCGAGGCGTATGCGCTGGACTTCGCCGGTTCCGGCCGGGGGGTGGGTGTGCTGGATGTCGCGCCACAGGCGCTGGAGGACGTACTCGCGGTCGAAGGCGTGGGCGCCGTGTAGTTCCATGGCGTCCTGGGCGGACGTCATGGCCCACTGGTGGCCCAGGTACTTCGCGTTGATCAGCTCGGCGTCGCAGGACAGGCCCTGGTCGAGGAGGTGCACGGACTGGTAGGCCAGGATGCGTGCAGCGCGCAGGCGGGCCTCCATGTCGCCGACGCGGTCCCGCAGGACCGGCAGATCGGACAGGGCGCCCCGGTAGCGGGGCCGGGTCTTCAGGTAGGAGGTCGTGGTGGCGGCGACCGCCTCGTGGATGCCCAGGCTGACGGCGGCCAAGTTGGGACGGCCGTACAGGATGCTGCTGCTCTGGGCCACGCTCAACCCCTGGCCGGTTTCGCCGACCACGTTGTCCATGGGAACGCGGACGTGGTCGAGGTCGAGGCGGCCGGCGGAGAAGCCGTGCAGGCCGAGGCCAGGGCGGTGGTCGGCGACGGAGAGTCCGGGGCGATCGGATTCGACCATGAATGCGGTCAGCGCATGGGAGGTACGCACGCCTGCCTCGGCGGTCCGGGCGATCACGAGGTGGGCTCCCGCGAGATGGCTGTTGCCGATGTGAACCTTGCTGCCGGTGATCACCCACTCGTTGCCGTCGCGCTTGGCTGTGGTCTCGATCCCGCCGATGTGCCCGCCGGCGGTCGGTTCGGTCACCGCGATCGACAGGAGCAGCGAACCGTCCGCCACCCCCGGCAGCCAGCGGCCTTTCTGGTCATCGGTGGCGAAGTGCAACAGGGCGCCGACGGGGATCAGGGTGGCCTGCAGGATGGCTGCGGCAGCCGCCGAGACGCAGCCGATGCGGTGGATCAGAACCGTCTTGGCCACATGACCGGCGCCCAGACCGCCGAAGACGGGCGGGACAGTGACGGCGAACCAGCCCCGCGCGGCCATCAGATCGGCGACCTTGCGCTCCACCCTGCCCGGAGCGGCTTCCATCCGCACGGCGCGCGGCGCGACGTACTCGACCGCGAAGGCGTCCGCCTCGTTCCACAGCAGTTCGTGGCGGGCGGTGAGATAAGGACGCAGCGCCGGAGGCGGTGTGGCGGGTTTGGCGGGCATGGTCGTCTCCCTCTCCCTGGATGAAGGTCGCGCGGTGGAGCGGCCGGGGATCGCTAGCGGCTCCCGGGTGGGGGCGGTGGAACGGGTCTAGCGGACGGGCGCGGGGGCGATGCGGTCCATCACCTGCGTGCCGGCGGTGATGACGATGTCTCTGAGCCGTCGGGCCTCGCTCAGGGGCCGCTTCTCGGGGTCGATGACGCAGACCGTGCCCAGCACGGTGCCGCTCTCGTGGATGAGCGGTGCGCCGAAGTAGGAGCGGATGCCGACCGCGTCGACCACGTGGTTGCCGCTGAAGCGCGGGCTGGCGTGCACGTCGTGCAGCGGGAGAGCCTTCTTGCGGGCCACGACCTCCGGGCACCAGCCGTGGTCGTGGCTCATGGTGCGGCCGACGATGACGTATCCGCTGTCCGCGGGGGGCTGGTGCAGTCCGACGAAGGTCTGCTCCTCCAGGAACAGATTGACGAACCCGTACAGGAACCCGGCCTCCTCGGCCATGTCGCGGGCCAGCTCGTCAAAGTCCTCGCTGGGAGCGGTGGACAGGCCCAGGCGCTCCAGCAGCTCGTACCGCTGAGCCAGTTCGGTCGCCTGCCGGGCCTGCGGGCCGGTGACGGCGGCGCCGGCCGGGATGGACAGCCCGTGGGTGCCGTTGCACATGCCGCGTTGCGGCAAGGACAGCGCGAGCGGGGCGGCCTGGGGCACGAGGTGGGGGGCGTTGGGCTGATATGACATCAGGCGTCCTGGAGGGTGGTGGTGGATGTGGGGCGAGCGGGTCCTGCCGGTGCGTTCTGCACCGCGTGGCCGACGAGGGTCAGTAGGACCCCGGCGACGTGGCTCGGATTGCGGGCGTCCCACGAGGTCGCCCTCACCCCAACCGCCCAGCGGGGCGAAACGTCGGTGACCACCGGTACAGAGGCGGGCAGGTCGAGGGCGGCGCGGACCTGTTCGGGGTGGTAGCGGTGGGCTCCGTCGAAGTGGTTCACGGCGACGACGAAGGGCAGGCCGATGTCCTCGAAAAAGCTCACGGGGGTGAAGCTGCTCTCCAGGCGGCGGGTGTCGACCAGGACGACCGCGCCGACGGCTCCCCGGGAGAGGTCGTACCAGAGGTCGACGAACCGGTCCTGGCCGGGCGTGCCGAACAGGAACAGCTCCAGAGGTACGGGCGCGTCGGGGAGGCTGAGGCGGCCGAAGTCGAAGGCGACCGTGGTGGTCTGCTTTGCCTCGACGCCTTCCAGGCTGTCCACGTCCGTGCTCGCCTCGGTCAGGTACTCCTCCGTGCTCAGCGGCGTGATCTCGCTGACCGCGCCCACGGCGGTGGTCTTGCCGGCGCCGAAACCCCCGGCGATCACGATCTTCAGCACGGTCGGTGCACCAGCATGCGAGGGCGCCGAAGTCGGCAAGCCCACAGGCGGGTCATCCGGCCTGGCGGTAGGCGATGGCATCGGGAAACTTCCTTTTCAGGGCCACTGAGAGGGCCGCCAATAGGTGGGTGGTGGGACGCTCATCTGCGTTTGCGTTGGAGGGGGCGTAGGCGGCGGTGACAGAGATGACCAGGGCTTGGGAGTCCAGGAGGTCCGAGACGAGGATCTTGACGGCGGTGACGGGGCGACCGAGCCGTCCCGCCAGCTCGGTCACCGAGCGTCGGTGACCCCGGCACAGGGCGAGGATCTCTTCGCATTCCTCGGCCTGGCCCAGGCCGGGCCGTCCGGGGCCGGCGTCCAGCACGGTGTCCAGGCCCAGCAGGTGCCGCGGCCTGGTGCGCCCGCGCGTCAGCGTGTAGGTCCGCACGAACGTCGAGTCCTCGGCCGCATCGCGGCGGGTGCTCACCGGGACTCACCACCTGTGCCGACGCGGACAGGGATCTGCATGTAGGGGGCAAACTTCTGGATAAGGCGCCCCGTCTCGAATCCGACAGGCCCGGCGTCGGCGTCCGGGGCAGTGATGACGACGAGGACGGTGTCCACCTCACCGCGTTCGTTGCCGGGGTGGTCGTCGAAGGCCGCGCTGCGACCGGCGCTCTGGATGAAGAACAGGCAGTCGTCGCGCTCGATGATGACCTGCCGGGCCGGCAGCTTCTGGCGGCTGGGGCCGGTGGTATTCGACGCGAGGGAGGCCACTCCGCTGAGCGCGGCCGACAGTTCGTCCGCCCAGTCCTTGTCGATGTCGCTGTCCAGTAGCCGCAGCCCGTCCCGCGACAGCAGGACGGCGTGCGTGACGCCCGGAGCGTCGTTGGCGAACTGCCGCAGCAGCCAGGCCATGTCATCCCGCTGATGGCTGGCCGTCGTCTCGGATGCGGGCGCGACGCCGGTCGTCGGGTTCATCTCGGGGTGGGTGCTCATAGGGATTGCTCCAGAAGGGAAAGGGCCGGCGGATATGTCCGGGCCACTGGGAACGCGGAGGGGACGGGTGATAGTCAGGGCCTGGGCTGCTCGGCCGAGGCTGGAGGAGAACCGGCGGCCCCGCCGGCCTTGATGCCGGTGCGGAAGGCGGCTGCGAGCCCTGGCGTCGCCGCTGTCGCGGGGGCTTGCTCCCGCTCACGTGGTGGAGGGAAGGTCCCTGCCTGCCGTGTACGCCGGGGAAGATCGGGCGCTGGAGCAGCGCGCCCCGCCACGTCGGCTCCCGGCGGGCCCACGGTGATCGGGCGCTGGACCTGTCCTGCAGAAGGGGCAGCCGGTGCTGCGGCAGCCTGCCGTGGCGGGAGTGTGGAGGGGCGTGTTTCCCGGCGTCGAGCGCCCGCGTCGCCGACAGGGGGAATCGCTACGAGGAGCCGGGCCGGAATGACGACCAGAGCCGTCGTGCCTCCCGTCACGTTCTCTTGCAGGAGAACGGACAGTCCGTGTGACTGGGCGATCTTCGCGGCGACCAGCAAGCCGAGCTGTCCGTCTCGCACCTGACCGCTGACATCGACCTCATTGGGGGCCTTGAGCAGATGATTCATCCGTGCACGGGTCTGCGGGTGCATAGGGATGGCCCTGTCCTCGACCTCGACCGCCAGGCCGTTCGGCACTCGCTGCGCCCGCACCGTCACCTTCGTTGCCGGGTCGGAGCACTCGCAGGCGTTCTCGATCAGCTCGGCCAGCAGGTGCGTCAGGTCCGGACCCACGTGTCCGGGAAGCCCCAGCTCACCCCCCACGGAACCGGCCGCGACCACCACGCGCGGATACTGCACCACTTCGGAGACCGCACCACGCAGTGTGGTCGTGATGGGCACCGGTCGGCGCACGCTGCGCAAGGACTGTCCGCCCAGCACCGCCGTGCTCTCCACCTGACGACGCATCCGCGTCACGAGGTGATCGATCTCGAAGATCTTTGACAGCAGCTCCGGGTCGTCGGTCAGCATCTCCAGCTGACTGAGTGCCGCCAGGGCCTTACCGACCAGGGCGTGCTCCCGTGTGGCCAAGCGGCGTAGCACTTCCAGAAGGACGACGGACTGGGACTCGTCGTGCACGCGTATCAGCGAGGCGACGGACTGCAACTGGAGTGCACTGAGCGCCTTGTCGATCTCTGCGGTCGCACTGGCCGGCTGCGGCATCTGCATGTCCGGCAGCGGCGGTCGTGCCCCTCGGCACAGTTCGTCCGCCGACCACGCCACCGACTTCTCGACGGCCGCCGCAGCTCCCGTGACGGCGGTCAGCACCGCAGCTCGCCGTTCCTCTGCGGCTGTCTGCACGGATTCGGCGGCCGTACGCACTCCGCGGGCCGCTACCAGTGCGACCCCGGTCAGTCCGCAGACCAGGCCGACCAGGAGCCAGCCGAGAGCCACCGCAGCCGTCGACCAGACGGCGAAGGCGACGCCCAGCAGGCCCGCAAGAAGCAGCAGGGGCAGCACCACAGCACGACGGACACAGTGCACCGTGAAGGCATCGGTCCGTGGCGACCGCCGGCGGCGGTGGCCGGTCGCGGTCGGCCGTCTCGGGAACGGGCTGTCAGGCATGGGAATCCTCGTCAGTGGAATAGGGGCGGCTAGGCGTACTGCGACGTCAGGGCCTTGCGGTTCTGTTGCGGCCCACATGAGGGGGAACGGGGCGCCGGAACCGCCACCGAGCCTCGGTGAGAAGAGGACTGTGTCGCCAGCTGCTGCAGGAGCAGAGCACTCTGGATCAGGCCCATGTGGCTGAACGCCTGCGGAAAGTTCCCGAGTTGGCGCTGCTGGATGGGGTCGTACTCCTCGGCGAGGAGGCCGAGGTCGTTGCGCAGCGCGAGAAGACGTTCGAACAGGGCGTGGGCCTCATCCAGGCGGCCGGTCAGGGCCAGGGCATCCACGAGCCAGAAAGAGCAGAGGACGAAGGTGCCCTCATCGCCCATCAGGCCGTCCACCCCGGCGTGGTTGCCGATCGTCGGGTACCGGCGCACGAGCCCGTCCGGCGTGGACAGCTCCCGGCGCACGGCGTCCACGGTGCCGATGACGCGGGGATCGTCGGGCGGAAGAAAGCCGACCCGGGGGATCAACAGCGTGGCGGCGTCCAGTTCCTGCGAGCCGTAGGACTGGGTAAAGGTGTTGCGCTCCGGGTCGAACCCCTCGGTGCAGACTTCGCGGTGGATCCTCTCGCGCAGCTCGACCAGAGGGCCCGGATCCAGCGCCAGGGCGCCGGCCTCGGCCAGGCGAATGGTGCGGTCGATGGCCACCCAGGCCATTACCTTGGAGTGGACGAAATGCTGGCGTGCCCCGCGGATCTCCCAGATTCCCTCGTCGGGTTCCTGCCAGCGCTGGGCCAGGTGCTCGATGAGCCGCTGGTGCAGGGCCGCGGTGTCGGCGCAATGGGCGACACCGCTCTGGTGGGCGAGGTAGAGGGTCTCGATCAACTCTCCGTACACGTCGAGTTGCAGCTGGTCCGCCGCCCCGTTCCCGACCCGCACCGGGGTTGATCCCTCGTACCCCGAGAGCCAGGGCAGCTCCCGCTCCCGCAGATCACGCTCGCCGGTGATCCCGTACATGATCTGCAGGTTTTCCGGATCACCGGCCACCGCCCGCAACAGCCACCGCCTCCACGCCTGGGCCTCCTGCCGGTATCCGGTCCCCAGCAGCGCGGCCAGGGAGGTCGAGGCGTCGCGCAGCCAGGTGAAGCGGTAGTCCCAGTTCCGTCCGCCGCCGATCTCCTCGGGCAGCGACGTGGTCGGCGCCGCGACGATCCCGCCGCTCGGCGCATACGTCATCGCCTTCAGCGCGATCGAGGAACCGACCACTGCCTCGCGGTAGGGCCCCTCGTAGGTGCATTCCTGCGTCCAGTCCTGCCAGAAGGCGAGCGTCTCGGCGAGCGCGGCCTCCGGGTCGGGAACCTCCGGTGCGGCTGCGTGGGAGGGGCACCAACTGAGCACGAACGCCACGCTCTGCCCCGCGGCGACGGCGAAGGCACTGACGATGACGCCGTCCTTCTCCGCCTGCTGGACGCCCGTGTCGAGCCACAGGGCATCCGCGCCGGCCTCCGCGACCATGCGGCCCCCGGCCTCGTGGATCCACGGGCTGACGCTGCCGTACCCCGGCCGAGGACGCAGAGCTGAGACCATCTCCACCTCGCCGGTCACGCCCTCGACGATCCGGATCACCTGCGGTGCCCCGTCGCGCGGCGGCATGAAGTCGAACACCCGGACCGATCCGGCCGGGGTGCGCCACAGCGATTCGAGGACGAGCGAGTCACCGCAGTACCGGCGCTCGGCGACCGCTCCGACGTCGGATCGGCCAGCAGATAGGACCGGAGCGATCTGCCAGGAGCCGTGTTTCTGGGTGCCGAGCAGGCCGGCGAAGACGGCCGGTGAGTCGAAGCGAGGCAGGCACAGCCAGTCGATCGAGCCGTCGTTGCAGACGTGAGCGCTGGTCTGCATGTCGCCGATCAGGCCGTACTGCTCGATACGCGGAAGGCGAGTCATCGTGTGGATCTCCGTAGGCCCCGAGAATCCGGGGATGGCTTCGGGGCCGCCGTAGCGGCCGGGAACTGTCGGTAAGGAGGAACTCCGGTGGCTACCGGTGTGGAGGAAGTTCGATCTGCCTCGGCGTGTGGTTCTCGTCCCGTGAAGCGGTGCGGCGGGTTCCTCGACCACTGCACAGGACCAGCCACGCCACGGGGCCGAGAATCAACGCGATCAGAACTGCCCCGGTGACGGTCATGCCCGGGGCACCGACGCGGCCAGAACCAAGCAGGCGAAGGCAAGAGCGAAGACCGAGCCGCGCAGCACGTTGATCCGCGGCTTCCACCAACGCCGTCTCCGCCGCTGCCTCACGGGAGTAAAGCCGTGGGCTTGCACGGCAGCGATAAGTGCCTGGGTTGCCTCCGCCAGCTTGACCAGATGCACCCTGCCGGGCATGTAGCCGTCGGGGACACCCGCCGAACCGAGCTGCTGCGCACCGCGTAGCGCTGACGACTCTGGCGGGGCCACGAACCCAAGTTGGCTGATGTGACCGCGAAGGCGCACCGCTAGTTCCTCCACATCACTGGCGCTCTCCGGCAGCGGCGAGTCCTCGCCCAGCACCAGCGACACCGTCTCCGCCGCGGCAACCGCTTGATCTCGCTGCACATCGGCCGGCCCCATGGCGATGTAGCCCCGCCTGCCTCGACCATCGCGGTAACAGGCTTCCCGATGCAGGACCAGCGAGAGACGCATGACACAACTCCTGTTTGGATCAAGCCAAGTTGAGTGAAGTTCGCCGTAGGGTGGCGACGGTTGACGTGCAATGTGAGTGATCGGGCCGCTACGTTGAGCGAACCGCGAATCCCCGCCGAGGGGTATGCCTGCACGGCGGTCAAGGCCGTCAAAGGCGTCAAAGATCATTTCGGAACCGAGGGGCAGCCCATGGCCCGTGAGCGAAACGTCGCCCTCGCCGCACTCCTGCGGGAAGCGAGCTGGTCGCAGCCCCAAGCAGCCGCCGCGGTCGCCCGCGTGGCCGCGGAGAGCGGCGCGCGTGAGCTGGAGGCCATCTCCCGCTCGCACATCGCCATGTGGGTCCAGGGAACGCGGCCGAGTGGAAGGGCGCCCCATATCCTTCGCGAGACGCTGTCCCGCAGGCTCGGCCGCCGCCTCACCTTGGCTGACCTCGGGCTGGAAGGCGAGCCGGCAGGCACGACCGACAGCGGTTCCGACTGGAGCGTCGACCCTCTGACCGTGCTCGCCGAGCTTGGAAGCGACGACCTCGATATGCACCGACGCAAGCTGCTGGCGACGACCGCGTACTCGGCCGCCGGCCTCGCATTGCCCACCGCTTCGTGGTGGGCAGCCGCCCCTAACGCAGCGGCGAAGCGCCCAGCAGTGTCCCCCCGGCTGGTGACCCAGGCCGACATCGATGATGTCCGCGACCTGACGACCTTCTACTCCGCTCGGGACCAGCAGCGCGGTGGAGCCGCGGGGCGCTCGGCCCTCGCCGGCCACCTTCGCGACGAAACGGTGCCCCTGCTCGGCAGCAGGTTCCGCACGGAGCAGGTCCGTCGCGACACGTACTCGGCCGTTGCGGAGATGACCTACCTGGCGGGGTGGATGGCTTTCGACGCCTCCGAGCACCGCACCGCCCAGCGCTATCTCACCCTGGCGGCCCGCATCGCGGCCGAGGCGGGCGACGGGCCGCTCGGGGGTCACATCCTTCGCGCTCTCGCGCACCAAGCTGTGGACCTCGGGCACCCTCGGCGAGCGCTCGCCCTGGCCGAAGCATCCATGTCCCGCGACCGGTACGGCCAGGCTAGCCACCGCGAGAGGGCTCTGCTCGCGATCGTTCACTCCCGAGCCCTCGCGGCAGACGGCGACCGCGCCGGCACCCTCGCGGCCATTAGCCGTGCAGAGCAGGATCTCTCCCACGCAGACAACAACGATGCCCCCAGCCGTGTGGGCTTCTTCCAAGAAGCCTCCCTGGCCCATGAGACCGCCTGCGCCCTGCGCGACCTGGGCCAGCCGCTGGACGCGGAGATCCACTTCCAGCGCAGCGTTGCCACCCGCCGCCGACAGCAATACGCCCGCACCCACAGCGTGACCCTCGGCTACCTCGGCGCCGTCCAGGTACAGCAGGGACGCCTCGACGAGGCGTGTGCCACCTGGAACCGGGCCCTCGACGCCATGGTCGGCGTCCAGTCCGGCCGCGCCCGCGACGTCATCGTCCGCATGCAGAGCGACCTCTCGCCCGTCCGCCAACGCGGCGGTCGCCACGTCGCCGAACTGGACCGGCGAGGGCGAGACATGCTGCGCGCCATAAGCTGACCGACTAGCAGATCCGCGGCGCCGGCCGGAGGCCGCCGCACGCGCTACGCCCAGGGAGAGGAACGAGCGCTGATGGTGACGTACGAGGTCGAATCGATTGCAACGGTCGTCGGGGGCCACACCCGCGTTCAGGACGACTATCAAGGCGCGGTCGAATCGATCATCAGGCTCGACGACGCGTATCCGCTCGAGACCTTGCAAGGAATTGAGGAGTTCTCTCACCTGGTCGTGACCTGGCGCTTCCACTTGGCGGGACCCGAAGATGTCCAGCTCCATGCGCGCAGTCCTCGGGGAAACCAGAACTGGCCGGCGACCGGTACGTTCGTCCACCGCAACCACCGGCGCCCCAACCAACTGGCGATCAGTTACCCGCGGTTGCTGAAGGTCGAAGGTCGGGACCTCTTGGTCACCGATCTCGACGCCGTTGAAGGGACGCCGGTGATTGACCTGGCGCCGTATTTCGAGCAGATGGGGCCTCGGGGCCCGATCTGTCAGCCGGCATGGCCTGGCGAGATGCTTGAACCGCACTACTGGGCGAAGGCAACGGAACGGCCCTCGGAGCGCTCTGCGTAGCGGGAGTGACTGAGTTGCGCTACTCGTCATTCGCATGGTCGAGGACCAGCTGGAGGTCTGACTCAAGCCGCAGCCCTCGCGTCCCGGAACTCACACCACGTCTCCTCGCCGTTGCTCTCCCACGCGTCTGATATCGCGTCGACAAGCCGGATCCCGCGCCCCGATTCACGGTCGCGTCCGGCCTCCTTGAGTGCTGCTGGCACCGGGTTGTGGTCGGTTACGGAGACGCGCACTACGTCGCCGGCCACCGTGATCTGGACGATGACTTCGCCCTCACCGTGAATCACCGCGTTGGTGACCAGCTCCGAGACGGCCAGTACAACGAACTCTGCCACCGGCTTCGAAACACGGCACCGCCGCAGGAACGCCCTGGCTACCTGCGGCATCACCGCAACTACCCTGAGGTCAGGGAGCAAGGCAGCCTGACAGGCATGGGATGCCGCGGGTACTTCTGCCCATGCTGATGTGCTGCGTCGGTCCTCCTGAACTGACCTCACGTATGACACGCCTGCTGTGGCCGCAGAGCCTCGGATGCCCCTGTCGGGCGGGGGTGCTTCTTGGAGCCTGGTCATGGGGGCTATCGCATCGCGCGGAGACGCCGTCGACCAGGGGAATCCCGCGGGGGAAAATTCTGTCAAGGGGGGAAACTGGAGGGGGAATTGAGGTCATGATTGGATTCCGCCCACCAATAGAGGTCACACTCATGCCAGATCCGTTCGCCGACCTTCTCCTACGGCTTCGGCAGGATGCGGGCCGGACGCAGGAGGAGCAGGCAGACGCGATCAACGCTGTCTCCGGCCGGGACACCATGACCCGCCGAGAGATCAGCCGCTATGAGAACTTCGAGAACGTCCCTACCAATCACACAATCGGCCACATCGCGGCGGCCTGCGGTGTCCCCTTCGAGGAACTACGTCGGGAGGCAAAGGCTGCCCGCGCTCGCAAGAGAATGGGGTATGCCAATGCAGGGGAGGACCAGGACGCCGTGAAGCGTCGCACACTGCTGGGTGGCGCTGCTATTGGCGTGAGCGCGGCTGCCGAGCCCTGGGGGCGACTCGCCCTCGCCCTCGGTAAGGGGTCCATGATCGATTCGCCCTCCGCCGTCGCGCTCATCGACCGGGCTGCTGAACTGCACGTCCAGGAACTCAACCTCAGCGCCCGGCGACTACAAAGCACGGTCGAGTCACATCTTGACGCGATCACCGCCGCTCTGCCTCGTGCCGGCGAGCACGAACGGGCTCTCACTCTCGCAGCCGGAGAAACGGCTGCCCTGGCTGGTTGGGTGGCCTGGGACCTTGGCGAGCTCGACAAAGCCGATGCCTACTACAAGGTCACGTCGCAGTGCGCGGCCACCGCTGGACACCCTCCACTCCGAGCCCTGGCCCTGACCTACGCCAGCTACGGCGCTTCAACGCCGAAGGTGAAGTTGGAGTTCCTTTCCCAGGCGGCCAACGACGTGCGAGGCTACGGCAACGCTACTGCTGCCGCCTGGGTCCTCGGTAGGCACGCGGAGGAAGCTGCGGCAGCCGGCGACGAGACGGGAGCGCTCCGGGCGTTGGACCGAGCGCGCTTCGCTTACGACTTCGCGGATCACGCCAGCGAGCAGGCGTGGGTTCGGTTCGTGACCCCGTACCGCATGGACTCGTTGGCTCTCTCCGTATACGGGCGGTTGCGGCGTCCCGAACTCACCGCTACAGCCGACACCGCAGTCCACCGTCTCGGAGCTGAACTCCCGGACGGAGGCGTTGTGGTCCTCGGAGATCTCGCTTCGGCTCTGCTGCGTGGAGGTGACGTCGACCAAGGGATCTACGTGGCACGCCAGTTCGCGTCTGCGGCACAGGCTAAGCCCAACACGATGGGCAGGGAGCGTGCGGCGGCTATGGCAGCCTCCCTCCCCGACAGCGAGCAGGAACTCGCCGTCCACCTGCAGCAGTTCGCCTCCTGAGCTTCCTCGCGTGGTAGGCGAGCAAGCCCAGGTCGCGAACATCGTATGGCCGGCCCGACGCTCCTCAGTCCTGTGCCGTCTCCTCAACTACCCAGGACAGGTACGCCTCCGACCCACCGGTCACGGGCAGCGTGATCCACTGGGGGACGTCATAGGGGTGCTTCTCGTGCAGCCACGCCTCCAGCACCGGGAGGCGGTCCGTCGTAGTCATGTACGAGATCCGCCACTCCTGCGCCGTCTCGACCTTCCCCTTCCACCAGTAGAAGGCGGTGATCGGCGCATCGATGTGAACGCCCGCTGCCAACTTGCTCTCGACCGCGCCCCGGGCCAGCACCTTCGCCTGATCCTCGTCATTACTGGTCGTTTGCGCGATCACAATCTCGTGGGCCATGCAACTACCTCTCCAGCTCGGGTACCGCGACCCTATCCAGCCGTCCAGCGCATGCCGAAAGTCGGTCGCTAACGGTGACGATGGGCGGGACTCACCCACCGCCTGGATCAGTCAGACGGTAGCGCGTCATTCGGGGTGGCGCTTCGCTTCTACCCCACGGTGAAGGTCCTCTCGTGTAAAGGCTTCGTGATGCAGATGCCGGCCTTTGCTTTGCGCCTCAAGGGGCTCGAGGCAGAAGGGCTCCCACGTGGCTTTCGGTAGACATTCGTGTCCCTTGGCAGCGAACCCAGGCGTTTGTCACTGAACTGAGCCTACGCGCAGTCCGACGCAGAACCTGGTGTGTACGTCGATAGAGGAGCACGCAACCGCCAATGAGGGAGAGTGGCGGCTGAATGCGGCCCCTTGGCAGCGAGAGGTGCTGCCCGAGGGCTGCCATGGCGTGAGCAGAGGCAGCCCTCGTCTGTTGTTCGACGAAGGAACGCGACGGATCCGTGGTGCCGGTGAATTGTTCCCTTCGTCTCACCAAGGCCAAGATCAGCGATTCCTTGACGGCTGAGGTTGGGCATTCGCTCACGGCAGACGGGAAAGAACTTCAAAAGACTGGATATCTCCGTCGAGACCATGTCAACGTACAACGTCCCGGCGAACAGCAGGCCAGAGGAGGAGTTGCTCGATGGGTAGAGCAAGGGAGGATAGAAATTCAGCTCCATGAGACTTCCGCTCTGACAGGACTTCCGCCTTGGAGGTGCGTATGTCTGATTCTGATATTCAATCTGCTCACTTCACGGTCCCTAGATTTTTCGTCTTCGGCGGATTGAACGCATGGTCCGGACGTGTTCGTCACTATGGAGCGGTGTTTATCTGACTCTATGTATGCACCTGCGAGGTTGGCAGGTTTGGTGAGGAGCCGCTGCAGCGAAGACGCCGCCGCGTCCGTGCCGTTGTCGCCCATATTGCGACGCACCCTGATGCCGGCCGCGACGGGGTATGCGGCCCGGGCACCGAATGGTTCTAAGCGCCTCATAGTGCGGGAGCTTGGCCGCCTCGTAAACCGTCTGCCGCTGCTGCTCGTAGCAGACGACTCGTCACCGGCTCTGCGCTCGTATCGACTGGCTTCCTGGCCTAGGTTGCCCGGCTCTCCTGCTGATCTCACCGGATGCGGCGCGCAACATAGCCGACGATCGCCGGTTGGCCAAACCGGCGATCGTCAGGACTATTCAGTTGTTCACATTCGACTGTGCTTGGCGGTGGAGTCGTAGTGGACGCAGGTCTCCTGGTCTCACTGCATTTCGTCCCTCACAGGAAGCGCTCCATGCCTACACGTCCACTGCTCGTCCCTCCGGCCAAGCCCGAACCCGCGGGTGCAGTACGCACCTGCTTCCTCAACGTCAAGGACGCTGCCGCGTACCTCGGCATATCACCGCACACGCTTTATGTCTGGCGGCACCGCCGGCAGGGGCCGCCGAGCTTCCGCATGGGCCGCCGCGGCCGGGTCACGTATCGGCTGACGGCTCTCGACGCCTGGATCCATGAGCAGGAATGCGCAGACTCCCGCTCCAACCCTGCTTTGAGTCCGCTGACTGCACCTTCGCAGCGACGTAACCCTGGTGCTTGACCTCATTAAGGTCGTCGTGCGCCGTTTCGCATCCTGTTGAAAGGAAACCAAGCTGTCCGGCTACATCGAGGATCGTTGGCTCAAAAAGAAGAAGGATCCAGTCACCGGGCGAAGGGAGAAAACCGCGCGCTTCGGGAAGGGTAAGCGGTACAAGGTCGCTGGCATACCTGGGGTGCGAGATCGATCCTTCGACGTACTGGAGGACGCCAAGGCGTGGCTTCGCCGGGCGGTCACGGACGAGGAGCGAGGTGATTTTGTAGACCCGCGCGACGGGTCCATCACGCTCGCCGACTACATTGCGACCCATTGGGCACCAGGGCGAGGCGGCGCTCCGAAAACCCAGGACGGTCAGGAGCGTAGAACGCGTCTTCATATCGTCCCGTACCTGGGCCAGCTTCCGCTCAGGAGTATCGCTGCAACGGATCTGCGGACGTTCATAATCAAGCTGGAGTCAACAGTCGCTTCGGTGGACTACCAGCGCGGCATCCTGTCCGAGCTTTCCTCCATATTGGAAGCGGCAGTCGACGACAAGCGCCTCGCGCGGAATCCTATGCGCGCGAAGTCTGTGCGGTGGCCCAAGTCGCCACGGGAGCGGCGCGACGCGTGGCCGATCGCTACGGCACTGCGAGTCCGCGACGCCATCAACCCACGCAACAGGATCGCCGTCGTAGTCGGCCTGGGGTGCGGACTCCGGCAGGGCGAGGTGTTCGGGTTGAGTCCAGAAGATATCGACTATGAGCGCGGCGCGCTTCACGTCCGGCGCCAAGTACAGGCGATTCACGGAAGGCTGTACTTGGCCCTACCGAAGGGGAAGAAGGTTCGGACAGTGGATATGCCTCTCTCGGTGGCCGAGGAGCTGAAACGTCACATCGAAGCGTTCCCGCCGGTAGAGGTGGAGCTTCCGTGGGGGAAGCCGGAGGGGGAGAGGAAGAAGCTCTCCCTGCTGCTCACCACGCGCTTCGGCAACGCCGTCGCGGTGAACACATGGAACACCTACACCTGGAAGCCCGCCTTGGCTCAGGCCGGCGTCATCCCGCCGCGTGCCGAGGGGGCGAAAGCCTGGCAGTGGGCAGCAGCCCCGAAGGATGGCTTCCATGTGCTTCGGCACACCTACGCCTCGATCATGCTGGAAGCCGGAGAGTCGGTTGTGACCTTGGCGCGATGGCTCGGGCATTCCTCGCCCGCGATCACCCTCGGTTACTATGCTCACTTCATGCCGGAGGCAGGCAGCAAAGGGCGGGGCACCATCGACGGACTGCTCGGGGAGCGGGGAGAGCGGCACGCCAGTCGAAACTCCCCAGATTCTCCCCAGCGTCGTTGACCGCCGATTGTCGCCCTCGCGCCTCGGAGGGGGCTGTCCGTGGATTGCAAGGCTGTAGAGATGGGTGGCCTGGGAAAATGCTGGAAGAGGTCGTAGCGACCCGCTATGTCACGCCCCTGCGTGAGGGCGGATCGCTCCCCGGGATCGTCGAAGCCGACGACCTCGGCACGTACGTCATGAAGTTCACCGGGGCCGGGCAGGGGCGCAAGACCCTGGTGGCGGAGGTCATCTGCGGGGAGCTCGGCCGGAGGCTGGGGCTGCGGGTGCCGGAGCTGGTGACCATCCAGCTCGACCCCGTCATCGGTCTCGCCGAGCCCGACCAGGAGGTGCAGGAGCTCCTCAAGGCCAGCGCCGGACTGAACCTGGGGATGGACTACCTGCCGGGGTCGCTCGGTTTCGACCCGCTCGCCTACGAGGTCGGTGCTGCGGAGGCCGGGAGGGTCGTCTGGTTCGACGCGCTGATCAACAACGTGGACCGTTCGTGGCGGAACCCCAACATGCTGGTCTGGCACGGCGAGCCGTGGCTGATCGACCACGGTGCCACCATGATCTGGCACCACAACTGGCCGGGTGCGCAGGCGTCCGCGGCGAAGCCGTACAACGCCTCCGACCACGTGCTCGCGCCGTTCGGGCCGGACGTCGCCTCCGCGGCCGCCGAGCTCGCCCCGCTGGTCACGGAAGAACTGCTCACCGAGGTGGTGGCGGAGGTGCCCGGGGAGTGGCTGGCCGGAGAGCCGGGCTTCGAGAGCGCGGACGAGCTGCGCCGGGCGTACGTGGAACCGCTGCTGGCACGCGCGGGCGGCATCCACGAGCGCGTCGTCATGGACGGGCCCACGAAGACGCGGCCCTCCCAGGCCCCTGGGTGGCTCATGGAGCGCTTGACGCCCCGGCCGCACCCCACCACGAAGGACCGCGACGCGCAGACGGGCGCCGGACGTGACAGCAAGGACGGCGGCCGATGAGCAAGCGCGATGTCTTCGAGTACGCGGTCCTGCGCGTCGTGCCACGGGTCGAGCGCGGTGAGTGCTTCAACGCGGGCGTGCTGGTCTACTGCCGGGCGAAGTCCTTCGTGGCGGCGCGGACGCACCTGGACGAGCGGAAGCTCAGGGTGCTGGACCCGCAGGCCGATGTGCGCGGTGTGCTGGCCGCTCTGCGGGCGGTCGAAGGTGTCTGCGGCGGCGGTGAGGCGGCGGGCCAGGCAGCTGGTGACGACGCGGGGCGCCGCTTCCGCTGGCTGATCGCGCCCCGTTCCACGGTCGTGCAGCCGGGCGTCGTGCACAGCGGCCTGACCACGGACCCGGCCGCCGAGGTGGAGCGGCTGCTCGACCTGCTGGTGCGCTGATACCGGTGCCGGAGGGGCTGCCCGGAACGCACCGGGCGGCGCCCCCGTCCGGTGTGACATGCGTCCGTGCCCCCGTGGGCCGTTGACACCGGGTGCCAGGGCTTCTAGCGTCTCGTCTGCTGAAGGTACTAAGCGGTTGCTCAGTTATCGGGAACTTCCTGACGTCCGCTGAGCCGCGATCCAAGGGCGAGGAGAACCAAGCATGTCCACCACCGAGCAGCGCGTCGCCATCGTGACGGGAGCGGCACGGGGCATCGGCGCCGCCACCGCCGTACGCCTGGCGGCCGAGGGCCGCGCCGTCGCCGTACTCGACCTCGACGAGGCGGCGTGCAAGGACACCGTCGAGAAGATCACCACCGCCGGGGGCAAGGCCCTCGCCGTCGGCTGCGACGTGTCGGACAGCGCCCAGGTGGAAGCCGCCGTCGCGCGCGTCGCCGCCGAGCTCGGCGCCCCGACGATCCTCGTCAACAACGCGGGTGTGCTCAGGGACAACCTGCTCTTCAAGATGAGCGAGTCCGACTGGGACCTCGTCATGAACGTCCACCTCAAGGGCGCGTTCCTGATGGCCAAGGCTGTGCAGTCGCACATGGTGGAGGCCAAGTTCGGCCGCATCGTCTCGCTCTCGTCCTCCTCGGCACTGGGCAACCGGGGTCAGGCCAACTACTCCGCCGTCAAGGCCGGCCTCCAGGGTTTCACGAAGACGCTCGCCAAGGAGCTCGGCAAGTTCGGTGTGACCGCCAACGCCGTGGCCCCCGGCTTCATCGTCACCGAGATGACCGCGCAGACCGCGGCGCGGGTCGGCATGGGCTTCGAGGAGTTCCAGGCCGCCGCCGCGACGCAGATCCCGGTCCAGCGCGTGGGGCGCCCCGAGGACATCGCCAACGCGATCGCCTTCTTCACCGGCGAGGACGCGGGCTTCGTGTCCGGCCAGGTCATGTACGTCGCCGGCGGACCGCTCAACTGATTCCCGGAAGGGCAACGGACACCATGACTGTGCAGGACAGTGGCAAGGTCGCGCTCATCACGGGCGCGAGCAGGGGCATCGGTTACGGCATCGCCGAGGCGTTCGTGGCCCGGGGCGACCGCGTCGTCATCACGGGCCGCGGCGAGGACGCCCTGAAGGAGGCCGTGGAGACGCTCGGCGCCGACCGGGCCGTCGGCATCGCCGGCAAGGCGCACGACGAGGCGCACCAGGCCGCGGCAGTCGCGGCGGCCATGGAGGCGTTCGGCCGGGTCGACTACCTGATCAACAACGCCGGCACCAACCCCGTCTTCGGGCCGATGGCCGAGCTCGACCTCAACGTCGCCCGCAAGGTCTACGAGACCAATGTGATCTCGGCCCTGGGCTTCGCCCAGCAGACCTGGAAGGCGTGGCAGAGGGAGAACGGCGGGGCGATCGTCAACATCGCCTCGGTCGCGGGTGTCTCCGCGTCGCCGTTCATCGGCGCCTACGGCATGAGCAAGGCCGCCATGGTCAACCTGACCCTCCAGCTGGCGCACGAGTTCGCGCCGGTCGTGCGGGTCAACGCGATCGCCCCGGCCGTGGTGAAGACGAAGTTCGCGGAGGCGCTCTACGAGGGCCGGGAGGCCGAGGCCGCGGCCGCCTACCCGCTGGGCCGGCTCGGTGTCCCGCAGGACATCGGCGGTGCGGCGGCGTTCCTCACGTCCGCCCAGTCCGACTGGGTCACGGGGCAGACGCTCGTGGTCGACGGCGGTATCTTCCTGAACGCCGGCGTGGCCTGAGAGGGACTGCGCCAGTTTGGTCCTGATTGACTCAAGTGCCTCGCCGGGCCAGCAGATTGTCCCGGCGAGGCACTGCGGTATGGTCTGCCGACCCAAGGCTGATCGAGGAGCGTGCACGTGTTCTACCGGGCCAGTCTGCAGACTGTTGCAGCCCTTGCTTCCCTTTCTCTGCTGACCGGCTGCGGCCTGCTGTCCGACAGCAGTTCGGAGACGGACCAGAAGATATCCGTCGGAACGACGAGCCAGCCCTCGACCCTCGACCCGGCGGCGGCCTGGGACGGCTCCTGGGAGCTGATGAGGAACGTCTTCCAGACCCTGGTGAGCTTCCCGACCGGCAGCACCAGCCCCGAGCCCGACGCGGCCAAGGAGTGCCTCTTCACCGACGCCACGAGCATGGCCTACCGGTGCACCCTGCGCTCCGGCCTGACGTTCTCCAACGGCGAGAAGATCGATGCCGAGGCCGTGAAGTACTCCATCGACCGGATCGTGAAGATGAAGGTCAAGGGCGGTCCGGCGGGACTCCTCGGGTCTCTCGACCGGGTGGAGACCAAGGGCGACGACACGGTCATCTTCCACCTCGGCAAGGCGGACGCGACGTTCCCGTTCATCCTGGCCACTCCCGCGATGTCGATCGTCCCGCCGGGGGAGTACCCGGCGGACAGTGTCCGCGACGACGGCAAGGTCACCGGCTCCGGTCCGTACCTCCTGGACGCGTACGAGCCCGGCAAGCAGGCCGAGCTGACGAAGAACCCCAGCTACAAGGGGTTCGCCGACCGGAAGAACACCGCGGTCACGATCCGCTACTTCGATGACTCCGCCCCCATGGTGGAGGCGCTGAAGAAGAAGGAGATCGACGCCACCTACCGCGGCCTGACCGCCGAGGAGGTCATCGGACTCGAGGACAACAAGAAGGACAACAACGGTCTGCAGATCGTCGAGTCCGTCGGCGCCGACATCCGCTTCCTCGTGTTCAACCCCAAGGACCCGGCGGCCGGGAAGCTCGCCGTCCGGCAGGCCATCGCCCAGTTGGTGAACCGCGACGCCCTCGTGGCCAAGGTCTACCGGGGCACCGCGGAACCGCTCTACTCCATGGTCCCGAAGGGCATCGCCGGGCACGCCACCAGCTTCTTCGACTCGTACGGAGACCCGGACAGCGCCAAGGCGAAGGCCATACTCTCCGACGCGGGCATCACCGCCCCGGTCGAGATGACCTTCTGGTACACCACGGACCGCTACGGCTCCTCCACCGCTCCCGAGTTCACCGAGCTGAAGCGCCAGCTCGAGGCGTCCGGGCTCTTCCGGATCACGCTGAAGAGCGCGCCGTGGAAGTCCTTCCAGGAGGGCTTCACCAAGGGCGACTACCCGGTCTTCGGACGTGGCTGGTTCCCCGACTTCCCGGACCCGGACAACTTCATCGCTCCCTTCGTGGGCCAGGACAGCGTCACCGGCACCCCGTACGTGACCGACGAGATCACCCAGGAACTCCTGCCGTCCTCCCGCAAGGAGAGCGACCGCGGTGCGGTCTCCGCGCAGTTCAAGCGGGCCCAGGAGATCCTCGTCAAGGACGTGCGGCTGCTGCCCCTGTGGCAGGGCAAGCTCTACGTGGCGGCCGGCGAGGACATCGGCGGCGGCGAGCGCGCGCTCGACCCGCAGACGGTCATGCAGATGTGGGAGCTGTACCGCAAGACCAGCTGGTAGGAGGGCTGCGGCAGGTCCGTTGTCAGTGTGCCCCGGTAGGTTCTGTGGTGAAGAACAGACTGCTTACCGGAGGTTGTGGACGTGACCGACACCGACCTGCTGCCCGAGTCCTGGCGCGGCGTCCTCGGCGAAGAGCTGCAGAAGCCCTACTTCAAGGAGCTCCTCGACTTCGTCGAGGAGGAGCGGGCCCGTGGGCCGGTGTACCCGCCGCGCGAGCAGGTCTTCGCCGCGCTGGCGGCCACGCCCTACGACCGGGTGAAGGTGCTCGTCCTGGGCCAGGACCCCTACCACGGCGAGGGCCAGGGCCACGGCCTCTGCTTCTCGGTCAGGCCGGGAGTCAGGACGCCTCCCTCGCTGCGCAACATCTACAAGGAGATGAACGACGAGCTGGGCCTGCCGGTCCCCGACAACGGCTATCTGATGCCGTGGGCCGAGCAGGGCGTCCTGTTGCTCAACGCGGTGCTCACGGTCCGTGCCGGCGAGGCCAACTCGCACAAGGCCAAGGGCTGGGAGAAGGTCACCGACGCGGTGATCCGCGCGGTGGCCGACCGTCCCGACCCCGCCGTCTTCGTCCTCTGGGGCAACTACGCCCAGAAGAAGATCCCGCTGATCGACCAGGACCGGCACGTGGTGGTCAAGGGTGCGCACCCGTCCCCGCTCTCCGCCAAGAAGTGGTTCGGCTCCCGTCCCTTCACCCAGATCAACGAGGCCGTCGCCGCGCAGGGCCACGAGCCGATCGACTGGAGGATCCCGGACCTGGGCCCGCAGGCGACCCTGCCGGCGACCGCGGCCCGCGCCTGAGCGGGATTGCCGGTGGCTGCGGCTAGCGTCGGAGCCACCGGAACAGGCCGGACGTTGATCAGGGAGACCTCTGACGTGGAGCAGCGGGAAGTGCCGGGGGATGTCGTCATGACGAGGATCGGCCAGGCGATCATGCTGCTCCACGCGGGGGACCGCGAAGAGGCCAGGAATCGGTTCGGAATCCTCTGGTCGGAGATCGGGGAGTCCGGGGAAGCCCTGCACCGCTGCACCCTCGCGCATTACATGGCGGACACCCAGGACGATCCCGGGGACGAACTCGCCTGGGACCTGAGGGCGTTGACGGCTGCGGAAAGCCTGAGGGGAGAGGCCGCCGCGGAACCGGCGGCGGAGCACCGGGACGCCGACGCGGTGCGGGCCTTCTTCCCCTCGCTGCATCTCAGTCTGGCGGCGGACTACCTGAAGCTGCAGCGCTTCGGGGCGGCCCGGGTCCATCTGGACCGGGCCTGGGACGCCGTCACGGTCCTGGAGGGCGACGGGTACGGCGGTGCGGTCCGCGCAGGCATCAGACGGATGGAACAGCGACTGCGGGGGAGCGCGGCCGGGCAGTGACGCGGCCCGCTCCCGCGCAGCCGCCCCTGGTCACTCGCCGGTGGCGCCGTCGATCCGCTCCCGTACGAGGTCGGCGTGCCCGTTGTGCCGGGCGTACTCCTCGATCATGTGTGTGTAGATCCAGCGGAGGCTGAAGGGCTTGCCGCGCCGGCCGACGCCGACGGACCGGTCGTCGAGGGCGAACTTCGCGGCGTTGGCCCGGGCGTGTTCGATCTCTGCCAGCCAGGTGGTCCTGGCCTCGGCCCAGGTGTCCGCCTCGGTGAGATGGAACTCCCCGTCCGGGTCCTCGTCCGTCCCGTAGATCGGCGGCAACTCCTCACCGGTGAGCACTTCGCGGAACCAGCCGCGTTCGTTCTCGGCGAGGTGCCGCACGAGGCCGAGCAGGGTGAATTCCGAGGGGGGAACCGACGCCTCCCGCAACTGGGCGTCGGTGAGGCCCTCGCACTTCATCGCCAGAGTCGCCCGGTGATAGTCCAGCCACCCCTCCAGCATCTGCCGTTCGGCTGCGTCGGTCGCGGGCTCGGAGCGTTCTTCTGTCGTCATCGCGCCATCCTCCCGCAGCGGTGATCGGCAGGGCCATTCGTTTCAGCGGTTCGCGTCAGTGGTTCCGAGCATCCCGTGCAGGAGTTCGGCGCAGCCTCGGCGCAACTCCTCCTCGGTGGGTACGGCCCGGTGGTAGGAGCCCGCGGCGCAGGCGAACATCATGCCTTCCGCCCAGGCGACGACCGACAGCGCGTGGCGTTCCGGCTCGGCGGACCCGGCAGCGGTCATCAGCGCCACCAGCGGCGTGCGGAACCGCTCGCCCGCGCTGTCGTAGAACGCCCGCAGGCCGGGCCTCCGGGTGGCCTCCAGGGCCAGTTCGTACCGGCAGACCAGGAGCTCGGTGCCGCTGGTCAGGTACCGGTGCAGAGCGCGCGCCAGCCCTTCGGCGACCCGCACCGGATCACCGCTCGCGAGCCACTCCCCGGGGGTGAGCACCTGGGCCTCCCGCTCGGCGAGCCGGCGTACGGCCGCCTCCAGCAGGGCCTCCCGGGTGCGGGCGTGGTTGGACGTCGAGCCCTGGGGAAGTCCGGCCCGCTCGTCCACCCCCCGGTGGGTCAGCCCCCTCATCCCGCGCTCGGCGAGCAGGGCGAGCGCGGAGTCGGCGATCAGGTCGGCGCGGGAAGGAGGCACCGATCCCCCGGAAGGGGTGACGTGCGCGGATGCGGAGCGTGTGGACATGGAGTCAGCCTACCGCCGTCGACTACACCTGTAGTACGGTGGAATCCGCGTACTACAGATGTAGTTCGAAGGAGGGTTCAGTCATGAGGACGTCCCATGCGGTGGTCATCGGCGGTGGAATCGGCGGACTGACCGCCGCCGTGGCCCTCCACCGGAGCGGGTGGCAGGTCACCGTGACCGAGCGCTCCGCCTCGCTGGAACCCGTGGGCGCGGGCATCAGCCTCGCCCCCAACTCCCAGCGTGCCCTCGATGTGATCGGGCTCGGGGACGCGGTCCGGGACCTCGCCGCCTGGCAGGGCGACGGGGGGATGCGTACGCCGTCGGGCCGCTGGCTCGCCCGCACCGACAGCGCCGCCGCGGCCGCGCGGTTCGGGGGGCCGCTCGTCCTGCTGCCCCGCTCGGCGCTCGTCGAGCTGCTCCGCGCCGGACTTCCCGGGGCGGCGGTGCACACCGGCACACCGGTGCGGCTCGTGGATCCGGGCCGCGCGGGCGGGCGCCGCGCCGTGGTCAGGACACCCTCGGGAGACATCGAGGCCGATCTGGTGGTCGGCGCCGACGGAGTCCGCTCCGGGGTCCGGGCCGCGCTCTTCCCCCGTCACCCCGGGCCCTCGTACAGCGGATTCACCACCTGGCGTGTTCTCGCCCCCGCGCCCGGCGGCCCGTTCGTCTCGCACGAGACGTGGGGCCGGGGGTCGCTCTGGGGCAGCCACCCGATGAAGGACGGCCGGATCTACGCCTACGCCGCCGCCACGGCTCCGGCCGGAGCGCGGGCCGCCGACGACGAGAAGGCCGAGCTGCTGCGCAGGTTCGGTGACTGGCACCATCCGGTGCCGGACATCATCGACGCCGTCGAGCCGGGCCAGGTCCTGCGCCACGACGTGCACCAGATGACCGTGCCCCTGCCGGTCTTCCACGGGGGGCGGGCCGTGCTCGTCGGCGACGCCGCGCACGCCATGGCGCCCACCCTGGGCCAGGGAGGCAACCAGGCCATCGAGGACGCGGTCGTACTCGCCCACCACGTGGCGCCGGACACGGACCTGGGAGCGGCGCTGGCCGCCTACAGCGCCGACCGGCAGCCGCGTACCACCGCGATCGTCCGCAAGGCGGCGCGGATCTCCCGCATGATGCAGCTCTCCGCCGCCCCGGCGGTCGCCTTCCGCGACGGGCTGATGTCCGCGGCCTCCCGCCTCGGACCGGGGCTCGTCCTGCGCACGTTCGACGGCATCGCCGACTGGCGGCCCCCACAGCGCACGTATGCTGCCAGGACCAGGGAAGGACTGTGGACGCGACCGTGACAAGTCCCTGGTCAAGGCGACAGGGAGAACCTCGTGAAGGTCGGCTGCATCGGACTCGGCGACATCGCGCAGAAGGCGTACCTGCCGGTACTGACGACCCTGCCCGATGTCGAACTACATCTGCAGACCCGCACGCCGGCCACGCTGGCGGCCGTCGCCGGTGCCCACCGGATCCCCGCGACGCGGTGCCACGAGGATCTCGACTCCCTCCTGGCCCAGGGACTGGACGCCGCCTTCGTCCACGCGCCGACCGCCGCGCACGCGGAGATCGTGGGGCGGCTGCTCGAAGCGGGCGTCCCCACCTATGTCGACAAGCCGATCTCCTACGAACTCGCCGACTCCGAACGGCTGGTGGCCCTCGCGGAGGAGCGTCGCGTCACCCTCGCCGTCGGCTTCAACCGCAGGCTGGCCCCGTCGTACGCGCAGTGTGCGGAGCACCCGCGCGAGCTGATCCTCCTGCAGAAGAACCGTGTGGGACTGCCCGAGGACCCGCGCACCCTGGTCCTCGACGACTTCATCCACGTCGTCGACACCCTGCGCTTCCTGGTCCCCGGGCCGGTGTCGAACATCGTCGTGCGCGCACGGGTCGCCGACGGGCTGATGCACCACGTGGTGCTCCAGCTGTCCGGCGACGGCTTCACCGCCATCGGCATGATGAACCGGCTCAACGGGTCGACCGAGGAGATCCTCGAGGTCTCGGGCCAGGACACCAAGCGGCAGGTGCTCAACCTCGCGGACGTCGTGGACCACAAGGGCCAGCCGACCCTGCGGCGCCGCGGCGACTGGGTGCCGGTCGCCCGTCAGCGCGGCATCGAACAGAGCGTGGTGTCCTTCCTGGACGCCGTGCGCGCCGGTGTGGTGCTCAGCGCCCGGGACGCTCTGGAGACCCACCGCCTGTGCGAGCGGGTGGTCCTGGACGCGTCGGAGCAGGCGTTCTGAGGGAGCGCAGGCCCGCCGCACCGAAGAAGACGGCCAGCACCGCCAGAGCGCCGTACACCGGCCAGGCGCCCAGCCGGACGTAGAGGGTGGTGCCCCGGGCGAGCGGCACGTCGAAGACGGCGGCCTCACTCGCGTCGGTGCCGAGCGGCGCTCCCACCCGTTCGCCGCGCGGGCCGTAGACCGCGCTGATACCCGTGAGCGTGGCGTGCACCATCGGGCGGCCCGACTCGGCGGCCCGCAGCGCCCCCAGCGAGGCGTGCTGCTCGGGGGCCCAGCTGTGCTGGAACGTCGAGGTGGACGACTGGGCGACGAGCAGCTGGGCACCCTCCTTCGCCAGGTGCCTGCTCATGTCCGGGAACGCCGATTCGAAGCAGACCAGTGGACCCACCCGCAGCCCGTCCGGCAGGTCCATCACCACCGGGCCGCGGCCCCTCAGCCGGTCCTCGCCCGCAGCCTTGCCCACCGAGGTCGCCCATCCGAGCAGGGCGCGGGCGGGGACGTACTCGCCGAACGGCACCAGGCGCATCTTGTCGTAGCGGTCACCGGTCGGGCCGTCCGGTCCCACGAGGACCGCCGACTTGAAGATCCCGGCGCGGTCGGGGCCGTCCGTGCGCCGGGCGTCCATGTTGACCAGGACATCGGCCCCGACCAGACGCGACAGAGCGGCGATCCTGTCCGCCGTCCGAGGGCTCCGCGACAGATCCACGCCCACACTGCTCTCGCCCCACACGACCAGGTCCACGTCCTGGCCCGCGAGGCCACGGGTCAGCTCCTCGCTGCGCGCGAACCGGCGTTCGACGCTGCCGGAGCCGTCGATCACACCCGGTTGCACGACGGCGATCCGCGCCGAGCCCGTCTCCTCGGGCCGCGGCGCCCAGGCCGCTGCCGCCCCCACGGCCACCGCCCCCGCGACCAGGCACGCGGCCGCGGCCCGCCGGGCCGCGGATGCGGAGATCAGCAGGACGGCCAGGGTGTTCACGGCCACCACCCCCAGACTGACCAGCCACACGCCGCCCACAGAGGCGGTACGCAACGCGAGCGGGACCTCCCACTGACTGGCACCCAGCAGCCCCCAGGGCCCGCCGAGGCCTTCCCAGGAGCGGACCAGCTCGATCATCAGCCATCCGGACGGCACCACGGCGACAGCGGCGACGGCACGCCCTGCGGACGGTGATCCGCCGAGCAGCCGGGCGACCAAGAGGCCCCAGGGAGCCCACAGCAGTCCGAGGAGCGCCGCGAGCAGGAGAATGAACACATGCAGGCTCGGCATCAGCCAGTGGTGTACGGCGAGCACGAAGCCTGTGCCGCCGAGCCAGCCGTCGAGGGCCGCGCGACGTGCCGTGCCCGCCGAGCGGATCAGCAGCAGCCACGGCACCAGGGCGACATACGCGAACCACCACAGCGACGGGGCCGGGAACGCCAGGGCGGGCAGGGCACCCGCGCACAGTGCCGCGGCGCCGCGGCCGGACCGGGAGCGCACCAGCCGACCGAACGGCCGTGTACCGCCCGCACCCGACGGATCGCCGGGAAGCCGCCCGCCCCGCTTCGGCATGCATCTCCTCCTCGCCGGTCATCCGCCTGATCCCAGTGTGGTCCAGAAGATCAGGAGCGCACAGGGGGCGTGCCGGGGCCACCGGGAGTGTGCCGCCCCGTGCGGCGCGGGATCATCCGGCGCCCCCGGGCGCGCACCGCCACATCTCGTGTGCCGTGACCGACCGGATCCGCCAGCCCACGTCCGTACGCCGCAGTTCGAAGACGTACCGGCCACCCGTCAGGAGGGCCGGGCCGCTTCCGCCCTCACCGGCCGCCGCCGGGCCCCTGGGGCTGAAGTAGTCCGCCCGTACCCGCGCGCGGTCCCCCGGGTAGCCGCCCAGGTCCTCGAGGTCCAGCCTCCGGTTGACGATCAGGTGCTGGCGGACCGGGAAGAGCCGCAGGCCCTCCGCCAGCCACCGCACGCCTTCGGCGGCGGTCTCCTCGGACCCGCCCGCACCGCGGTGGTCGGCACGGCCGTCGGGCGTGAACAGAGCGGTGCAGGCGTCCCACGCGCCGTCGTCCACCGCCACGGCGTAGTCGGTGATCACTGCATCGATGGAGAGCCGGTCCATCACCGTCGCGAGAGCCACGCGCTGTGTCATCGCCCAAGTCTCCGCCGGTGGCACCGGCACGCCAAGAGCCGCGCACGGACCGCGGCCCCCGGTCCAGGCCCCTCGGCCACCCGGCCCGGCCAGGACACGGGCTTCTGCCGCCCCGTCCGGGTCAGACGGGGACGACGGCCACCGGGCCGAGGGCGTGCGTCACCGTCGTCTGCGCGACGGGGGAGAGGCCGAGCCCGAGGGCCTCGCCGCCCCTGCGCCGCCCGACCACCGTCAGCGCCGCGGTGGCCGATGCCGTGACCAGGGCGCGTGACGCCGAGCCCCGGACCGGTTCGCGTACGACGTCCACCTGCGGATACTTCTCCAGCCGGCCGGCGGTGAGTTCGGCGAGGGCCCGGCCGGCCGAGTCCGCCGCCGCCTCGCTGTCGAACACCGGGCCGCCGGACAGTACCGACGAGAACATCGTCCACCCGTGGACGAGCCTCAGCCGCGCTCCCGGTCTGGACGCGGCGGCCTCGAAGGCGAAGTCGAGGACCGCCCCACTGCTCTCGTCGGCGGCCACCCCGGCGACGACGTCCGGGAACGTGTCCGCCACCTCGGCCTCGCTCTCGTCCGTGCGGCCGGTGTGGACGACGACCACCGGGCACTGCGCCATCGAGGCGGTGGCCAGGCTGTTGGAGCCGATCATCAGCGAGCGGAATCCGCCGAGACCGCGCGACCCGACGACGACCGTCGAGGCGTCACGGCTGAGCGAGGTCAGCGCCGCCGAGGGGAAGTCCAGCGGTGCCAGGGTCGAGGTGGGCAGCTCCGGCGCGATCCGGGAGGTCCGCAGCACGGCCCGCGCCAGCAGTTCCTCGGCCTCCCGCAGCCCACTCTCCTCCTCCGCACGCCGGGTGGGCGGCCGGACGCGCACGATCAGCAGCGGCAGATCCCGGCGGACGGCTTCGCCGGCGGCCCAGTCCAGCGCCTCCCAGCTGTGCGCGGAACCGTCCACCGCGGAGATCACGGGCAGGTCGCCGGCGGTCATACGGCCCTCCAGAGCGGTCGGAGCACTCCCTGGCACCGTTCCGCACTGCCCGGGATCGTGATTATCGCCCGATCGTGTGTCGGTGGCCCGGCGGGCCTCACCGGCCCACCGCGGCGACTGTGCAGTGGACGTAACCACGCTTGATCGTCCGGCGTGACACCCGGGAAACGGACGTTTCGTACCGTCGCGGTACCAGCGCTCCCCATGAGAGGCCGTCCATGACCGTGCCGAACCCGCAGCCGGACACTCCCACCCAGGTGCGGACGGTCTGCTCCTACTGCGGTGTCGGCTGCGGCATGGTCCTCGACATCGGCAGGGGTCCCGACGGGCGGCGCACGGTCCTGAAGGCCACGGGCGACAAGGAGCACCCCACGAACCGTGGCCGGCTCTGCACCAAGGGGGCGACGAGCGCCGAGATGCTCGCGGCGCCCGGCCGGCTGACGACGGCCCTGGTGCGGGCGGACCGCAGCGAGGAGCCCGCGCCGTCGCCCATGGACACCGCCGTCAAGGAGACCGCGCGCAGGCTGCGGGCGATCGTCGACGAGCACGGGCCCGACGCCCTCGCCCTCTACGTCTCGGGGCAGATGACGCTGGAGGCGCAGTACCTCGCCAACAAGCTGGCCAAGGGCTTCGTCCGCACCAGCTGGATCGAGTCGAACTCCCGGCTCTGCATGGCGAGCGCGGGCAGCGGCTACAAGCTCTCGCTCGGCGCCGACGGTCCGCCCGGATCGTACGAGGACTTCGAGCACGCCGACACCTTCCTCGTCATCGGCTCGAACATGGCGGACTGCCACCCCGTCCTCTTCCTCCGCCTCATGGAGCGGGTGAAGGCCGGTGCCAGGCTCATCGTGGTCGATCCCCGGCGCAACGCCACCGCCGACAAGGCCGGTCTCTTCCTGCGGATTCGTCCCGGCACCGACCTGGCGCTTCTCAACGGCCTGATGCACCTCCTCGTGGAGAACGGCCACACCGACCCCGAGTTCATCGCGGAGCACACCGAGGGCTGGGAGGCGATGCCCGGCTTCCTGCGGGACTACACGCCCGCCGCCGTCGCCGGGATCACCGGCATCCCGGAGGCGGACATCCGGCTGGCCGCCCGATGGATCGGTGAGGCCGGGGAGTGGATGAGCTGCTGGACCATGGGGCTCAACCAGAGCACCCACGGCACGTGGAACACCAACGCCCTGATCAATCTCCACCTGGCCACCGGGGCCCTCTGCCGCCCGGGCAGCGGCCCCTTCTCCCTCACCGGCCAGCCCAACGCCATGGGCGGCCGGGAGATGGGCTACATGGGCCCGGGCCTGCCCGGACAGCGCGGCCTGCAGTCCGGCGGCGACCGCGCCTTCGTCGAGGAGCTGTGGGGCCTCGAACCCGGAACACTGCGCACGGACGCGGCGGGCGCCGGGACCGTCGACATGTTCCGGCGGATGTCCGAGGGCGAGATCAAGGCCTGCTGGATCATCTGCACCAACCCGGTGGCTTCCGTGGCCAACCGCCGGACCGTCATCGAGGGGCTCGAAGCGGCGGAGTTCGTCGTCACCCAGGACGTGTTCGCCGACACCGAGACCAACGCCTACGCCGATGTCGCCCTGCCCGCCGCGCTGTGGGGCGAGACCGAGGGCGTCATGATCAACTCGGAGCGGAACCTCACGCTCGCACGACAGGCCGCCGACCCGCCCGGGGAGGCCTGGCCGGACTGGCGGATCATCGCGCGGATCGCCTGCGAGATGGGGTACGAGGAGTCCTTCGGCTACAGCAGCGCCGAGGAGGTCTTCGAGGAGATCAAGCGGGCCCACAACCCGGCGACCGGGTACGACCTGCGTGGAGTCAGCTACGAGCGGCTGCGCCGCACCCCCGTCCAGTGGCCCAGCGCCTCCGCGGACGGCCCCGACCGCAACCCGGTCCGCTACCTCAACGACGGGGTCAGCCAGACCCGGTCCGTACGCCCTGACGGGAGCGTGCCCCGGCTGGTCTTCCCCACGGCGAGCGGCCGGGCGGTGTTCTTCGCCCGCCCTCACCTGCCGGCGGCCGAGATGCCCGACGACGACTTCCCCTTCGTGCTCAACACGGGCCGGCTGCAGCACCAGTGGCACACCCTGACCAGGACCGGCAAGGTCGCCAAGCTCAACAAGCTGAATCCCGGCCCCTTCGTGGAGATCAGCCCGCGGGACGCGGAAGCCCTCTCGATCGCGGAGGGCGACAGTGTCGAGGTCGCCTCACGCCGGGGCCGGGCCGTGCTCCCGGCCGTCGTGACCGACCGGGTGCGGCCGGGGGACTGCTTCGCGCCGTTCCACTGGAACGACCTCTTCGGCGAGTACCTCAGCATCAACGCCGTCACCAACGACGCGGTCGACCCGGTCTCCCTCCAGCCCGAGTTCAAGGTATGCGCCGTGACGCTGGCGAAGGTCGCCGCCGTCGCGTCCGTGCCCCCCGCCGTCCCCGCGTCCGCGGAAGCCCCCACGGACGCCCTCGCTCCGGAGCTCACCGGCACTCCCGCTGCCCTCGCCGGGGTGTTCGGCATCGCGGAAACGGCTCCGCCCGTCCTGGCCGAGCACGAGCGGCGCTATCTGTCCGGCTTCCTCGCAGGGCTCGGCACGTGGACCGGGGGCACCCCCGTACTGCCGGCACACGCGCCGTTCGCACCGGACCACGCCCTGTGGGTCGACGGGGTGCTGGCCGGCATGTACTCCCGTGTGCCGGGGGACGAGCGGGATACCGCCGGGACGGTACCCGCACGCGCCGGCGCCCCCGGCCGGCAGGTCGTGGTCCTGTGGGCCTCGCAGACCGGGAACGCCGAGGAGGTCGCCGCGGCCGCAGCCCGGCGACTGACCGCCGAAGGCCGCACCGCGACGCTCCTCGGGATGGACGACAGCCCTCTGGAGAGCATTCCGCGCACAGCCGATCTGCTCGTCGTCACCAGCACCTTCGGCGACGGGGACGCGCCGGACAACGGCTCCGGATTCTGGGACTCGCTCAACGCGCCCGACACGCCCCGGCTGGACGGTGTGCGCTATGCCGTGCTCGCCCTCGGCGACTCCGCGTACGACGACTTCTGCGGCCACGGCAGGCGGCTCGACGAACGCTTCGGAGAGCTCGGCGCCGTGCGGCTCGTACCCCGTACGGACTGCGAACCGGACTACGAGGAGCCGGCCGGGAAGTGGCTCGACGAGGTGTTCGCCGCACTGGGCGATCCGGCGGCCCCCTCCGCCACCGCAGCTCCGCCCGACCCCCTCGCACCCCCGTCCGCGGCCATCCCCTCCCCGCCCGTCCCCGCCCGGCCCGTCACGGCCCCCTCCACCGCGTCCCGTCCGGCCAGGACGGCGACCGGGCGCCTCGTGGGCAACCGACTGCTCAGCCTCCCGGGAGCCACCAAGGAGGTGCGGCAGTTCACCTTCGACACGCAGGACAGCCCCGTGCCCCTCACCTACCAGGCGGGCGACGCACTCGGCGTGGAGGCGCTCAACTGCCCTGATCTCGTGGCGGAATGGCTCGCCGTCACCGGACTGGACCCCGCGGACCCCGTCGACGTGTCCGGTGTCGGCTCCGTCCCCCTGAGCGAGGCCCTCCACCGCCACCTGGACATCGCCCGGATCACCCCCGCACTGCTGCGCCTGGTCGCCGAGCGCACCCACGACAGGACCCTCAAGAAGCTCCTGCGCCCGGACAACAAGGGCGAGCTCGCCCAGTGGACCTGGGGCAGGCAGGCCGTCGACGTGATCGCCGAACACACCGCCCGCGCCACTGCTGCCGAGTGGGCCGAGGTCCTCACGCGCCTCCGGCCGAGGCTCTACTCCATATCCTCCAGCCCGCTCGCCGACCCCGCCCTCGTCCGGCTCACCGTCTCCGTCGTCCGCTACGAGAACCGGCACGGCGCCGTCCGCAAGGGAGTGGCCTCCACCTTCCTCGCCGACGCGGAGGAGGGCCGGCCCGTCCCCGTCTTCGTCCAGCGGTCCCCGCACTTCCGCCCGCCCGCCGACCCGGCGACCCCGATGGTGATGGTCGGTCCCGGTACCGGCGTCGCCCCGTTCGTCGGGTTCCTCGACGAGCGGAGGGCGCTCGGCCACCGGGCCGCCAACTGGTTGTTCTTCGGCGAGCAGCGCAGGGGCACCGACTTCTACTACCGCGAAGAACTCGACTCCCTGCGCCGCGACTCCACCCTGACCCGGCTGGACACGGCCTTCTCCCGCGACCAGCGGGCCAAGGTCTACGTCCAGGACCGGATGCGGGAGCACGGAGCCCAGCTGTGGTCCTGGCTCCAGGAGGGCGCACACTTCTACGTCTGCGGCGACGCCTCCCGGATGGCGAAGGACGTGGACCGGGCGCTGCGAGACATCGCCGTGGCCCACGGCGGACTCCAGGAGGACGCCGCCGCGGCGTACGTCAAGCAGCTCGCCGCCGACAAGCGCTACGTGCGCGACGTGTACTGAGATCCGCTCCCGGAGACCGCTGCCACCCGGCTCAGCTCCCGGACACGGCGGCGCCGAAGGCCGGGAGATAGGCGGACTCGTGGCCCTCGGCCGTCGGATGGACGTTCGTGCTGCTGATCCAGGCGTCACTCGTGCAGATCTCGTGCCCGGCGAAGGCCGGTCGGCCGTCCGCGAAGGCGAATCCGGCCGCCTGGGCACGGTCCGCGATCGTCTCGTTGAGCAGGTCCGAGCCGTCGTTGACCGCCGAGCGCTTGGCGGAGCTGAGACCGCCGAGGCAGAGGCCGCCCTCCTTGTAGAGGTGCGGATAGCCGATGATGACGACCTCGGCGTGCGGGGCCCGGTCCCGGACGGTCGCGTAGAGACTGTCCAGCTCGCCCGGCAGCTCGTTCACCACGTACTCCCCGGCCGTCTTCAGCGCACGCTCGCAGGCCGACTGGGTGGAGTACTGGCAGCTGAGCATGGTCGAGGCGAACCCGGAGTCGTTGCCCCCGATGCTCAGGCTCACCAGAGTGGTGTCCTCGTCCAGTTCGTCCACCTGGTCGCTCAGGACGTCGGGGATCTTGGCACCGCCGCAGGCCGCGAAGGCGAACGAGTCCGGATCGTTGGCGTCGGCCCAGAGCGCGGGATAGGCGTTACGGCTCCGCGTACACGCGACATCGGAGTAGCTGCCGGCGCCGGTCCCGGAGGCGTACGAGTCGCCGAGGGCCACGTAGTTCACTCCCGCCGCCGCGGACGAGGAGGCGGAGGCGGGGACGGCGGCCGAGGCGAGCGCGAGGGCCAGCACGGCGGCACCGGCTGTACGGCGCAGGGACATGGGGTTCTCCGTGGGTGGGAGGCGAGGGTGGCCGGTCCACGGCCGCCGTGTGAGACCGGCGGCCGTGGACCACGCCCAACATCCCGCCCCCGCGCCCCCACGTCATCGGCGAAATGACTGACTCCCGGACCGGGGCGGTCCGGGAGTCAGGGGCGGCAGCGTCGTTCTCAGCCGGCGGACTCGCCCGCGTGAGGGCTCAGCACACCGGCTCCGATCAGGACGAACAGCAGGATGCCCAGCAGCACGCGGTAGATGACGAACGGCATGAAGCTCTTCGTCGTGATGAACTTCATGAACCACGCGATGACCGCGTAGCCGACCACGAAGGCGATGACCGTCGCGAAGATCGTCGGCCCCCAGGAGACGTGGCCCTCGCCCGCGTCCTTCAGCTCGAACACACCCGAGGCGAGCACCGCGGGAATCGCCAGGAGGAAGGAGTAGCGGGCCGCCGCCTCACGGGTGTAACCCATGAGCAGACCACCGCTGATCGTGGCACCGGAGCGCGAGACACCGGGGACCAGCGCCATCGCCTGGCAGAAACCGAAGATCAGACCGTCCTTGACGCCCAGCTCCTTCAGCGACTTGCGTTCCTTGATCGCCCGGTGCTTCCCGCCGGTCTCGTCACGGGCCGCGAGACGGTCCGCGACGCCGAGGACGACGCCCAGCACGATCAGGGTCGTCGCGATCAGGCGGAGATCGCGGAAGGGGCCCTCGATCTGGTCCTTGAAGGCCAGACCGAGGATGCCGATCGGAAGGGAACCGATGATGACCAGCCAGCCCATCTGGGCGTCGTGGTCGCTCCGCATCGAGGAATCGGTCAGCGAACGGAACCAGGCCGAGACGATGCGGGCGATGTCCTTGCGGAAGTAGATGAGGACCGCGGCCTCCGTGCCGATCTGCGTGATCGCGGTGAACGCGGCCCCCGGATCGTGCCAGCCCGCGAAGGCCGCGGTCAGCCGCAGATGCGCGCTGGAGGAGATCGGCAGGAACTCGGTCAGTCCCTGAACGAGGCCCAGGACGAATGATTCGAACCAGCTCATGGGGCTTAGGCCATCCCGGAGGTACTCATGCAACGGCCGACGGACGCGAAGGCCGTCGGCGGCGTGCGGATGTGGTCAGAAAGGGGGACGGGACGCCACGGCCCCGGACATCCTCTGTCGGTTGCGCGCAGCGTATCGCCTGCGGGTGAACAGAGTCCCGCCTGCCCCTGGCTACGCCGCGCCGCCGGCCTCCGGGGACGCCGTGCCGCCCACCCCGCCCAGCCGGTGCCGCCTGCGCCACGCCACCAGTGCCGCGACCGCGCCCGACAGCACGATGAAGCCCATCGCCGCCAGGAACACCGGCGAGGTCGGTGAGGAGGCCGAGCTGCCCGCGATGACGTACGCCGCCGTGTTCGGGATCGAGCCCAGCCCCGTGGCCAGCAGGAACGGCGGGTACCCCATGCGGGACGTCGCCGCGCAGTAGTTGGCCGCGGCGAACGGCACCCCGGGGAAGAGCCGCAGCGCCAGCATCGACCTGAACCCGTGCCGGCTCAGCAGGCCGTCGGCCGCCTTCAGGTACTTCCCGCGCACCAGCGTCCGGAGCGCGTCCTGACCCAGCACCCGGCCGAGCAGGAAGGAGACACCGGCGCCGAGCACGGTGCCGGCCAGCGCGGCCGCGAGCCCGGTCTGCGCACCGAACAGCGCACCGGCCGCCAGGTTGAGGATCGGGCGCGGCACGAACGCCACGGTGCACACGCCGTACGCCAGCCCGAACAGCATCGCGGCGCCGGAGCCCGTGAGTTGGGACGGCCAGCCGGAGGCCAGGAGCCGTTGTGGTTCGAACAGCAGCATGGTGACGGCGGCGGCCAACAGGACCACCACCAGCAGGGAGAACCGGGACCAGGGGGAGAGCAGCACCCTCGTACAGCGCACTGCGAGGCCACCGGAGGGCCGTGTCGCGGGGACGGGGTCGAACATCTGGGGAGCGTAACCGAAACAGGTGTGTGATCGCCGTAATGTCCGGGTGACAGGTGACGAGTCACTCATCACGTCCCTGTCTCCCCACCCCGGGGTCCGCGGAGCGAGAGCCCGCTCCCGCGGGCCCCATCCGGTCCGACACGCAACAGGGCGGCGCGGGCCCCTGGTTGCGCCCCTGCCCCGCACGGCGGTGTCAGCCGGTCCCCGCGCGAAGCCATGGAGCCCACCGGAGCGTGGGGACCGGCCCGCGCCGAAATCCATTCGACGCCGTCGCACCGCTCCGGCATGCTCAGGGGCATGTTCCGGTACGCCTTCCTCGCAGCGCAGTCCGCGGTCGCGGACACGCCGAAGGCTGCCACGAGCCCTGCGGCGGCGGCCGCAGCAGCAACTGACGCAGCGTTCACCGCTGCCGCGGCGCCCTTCGGCGGCGCCCGAAGCTGACCCTCCCCCGACAGTCCGGCGGACCCCGTAAGGGGAGGGTCGGCGGGGCCCTGGGGTCTTCTCTCTCAGCTTCGAACACCAAGGAACGAGCCATGCCCAAGACGGCGTACGTGCGCACCAAGCCGCACCTGAACATCGGCACCATGGGCCACGTCGACCACGGCAAGACCACCCTGACCGCCGCCATCACCAAGGTTCTCAGCGACCGGGGGACCGGCACCTTCGTGCCCTTCGACAGGATCGACCGGGCCCCCGAGGAGGCGCAGCGCGGCATCACCATCAACATCGCGCACGTCGAGTACGAGACCGACACCCGCCACTACGCGCACGTCGACATGCCCGGACACGCGGACTACATCAAGAACATGGTCACCGGGGCGGCGCAGCTCGACGGAGCGATCCTCGTCGTCTCCGCACTCGACGGCATCATGCCGCAGACGGCGGAGCACGTCCTGCTGGCCCGTCAGGTCGGCGTCGACCACATCGTCGTCGCCCTCAACAAGGCCGACGCGGGCGACCCCGAGCTGACCGACCTGGTGGAGCTGGAGGTCCGCGAGCTGCTCTCCGCGCACGGGTACGGCGGCGACACCGTGCCCGTCGTGCGGGTGTCGGGGCTCGGCGCGCTCCGGGGCGACCCACGCTGGACGGCGTCCGTCGAGGGTCTGCTGGACGCCGTCGACACGTACGTACCGATGCCGGTGCGCTACACCGACGCGCCGTTCCTGCTGTCGGTGGAGAACGTGCTCACCATCACGGGACGCGGCACCGTCGTCACCGGCGCCGTGGAGCGCGGCACGGTGCGCGTCGGGGACCGTGTGTCGGTGCTCGGCGCGGACATCGAGACGGTCGTCACCGGCCTGGAGACCTTCGGGAAGCCGATGGAGTCCGCGGAGGCCGGCGACAACGTCGCGTTGCTGCTGCGCGGGGTCGAGCGCGACCGGGTCCGCCGCGGACACGTCGTGGCGGCGCCCGGCAGCGTCACCCCGAGCCGCCGCTTCACCGCTCAGGTGTACGTCCTGTCGGCGAAGGAGGGCGGCCGGACCACCCCGGTGGCCACCGGGTACCGGCCGCAGTTCTACATCCGCACGGCGGACGTCGTCGGGGACGTGGACCTCGGCGATGCGGCGGTCGCGCGGCCCGGCGACACGGTCACCATGACCGTCGAGCTCGGCCGTGACGTCCCGCTGGAGTCCGGCCTCGGCTTCGCGATCCGCGAGGGCGGCCGCACGGTCGGCGCCGGGACGGTGACCGGCCTGCTCTGAACGGCCCGTGCGCGGCCCGCCTTCCCGACCCGGGGGAGGCGGGCCGCGCCTTCTGCGGCAGACTGGGCCCCATGGCAGACACAGCACTCGTCCTGGGTGCCGGAGGAGTCACCGGCACCGCATGGGAAACCGGCATCCTGCACGGGCTCGCCAAGGCGGGAGTCGACCTCTCCACCGCCGATCTGATCGTCGGGAGCTCCGCGGGCGCCATCGTCGGGGCGCAGCTCGCCTCGGACCTCGTCGCCGTCGGCGACCTCTACGAACGCCAGCTCGCCGACCCGGAGGACGACAGCGGGGCAGCCGGCCGGCTCGGCCCCGTCACCATCCTCCGCTACGCGAGAGCGGCGCTCTCCTCCCGCACACCCGAGGACTACGGCCGCAGGCTGGGCGCCCTGGCCAGGGCCGGCCGGCCCGCGACGGCCGCGGCCGGTCGGCGCGAGATGATCGCCGGCCGGCTTCCGTCAGCCGATTGGCCGCAACGGCACCTGCTGGTCACCGCCGTGGACGCGTCCACCGGCACGCTGCACACCTTCGACAGGACCGGCACGGTCCCGCTCGCCGACGCGGTCACCGCCAGTTGCGCGGTTCCCATGGTCTGGCCCGTCGTCAGTGCCGGGGGCGGGAGCTGGATCGACGGGGGCGTCCACTCCCCGGCCAACGCCCAGCTCGCCGCGGGCTACGAGCGCGTCGTCGTGATCGCCCCCACCGCCACGGGCAACAAGGTGATCGTCTCGGCGCGCGCGCAGGCCGCCGAACTGGAGGCCGCGGGCGCCCGGGTCGAGGTCATCACCCCGGACGCCGGCACGAGGAAGGCCATCGGCCGCAACTCACTGGACCCCGCACGAAGGGCGGCGGCAGCCAGGGCGGGCCTCGCCCAGTCCGCGGCGCACACCGAGGCGGTCGCCGCGGTGTGGAGCGGCTGACCGGGCGGGAGGCGGGCCGAACGCCCGTCACAATGGGGGAGTGAACGAGCCGATACCCGTCATCCGCGACACCGACTGCGGCACCGCCAGGCTGCTGCCCGACGTGGACCGGGACCGGGCGTGGCTGCTCACGGTCGACGGAGCCCCGCAGTCGTACGTCGACCTCGACGAGCCGGAGCACCTCGAATTCGAGTACGTACGACGGCTCGGCCACGTGGTGGACCGGTCCGGAGCCCCCGGGGTTCCGCTGGACGCGGTGCACCTCGGCGGAGGCGCGCTCACACTGCCGCGCTACGTCGCGGCGACCCGCCCCGGCTCGCGGCAGGACGTGGCGGAGGCGGACCGGGGTCTCGTCGAGCTCGTCCGCGAGCATCTGCCGCTGCCGCGGGGGGCCGGGATCACCGTCCACGGCGCCGATGCGCGGGAGTGGCTCGAAGCGGCTCCGGAAGGATCCGCCGATCTCCTGATCGCCGATGTCTTCGGCGGGGCGCGGGTGCCGGCGCACCTGACCTCCGTCGAGTACGCACGGGCCGCCGCGCGGGTCCTGCGGACGGACGGCGTCTACGCGGCCAACCTGGCCGACGGCGCGCCCTTCACCTTCCTGCGGTCGCAACTCGCCAACTTCGCGGCGGTGTTCGGCGAACTCGCCCTCATCGCCGAACCGGCCGTCCTGCGCGGGCGCCGCTTCGGCAACGCCGTGCTGATCGCCTCCCGTGTCCCCCTCGACATCGCGTCGCTGACCAGGCTGTGCGCCGCCGACGTGTTCCCCGCCCGGGTCGAGCACGGCCTGGCACTCACCCGGCTCGTCGGCGGTGCGAGGCCCGTGCGGGACAGCGAGGCCGTGGCCTCACCCGAGCCCCCCGACGGCGCCTTCGGCATCGGCTGACTCCCGGGCCGGTGCCGGGACGCTGACCTTCTTCACCGCGCTGCGGCGTGTCAGGTTCCGTACGTCCGGGACGAGCAGCACGCCCCCCGTGACCAGCACGATCAGCGCGGCACAGCCCCACAGGGCCGTACTGCGGCCGACGAGCGTCTCCACCGGTCCTGCCGCCGCCGTCGCCAGCGGCACCATCGCGACCGAACCGAACCAGTCGTACGCCGCCACCCGGGACAGCTTGTCCTCCGGGATCTCCTGGTGAAGGGCGGTCATCCAGGAGACACCGAACACCTCGATGGCGACCCCGGTCACGAACATCACCGCGCAGAGGCCGGCCACCGGCAGCGGGATCGCGAGGCCCGCCGAGGGCAGGGCCAGCGGGAACACGCAGAGCGTTCCGGCCAGCAGCAGCCGCCGGGGCTTCCAGCGCATCATCAGCAGCGCCCCGCCCAGCGTGCCGACCCCGAACGCCGCCAAAGCGAATCCCCAGGGGCGGGCTCCTCCGAGCTCGTCCCGGGCCACCAGCGGCCCGTACACCGCCTCGGCGGCCCCGACGACGGCCACGACCACGGAGAACTGCAGCACGACGGCCCAGAGCCAGGGGCGGCCGGCCACCTCCTGCCAGCCCTCCCGGAGGTCGGCGAGCAGCCCCCCGCCCGGCACGCGCACGGGGATGTGGCTCACGTCGAGGAAGGCCCGGAGCGCACCCGCGACGGCGAACGCCGCCGCGTCGACGGCCAGCACCCAGCCGGGGTTCATGGCCGCGATCATGGCGCCGCCGAGGGCCGCGCCGCCGATGGCCGCGCCGTGCATGGACATCCGGAAGAGGGCGAAGGCGCGGGCCGCCTGCTCCCCGTCGACGCTGGAGAGCAGCATCCCCTCGGAAGCCGGACCGAAGAAGGCCTGCCCGGTCCCGCAGAGCGCCGTCAGGATCATCATGTGCCACAGCTCGGCGGTGCCCGTGAGGACCAGCCAGGCGAAGACCGCCTGTGAGACGCAGTTGAGGGTGTTCGCGGCCACCATCACCCGGTGGCGCGGCAGCCGGTCGGCGACCGCGCCGCCGATCAGGAGGAAGAGCACCAGGGGCGCCGTGCGCGCGGCGGCCACCAGGCCGACGTCGGCGGCGTCGCCGCCCGACTCCAGGACGGCGAACGCCGCCGCGATCAGTGCGCCGTTGGCGCCCAGGCCGGTGATGATCGCGGCGGCGGTCAGCAGACCGAAGTTGCGGCCTCCCGGAAGGGAGCGGCGGCCGCGGGACGGGGAGGCGGGGGCGGAAGTCACCAAGGGACTATCCCCGCCGGAGCCCCCTCCCGCCAAATGGGCGGTCCGGGACGCGTGAGCCGCAGGCTCAGGAAGTGCTCTCGGCGCCCTCGGCCAGGCGCACCGTGCTGAGGATCTTCTGGATGGTGGTGTCCGGAAGTTCGTCGTCGATCCCCGCGTTGGCGTGGAGGATCCAGGTCGAGAACTCTCCCTTGCCGTTCGTGAAGGTGAACGCGATCGACTTGCCGTCCGTGTCGCACTTCTTCTTGTTGGCGAGCCCGGTCGCGGTCGCCGTCACGACGCTGCCGGAGAGACCGGACTTGGTGGTGTACGCGCTGGGCTTGCCGACCTTGACCTTGTCCTTGCCGTCCGTCTGCGCGTAAGCGGCCCAGACCCAGGTGCCCGCCTCGTTCCTGGCGGCCTCCTCGGTGCTCTTGGCGCCCTGGGCACCCTTGGTGCCGACGCTGGCCAGTCCGGTCTCCTCCTTGACGCCGTCCTTGTCGGTGTCGTCCACGCACCACTTGCTCTTGTAGTGGGCGGGTGCGGAGAAGGTGACGAGCGGGGCTCCCGTGGGGTCCTTGACATCCCCGAAACCGGAGGCCACTCCGGATCCCGAGATCTCCCAGTCGCCGGGCACGTCGAACTGCGTGCCCCACTTGGGATTGGTCACGACCTTCCAGCCGGGAACCGTCGGTGCGGCGTCCTCGCCACCCCGCGGGTTCGCCGCGGGGGAGGACGCGGTGTCGGACGCCTTCGCGGACGGTGAGGAGGACGACTTGCCGTCGGCCCCGGCCGAGCCGCCCTTGTCGTCCTTGTTCATGACGACGACGCCGGTGACGACGGCAGCGACGACGACCGCGGTGGCCGCGACGACGGCGACGATCGTCGTCTTCTTCCTGTCGTCGGGCCGGGGCCCGCCCGGGCCGCCCGGTACCGCGTACTGCGGCACGGTCGGCTGCTGGTACGGGTTCGGCTGCGGGTAGCCCTGCTGCTGGTATCCCGGCTGCTGGTAGGGATTGGGCTGTTGGTACCCCGGCTGCTGGTACGGGTTCTGGTTCTGGTCCTGCGGGTTCTGCTCGCCCCCGGGCGGCTGCTGTCCTGGCCACATGGCCAGTAACCATAGAGGGGCCCGGCGCGCGCTGCTACGGGCACCCCTGTGAGGGGATGGTCAAAGCCTGCTACTCGCTAGTAACATCGACGGCATGAGCACTGAAGAGATGACGGTCGGCGACATCCTGTCCGCGAGCGTCCCGATGGTCCGCACCCTCGGCATCGAGTACCTGGAGACGACCGTCGAGCGCGCGGTCCTCTCGCTCCCCGACCGGGCCGAGTACCACAACCACGTCGGCGGACCCCACGCCGGAGCGATGTTCACGCTCGCCGAGTCGGCGAGCGGCGCGATCGTCGTCGCCGCCTTCGGTGACCAGATGGCCCGGGCCGTCCCGCTGGTCGTCACCACGGAGATGTCCTTCAAGAAGGTCGCGATGGGCGGGCTCACCGCGACCGCGGTGCTGGGCCGCCCGGTGGCCGAGGTCGTCGCCGAACTGGACGAGGGGAAGCGCCCCGAGTTCACGGTCGGCGTGGAGATCCGACGTGCCGATGGCGCTGTCACCAGCGAGATGACCGTGGTCTGGACGCTGCGCCCGAACCGCTGACCCCTCGCCCGGCCCCGGCCGGTCCCTTCCCGGGCCGGGGGCGCGGCGGCGCTTCCACCCGCCCGGCCCGGTAGGCTGCCCGCCGTGCACCACTCGTGGTGCACGGCGGAAGATTTGTTACGGGAGGGACCGGCGTGCACGTCCAGGAGTGGCTCGAGACCGTACCCGCGGTCAGTATTTACCTCCTGGTGGGGGTCGTCATCGGACTCGAGAGTCTGGGCATCCCGCTGCCGGGCGAGATCGTGCTCGTGAGTTCGGCGCTCCTCGCCTCCCAGCACGGTGAGATCGACCCCGTGGTCCTCGGCGCCTGCGCGTCGGCCGGGGCGATCATCGGGGACTCGATCGGTTACGCCATCGGACGCAAGGGCGGGCGCCCACTGCTCGCCTGGCTCGGCGGGAGGTTCCCCAAGCACTTCGGGGCTCCTCAGATCGCACTGGCGGAGCGCTCGTTCGAGAAGTGGGGCATGTGGGCGGTCTTCTTCGGCCGCTTCGTCGCACTCCTGCGCATCTTCGCGGGGCCCCTGGCCGGTGTGCTGCGCATGCCGTACTGGAAGTTCCTGATCGCCAACGTGTTCGGCGGGATCGTCTGGGCCGGCGGCACCACCGCCGTCATCTACTCGGTGGGAGTCGTCGCCGAGGCGTGGCTCAAGCGCTTCTCGTGGCTGGGGCTGCTGGCCGCCGTGCTCATCGGCGTGATCTCGATGCTGGTGCTCAAGAACCGGGCCAAGAAGGCGGCGGAGCAGGCGGAGGACCCCGTGCCGGCGCGTGAGCCGGACGCGGTGCCCGCGGCCGACTGACTCCCGGCCCGGCCGGAGGCGTGACCCCGCAGGCCAGATGCGCCGTCCCGGGGCCGTGGGCGGCGGCGCGGTCCGCCGTGGACGGCGCGCGGGTCGTCAGCCCTCCTGGTGAGCCGTGCGGTGGGCCTTGGCCAGCTCCACGTAGCCCGCCGCGTTGAAGGCGATGCCCTCGCGCTCCTCGGCGGTCAGCTCCCGCCTCACCTTGGCGGGTACGCCGGCGACGAGGGAGCCCGGCGGGACCCGCATCCCCTGCGGCACGAGGGCCTGAGCCGCGATCAGCGAACCCGCGCCGATGTGCGCGCCGTTGAGCACGGTGGCCCCCATGCCCACGAGGACGTCGTCCTCGATCACGCAGCCGTGCAGCACCGCGTTGTGGCCGACCGAGACCCTGGCGCCCACCGTCAGCGGGAAGCCGGGGTCGGTGTGCACGCTGCAGTTGTCCTGGATGTTGCTGTCGGGCCCGAGCGTGATCGGGCCGCAGTCGGCCCGCAGCACGGCCTGGTACCAGACACTGGAGCCCGCGGCCATCGACACCTCGCCGATGACGACGGAGGTCGGGGCGAGGAAGGCGTCCGGGTCGATGTCCGGCTCCTTGCCGCCGATGCCGGTGACCAATGCCTGCTCTGCCATCGCCTGCTCCTCCGCTGGGGGTGTGGTGCGCGCGGCGCCCCGGGTTCCGCACGAACCGTAATCGACGCTTCCACGGGCCAGGACAGGTGGGGTGAACATCACAGCGCGGAGCGCCGATCGACTCCGGCCGGGCCGACTACCGTGAGCGGGTGCCGAAGAACCGGAACTTGTTCTCCTCGCTGGCCCGTCGGCGGCGCGGTCTCATGTCGCACGCCGTCCACCGTGTCTGGGCCTGGGCACAGGAGGCGGGGGCGGTCACGGCGCAGCACCCCGGGCGGCTCCGCTTCGGCCGGATCGGTGCGGGGACCCGGCTCGCCTTTCCGCAGGGCACGGTCTTCGGGGAGTCGTGGATCGAACTGGGCGACCACTGCATCATCGGCGAACAGGTGACGCTCACCGCCGGCCTGATGCCTGATCTCGACCTCGGCTCGGAGCCCATCCTGACCTTGGGCAACGGTGTGGTGCTGGGCCGGGGAAGCCATGTCATCGCCGACACGTCGGTGTCGATCGGCTCGGACACCTACTGCGGCCCCTACGTCTACATCACCTCGACCAACCACAGTTACGACGACCCCGACGAGCCGGTCGGCAGGCAGTGGCCACGCATGGAGCCGGTCGTGATCGGCCCCGGGTGCTGGATCGGCACCGGAGCGGTGATCCTCCCGGGTGCCAGGCTCGGCCGCAACGTCGTGGTCGCGGCGGGGGCCGTCGTACGTGGAGAGGTCGCCGACCACGCGGTGGTGGCCGGGGCGCCCGCCCGCGTGGTGCGGAGCTGGGATCCCGAGAAGGGCTGGCAGCCGCCTCTTCGTACACCGGCACCGGTGCCGATCCCGGACGGAGTCACCTCCGAGCAGCTGGCCGCGGTCGCTCTGCTGCTGGAGGACCAGGTCGAAGGAGCCTGAGCACCGGCGTGGCAGGCTCGCCCGCCGGGATCCTCAGCCCGTCGCCAGCAGGACCGTTCCGATCAGGGCAAGCCCCGCGCCCGCCGCCTGGAGCCCGCGCAGCCGTTCACCCAGCACACCTCGTGCCGCCAGCGCCGTCACCACCGGATACAGCGAGGCCAGGACGGCGGCCACGGTGACCGGGCCGTGCTGAGCGGCGATCGAATAAGTGCCGTTGGCCGCGACGTCGGCCAGTCCGACGAAGGCCAGAGCGGGGAGGGCGGCACGTACGACGCCGAGTCCGCCCTCCTCGGGCAGGGCCCGGCCGCCGCGGCGCACGGAGACGTACAGGGCCGTACCGCCGACCGCGATGTTCGTGACGCGCTGGACGAAGAGCGCGAGGAAGAGACCGGTCACCGTGGTGGAGGCCTCCGCGATCAACGTCATCACCGCGCCGAAGCCGAAGGCGGCCAGCAGGGTCAGTACGACCGCCCGGCGCTGTACCGGTGCCCCCCGCAGCTGCGGCCCGCCGGCCAGGACGATCCCCACGACGGCGACCGCCACTCCGGCGAGCTGCGCCGAGCCCGGACGCTCACCGACGACCAGGCCCACTCCCACGGGTACCGCCACCCCCAGGGAGCCGAGCGGGGAGACCACTCCCATCGGCCCCAGGGCGAGCGCCTTGTAGAAGCTGAGCATCGCGACCGGGCCGACCACCCCCGCCGCGACCGCGAACCAGAGCAGGCTTCCGGCCTCGCTCCAGCCGCCGGTCGCGATCACGACGACCCCGAGGACGACGGTCGCGATGCCCTGCGACACCACGACCACCGTGAGGGCGGGCGTGCGCCGGGTGAGCAGCCCGCCACCGAAATCGGCCAGGCCCCACAACAGGCTCGTGGCCAGGGCGAACAGTGCGGTCATCGGGGAGCCTCGCAGTACAGTGCGGTGGTCGGATGGGTACACCTCACCGTAGTGCAATATTTTCTACTCTGTAATCTAGCATATTGGACGGAATGTGTCTGACCTCGACCAGCTGACCCAGTCGCTCGCCCGCAACCTCAAGCGCTGGCGGGGCGAGCGCGGCTTCACCCTGGACGCCCTTGCCGCTCGCGCGGGGGTCAGCCGAGGCATGATCATCCAGATCGAGCAGGCGCGCACGAACCCGAGTGTCGGCACCACCGTCAAGCTCGCCGACGCGCTGGGCGTCAGCATCACCACGTTGCTCGACTACGAGCAGGGAACCCAGGTGCGTCTGGTGCCCGCGAATCAGGCGGTGCGCATGTGGTCGACGGACGCGGGCAGTCACACCACCCTGCTGGTGGGGGCGGAGGCCAGGGGGCCCATCGAGCTCTGGTCCTGGCATCTGATGCCCGGCGAGGGCAGCGCCTCCGATCCGCACCCCGAAGGGACGGTGGAGCTGCTCCACGTATCGGCGGGCGAACTGACGCTCGTCGTCGACGGTGAGCCCCACGTGATCCCCGCCGGAACCTCCGCGACCTTCGAGGCCCACGTGCCGCACAGCTACCGGAACGAGGGCCCCGAGCCCGCCGACCTGACCATGGCGGTGACGATCCCGCCGGTGCGGAGAGAGGATAGGTGAGCGGTTCGCCGGTGCTGTCAAAGGGCGCGTCCTCCGGGCGTGCACCGGCCGCGTCGCCGGGGGCGATGCTGGTCAGGGTCCGGGTGTCCGAGAGGCGCTTCCGGAACGCGCCGGCCGGTGGTCCACGAGCCACCCCACGGCGAAGTCCACGGCAGCCGTGAACCTGATGAGGCGGCTCTGCGCCCGTCCCACCCGCCCGGAGCGCACGGCTGTGTCATGGCCCGACCGCTCGAAGTCGCGCCCCAGCGCGCCGAAGTCGCTGTCGTCCAGATCCACGTCCTCGTACTCCCACCACTGGGGCCGGCCGTGCGCCGTGACCACGCAGCGGTAGCTGCGCCTGGGGGGATCGGGTACCCGGTACTCGGCCAGGTGGAAGGCCGTGCAGGTGCTGTAGTCCGTCCCGAGCAGCAGGATCTGCGCGTCGGACTCGTACAGGAGGGCCAGCGGTGAATCCTCGCCCAGGTGGCAGTCGGGGCGATGGCCCGCGGTCAGTTTCCCGGCCGCGGCGCCGAGCGCGCTGAAGGAGGTCTGCGGGTGGTCGCTGCGCTCGGCCCCCGCGGCCAGCCGCACCGTCTCGGACAGCCGGCCCATGGACGGTGCGGGGGAGTCCCTGCCGTAGGGCGGCATACGGGCTCGGACCGCCTCCCGGGCCTCCGCGTCCAAGCCGCGGACGCGTTCCAGGTAGGGACGGGACGTGTCGGAGTTCTCCGGAGTGAAGGAGGGGACCACCAGAGTGCCCTGCGGCCCGAGCACCCTGCTCAGGGTGGCCGCGACGGTCCGGGCTCCCCCCTCGACCTTCCCCATGCTGCGCATCGACGCGTGCACGAGCAGGACACCGCCCCGCTTCACGCCGAGCTCGGAGACGTGGGCAGCCACGTCGTCTCCGCTGAGGAGATGTTCTGTCATGGCAGACATCCTCCCCGCCCGGAACGACAGCGACACTCGTCCTGTGATTGCGCGGTCGGCCGGGGTGACGACAATGCACCGCCTTGATCAGGCGGTATCGCCTCACCGGTCCGCCAATAGCGGTACTCGGCGACGAGGGAAATCCGAAACGGGCCGCCGGAAAGGTCCGACGGCCCGCATCAGGGAGTGAGGATGAAACTCAGCTCAGGTGTCCACGGAATACCCAGCGTCCTGAGATTCCGGTCTCGCTGACCTTGCAGACTCCGATGCAGACGAAGATCTTGCTCTCCCCGTTGATGCAGTGGTAGTAGCCATGCACGCTGTTTCCGGGGTAGACGACGTCGATCTGCGACGCCTGATCGTGCGGGCCGGACCGCACAGGCGCGATCTTCGATCCCACCGTGTAGTTCTTGCTCTCCGGGGCGCACTTGATCGTCCCCTGGATCTGGACGGAACTGGCGGCGACCTGAACGGAATTAGCGGCTCCAGGTGTGGCAGCCTGAGCGGGGGCGCTGAATCCCCATGCGGCCAATGCGATTCCGGCTGATGTCAGCGCCACACGCTTCTGGAATTTCACTGATATTCATCCTTCATGTAGAGCTCTGCGAGATGTCATCGCCGTCCGGCCGGTCAAGGCGGTTTCAGGGCGTGGCGATTTCTCTCGGCTGGTGGGGTGATCAAGTCCTACCCCTTGCAGCGGAGTAACGGCAACCTGTGCCGCCGCTCCGTGACCCTATCTTTACCGAGGATGATTTCGGACAGCATCGATTCGGCCGAAAAAGCGGAATGGCTTATTCAGTATGTGTGATCATGGTGGTGGAGTGGTGTATCCGGCCGTGAATATCGGTGTCGATTGTTATCGGTCCGCATTGATGCGGACCGCTCTTCTGTTTCTCGTTGCGCTTTAGTATTGAATTAAACTGAAGCGAGAGAGGTGGAAGCCCCCTCTCGAGGCGGCCGCTCGGTGCGGAGTGATCGGTTCGTCGACAGGGACGGTGTGGGGTGCGGGTCCGCGCGGCGCTGGGCAGGGGTGTCCCGGCGGCGAGGCGCGGACACCGCCTGCCCGGTCGAGTGGCTCAGGCGTGCCGGCCATCTCGACAGCCTTCGCCGCCTTCCGTGCGCGCCCGGGCGGAACGAGCGCGCCAGCACCGTCCGGCCCGCGGCACGTGCGCGGGCCGGACGGTGGCTGAAGCGGGCCCGGCCACCCGAAGTGGAGGTGCTCAGGCACCAGGGGGGTGCGCCAGGCGGCCACACCGACCCGGCGGCCACACCGGCCGGGCGGTCACCGGCCCACCGGTCAGGAGCGAGGGGCCAGGCGGGGGATCTCGATCGCAGGGCAGCGGTCCATCACCATGGCGAGGCCCGCCGCGCGCGTGCGCTCGTACGCCTCCTCGTCGACCACTCCCAGCTGGAACCAGACCGCCCTGGCGCCGGCCGCCACCGCCTCGTCGGCGACACCGCCCGCCAGCTCGCCGTTGACGAAGACATCCACCACATCGACGGCGAAGGGTATGTCCGCCAGCGAGGCGTACCCCTGTTCGCCGTGGACCGTCTCGGCCTTGGGGTGGACGGGAACCACCCTCTTGCCGAAGCGCTTGAGGATCTCCGCCACCCCGTAGGCCGCGCGGGAGCGGTTGTTCGACAGGCCGACCACCGCCCACGTGTCGCCGGTCTCCTGGAGGATCCTGCGCACCGTCTCATCGTCTGCGTACATGCCCTGACAACGGGCGGTCGCACCCGGCCATTCCCCACGGGAGGGTGAATGTGCCGGTCGCAACGGCACATAAGCTGGACCGATGCAGGAGCAGTACCGGACAGTCGCCCGCGCGGGCGTGCACGAGACCGAGGTCAGCCGTTCACGCTTCCTCTGCGCTCTCGCCCCCGCCGCCACCGAGGCGGAGGCGCAGCAGTTCGTCGCGCGCGTCCGCAAGGAGCACCCCGCCGCCAACCACAACTGCTTCGCCTACGTCATCGGCGCCGATGCCTCGGTGCAGAAGGCGAGTGACGACGGAGAGCCCGGCGGTACGGCCGGCGTACCCATGCTGCAGATGCTCATGCGCCGCGAGATGCGGTACGCCGTCGCCGTCGTTACCCGCTACTTCGGCGGGGTCAAGCTCGGTGCGGGCGGACTGATCCGGGCCTACGGGGGAGCGGTCGGGGAGGCGCTGGACGCCCTGGGCACGACCACTCGCCGTCGCTTCCGTCTCGCCACCGTCACCGTGGACCACCAGCGGGCGGGCAAGCTGGAGAACGATCTGCGTGCCACCGGTACCGCCGTCCACGACGTGACCTACGCCGAGGCGGTGACCATCGCGATCGGGCTGGCGGACGCCGATGTCGAAGCGTTCAGAGCCTGGCTGGCCGATGCCACGGCCGGCTCCGCGAAGCTCGAGCTGGGTGGTGAGGCCTACGGGGATGTCGGGCCTGATGAGGGATCCGGGGCCGCGCGGCATTAGCGTGGTCGGGCCGGCCGCGTACGTCGGAGGCGGCGGAGCGGAGGACCGGCCGGGTCCTGGGGGGTGGAGGAAGTGGAACATGCGGGTCGGAGCCGTCGGAGTGATGCCATGAGGATCCTGCACACCTCGGACTGGCATCTGGGGCGGTCGTTCCACCGTGTCCCGATGCTCGATGCCCAGGCCGCTTTCCTCGACCACCTGGTGGAGACGGTGCGGGAGCACGAGGTCGACGCGGTCGTCGTGGCGGGCGACGTCTACGACCGGGCCGTGCCGCCGCTTGCCGCCGTCCAGCTGTTCGACGACGCGCTCCACCGGCTCGCCGACGCAGGTGTCCCGACCGTCATGATCTCCGGGAACCACGACTCCGCGCGCAGGCTCGGTGTCGGCGCCGGACTGATGGCGCGGGCCGGGATCCACCTCCGTACCGATCCGGCCGACTGCGCCACCCCGGTCGTGCTGCGCGACACGCAAGGGGACGTCGCGTTCTACGGTCTGCCCTATCTGGAGCCCGCCCTCGTCCGGGACAGCCTGGGCGCGCCGAAGGCGGGGCACGAAGCCGTCCTGACGGCAGCCATGCACCGGGTGCGGGCCGATCTGGCCTCGCGGCCGGACGGCACCCGCTCCGTGGTCCTCGCCCACGCGTTCGTGGCGGGCGGAGACCCCAGCGACAGCGAACGCGACATCACCGTCGGCGGCGTCGCGGCCGTCCCCGCGGGCGTCTTCGACGGCGTCGACTACGTGGCCCTCGGTCATCTGCACGGAAGCCAGAGGATCACGGAGCGTGTGCGCTACTCGGGATCGCCGCTCGCCTACTCCTTCTCGGAGCACACGCACCGCAAGACGATGTGGCTGATCGACCTCGGTGCCGGTGGAGACCTGAGGGCCGAACGCGTCGACTGCCCCGTCCCGCGCCCGCTCGCACGCCTCCGGGGACGCCTCGGCGCCCTGCTCGAGGACGCGGCCCTCGAACGGCACACGGGATCGTGGGTGGAAGCCAGCCTCACCGACCCCGCGCGGCCGGACGAACCGATGGCCCGGCTGCTCGCCCGGTTCCCGCACACCCTCAGCCTGGTCTTCGACCCCGAGCGCACCCCCCAGGACCCCCTCGCGTCGTACGCCCAGCGGCTCAAGGGGCGTGACGACCAGCAGGTGGCGGAGGACTTTGTGGCCCATGTACGCGGCGGAAGCGGTCCCAGCGCGCAGGAGCGGACGGTGCTGCGGGCCGCCTTCGACGACGTACGGGTCGGCGACGTGATCGACGAGGTGTCCCGTTGAGGCTGCACAGACTCACCCTGACCGCGTTCGGACCTTTCGGTGACACTCAGGAAGTCGATTTCGACGCCCTGTCCTCCGCCGGGATCTTCCTGCTGCACGGCCCGACCGGTGCGGGCAAGACCTCCGTCCTCGACGCCGTCTGCTACGGCCTGTACGGCGCGGTGCCCGGGGCCAGGCAGAGCCCGGGCACCTCGCTGCGCAGCGACCACGCCCCGGTGGACCGGCCTACCGAGGTGCGCCTGGAGCTGACGGTCGGGGGGCGCCGGCTCGAAGTGACCCGGCGGCCCGCTCAGCCCCGTCCCAAGAAGAGGGGCGGCGGCTTCACGACGGAGAAGGCGCAGAGCTGGCTGCGGGAATACGACCCCGGACACGGCTGGAAGGCGCTCAGCCGCTCCCACCAGGAGATCGGTGAGGAGATCGGCAGCCTCGTCGGAATGAGCCGCGAGCAGTTCTGCCAGGTCGTGCTGCTGCCGCAGGGCGACTTCGCGCGGTTCCTGCGCGCGGACGCGGAGGCGCGGGGCAGGCTGCTCGGCCGGCTCTTCGACACCCGTCGTTTCGCCGCCGTCGAGGAGCGGCTCGCCGAGCAGCGGCGTGAGGCCGAGGCCCGGGTCAGGGCCGGTGACGAGCAGATCCTCGCGCTCGCCCAGCGCATCGCGCAGGCGGCCGGCCCGGCGGCGGACGAGGCGGTGCTGCCCGTCGAGCGGCCCGGTGAACCCGGTCTCGCGGAGGGCGTCCTGCAGTGGGCCGCCGTCGCGCGCGGCGGAGCCGGTGAGCGGGTCGACATCGCCCGGTGCCTCCTGGCCGGGGCGGAGGAGCGGCACGCCGCCGCACACCGGGCGCTGGAGGCCGAGCGAGAACTGGCCCGGCTCCAGCAGCGGTACGAGGAGACCCGCCGCCGTGCCGCGGGGCTGGAGGACCGCCGTGCGGAACGCGACCGGTGCCACGAGCAGCTGGCCCGCGCGCGCAAGGCGGACCTGGTCTCCCCGGCGCTCGAGCTGCGCGAAGCGGCGGAGCGGGCCCACCGCACGGCCGCAGGCGCACGTGAGCGGTCCCGCGCAGGGCTGCCCCCGGAACTGGCCGAAGCAGGTCATGAGCAGCTGGCCGGGAAGGAACGGGCCCTCCGCGCGCAGTTGGGCGGACTCGGCGCGGCGCGCCGGGCCGAACGGCGCGGCAAGGAGATCGACGCGGAACTGGCCGGTCTGGAACGGCAGTCCCGTTCCGACGACGAACTGATCCAGGAAGCCGCGGAGTGGCTGGCCGGATGGGACGCCACCCACCGCAGCCTCCGGGAAGACGTGGAGGCCGGTCAGGACGCGGCGACCCGCGCGGAACAACTGGCCGGCCGGCTCGCCCCCGCACGCGGGAGGCTGGAGGCGGCGCGCCGGCGTGACGCCCTCGCCGCACATGAGGAAACGGCCGCGGTCGCCCTGACCACCGCGCGTGAGACCGCCGTGCACGCGCACGAGAAGTGGCTCGCGCTACGGGAGCAGCGGCTGCGTGGCATCGCGGCGGAGCTGGCCGGTCAGCTGGTCGACGGCACGGCCTGCACGGTGTGCGGATCCGCCGAGCACCCGGAGCCCGCCCGCGCGGAGGCCGGTCATGTGGACCGGGCCACCGAGGAGGAGGCGCTCACCGCCCACCAGCTGGCCGACCGGGCACGTGCCGGGGCGGAGAGGGAACTCGGAGTCCTGCGGGAACGCCTCGCGGCGGCGCGGGCGGAGTCGGCGGCGCCGGAGGACGGAGCCGGTTCCGACGAGCCGGCGGACCGGGGCCTGACCTCCGTGGCCGCACTGCGGGAGGCCGTCGAGAACCTCACCAGGGAGCACGCCACCGCGCACCGCCTGGCCGCGGGAACGCACGCGGCCAGGGAGGCCCTCGCCACTGCCGAGCGCGAGCACCTCGGCCGCCTCGACGACCGGCAGCGGGCCGAACGGCGCGCGGCCGCCCGCACCTCGCAGAGGGAAGCCCTCGACCGTGAACAGGCGGCGCTGGAGGACGAGCTGGTCACGGCCCGCGGCGCCTGTGCCTCCGTGGCGGAGCACGCCGCACTGCTCGAGCGCCGCGCAGGCCTGGTCGCCGGCGCAGCCGAAGCGCTCCGCGCGGAGCAGGAGGCGGCGGAGCGGCTCAAGGAAGCCGACGGGAGGCTCGCCGACGCCGCTTTCCGGGCGGGCTTCGACACCCCGCGCGCGGCCGCCGCGAAGCTCCTCGGCGACACCGCGCAGCGGGAGCTCCAGCACCGGATCGATGCCTGGCAGACGGAGGCCGCGGCGGTCGCCGACCGGCTCGCCGAGGAGGACGCCCGGACCGCCGCGGGCCGTCCGGCCGCGACGCCGGACGCGGCGCAGGCGGCGTACGACCTGTCCGCGAGGCGCCTGAGGGACAGCGCCGCCGTGCACGCCGCCGCGCAGGAGCGTGCGGCGGAGCTCGACAGGCTCTCGCGCCGGGTCGAGGACGCGGTGCGGGCCCTGGGGCCACGGCGTCAGGAGTACGAGAGGGTGGCCCGCCTCGCCGGCCTGACCGCGGGCACCTCCGCGGACAACGAACGCAAGATGCGTCTGGAGGCGTACGTCCTGGCCGCCCGCCTCGAACAGGTGGCCGCCGCGGCGACGGCCCGCCTCCAGCTGATGTCGTCGGGCCGCTACACGCTGGTCCACTCCGACGAGCGCAGCGGAGGCCGCAGGGCGGGACTCGGCCTGCACGTCGTCGACTCGTGGACGGGCCGGGAGCGCGACACGGCCACGCTGTCCGGCGGAGAGACCTTCTTCGTCTCGCTCGCCCTGGCCCTCGGGCTCGCCGATGTGGTGACGGACGAGGCGGGCGGCGTGCGCCTCGACACGCTCTTCATCGACGAGGGCTTCGGCAGCCTGGACGACCAGACGCTGGACGAGGTGCTCGACGTTCTCGACTCCCTGCGCGAACGCGACCGCAGCGTCGGCATCGTCAGCCACGTGGCCGACCTCCGCCGCCGCATCCCGGCCCAGCTCGAGGTGGTGAAGGAGCGGCAGGGCTCAGCCGTGGTCCACCGGGCGGCCGGCATGCTCAGCGGCTGATCGCCCGGCGGGGGAGGGGCGAGGAGTAGACGACGCTGGTGGTCACGGAGCCGAGGGCGCCGATCCGTCCCGTGACCTCCTCCAGGTGGCGCATCGACCTGGCGGTCACCTTCAGTACGAAGCAGTCGTCACCGGTCACATGGTGGGCCTCCACGATCTCCGGCGTCGTGTCCGTGAGGTCGTGGAACGGCTTGTAGTTGCCGTTGGGATAGCGCAGCCGTACGAGGGCGAGGATCGGCAGTCCCAGCCGCTCGGGGTCCACCACCGCGGTGTAGCCGCTGATCACCCCCACCTCCTCGAGGCGGCGCACCCGCTCGGTGACGGCGCTCGGGGACATCGCCACGGCGCGTGCCAGCTCGGCGAAGGTGGCGCGTCCGTCGCGCTGCAGGACATCGAGGATGCGCCAGTCCGTGGCGTCCGGGGAATACTCGGTCATGGGGCCACACAACAGGGGAAGCCCCTGCCGATCAAGCGATGTGCCGGGGATCACCGCTTCCGGACGGTGGGGGACCGGCCGTAGATTTCCGGGCATGACCTCACCGACCAGCATCACCGGCCATCCCGTCCTCCGGGTACCGCCCGCCTCCCCGGCAGCCGCCGTCGCGTACTTCGGTGCCTCACTCGCCTTCCACGCGGACGTATCGGACGTGGCACGTGCCCTGGAGGGTGACGGCGACCCCGGATTCGTCGTGCTGGACACCCGGTCCGGCGCGTCCTGGGACCAGGGGCACGTCCCCGGCGCGGTGCACCTGCCGACCGACCTGATCGGCGAGAAGGCGGCCGCCCTCCTGGACCCGGCCGTCCCCGTGGTCGCCTACTGCTGGGGACCGGGCTGCAACGGAGCGACCCGGGCCGCTCTGGCGCTCGCCGGACTCGGCTATCAGGTCAAGGAGATGCTCGGCGGATTCGAGTACTGGGTGCGGGAGGGGTTCACCTTCGAGACCTGGGAGGGGCCCGAGCGGCGCCCCGCCGACCCGCTCACGGCACCCGTGGAGGCCGGCGACTGCGGCTGCTGAGGGAGCGGGCCCCGGGCCCGCGTCCGGGGCACCCCCGGCGGACCGCTCATGAGCCCGGTGAAACGGGATCAGGAGGCGAGGAGCGCGGCGAACAGCCACTCGCCGTCGTCGTCGGCCGGCAGGCCGCTGACCTGGCCGTCACCGACTTCCACCACGCGCCACACCCCGTCCCTCCGAAGCGCCAGGTCGGTGGTGACCCAGCGGCAGCCGAGCGCGCGCACGGCCTCGCCGACGGCGCCGAGTCCGGGCTCCGGCACCCGGCCGGGCGTGTCCGGATGAGCCGTCACCCGCACGGCCTCGCCGTCCACCCACCACACCCGCGCCTCACCGCCGGGCACGAACGGCTCGTACTCCCGCAGCACCACTCCGCCGGCCAGGAAGTCGCCCTGCAGCTCGACGAACCGGCCCACGACGCCGGTGAGCCGGTCCACGTCCGCCAGCTCCGGCACGAAGCACGCCTCGTGCCACTCGTGCTTACGGGACTTCACGAAGTCCTTGACGATCCCGGGGCCCGGGGCGAGGGACCCGGCGAGGCCGGACCAGACGGCAGGGCCCGGAAGGGCTTCTCCGGCGGACAGCGCACGCCAGACGCTGCGCGGAGTGAGGCCGGCGAACGCCTCGTACCATCCCGGGAGTTCATGGGCGGTGCGGTACGCGGAGGCGTCGGTGAGCAGCGAGCAGCCACGGCCCGTGAGGGTGCGCTCCAGTTCTTCGTAACGTCCCGGCGGAATCATCCAGCCTCGGTACCCGTACGCCCCCGAGTCCCGGGCGACCCTCCCCGTCGCGGCCCGGGTGTCCCCGGCGAGCAGCGCGTCGTGGTCCAGCAGGGCGATCCGCGCGCCGGCGCGCCGCGCGGCGGCCACCTCCTGGGCGAACCGGGGATCGGGGTGGCCCCGCCGCAGCGGGTCGCGGCAGAACAGGAAGCCGGGCGGAGTCATGCGGTGTCCGTCCTTCGGGCCGTCAGCGGGTGAGGGGCGGGGCGGGCCGGGGGCGTGCGTGCCCCCGGCGCCCTCCGGCCTCAGAGCTTGGACAACTCGTCGACCAGGTCGTCCAGTCCGAGCGACCCCTGTGAAAGGGCCGCCATGTGCCAGGCCTTGAGGTCGAACGAGTCGCCGTGAGCCTTCCTGGCGTTCTCCCGTCCCAGCAGCCAGGCGCGCTCGCCCAGCTTGTAGCCGATGGCCTGCCCCGGCATCGACAGGTAGCGGGTCAGCTCGCTCTCCACGAAGTCGGCGGGCCGCCCGCTGTGGCTGCCGAAGAACTCCTCGGCCAGATCCGGAGTCCACCGCTCGCCCGGGTGGAACGGTGAGTCCGCGGGGATCTCCAGCTCCAGATGCATGCCGATGTCGACGATGACCCGGCAGGCGCGCATCATCTGGGCGTCCAGATAGCCCAGGCGGCGCTCCGCGTCGGGCAGGTAGCCCAACTCGTCCATGAGCCGCTCGGCGTACAGCGCCCACCCCTCGGCGTTGGCACTGACCTGGCCGACCGACGCCTGGTAGCGCGACAGGCTGTCGGCGACGTGCGTCCACTGCGCAATCTGCAGGTGGTGGCCGGGCACACCCTCGTGGTACCAGGTGGACACCAGGTCGTAGACGGGGAAGCGGGTCTCGCCCATGGTGGGGAGCCAGGTGCGGCCCGGTCGTGAGAAGTCCTCCGAGGGCCCCGTGTAGTACGGAGCTGCGGCACCTCCGGCAGGAGCGATCCGGGACTCGACCTTCCGTACCCGCTCGGCGAGTTCGAAGTGGGTGCCGTCGAGTGCCTCGATGGCCTCGTCCATCAGGCCCTGCAGCCAGACCCGGACCTCGTCCACGCCCTCGATGTGCCTGCCGTGCACGTCGAGGTGGGCGAGCGCCTCCCAAGGGCCGGCTCCCGGGAGGATCTTGTCCGCCTCGGTCCTCATCTCGGCCAGCAGCCGGTGGTATTCGGACCAGCCGTAGGCGTAGGCCTCGTCGAGGTCCAGATCCGTGCCGTTGAACTGGCGCGCCCAGCGGGCGTAGCGTTCCCGGCCGACGGTGTCGGGGGCGCCCTCGACCGCGGGGGCGTACACGTCCCTCATCCAGTCCCGCAGCGCGACCAGCGCGCCGGTGGCCCGCCCGGCTGCTCGGTCGAGCTCCACGCGAAGGGCTTCCGGCCCCTCGGTCACGAAGTCCTGGAAGAACGCCGTGCCGCCGTTCTCTCCCGCCCAGGTCTCCAGCTGGCCGACGAACGTCGCTGTCGGGCGCGGGCCGCCGTACAGCTTGCGCTCCAGGCCGAGCGCGAGCGAGGCCCGGTACCCCTCGAGTGCCGCGGGAACCGCACGCAGACGGTCCACGACCGCCGTCCAGTCCTCGTCGGTCGCCGTCGGCATCGCCGAGAACACGTCACGGAGACTGTGTGCCGGAGAGTGGATGTTGGAGACGGCCCGCAGCCCCTCCTCGGCGTCATGGACGGCGAGTTCGGCTGTGAGGCGCTCGCGCAGCAGGCGGGCGCAACGCCGTTCCTCGTCGGCCTCAGCTCCCGGGACCCGCTCCGCGGCGTCGAGTTCCGCCAGGGTGCTGCGGATGAGTCCGGCCATGGCGGCCTGACCGGCGGGCGAGAAATCGGGCAGCCGGCGGGAGCTTTCCGCGACACCGAGATAGGTACCGGTGATCGGGTCGAGTTCGATGTACGCGTCGACGTAGGCGTCGGCGACCTGGCGCGGCAGTGCGCTGCTCGATGTGTCTGACATACGGACATCCTCGTACGGCGGGGGCCCTCCCGTCACGGGGGAAGGGACTTCGGCCAGGAAGATCCCCCGGTGCTCAGGAGCCGGGGCGCGTCTCCGCGGAGTCGGCCGGATTCCGCGCGTCCGCCGTGGGCGGCATCAGAGGGCCGCACTCCCACTGCTGGAAGATCAGCCGGGTCTCCACACGCGCCACCTCGCGGCGTGAGGTGAATTCGTCGAGCACCAGGCGCTGCAGATCCGTCGGGTCCGAGACGGCGACGTGCACCAGGTAGTCGTCGGGCCCGGTGAGATGGAAGAACGCCCGGGACTCGGGGAGCGCCCTGATGCGTTCGACGAACGGACCGATGAGCTCCCTGCGGTGCGGCCGGACCTGAACCAGCAGCAGCGCCTCCAGGCCGCGGCCGAGCCGTGCCGGGTCGAGCCGCAGGCGGTGTCCGAGGATCACGCCGGAGCGGCGCAGCCGTGCCACGCGGTCCAGGCATGTGGACGGCGCCACCCCGACTTCGGCGGCGAGCTCCCGGTACGTCGTCCGCGCATCGTTCTGCAGGAGACGCAGAATGTGCAGGTCCACCGGATCCAGTACGACTGATTCAGCCATCGGGCGAACGTAGCACGGCGACAGGCCGCATTCATCCGGCTCCTGTTCAGTCTGGTGACATGGACACCGAAGCCTCCTCGCTGACATCCCAGCCCTCCTTCCGGTCCAGGGCCCTCTCCACCGAAGCGGTGCACGCCGGACGCGACGATCTCGCCTCTCTCGGTCTGCACGCCGCGCCGATCGACCTGTCCACCACCTATCCCTCGTACGACTCCCGGGGTGAGGCCGCGCGCATCGACGCCTTCGCCGCCACCGGGGCCAGGCCCGACGGGCCGCCCGTGTACGCACGGCTGGACAATCCGACGACAGGCCGCTTCGAAACGGCGCTCGCCCGGCTGGAGGGCGCCTCCGGCGCGGTCGCCTTCGCCAGCGGAATGGCGGCGCTCACCGCGGTCCTGCTGGCCCGTGCGAGCCTGGGGCTGCGGCATGTGGTCGCCGTGCGCCCGCTCTACGGCTGCAGCGACCACCTGCTGGGTGCCGGCCTGCTGGGCACCGAGGTGACCTGGACGGATCCCGCGGGCGTCGCCGACGCGATCCGTCCGGACACCGGTCTGGTGATGGTCGAGACGCCCGCCAACCCGACGCTGGCCGAGCTCGACATCCGGGCCGTGGCGCACTCCTGCGGCTCGGTGCCGCTCCTCGTCGACAACACCTTCGCCACCCCCGTGCTGCAGCGGCCTCTCGAGCACGGCGCCCGGATAGTGCTGCACAGCGCCACCAAGTACCTGGGCGGTCACGGTGATGTGATGGGCGGCGTCGTCGCCTGCGACGAGGAGTTCGCCGCGACCCTGCGGCAGGTGCGCTTCGCCACCGGCGGGGTGCTGCACCCGATGGCCGGCTATCTGCTGCTGCGCGGGCTGTCCACCCTGCCGGTCCGGATCCGGGCGGCGTCCGCCGCAGCGGCGGAACTGGCCCGCAGGCTCTCGGCCGACCCCCGCGTCGCGCGGGTGCACTACCCGGAGATCGGCGGTGCGATGGTGTCCTTCGAGGTGTTCGGGGATCCTCACCGGATCATCGCGGGGGTCCGGCTGATCACGCCCGCTGTGAGCCTCGGCAGTGTGGACACCCTCATCCAGCATCCGGCCTCCATCAGCCACCGCATCGTGGGTGAGGGAGACCGGAGGGCCGCGGGTGTCGGCGACCGTCTGCTGCGCATGTCGGTCGGCCTCGAGGACGTCGAGGACCTCTGGGCCGATCTCTGTCAGGCGCTCAGCGACCGAAGTGCCGCTCCGCCGAATCGGTCCGGGGCGTCGACGGCGTCCCCGGCCGTGTCGCCGGTCCCGTCGCCGGCCGTTCGAGCTGCTGGGCAGGAACCTCGGCCAGTCGGGCCGTGATCACCAGCGTCCCCTCCTCTATCTGGTAGTCGAGAGGCAGCGAGAGCGCCCGCATGGCGGCCACCATCCCCGTGTTGTGGGCCTGGGTCACCGCGTACACGCTCTCGCACCCCGCCTCGACGGCCAGGGCCACCAGTCGGCTGAGCAGCTCGGAGCCGATGCCGCGGCGCTGCCAGTCGTCCTCGACGAGGAGCGCGACCTCGGTCTCGTCCCCGTCCCAGAGCAGGTGACCGAGCGCCACCAGCCGGCCGGAGGCCGTCTGCACGGCGAGCGTGCGGCCGAAGCGCGGGCTCAGCAGGTGGTCCAGATACCGGTCGGCGTCCCGGACCGGACCGTGGTAGCGCAGGCCGAGCGTGCCCTCGGAGCAGCGGCCGTGCATGGCGAGGGCGGCGTCGAGGTCGCCCTGGTCCGCGCGGCGCACGGTGATCTCGTTGCCCTCGGGGAGGGTCAGGACGTCCTCGCTGCGGGGCACGCGCGGACCGAGCCGCGCGTCGAGCTCGACCAGGGCCCGTGCGCGGGCGAACTCGGTCGGGGTGAAGGGGAGGTAGGGGCGCTCGACGCTGATGACCCCGCCCGACGGGTCGCGCAGCCTCATCACGGTGTCCTCGAGGACGCCTTCCACCGGAGCGCTCTCCCCGGTGGGGCGACCGGTGATCGACAGGGCGGGCAGTGAGTGGATGGTGCACCGGCCCAGGAGCTGCCGCAGTGCCAGCGGGAGTTCGGCGGCGTCCAGCGCGGTGCGGGTGGCGAGGCCGAGGACCCGGGTGGGCGTGTCCACCAGGTCGTGCGCGTCGGCGCGCTCGATCCACGTGGAGGAACCGCCGGCGTCGGAGATCTCCCGGGTGAGCTGGTGGGCCGGCAGCGCCGCGGGAGCGCGCAGCAGGAACTCGTCGACGGTGCCGTCGGCCAGCGGGTGGGTCTGCAGGGTGAGGATGTCCACGCGGTGAGTCGCCAGGGCGGTGCAGAGAGCGGCCAGGGTCCCGGGGGCGTCCCGCACGGTCGTCCGCATCCGCCACAGCACCGTTTCGGTCAGCTCCCCGGCGGCGGGGAGTTCCTGGCCGCCGCCGGTATCGGTGTCCGGGGGCGGCGCGTGGCTGTGGCGACGTGCCCACCAGGTGTGGAACGCGGCCGTGGCGACGAGGGCCACGGCCGAGGCGATGAGCAGATAGGGACCGTCGGGCTGGTGCCCGATCAGGTTGGCGATCGCGTCGGCCACGGCGACCGCGGTGAAGAGGGCCGCCAGCTCGATCAGGTCCCGCCGCCAGTGGTGCGGACGGCGGGCACTCTTCGCGGATGTCACATCAGTCATGTCCTCAACTGTGACCGAACGGTGTTGCCTGATCACGAACGGATTGTGACTGATGGGTTACGTGTGGATCTGGTCGCCTTCAGCACCTTTTCCGTGTCCTGGCGGGGGACGGGCCCGCTCACAGCCCAGGGTGCCCGGGGATCGCGTGGACTCACTGCCCGGTCCGTCCCGGCTGCAGGACCTTGCTGAACAGGACGGTGCCGCCCTGTGCCCGAAGCCGCACGGTCAGCTCCCCGCTCCCGCCGTCGATGTCCACCTCGCCGAAGAACTGCGGCGACTCCATGGGGGACACGTTCGCCCGGTCGGGCGCCCGCACGAAGACCCGCTCCGGGCCGAACGTTCCGTCCAGCGCGTTGGCGGGGAAACCGCCTGCCGCCAGCGGTCCGGAGACGAACTCCCAGAACGGCGCGAAGTCCTTGAACGCGGCACGCTCGGGGGAGTAGTGCTGAGCCGAGGTGTAGTGCACATCGGCCGTCAGCCAGACGGTTCCGGTGATGCGCCGGTGCTTGATGTGGCGCAGCAGTTCGGCGATCTGCAGCTCCCGGCCCAGCGGCGCGCCGGGGTCGCCCTGCGCGACCGCCTCGAAGTCCGTGGCTCCGTCCGGGACCACCAGCCCGAGTGGCATGTCGGCGGCGATCACCTTCCACACCGCCCGCGATCGCGTCAGTTCGCGCTTGAGCCAGCTCAGCTGCCCGGCGCCGAGGATCCCCGTGGTGTCGTCGGGCTGCCGCCCGGGGGAGTTGGCGTTGCGGAACGACCGCATGTCCAGCACGAACACATCGAGCAGAGGTCCGTGCCGCACGACGCGGTGCATGCGCCGTTCGTCCGGTGACGCCTGCAGGGTGGGTACGGGGAAGTACTCGCGGAAGGCACGCATCGAGCGGGCGGCGAGGAGGTCCACGTTCTTCTCGGTGTAGCGCACGTCGTCGAGGATCTGCCCCGGGTACCAGTTGTTGCGCACCTCGTGGTCGTCCCACTGGATGACGGAGGGTACCTGTGCGTTGAACGCTCGCAGATTGTCGTCGAGCAGGTTGTACCGGAAGTTCCCGCGGTACTCGTCCAGGGTTTCGGCGACCTTCGACTTCTCCGGGGTCGTGATGTTGCGCCAGATCCGGCCGTCGGGCAGCGTCACACTGGGTTCGAGCACTCCGTCCGCGTAGATGTTGTCGCCACTGCACAGGAAGAAGTCCGGATCCAGACGTCGCATCTCGTCGTACACCCGGTAGCCGCCGATGTCGGGGTTGATGCCCCAGCCCTGCCCCGCGATGTCGCCCGACCACAGGAACCGCACCCCGTCCCGGCGGCCGGCGGGGGCTGTGCGGAAGGTTCCGTACACAGGCCTTCCGGTGCGGCGGGGGTTGTGCGGGTCGGCGAGGGTGACGCGGTAGTGCACCTGCTCCCCGGCCGGCAGCCCGTGCAGCGCGGTCGTCCCGGTGAAGTCCGTACCGGACCCCACCAGCGGGCCGTTCCAGGTCCGGGCGCGGCGGAAGGACTCGGTCGCGGACGTCTCGACCGTCATCCGGGCCGGACGGTCGGAGCGCACCCACACCAGGGCGGACGACGCCGTCACATCGCCCACCTGGACACCCCACGGCGCGCTCGGCCGGCCCGACAGGGCGAAGGCCGGCGCCGTGGTGAACGCCGCGGGCACGGCGACGGCGGCCGAGGCGAGGAGAGAGCCGCGCAGGACGGAACGGCGGCCCGGGGCCGGGATGAGGGGACGGCTGGACATCGATGCGCCTCCAGGGCGAGCCGGGCTGCCGGAACAGCGTCTACGTACGGGCTGGTTGCGGACCCATACCTAGTCCCCGGCGGCGGCGGGCACCCCAACCGCAGATGAACAACCGGGTCGGTCCGCTCCTACGCCCCGGCGGTCCGGCCCCTCCGGACGGCTTCGGCCAGGAGGCGGACCCCGTTCTGGAGGGCGGCGGGCGCCAGATGCGCGTAGCCGAGCACCAGGCGGACCGTGCCGTCGTCCACGGCGTCCGCGTCGTCCGCCGTGCAGTCGCTCAGTGGACGCAGTGCGATGCCTGCGGCGGCCGCCCGCCGCAGGAAGTCGCCCTGGGAGCCGCACGGTTCGGGCAGACGGGCGATGATGTGCAGGCCCGCGGAGATGCCACTGACCTGCGTCCCGGGGAAGTACGCGGCCAGTGCTCCCGTCAGGGCGTCCCGGCGCTCCCGGTACGCGCGCTGACAGCGGCGCAGCTGCCGGTCGTAGCCGCCGCCGCTGACGAAGTCCGCCAGTACGGCCTGGTCGACCGACGGGTTCCCGAGGTCCATCGTCCTCTTACGGGCGACGATCTCGTCGGTCATCGACGCCGGGGCGATCAGCCAGCCGAGCCGCAGACCGGGCGCCAGGGACTTGCTGACCGATCCGGTGTACACGACGTGTTCCGGGTCCAGGCCTTGCAGAGCCCCGACGGGCGCCCGGTCGTAGCGGAAGTCGCCGTCGTAGTCGTCCTCCATGATCACCCCGGAGGTGCTGCGGGCCCAGTCGAGCAGGGCCCCGCGCCGATCGGCGGAGTAGGCGATGCCGGTGGGGAACTGATGAGCCGGGGTCGTGACCACCGCGCGCACCCCGGAGCGAAGGAGCGGCTCCAGGGCCAGGCCCTCGTCGTCGAGCGGCAGGGGGAGCGTCGTCAGGCCGGTGGAGGCGAACAGCGAGGCGTGCTCGGGGCTTCCGGGATCCTCGGCACCGACGGTCGTCTCACCACGCCCGCGCAGGACGAACCCGAGCAGGGTCGTCGCCTGGGCCACACCGGAACACACGACCACCCGCTCCGGATCGGCCACCACGCCGCGCCGCCTGGCGAGCAGGGACGCCAGCGCCATGCGCAGCTCGGGCAGGCCACGCGGGTCCGGATAGCCGAGGGCGCTGTGCGGCAGACGGTCCAGGACCGTGCGGTGAGCCGCAGCCCACGCGCTCCGTGGGAAGAGCGCGAGATCCGGCGTGCCCGGCCGGAAGTCCACCTGGAAGCCGGACGCCCGCGGTGACAGATCCCGCGCGGTCCTGGCGGCGGGCCGCACGGTCCCGCTCACCCAGGTTCCCGCGCCCCGGCCGGACCGGAGGTAGCTCTCTGCGGTGAGCTGCTCGTACGCCTCCGTCACCAGGCCGCGCGACACCCCGAGGTCGGAGGCGAGTTCACGGCTGGCCGGGAGACGGGTCCCCGCCGGCAGACGGCCCGAACGCACGGCGTCGCGCAGGGCCGACTGCAGCGCGCGCCCTCGCCGGCGTGCCGGGGCGGAAGCGGCCGGGAGCAGGAGTTCCCAGGCGGCGGACGCACCTGGACGGCCTTCCTCGGGGACAGGGCCGGTCGCTGGCCCGGTGTCCCCCGGATCGGGCCTGCCTGGATCGGTGCCCCCCGGATCGGGCCTGCCTGGATCGGTGTCCCCCGGATTGGGCCTGCCTGGATCGGTGTCCGCCGGATTGGTCCCCGAAGAGGTCATGGAAGTGGACCTTAAACCGGACCGCGGTGGAATCTAGCGTCGCCCTCATGAACGCAACCTCCTTGCGCGGGGCCCTGCTCGCGGCCTTAGCCTGCACTCTGGTCGGTGCCTCCTTCACAGCGAACAGTGTCCTCGGCGACTACCCGTACGCAGGCGGTCAGGCGCTGCGGTACGGTCTTGCCGCCCTGCTGCTCCTGCCTCTTCTGCGTATGGGCGGCGGCCAGGGGCCCGTTGCCACAGCGGCGATGCTCACCCGGCGGCAGTGGGGCCGTCTGGGGGTCCTGGCCGCCGTCGGTATGGTCGGCTTCAACTGCGCGGTCCTCGCGGCGGAGCGTACGGCGGAACCCGCCGTCCCGGGTGTGCTCGTCGGGTGCGCGCCCATCGTCGTCGGCGTCCTCGTCCCTGCCCTGGAAGGGCGCCGCCCGGCCCGAGCGGTCATGTACGCGGCGGGTCTCGTGGCCGTCGGGGCGTTCACCGTCCAGGGCTGGGGCCGGACCGATCTGGCGGGCGTCCTCTACTCGGTCGGAGCGCTGGGCGGAGAGGTCGGCTTCGCGGTCCTGGCCGTGCCGCTGCTGCGTCCTCTGGGACCGAAGCTGCTGTCGGCGTTCGTGTGTGCCGTCGCGGCCGCGGAGTCGGTGCTGCTCGGCGTCCTGCTCGACGGGGGAGGCTTTCTGCGGGTGCCCACTCCGGCGGAGGCGCTCGCGCTGACCTGGCAGGCGGTGGTGGTCACCGTCGTCGGCTTCGTGTGCTGGTACAGCGGTATGCGGCGTATCGGCGCCGAGCGCGCCACGCTCTTCTCCGGGCTGATCCCCGTGTCGGCCGCGCTGACCGCACCACTGGTCGGAACGGGGACGTACGGTGCGGGCCAGGGCGTCGGAAGCCTGCTGGTGGGGCTGGGAGTCGTGCTGGGCTCGGGTGTCCTGGGGCGGCGTGCGGGCGATGCGTCAGCGACTCGTGTCGAGGATGACCCGCGCCACGGCGGCAGGGTCGTCGTTCATCGGGACGTGGCCGCAGTGCGGAAGGCGGACGAGGCGTGCACCGGGGATCACGCGTTTGGCCCTGACGCCCTGCCGACGCAGAAGCAGACGGTCCTGGCTCCCCCAGGCGATGCAGACGGGGATGTCCGGCACGTCATCGGTGAACGCCACGGTCAGCCCGGCCTCGAGCGTCTGGCGGAATCCGGTGGCCTCGCGCAGGGCGACGGTCTCCGACACGACCGCAGTGGGTGAACGGCGTCCGGGGCGCGCGTAGATGGTGCTCGTGAGCGCGGTGCGGCCGGGCGAGCTCCTCGACAGGCGTTCGATCACCGGCATCGGCATCGAGAGGGCCGCGCCGCGCATCGACCGGAGCATGCCGAAGGCGTAGCGGCGCTCGCTCCGCGTCCAGAACCCGGCGGGGGACAGCGCCGTCACCGAACGCACCAGCCTCTCGCGCCCCAGTTCCAGTGCCAGCAGGCCCCCGAGCGAGTTCCCGGCGACATGCGGCCGTACCAGGCCGAGGGCGTCGAAGAACGAGCCGAGCACCGGGACCATGGTCCGCAGGTCGTAGGCGAGTCCGTCCGGCAGGGCAGGAGAGGCACCGAATCCGGGCAGGTCGACGGCTATGACGTCGCGTTCGGCCGCCAGTATGCGCAGTACCGGGTCCCACGCCTGGCGGTGATGGCCGATTCCGTGCAGCAGCACCAGGGGTTCACCGGAACCCACGCGGTCGTACGACACGCTGATCTCACGGCGGCCGACGGGGGAGCCGGCCGCGAACGAGACTGTGTTGGCCATGCCGCTCCTCGGTATGAAACTGCCGGGCTGGTCGGGCTTGGGAGACTCCGTGTCAGTAATAATTACCGCCCGGTAGCCCGCAGTTCAAGGGGCGAGGGTGATTCCCGCTGGACACCCTCCGGCGCCTCGGCTGGGATGGCAGGGTGACCGCTGACACCGTGACCGACCTCTTCGAAGAGCACCGCCCCCTCCTCGCCGGGGTCGCCTACCGCATGCTCGGCCGCGTCGCCGATGTGGAGGACGTGGTGCAGGAGGCATGGCTGCGCTGGTCGTCGGCCGAGCGAGACGATGTGAGGCAGCCGCGAGCCTTCCTCGTACGGATCACCACACGTCTGGCCATCGACCGGCTGCGCCACCTGCAGACCAGGCGGGAGGCGTACATCGGACCCTGGCTGCCCGAACCCGTGGTCACGGATTTCGGCCCGGCTGTCCCCGATTCCGCGGAGCGGGCGGTGCTCGCCGACTCCGTGTCCCTCGCCGTGCTGGTCGTCCTCGAGACCCTGTCCCCTCTGGAGCGTGCGGTGTTCGTCCTGCGGGAGGCGTTCGGCTTCCCGTACGCGGAGATCGGCGCCGCCCTCGACCGGTCCGAGGCGGCGGTACGGCAGCTCGCCGGCCGCGCCAAGCGGCATGTGGAGGAGCGCAAACCACGCTACGACGTGGATCCTGCCGTGCGGCGCGAACTCACCGAGCGTTTCCTCGCAGCAGCTTCGGGCGGAGACCTGCAGCAGATGCTCGCCGTGCTGGCTCCTGATGTGCGCCTTGTCAGCGACGGCGGAGGCAAGGCGAAGGCGGCGCGGCGCGTCATCGAGACCGCGGACAAGGTCGGCCGCTTCCTCTTCGCCGTCGCGAGCGAGCTGCCCCCCGCGACCGAGGTGAGGGCCGTGGAGCTCAACGGTGGTCCGGCTCTCGTGTACAGCCTGGACGGGGTGGTGGACACGGTCTTCCAGGTGGAGGCCGAAGGCGGATTCATCCGATGCGTCTACGTCATCCGTAACCCGGAGAAGCTCGCCGGGGTGAGCGTGGCCTGGTGCGGGCGGCGGGAGGCCGCTCAGGGCGGTCGCCCCACGCGTCCTCCCGCGTGACGCGTCCTCCCGCGTGACGCGTCCTCGCGCGTGCCTCCGCGCTTCGCGTGAAACCCCCCACGGAAGGTGTCGGCCGTGGGGCCTGCGTGTTGCCTGGGTTCACGGCCGCGCGAACGCCCCGTGAACGCTCTGCGCCAGTGGGCTGTTCCGCTGTGTCACGGGACGAGGATTGGTCTTGACCAAGGTGGTTCGCCGTCCTAAGGTCTGAACGATAAGGCAGGAACCTTTAATAAATAACGTCGCGGAAATTGCCACCGGGCGGATGCGGAGGACAGGGTGGGGACCACGCAGCTGGAATCGGTGCAGGAGCCGAAGTACTGGCACCTCAAGACCGTGCTCAGTGAGGCGCTCGACTCGGACTTCGCGGTGGGGGAGGTCCTGCCCAACGAGCGTGATCTCGCGGCGCGCTTCGGCGTCGCCAGGGCGACACTCCGCCAAGCGCTGGAGCAGCTCGAACTCGAAGGACGCCTGCAGCGACGCCGTGGTGTCGGCACGACCGTCGCTCCGCCTCGGGTCGGAGTGGCCGTCGCCACCGCTCAGCACGGCTGGGCGGGCGATGACACGCGCGAGGCATGGCAGCCCGTCGAGTGCACGACCGCCCCTGCTCCCGCCGCGGTGGCCGGCCTGCTCGAGACGGACGCCGGTGAGGCGGTGCACGTGGTGCGCCGCATCCGTGTCGCCCAGGGGCAGGCCGTGGCAGCGGAACTCCTGTACGTACCGACGTCCTCGGTGCCTGAACTCTCCGCCATCGAAGTGCCGTCCGGGCCCGCCCGCGCCAGGAGCGTGCTGAGGGAACTCCACCGTGTCGGCCTCGACGGCCAGGACCGCTCCGTCGAGCTCGGGTCGGCCCGTGCGGACGACGCGAAGGAGCTCGACCGGCTCCCCGGAGCCCCGGTCCTCGTCGTCACGACCCGGTACTTCACGGCCGCCGGAACAGCGGCTGTCTCCGTCGCCACCTACCGTGCCGATACCTGCCGGCTCACCTTCGGAGACTCCGGAGCGCTGGAGATCAGCCACGACGAGCAGGAGCGCAAGGCCTCCTGACGGTGCCGGGCGCGCGGCTGCCGCGCGGCCGCTTCGGAACCGGTCCGAGGTTCCCGTTGCTTACTTGTCCACCGGTGCGGGCCGCTGACGCAGTGGTCCGCGCCTGCCGCGCCCCGCTCCTCCGTTCGGCCCGTCGCCTTCAGCGGCGGGCCGTCATCGTTCCCTCTACGGCGAAGAGCTGTTCCTCGACGTGGTCGAGTGCCAGCCGCAGTGCCCCTGTGGCGACGGCGGCCTCCCCGAGGAGAGAGAGGGTGACCCGTGGCGGGCGCAGACAGTAGCGGGCGAGCTCGTCACGGAGTGGATCGAGGACACCATCGAGGCCTGCGGCCCATCCGCCGATCACGACGAGCTCCGGGTCGAGCGCCAGGACCAGAGCGGCGACATCATGCACCAATCGCTGTATGAACCGCGCCACCGCGGCCTGCGCACCGGCATCACCGTCCTTGGCCTTCGCGAAGACAACGGCGACGGCGTGCTCGTCCAAAGGGTCCAGAGGCGTGTCGGTGGTCGAGAGCAGGTGTTCCGGTGTGACATCCCGGCCCAGCAGATGCAGTGCACCGATCTCCCCGGCCGCACCGCCGAAGCCGCGGTGCAACCGCCCGCCGATGAGCGAACCCGCTCCCGGGCTCAAGCCCGCCAGAACGAAGACGATGTCGTCGGACTCGGTCGCCGCACCCTTCCAGTGCTCTGCCACCGCCGCGGCGTTGGCGTCGTTCTCCACCAGGACGGGGCACCGGAAGGAACGACGCAGTCTCTCGCCGAGCGCGAGCCCCGTCCAGTCCGGCAGTGCCGTACCCAACCGCACGGTGCCGTCGGCCTCCACGATGCCCGGGCTGCCTACTCCGACCGCGCGCAGGCTGCTCCGTGCCACGCCCGTGCGCTTCAGCAGGTCGGCGATCACGCCTCGGACCTGGTCGATCCGGTCGTCGGCGCTCAAGCTCTCGGACACATCGCGTGAGCCCGCGCCGACGATACGGCCGTCCAGACCGGACAGCAGGGCGGAGACGCGGTGCGAGCCGATTTCCACTCCCAGCAGGTAGCCGGCCTCGGCCCGGAACCGGAACCGCCTGGCTGGGCGGCCCTGACGCCTTGCCTCGCTCTCGCCGGGCAGCGCCTCCACCACCAGGCCCGCCCCGAAGAGCCCTTCCACGACGCCTTCGACCGTGGGACGCGACAGCCCGGTGATCCGGGTGAGGTCCGTGAGTGTGGGCGAATCCGCCCCTCGCAGCGCGTGCAGAACCACTGCGGAGTTGATCCTCCGCAGCAGAGACGGGTCCCCACCGGTCAGCCGTCCCACCGTGTGTCCTCCCAGGTCGTGCGCGTGTCTGCCGGATCGTACTCGCTGACCCCCATCACGGCGACCAGCACCCGGGGAGAGGTAACCGGAACCCCTGCGGCGACTGCCCGGAACGCAAACGGAGAGACCGTGCGAAACGCGTTTCCGGGGGCGCGGAACCCGATTACGGGGAGCACGGCACCCGTTCTCGGACGGTGGGGAACCCATTTCGGACGCGGTGCGGATCTCGATTCCGATCCGCGTGGAACCCAGTGCCGGACCGGGTACCGGGCGGCGGTCCGGAGCCCAGCGCCGCACCAGGTCCCGGGGCGGTCCGGAGCCCAGTGCCGCACCGGGTCCCGGGGTGGTTGTTGTCTGGAGGGAGGCCGACAGCCGGAGGGGGGCGTCCTCAGTGCGGAGCAACGAATCCGGACTCGTAGGCGGCGATCACCGCTTGCGTGCGATCCCTTGCCCCCAATTTGGCGAGCACAGAGCTGACATGTGTCTTGACGGTCTCGACACCCACGATGAGATCGGCAGCGATCTCCGCGTTGGACAGTCCTCGAGCCATGAGCCGGAGTACTGCCGCTTCGCGGTCCGTGAGTGCCGCGCGCTCCATGGATGCACGCGCCTCGCTCGTGCCGTACTCCGCGGCCAGCTGCCGGACGGCTGCGGGGAACAGGAGTGACTCGCCCTCCGCGACCAGCCTCACCGCATGCACGATCTCGGTCGGCCGGGCACGCTTGAGCAGGAATCCGTCTGCCCCTGCGCGCAGAGCCTCGTACACGTACTCGTCGTTCTCGAACGTGGTCACCACGAGGATCTTCGGCGGATCGCTCACGGTGCGCAGCACCGCGCGCGTTGCCTCGATCCCGTCCATCAACGGCATCCGCACATCCATCGCGACGACGTCCGGACGCAGTTGACGCACCATCGGGATCACCGCGGCACCGTCCGCCGCTTCACCCACCACCTCGATATCGGCTTGCGCTTCCAGAACCGCGCGGAGCCCCGCACGCACCAGGGGTTCGTCATCGACGAGAAGAACGGTAACGGGCATCCGGTCAGCGTATGCGGTCCAGCGGCAGCGTCGCGTGCACCCTCCATTCTCCCTCGTGCGGACCGGTTCTGGCCTTGCCGCCCAAGAGTGCGGCCCGCTCCCGAATACCTCTGAGCCCGCTGCCACCGCCGGAGCCGCGCGGTGTTCCGGGTAGGGGGTTGGCCACCTCCAGCTCCAGCCACTCTCTCGCCACGAGGATTCTCACCCTTACGGGGACGGCACCTGCGTGACGCAGCACATTCGTGAGCGACTCCTGCAGAATGCGGTAGCCCTCGCGGGACACAGGGCCAGGGACCAGATCAAGCGGGCCGTCCGTTTCGACGTCGACCTTCGCCCCGGAGCCGCGGGCCGATTCGAGCAGCCGGTCGGCTTCTGCCAGGGTCGGGCGCCCGCTCACGGGGACGTCGGTCTCGCGCAGCACTCCGAGCACGCGTTCCAGATCGTCCAGTGCGTTACGTCCCGTCTCTTCGATGGCGGCGAGTGCCCGCGCGGTGAAATCCGGGTTGCCCGCTGTCCTGGCAGCCCCTGCCTGCACCACCGCGACCGTCAGGGCGTGTCCGATCGAGTCATGCAGCTCGCGCGCTATCCGGTTGCGTTCCAGCAGCTGCTCGGTGCGCTTCTCCAAGGCGGTCATCCGCTCGGCCGGTGACGGTCCCAGGAACACCCGAGCCGCTGCCGTGGCCGCTTCCCCGCACAGGACCACCAGCGCGAGAAGTATCAGAACCGGCAGGGGTGCGAGCAGCGCGCACCACCAGCCGGGCCGGATCCCGCCGGCCAGCCATACGTCGCTCGGAGCCGTGCCGAACGAACCTCGCACGAGATCGACCGCCGTCGCCGGCAGCCAGACCGTCGCGAAGCACGTCACCGTTGCGAGTGCGAGCCGCAGCTCCAGCCAGGCAACCGTGCGCCAGCGGGCTGCCCAAGTCGTGGCAGGACCGGCGGAGATCAGGGCGTCGGAGCGGCCCCGCTGCTCGGGTGTGAGGAGCAACTGTGCCTGGACCCCTTCGGCCAGACGCATGGCCGGCAACAGCCCGACCGGTATCGCGAAGATGAAGGGCATCCAAGGCTTGGTGGGAGAAATGAACAACCACACGCTGCCTACGGCGGCGGGAATGAGCAGGTGCAGCCAGCGACTGAACGTTGCCGGTCTGACCAGCATGGAGAAGAGGCGGCGCATGCTGCCATCGTGCCAGGGCAGGCCGGGGGCCGACTCCCCCGCGAGAGGGAGGCGAACCACCCGCGCGGGGGAGGCCGCGGTCCCGGGCCGGGGGCCAGGCTGAGGTCATGATCAGCATCGACGTTCACGAGCTCACCAAGGACTACGGGACCGTCCGCGCCGTCGACCACCTCACGTTCAGCGTGAGACCGGGGCGGGTGACAGGCTTCCTCGGGCCCAACGGCTCGGGCAAGTCCACCACCATGCGCCTGATCCTCGGTCTGGGCCGGGCCACAGGCGGGTCCGCCACGATCGGCGGGCGGCCCTACGCCTCATTGGGCAATCCACTGCACCAGGTCGGCGCGATGCTCGATGCTCAGGCGGCCCATGGCTCGCGCACCGCCCGCAATCACTTGCTCGCGCTCGCCACCAGCAACGGCATAGCCGTCAACAGGGTCGAAGAGATGCTGGCCGAAGCCGGCCTGGACTCGGTCGGAGGGCGGCGGATCAAGACGTTCTCGCTCGGAATGCGGCAACGGCTCGGCATCGCCGCGGCGTTGCTGGGCGATCCGGAGGTGGTGATGCTGGATGAGCCGTCGAACGGGCTTGATCCGGAAGGCATCGTCTGGATCCGGGAGCTGATGCGGAAGCTGGCCGACGAAGGCCGTACGGTCCTGGTCTCCAGCCACCTCATGACCGAGACCTCTCTGTTCGCGGACCACCTGGTGGTCCTTGGCAGGGGAAGGATCCTTGTCGACATGCCGATACAGGAGTTTCTTGCTTCCCGGGGCCGTCCCGGGGTTCGGCTCCGAACGACGGAATCCACGCGACTGCGTGATGTGCTGATCCGCAAGGGGTATCACCCGGTGCGGAGCGACCATGGGCGCTGGGCGGTCGACGGAGCAACGGCGCAGGAGATCGGATCCCTGGTCGCCGTCGAGGGAATCCCGCTCATCGAACTCGTCGATGACCGGCCCACGCTGGAAGAGGCATATCTCGATCTCACGGCGACCGAGACGGAATACGCCGCTTCCATGTCTCCCATCGTCGGCCGGGAGCTCTGAGCAGCATGACCATGTCGATGATCGCTGTGCTGCATTCCGAGTGGATCAAGATCAAATCTGTGCGGTCCGTCGCCGGTTCCCTCATCGCGGTCTTCGTGGCGACGATCTCCGTCACTGTTCTCGCCTCCGTGACCGTCGGGCAGGCGGAGGCGGACGACCCGGGCAGCGACCTCCTCTTCTCCGCCTTCTACGCGCTGAACTTCGGCCAGATCGCGGCCATCGGCTTCGGTGCGAGCGCCTTGTCGTCCGAGTTCCTGAACGGGGCCCTTCGGATATCGCTCACGGCCGTCCCCAGTCGCGGCCTCTTCTACGTCGCGAAGATGGCGATGGTCGGTGGGCCGGCCTTGGGTGTAGGACTCCTGACCAGCTTCACTGCGTTTCTGGTGGGGCAGCTGTTCATGGGCGAGTACGCGATCCGTCCAGGCGATCCAGGTGCGCTGCGAGCTGTCGTCGGTGGAGGCGTGTACCTCGCTCTGATGGCTCTGTTCGCAGCGGGGCTGACTGCGGTGCTGCGCAGTGCGGTTGCCGCACTCAGCCTGCTCATTCCCTTCATACTGATCGTTTCCCTCGTGGTCGGAGACATCGCGGGGAGCGCGGCTGAGTATCTCCCGGACCAGGCGGGGCAGTTGGTGCTCCGCAGTCATCATGAGGGAACCCTGGGGCCGTGGACGGGGCTGGCCGTCACGGCGGGGTGGGCGGTTGTCGCACTCGTGGCAGGCTGGTGGAGCCTGCGAAAGAGAGACGCCTGAATGGCGGCGGCGGGGCGGGTGCGACTCTGGAGCCCGCCGGCCGCGCGGCCGGCGTCCCTGCTGCAGCATGTGAGGAGCGGTTCTCCGGGGCCATGTGTCAGTGCCGACCGGTTTACTGATGGTATGACCACCGCACATCACCTTCGCCTCATCGACGGGTTGCGCACCAAAGACTTCCCCTTGCAGCGCGTTTCGTCCGGCTCGGAAGTCAGCGGACCCGGGTATCACGTGGCGCTCCTCGGCGGCGAGGACGGCAGCGAGGGGGACGACAGGGTGGACCGCCTGGAGCGCCGGGCGCGGTGCCTGGCGGAATACGACGCGCTGCTGACGCTGCTCACGCTCCGATGGGGTGAACCGCAGCTCGTCAGCCTGTGGAGCGCACAGGAGCGGATGATGGCGGGTGAGGTGGTGGCTGAGCCTTGGGCCGACCCTGTCGCGAGCTGCGAGTTTCTCCAGTTGTGGCACCAGGAGGACCGGTGGATCGCCGTTGTGCTCTACCAACAGGATGGCGGTCCAGGGTGTGAGTTGGCTGTGCTGGTCACCGTGGTCGACCCACCCTGACGGCGAGGGCGTCGGGCGTCGGTCTTCAGCGGGGGCGTCCCGAAAGGGAGGACAGCTGCTGAGCTCTGCGTGAAGCCTAAGCCCGTGCCGAGTTGGCGGTTCTGGCTCGCTCGCCATGACGCGCGAAGGGCGAATGTCGGCTGACGTCCGCAGCTGCACCGGTGCCCGGAAGCTTCCGGAGGAGACCGTCACCCTCACTTCCTGGGGCGGCTACAGGTCCCTGGAGAAAGCGAACGACAACTCTACCCGTGAAATTCACGCTCGCATGGTCGATCACGCCTCTGGTGGGCGATCAACGGGGCAGAAGACCGCGCGGAGGACCCGCCGTTCTGACACGAGTGCGCGCGCAGCTGCCTATTCAAAGGTCGTGCGCGACATCCGGACCGGGGGTGGGCAGGTCGGCGACGGACCGTACGGCAGTCACCGTGCGGGGCGGCGGGCGGGCGGCGGCGGTGCATGGTGGTCAGGGGCGCCCGGGCGGCGCCCGACGCAGGAGCTGCCCATGGGGCGTCCTTTGTGCCGGCGGTCTCGCCGTCTCGCGTGTCCGACAGCACCCTTGCCCGAAGGGCCGGCCGACTCTATCTTACTCCAGAGTAAGTTTACTGTCTGGTAAGGGGGTTGCTCTGATGGTCTACCGGATTGTCATGGTCGGCACCGACGGCTCGGAGTCGTCGTTCGCTGCCGTCGAGGGGGCGGCCCGCCTGGCCGCCGTATGCGGGGCCGAACTCGTGATCGCCTGTGCGTACCTGCCGATGCGCGGACCGGAACTCGCCCTGGCGCAGGACCAACTGGGCGCCGAGGCATATCAGGTGGTGGGCTCGGCACCCGCCGAGGAAACCCTGCGTACAGCCAGGGACCGCGCCCGCTCGCAGGGCGCGGTGAACGTGAGGTCGGTCGCGGTGCAGGACGAACCGGTGGCCGCACTCGTACGCGTCGCCCGCGAGTGCACGGCTGATCTCCTGGTCGTCGGAAACCGGGGACTGCGCTCGCTCACCGGGCGCATACTCGGCTCCGTTCCTGCGGACATCGCGAGAAAGGCAGGCCTCGATGTGCTGATCGTGCACACCACATGAGCGCCGCGGAGCCGGCGGAGGAGTCAACGGCCCCGTCCGGCAGCGATGAATCACGAGGGTCCATCGAGGAGGTACTGCTCGGCGGCGACAGGCTCTGGACGAGGCGGGACGTCGCCGAGCGGTCCGGGGTGAGGCCGGAGCGCACCGCCCAGATCTGGCGCGCGCTCGGGTTCCCGCTGGTCGACGAGGACGCGAGGGTGTTCACCGACGCCGATGTGGACGCTCTGCGCGCGGGGGAGCGGCTCATCGAGGCAGGGCTCATCACAGAGGCGAGCGAGACGATGATGGCCCGCGCCCTGGGACATCATCTGTCCCGGCTCGCCGAATGGCAGGTGTACACCCTCCGGGCCTGGATGACCCAGGACACGGGCGACCCGTCGCGTGGTGGGGGAGGGGAGCTGACCCGCCACGCCGCTGCGTTGCTGCCGGAGATTGAGCTGCTGCAGCGGCATGTCTGGCGTCGCCATCTTGCCGCGTACACCGGACGTCTGGTCGCCGAGGAGGAGGACGTACTCACCAGACCGCGTCGGGGGACCGGGCCGGTGGCGGAGGAGTTCCCGGACGGTGCGGTGGCGGTCAATCGGTTGCCACTGCGCGAAGGTGCTGACGTCCGCGACCGGGCGGTGGGCTTCACCGACATGGTCGGCTACACCCGGATGACCCGTGGACTGGACAGCACGGAACTGGTCCGGGTGCTCGACCGGTTCGAGAGCCTGACCGGCGATGTGGTTGCCGAAGGCCGCGGCCGGGTGGTGAAGACCATCGGCGACGAGGTCCTCTTCGTGTGCGAGTCGGCGTCCGCGGCCGCTGACATCGCCCTGGAACTCACTGCCCGCGCCGAGGCCGAACAGAAGTTGCCTCAGCTGCGGACAGGCCTGGCCCATGGAGCGGTCATCAGCCGCTTCGGCGACGTCTACGGGGCAGCGGTCAACGTCGCGGCCCGGCTGACCGCGGTGGCACGCCCGGACACCGTGCTGGTCAACACGGACCTCGCCGGTGAACTGGCGGGCATGGATGCCTACGAGCTCAGGGTGCTCCGCGCGGTGTCGGTGCGCGGGTACAGCCGGTTGCGTCCCGTGCTGCTGCGGTCCGCGCGGTGATGTCCGCAGTTCCTTCCGGGCCCCCTGGCGTGATTCGACGTACTGCAGCCAGCGTCATCGGCTCCGGTCCACCGCAGTCGCAGCCGCAGCCGCAGCCGCAGCAGCAGCCGACAGGCGGGCGTACTCGTCCGCCATGGTGCTCACCGTCCAGTGCGCGTTGAGTCCGCTGGGGTTGGGCAGCGCCCAGACGCGTGCCCCGCCGACGGTCCGCTCCTGAGGTCCGATCTGTGCACGGCGATCGCCGAAGGCCGTGCGATAGGCGGTGACGCCGACGACGGCCAGCCACTGTGGACCAAGAGCCTCCACCTTCGCCGACAGTATTCTTCCGCCTTCACGGAATTCCTCCGTGCTCAGCTCGTCAGCCCTGGCGGTGGCCCTGGCCACCACATTGGTGATGCCCAGGCCGAATCCCAGGAGCTGGCCCTGCTCCGACGGCTTCAGCTGCCGGGGCGTGAAGCCCGACCGGTGCAGCACCGGCCAGAACCGGTTCCCCGGATGGGCGAAGTGATGTCCCGTGGCAGCAGTCATGAGGCTGGGGTTGATGCCGCAGAACAGCACACGCAGGCCGCCCGCGACCACGTCGGGTACGACGCGGTCGCGGGCGGCGAGCAGCTCTTCGGGTGTCATACGTCCGAGCGTACGCAGCCGGTGTCAGAGAATGGAGCCAGGAGTGTACGCGGCAGCCTCGGGGTGCTGCTTGGCGATCTCCTCGATCCGGGCCACCAGAGCGGCGACCTGGTCACCGGCGGCACCCGTGAACGAGAGCTTGTCCGCCATCAGGGCATCGAGCTGGCCGAGGTCCAGCGGGATCCGCTCGTCGGCGGCCAGTTTGTCCAGCAGCTCGTTGCGCTCCGCGCCCTGTTCCCGCATGGCGAGAGCCGAGGCGACCGCGTTCTCCTTGATGGCCTCGTGGGCGACCTCGCGGCCGACGCCGGCACGCACGGCGCCCATCAGCACCTTGGTCGTGGCGAGGAAGGGAAGGTAGCGGTCCAGCTCACGCGCGACGACCGCGGGGAAGGCACCGAACTCGTCGAGCACCGTGAGGAAGGTCTCCAGCAGACCGTCGAACGCGAAGAAGGCGTCCGGCAGTGCGACGCGGCGGACCACGGAGCAGGACACATCGCCCTCGTTCCACTGGTCGCCCGACAGCTCACCCGTCATCGACGCGTAACCGCGCAGGATGACCATGAGGCCGTTGACGCGCTCGCACGAACGGGTGTTCATCTTGTGCGGCATCGCCGAGGAACCGACCTGGCCAGGCTTGAACCCCTCGGTCACCAGTTCGTGGCCCGCCATCAGCCGGACGGTCTTGGCGACCGACGAAGGGGCGGCCGCCAGCTGCACCAGCGCGGTCACCACGTCGTAGTCGAGGGACCGGGGGTACACCTGGCCGACGGAGGTGAATGCGTGTGCGAAGCCGAGGTGCCCGGCGATGCGCTGCTCCAGGTCGGCGAGCTTGCCCGCGTCGCCGCCGAGCAGGTCCAGCATGTCCTGCGCCGTGCCGACAGGCCCCTTGATGCCACGCAGCGGGTAGCGGCCCAGCAGGTCCTCCAGCCGTCCGTAGGCCACCAGCATTTCGTCGGCGGCGGTGGCGAAGCGCTTGCCCAGCGTCGTCGCCTGTGCGGCGACGTTGTGCGAACGGCCTGCGATGACCAGCTCGGCGTACTCCGCGGCGAGCTTGCCCAGGCGCGCCAGGACGGACACCGTGCGGTCGCGCATCAGTTCCAGCGAGAGCCGGATCTGCAGCTGCTCGACGTTCTCGGTGAGGTCCCGGGACGTCATGCCCTTGTGGATCTGCTCATGGCCCGCGAGAGCGTTGAACTCCTCGATCCGGGCCTTCACGTCGTGACGGGTGACCTTCTCGCGCTCGGCGATCGCGGCGAGGTCGACCTGGTCGATCACGCGCTCGTAGTCGGCCAGCGCCGCGTCCGGCACCTCGATGCCGAGGTCCTTCTGAGCGCGCAGCACCGCCAGCCACAGCTGACGTTCCAGCTTCACCTTCTGCTCGGGGGACCAGAGGACGGCCAGCTCCGTAGAGGCATAGCGGCCGGCCAGGACATTGGGGATGCGAGGCTTCGCAGACACAGCAGTCACGTGTCCGGATTCTACTGGCGGTTTCTGCAGGTCCGCGCCGCGGGCCGGTATGTGGAATCGTACGAAGCCTCGTCGCCTGTGCCCCTGCCGCTCCACGGCCCGTGGCCGGCCCCGCTCCGTTCTTTCTCCGGCCGTGGGTCCGACGTGGCCCGACGTGGGCCCGACCTCACCGGTTGGGCCCGATCTCACCGGTTGGGCCCGATCTCACCGGTTGGGCCCGATCTCACCGGTTGGGCCCGATCTCACCGGTTGGGCCCGATCTCACCGGTTGGTCCCGGACGCTCGCCCTCACCGGTGCGTGCCCCGCGGTCCGTTCCGCTACCGCTTCGCGCCCACGAAGCCCCACTGGTCGACCGGCTCACCGGCCACCGGCTCCTCCGGGCGCCACAGGCTGATCGACCCGAATCCGGGCTCCACGAGGTCGAGACCGTCCGCGAAGGAACGCAGGGTCTCCCGGGGCCGCGATGTGTACGGCAAGGCGCCGCCGTCCGCGTACTCGTCGGACGCCTCCCGTGTCTCGTCGGTCTCGACGGTGTCGCACAGCATCAGGAAGCTTCCGGCGGGGACGGCGTCGAGATAGGCGCGCAGCAGCTCGGCGGCCTCGGCGGAATCCGCGACATGCCCGAGGGTGGAGAGCAGCATCAGCGCGACCGGCTGCTGAAGGTCCAGCGTCCTGGCGGCTTCGCGAAGCACTGTCCCGGCGTTCCGGAGGTCCGCGTGGACGTAGTCCGTGGCCCCCTCGGAAGTGCTGGCGAGCAGGGCCCGGGCATGGGCCAGCACGATCGGGTCGTGATCCACGTACACGACACGCGCGCTGGGGGCGACCGCCTGAGCGACCTCGTGCGTGGCGTCCGCGGCCGGGAGGCCGGTCCCGAGGTCGAGGAACTGCCGGACCCCGGCTTCTCCGGCCAGGTAGCGCACGGCTCTGGCCTGGAAGCGGCGGGAGGCGCGGGCGATGTCGATGATCTGCGGGTAGAGGTCAGCCATCGCCGAGCCCAGTCGCCGGTCCGCCTCGTAGTTCTCCTCGCCGCCCAGCCAGTAGTTCCAGACACGCGCCGAGTGGGGTGTGGCCGTGTCGATCAGGTCCGTCCGGATCTTCTGCTCTTCGTTCATGGGCCGTCCTCGTCCGGCGCCCAGGACGCCCCTGCGCGATGAGGGCCCATGCTTGCCCACGAGGCGCACGCGTGACAGCGAGATGTGCGCCAACCTGGGCGGACGTCCTCGGAGCCCGGGGCAGGGGGCGTAGGGGGCACAGGGGCCCGAACGGCATCGGGCCCCGAGGGGTGGGAAGGTCAGCCGTCCAGCCGACGCCAGCCCGTCACCGGCCCGGGTGTCGTCACGTCCTCGGGAGTGACCCAGAACGCCTGTCCCAGCGCCGTGTCGAACTGCGCGCCGGCCCTGCCGTCACCGGACGAGCGCCCGGTCAGACGCCGGCCGATCCAGGGGAACAGGTGCTGGCGGGCGAAGCGGACGTCGTCGATCCGCCGCTGGGCCCACCGTGCGGGCGCGGACTCGGCCATGGGGGTTTGCCAGTCGCTCTCCGCCGGGAGTCCCAGCGTCTGCCAGACCGCCTCCGCGACCCTGCGGTGTCCCTCGGCCGTCAGATGCAGCCGGTCGACGTCCCACATCCGCGGATCACCCAGCGACGGTGCGCCGTACAGATCGGCCACCAGGGCGCCGTGGCGGTCGGCCAGATCGCCGACCAGCGAGAACAGTTCCTCCATACGGGGCCGGAAGCGTTCCATCACCGGCCCGTTCCGGCCGGGGCTGCGCATCAGCACCAGGGTCTTGCAGGACGGTGCGAGACGTTCCACCGCCTCCTCGAGCCGGCCGCGCACCATGCCCATGTCGCACTTCGGCCGCAGGGTGTCGTTGAGCCCGCCGACGAGCGTGATCACATCCGGCTGCAGCGCCGCGGCGACCGTGACCTGCTCGTCCACGATCTGGCCGATGAGCTTTCCCCGTACGGCGAGATTGGCGTACCGGAAGTCGGGCGTGCGGGCCGCGAGACGGCCGGCGAGAACATCGGCCCAGCCGCGGTAGGTGCCGTCGGGCAGCAGATCCGACATGCCCTCGGTGAACGAGTCGCCGACCGCGACAAAACTGGTGTAGGGAGCATTCAATTCCATGGCGCTGCCGATCGTACCGCGACGGGGGCAGGCGATCGGTGTCGCCCGAACGGGAGCGAATGGGAGCGAGCGGGAGCGATGGCCGCCCGAGCACGGCAGAGAGGCGGCGCGGCCCCGGAGCACGGCAGAGGGGCGCGACCGTGGCCGCGCCCCTCCTCTCCCGCGCCGCAGTCAGGCGCAGGCGCCGACGTCAGCGGGCCTGGGGCCGGCCCACCAGCTCACGCAGGACGTCCTCCATCGTGATCATGCCCGCCAGCCGGCCGTCCTCGTCGAGCACGGCCGCGAGATGCGTACGGCTCCGCCTCAGAGCGGTCAGCACGTCGTCCAGCGGGGTCGCCGCCCGCACCCGCGCGATCGGCCGCAGAGCGGTCACCGGGAACGGCACGTCGCGCGGAGCGGCGTCCAGGGCGTCCTTCACGTGGAGGTACCCGATGATGCGCTGCTCGCTGTCCATCACCGGGAAGCGCGAGAAGCCGGACTCGTGAGAGAGCCGCTCCAGCTCCTCCGGGGTCGTGCCGACCCTGGTGTACAGCACCCGGTCGACCGGAAGCAGCACGTCCTGGACCGGGCGGCGGCCCAGTTCCAGCGCGTGGCGCAGGCGCTCCGCCGAACGGTCGTCGACGAGCCCGGAGTCCTCGGCGTCCTTGACGAGGCGTGCCAGCTCGTCGTCCGAGAAGGTCGCCGAGACCTCGTCCTTGGTCTCCACCCGCAACAGCTTGAGCAGCGTGTTCGCGAAGGCGTTGATCGCGAAGATCACCGGCTTCAGCGCCCTGGCGAGGGTCACCAGGGGAGGTCCGAGCAGCAGCGCGGTGCGGGCGGGCTCGGCGAGCGCGATGTTCTTCGGCACCATCTCGCCCAGCAGCATGTGCAGGTACGTCGCGACGGTCAGCGCGATGACGAACGAGATCGGGTGCACCAGGCCGTGCGGCACCCCCACCGCGTCGAAGACGGGCTCCAACAGGTGGGCGATCGCCGGCTCGGCGACGATACCCAGGACCAGGGTGCAGAGCGTGATGCCCAGCTGCGCCGCCGCGAGCAGCGCCGACACGTGCTCGAGCCCCCAGATGACACTGCGCGCGCGCCGGTTCCCGGCCTCGGCCTCGGGCTCGATCTGACTGCGGCGTACGGAGATCAGAGCGAACTCCGCGCCGACGAAGAAGGCGTTGACGACCAGGGTCAGCAAGCCGATGAGGAGTTGGACGGCGATCATCGTTCGTCCTCCGCCGTCTCGTCGCTGCCGGGCAGCGGCGCGTGCAGCAGCGCACGCGCGGCACGATGCCCGGAGGCGTCCACCACGTCGATCCGCCACCCCGTGAGCTCGACGGTGTCGCCGACCACCGGAATGCGGCCGACCGACGTGGCGATCAGCCCGGCCAGCGTCTCGTAGGGTCCGTCCGGCACCCGCAGTCCGATGGTGCGGAGCTGGTCCGTCCGGGCCGCTCCGTCGGCGGACCACAGGGTGCGTCCGTCCGCGTCCTCACCGGCGGCCGCCAGATCGGGGGTCTCGTGCGGGTCGTGCTCGTCCCGCACCTCGCCGACGACTTCCTCCACGATGTCCTCCAGCGTCACGACTCCCGCCGTGCCGCCGTACTCGTCGATGACGACGGCCATGGCCAGCTTTCCGGAGAGCCGGTCCAGGAGACGGTCCACGGTGAGGGTCTCCGGCACGAGCAGGGGCTCGCGCAGCATGTCCGACACCCGCTTACGGGGCCTCTGGTCCGCCGGAACGGCCAGTACGTCCTTGATGTGCGCGACGCCGACGACCGTGTCGAGGCTGCCCCGGTAGACCGGGAACCGGGAGAGGCCGGTGGCCCGGGTGGCGTTCGCGACGTCCTCGGCGGTCGCCTGGACCTCGAGGGCGGTGACCTGGACGCGGGGCGTCATCACGTTCTCCGCGGTCAGTTCGGACAGGTTGAGGGTACGCACGAAGAGTTCCGCGGTGTCCGCCTCGAGCGCGCCCTCCTTGGCGGAATGGCGCGCCAGGGCCACCAGCTCCTGAGGGCTGCGCGCCGAGGCCAGCTCCTCGGCCGGCTCGAGGCCGAAACGCCGAACGATCCGGTTGGCGGTGTTGTTGAGGTGGCTGATGAAGGGCCGGAAGACGGCGGTGAACGCGCGCTGCGGTGTGGCGACCGTCCTGGCGACGGCCAGGGGGGAGGAGATCGCCCAGTTCTTCGGGACGAGCTCACCGACCACCATCAGGACGACGGTGGAGAGCGCGGTGCCGATCACGAGCGCCAGGGAGGAGGACACACCGGGCGACAACCCGGTCGCCTCCACCGGCCCCCGGATCAGCTTGGAGATCGACGGCTCGGAGAGCATGCCGACGACCAGGTTGGTGACGGTGATGCCGAGCTGCGCGCCGGAGAGCTGGTAGGTGAGGCTGCGTACGGCCTTGAGCGCACCCGCCGCACCGCGGTCCCCTCGCTCGACGGACCGTTCGAGCTCGCCGCGCTCCACCGTGGTCAGAGAGAACTCGGCCGCCACGAACACGCCGCAGACGAGGGAGAGCAGAATCGCCACGAGGAGCAGGAGCACTTCGGTCATCGGTTCACCTCCGTCCCATGGTCGGGCAGGGGCGGAAGGATCGCGCGACAGCGGTTGTGTCGACTACTGGGGGGCTCGCCCATGGGCGGACGCTCACACCTCTCGAAAGGTCGGACGGTCGGGGATCCCATAGTAAAGGATCGGCAAAATGTCGTGGTCGGTGGGCGGTTTGCGGCCGTCCCCGGCCGCTCGGCGGCCGGTGGCCGTGGTTCAGAGTGACTTGACCCAGCGCCGCCAGTGGTCCTCGCGATGGTAGCCAGCCGAGCCCCATGCGTGATGAGCCCGCGTGTTGGCCTCCAGGACCATCGCGTCGATCCGTCGCCCGCCGATGGCTGTGAACCGCCGCTCCGCGGCGTCCAGCAGCGCGGTGCCGATGCCCTGCCGCCGGTGGTCCGGGTGTACGGCGAGCCGGTACGCGGAGCAGCGCCACCCGTCGAAGCCGGCTATGACGGTCCCGGTGATCCGGCCGCCGCTCTCCGCGAGGAGCAGCGCCTCCGGGTCCCGTGAGATCAGCCGGGCGACACCGTCGTGGTCGTCGGTGATGCTGGTGCCTTCCGCGGCCTCGCGCCAGAACCGCAGCACCGCGTCGATGTCCGGGAGGGCGGCGCGGCGGATTTCAAGATCGGTCATGGTGCGAGCCAACCAGAGAGCCCCCCGGTACGGGAAACATTTTCGCTGCCACGGCCTCGCCCCTCGTGTCTCCTTCCGCGCGCGGCCTCGCTGCTCTTGCGGGTGCTAGCGCGCACGCGCTAGCGTGATGACGTGCCCAAGACTCAGCTGAACGTTCGAGTGGACGAGGCCACCGCCGAGGCGGCGCGACAGCGTGCCCTGCAGCGGGGGATGAGCGTGAACCGCTACATAGAGGAACTCGTCAAACAGGATGCGGGCGAGGTGGGACACACCTTCGTCGAGGCCGCGGCCGACTTCATGAAGCAGTACGAGTCGGTGTTCGCCGAGGAGTTCGGCACGGAGCGCAAAGGCACCCGTTGAACCTGCAGATCGACCTCTCCTGGCTGCTCATGGTCGCCGAGCACAAGACGCCCGGTGATCCACAGGTCGTCGACTGGGGCGCGCTCGTCGCCGCCGTCAGCCGGCACGAGGCGGAGATCTTCGGCAGCCCCGTCTACAGCGACCCGCATTCCCGTGCGGCCGCCATGCTCCAGCTCCTCCTGCACGTGCCCGCGCTCGAGCACTCAAACGCGATGTTCGCCTCCGCCGTCGCCTACGGCTACCTCGTCGCTTCGGGGCTGAAGGTCACCACCTCCCCGGAACAGGTGCGGGACCTGGCCAGGCTGGTGAAGGAGGGCAAGGCCGACGTCCGGTCCATCGCCGACGAACTGCGCCGGTGGAGCATCTGACCGGGGCTCCTCAGCTCCCCACCGCCGGGCTGTCCACCACGACCGACCGGCGGGCCACGCCGATGACGCATGGGGAGGTGGGCAGCTGCACGCCCCTGTCCGGGATGCGGAATCCACGGCAGACGCCCAGCTCGAAGCCCGCCGCCTCGATGGCCGCGACCGTGTCCCGCGCGGTGTGACAGCCTCCGAAGAGCCTCGGCCAGAAGGTGCGGTCCACCGCACGCTGTGCCGACGCCAGAGCTCCGCCGGGGGCGAGGGTGTGCTCGAAGAAGCGCAGCTCGCCGCCGGGCCGCAGTACTCGCTTGATCTCCGCCAGTGCCCGGGGCAGTCCCGCACGGTGCACAGGACCAGCGAGGCCACCGCGGCGTCGAACGCCTCGCTCTTGACGGGCAGCGCCTCGGCCGTGCCCGGCACGACGTCGACCGGCACCTCCGCGCGCCGGGCCGCACCGGCCGCCAGCTGTCGCAGACTGCGTTCGGGCTCGATCGCCACCACTTCGGACACGGCCCCCGGGTAGTGCGCGAAATTGAGGCCGTTGCCCGCGCCGATCTCGATGACACGCCCCGAAACACCGGCGAGGAGCTCCTCGCGATGCGCGGCCACGCCCCCCTTGAGGTCGGCTGTCACGCTCATACGGGCGTAGAAGCGGGCGAAAACCGGGTGGTGCACCGCGTCACGGGGGACAGGTGTGCTGCGCCGTCGCATGATCGGGCCTCCTCGGAGGGCACGTGGATACGGCTCTCCCTCGATTCTCCCCCGTGAGGGCCCGCTCAGCCGCTCATCCGGCGCGACGGTTCCCGCCGAGCTCCGGTGCCAGCCAACTCGTCGCCCGCGCACGGAATTCGGCCGGGTCCAGGGCCCCCGCCCCGGCCGGCACCGCGCCGAGCAACGGGACTCCCGCGGCGACCGGGAGGTCCGCGATGTTGCAGCGCGAGGCCAGGTCCGGCTCGGCGGGCATGCTCCCGACGACCACTCCGGGACACGCGAGTCCTCGTGCCCGCAGCGCCTCGGTCGTCAGCGCCGTGGCGTTCAGGGTGCCCAGACCCGCTGGTGCCACCACCAGCACGGGCGCAGCCATCAGCCGGGCGGCGTCGGCGAGCGTGGCCCCCTGGTCGTCGTAGCGCACGAGCAGCCCGCCCGCGCCCTCGACCAGCACGAGGTCGTGCTCCGCCTCCAGCTTCTGAGCGGCCTCGGCGATCTCCTGCGGGCGTACGGGCGTGAGGCCGGCCCGGCGGGCCGCGGTCGCGGGCGCCAACGGCTCCGGGAAGCGGGCCAGTTCCACCGCAGTCACATGGGCGCCGGCCAGCCGGACGACCTCTTCGGCGTCTCCCGGTTCGCCCGGGGCGAGGCCCGTCTGGGCCGGCTTGAGGACGGCGACACGGCGGTCCCGGAAGGCGGCAGCCACCGCGGCGGTCACCACCGTCTTGCCGATCTCGGTTCCCGTACCGGTCACCACCAGGATCGTCATCTCAGGCCTCCCTCGCCACCGCGCACACGGCCCGGCAGATTCGCGCCACATCGTCATCACCGGTCACATAGGGCGGCATCGTGTACACGAGATCGCGGAACGGACGCAGCCACACACCCTCGCGGACCGCGGCCCTCGTGGCGGCCGCCATGTCCACTTCGCGATCGAGCTGCACGACCCCGATCGCACCCAGCACCCGGACGTCACGGACGCCGGGCAGGCCGGCGGCTTCGGCCAGACCGGCGCGCAGCCCCGTGCCGATCCGCTTCACCTCCAGTTCCCAGTCCTGGCCGAGCAACAGGTCCACGGACGCGCAGGCCACCGCGGAGGCGAGCGGATTACCCATGAACGTCGGCCCGTGTGCCAGCACGGGCACGTCGCCGCTCGAAATGCCCTCCGCCACCCGAGAGGTGCACAGGGTTGCCGCCAGCGTCAGATAGCCGCCGGTCAGAGCCTTGCCGACGCACATGACATCCGGTGACACCCCGGCGTGGCCGGCCGCGAACAACTGCCCGGTCCGGCCGAAACCTGTCGCGATCTCGTCGAACACCAGCAGGACGTCGTTGGCGTCGCACGCCTCACGGAGCACCCGCAGATACGCGGGGGAATGGAACCGCATGCCCCCCGCACCCTGCACCACGGGTTCCACGATCACCGCTGCCAGCTCGTCGGCATGGGCGGCCACCAGCTCGCTCAGGTGCCGTGCGTACGCGTCGTCCGGCTCGGCGTCGAAGCCGTCCGGAGGCGCGTCCGCGAAGATCTGCCGCGGGAGGGAGCCCGACCACAGCTCGTGCATCCCGCCCTCCGGGTCGCACACCGACATCGGCTGCCAGGTGTCCCCGTGGTACCCGCCCCGCCAGGTCAGCAGCCGGTGCTTGGCCGGCCGTCCCGCCGAACGCCAGTACTGCAGGCACATCTTCACCGCGACCTCGACGGAGACCGACCCCGAGTCGGCGAGGAAGACGTGTTGCAGCGGCTCCGGAGTGATCTCCACCAGCCGCGTCGCCAGCCGGACGGCGGGCTCGTGCGTGAGCCCGCCGAACATCACATGGCTCATCCGGTCCAGCTGGCCGCGTGCGGCCTCGTTGAGCACCGGATGGTTGTAGCCGTGGACCGCCGACCACCAGGACGACATGCCGTCCACCAACTCGTCCTGCCCATGGGCGGGTTCGGCGAGCCGGAGGCGCACTCCGGACGCGGACTCCACGACCAGCGGCTCCTGCCGGCCCGGCATCGGGCCGTAGGGGTGCCAGACGTGGGCCCGGTCCAGGGCGCGGAGTTCCGCGGGGCGGAGCGGATCAGGCATTGGGCGCGAGGTCCGTTCCGGCACCGCGACGGCGGACCGCCACCAGATCCGTACGCGCCGCCGACGGCACCTCGGACGGGTCCGGAGCGGATGCGTCGGCGGCGTCGCCGCACGGCGCGCAGCCGCCCTCGTGCGAGCCGCAGCCCCCGGCCGCAGTCGCACGGTGTTCGGGGAGCGTCGTCGTGGCCGCGCCCTCCACCTCGAACCCGGCGTCCGCGATCATGTCGAGGTCGGTCTGGCCGGACTGCCCCTCGCTGGTCAGATAGTCGCCGAGGAAGATGGAGTTGACCAGATTCAGGGCGAGCGGCTGCATCGAACGCAGATGGACCTCGCGGCCGCCCGCGAGCCGCACCTCGACGTCCGGGCACACGAACCTGACCATCGCCAGGATGCGCAGACACCGTTGCGGCGTGAGGTGCCAGTCCTTCGCCAGGGGTGTGCCCTCCATGGGAATCAGGAAGTTCACCGGCACCGAGTCGGGATCCAGCTCGCGCAGCGAGAAGACGACGTCCACCAGGTCGGCGTCGGTCTCGCCCATGCCCGCGATCAGGCCGGAGCAGGCCGAGAGCCCGGCGGCCTGTGCCTGCTGCACGGTGTCCACCCGGTCGGCGTACGTGTGCGTGGTCGTGATGTCCCCGTACGTCCCCTCAGAGGTGTTGAGGTTGTGGTTGTACGCGTCGGCGCCCGCGGACCTCAGCCGGTCCGCCTGGCCCTCCGACAGCAGGCCCAGGCACGCACACACCTCGACGCCCTCGTGCTGCTCCTTGATCGCCTCGATCGTCCGCGACACCCGGTCGACGTCCCGGTCGGTCGGCCCGCGGCCGCTGGCCACCAGGCACACCCGCTTCGCACCGCCCGCGACCCCCGCGGCGGCGGCCTTCTTCGCCTCGTCCGGTTTCAGCCAGGTGTACTTGAGGATCTCGGCCTTGGAGCCGAGCCGCTGCGAGCAGTACGAGCAGTCCTCGGGGCAGAGTCCGGACTTCAGGTTCACCAGGTAGTTGAGCTTGACGCGCCGGCCGAACCACTCGCGGCGCACCTTTCCGGCCGCAGCCACCACGTCGAGCAGTTCGTCGTCGGAGGTCGCCAGCACGGCGAGCGCTTCTTCACGGGTCGGCAGTTCGCGCCGCAGCCCCTTGTCCACCAGCGTGTTCAGCAGGTCCATGGCCTTGATCCTGACGTACGGCACCGCCATCGGCCAAGGAGGAACCGGACAGGAGAGCAGGTCGATGCTGTGTGTATTGCCACACCCTGGCCTGTTGCGCACCCGGTTAGGGTCTGTGAGCTGCCTACAAAAAGGGACCCGCCCATGTCCTACGCCCCGTTCGACTGGATCGACGACGAGGCCCGGCGCCGTGCCGACGCCGGACTCGTCCGGACGCTGCGTCCTCGGCCCGCCGGGACGGAAGTGCTGGACCTCGCGAGCAACGACTACCTGGGTCTCAGCCGGCACCCCGAGGTCACCACGGCGGCGGCCGAGGCGGCACGGATCTGGGGCGCGGGCGCCACCGGCTCGCGGCTGGTCACCGGGTCCACCGCGCTGCACGCCGAACTCGAACACGAACTGGCCGCCTTCTGCGGATTCGAGGCCGCCCTGGTGTTCTCCTCCGGCTACGCGGCCAATCTCGCCGCGCTCACGGCACTCACCGGGCGCGATTCGCTGATCCTTTCCGACGCGGGCAACCACGCCTCGATCGTCGACGGCTGCCGACTCTCCCGGGGCACCACCGCCGTCATGCCGCACGCGGACCCCGAGGCGGTGCGCGCGGCGCTCCAGGCGCACGGCGGGCGGGCACTGGCGGTGACCGACTCCGTCTTCTCGGTGGACGGTGACGCCGCCCCGCTGGCCGCACTGGCCGCGGCCTGCCGCGACGCGGGCGCGGCCCTCCTCGTGGACGACGCGCACGGGCTGGGTGTCCTGGGGGACGGCGGGCGCGGTGCGCTCGCGGCCGCCGGGCTCGCGGGTGGAGAGGGGATCGTCGCTACGCTCACCCTCTCCAAGTCGCTCGGCAGTCAGGGCGGAGCGGTGCTCGGCCCTGCCCGGGTCATCCGCCACCTGGTCAACACGGCCCGCACCTTCATCTTCGACACCGGCCTCGCTCCGGCGGCCGTCGGCGGCGCCCTGGGTGCTCTGCGGCTGCTGCGCCGCGAGCCGGCGCGCGCGGCCAGGGCCGGGGCGGTCGCCGTCGAACTCCACGGCCGGCTGACCGCCGCAGGTCTGACGGCCGTACGCCCCGACGCCGCCGTCGTGTCCGTCCGCGCGCCCTCGGCGGAGTCGGCGGTGCGCTGGGCGGCGGAGTGCCGGGCGGCCGGTGTCGCGGTGGGGTGCTTCCGGCCGCCGTCGGTGCCGGACGGGATCTCGCGGCTGAGACTGACCGCAAGGGCGGACCTGACGGGGGAACAGATCGGGGCCGCCGTGGGGGCACTCGTCGCGCATGCCCCTCTCCCGGTCAGCTGACCGGGAGTCCGTGGAGTCCCGCGACGAAGCCCGTCCATGCCGCGGTCGAGAAGCGGAGCGGCGGCAGGTCCGTGTCCTTGGAGTCCCGTACGGCGAGCCCGTCGTCGCCGAGCCGTGCGGTCTCCACGCAGTTGTTCATCCCGGTGCTGCGGCTGCTGCGCCGCCACCTGGGTGCGGGCTGTGCGAAACGGTCGGACATCGTGCCCCCCTCGGGCAGTCTGAAGGTTCCGTCTGACCGCCGCTTCCTACTGCGGCGATGAGGTCCAGCGAACGCTCCGGCGACAGCGCGTGAGCCTGCATCGTGCGGAAGGCCGAGCTGTACGCCTCAAGGTCTTCTCTCCGCTCCAGATAGAGGCTACTCGTCAGATGGTCAAGAACGACCACATCCAGATCAGAAGTGTTCGGAAAGGAGAAGATTACGAAAGGTCCGGTGAGCCCGATATAGCTGCCTGCGTCGAAGGGCAGTAACTGGAGCGTCACCTGGGGGAGCTGAGCTGCCTGGGCCAGGTGGTGCAGCTGTTCCTCCATGACCCGAGGGCCGCCGACCTCCCGCCGCAGCACGGCCTCGTCGAGCACGACGCTGAGCCGCAGCGGCCGGGGCGCCTGGAGGACGCTCTGCCGGGCGAGCCTGACCTCCACCAGCGAATCGAGCTGTGCCGGCGGCAGCCCGTCCAGCGAGGACATGGTCACCGCCCGCGCGTAGTCGGCGGTCTGCAGCAGCCCAGGGACCACCGATGTCTCGAGCGTGCGGGCGGCATCGGCCTGGGACTCCAGGCTGATGAAGTCGCGGTACTGGGGCGGAATCAGCCCTCGGTAGGCGTGCCACCATCCGGTTCCGCCGCCGCCGGCGGAGCCCGCCAGGGCCTGGAGCAGGGAGCGCAACTGCCTGTCGTCCACGCCGTACGCGTCCAGCAGCCGGGTCACGTCACGAGGTGTCACCCCGCTCGCCCCCGTCTCGATCCGGCTCACCTTCGACTGGTGCCAGCCCAGCATCCCGGCGGCTTCCCGGCTCGTGAACCCCGAGGTGTGGCGCAGGCTGCGCAGCTCCTCACCGAGCTTGCGGCGGCGTACCGCCGGCCCGTTCCGCATCGCGGCCTCCTCCCGTTGTGCGGAGAGCCGCCCCGGCGGGTCCGGCTCGGAAAGGGGCCAGTGTCGCGCTCGTACGAGGATCAGCGGGGGGAGTTCACCGTAATGAGCGACAGATATATGCATATCTTGGTGGATCGCCGTCATGAAGGGCGTCATCGGTGGCAGTCTGGCGCGAAGCACAATCCAGGCCGGCCGTGGGCCGGTCAGGGCGGGAAGGGACGGCGTCGCCATGGCAGACCATCAGGAAGCAACCGTCACTCTGCCGAGCGATCCGGCCTCGGTTTCCGAGGCCCGCAGATATGTGGCCCGCGTACTCGCCGAATGGGGCCTGGCCGAGGACGACGACACGGCGGACACCATCCGGCTGGTCGTCTCGGAGCTGGCCACCAACGCCGTCCAGCACACCTTCGGGCAGTCGCCCACCTTCACCGTGGACCTGCGTCTCGACCGTGACGTCGAGTTCTTCCTCGGGGTGACGGACAGCCACCCGCGCTGGCCCCAGCGGCTGCCCGCCGCCGTCCGGCAGGACAACGGCCGCGGCATGGTGATCATCCGGGCCCTGGTGAAGGAGTACGGCGGCCGGCTCGGCGTCAGCCCCACCCCGGACGGTGGCAAGACCGTGTCGATCGCTCTTCCCTGGCCGGTTCCCGTACAGACCTGAGAGGGCCGAGCAGGCACGCTCACGGAGCGGAGGCCCGGCCGAACCCGCTGCGCAGCAACGCCCTCAGTGTCTCCGCGGCCGGGGTGTTCCGGTCCCCCCGGTGCACCACGGAGATCGTCCGCCGGAAGGCGGCCGGTTCCAGGCGCCGCACCGCGAGAGGGGCCGGTGACATCGCGGCCACCATCTCAGGGACCACCGCCACGCCGAGGCCCGCACTGACCAGGGCGCACACCAGGGCGTAGCCGGGCGACTCGCACACCACGGCGGGGGTGGCCCCCGCCTCGGCCAGCGCACGCTCCACCCCGCGCCGCGGCGGGTGCTCAGGTGCGCTGCTGATCAGCGGGCGGCCCGCGAGCCCCGCGACGGGCAGCGGACCGCTGCCTTCGGACAGCATCTGCCCGGGGGCGGTGACCAGTACCAGTTGCTCGACGAGGAGTGGTTCGGCGGACACCCCCGCCGGCATCGGATCGGCGGCCGCGGGTTCGTAGGCATGGGTCAGCGCCAGGTCCACCTCGCCCGCCGCCACGGCGGCGACCCCGGCGGGCGGCTCGTAGTCCGTCACGGCCAGTTCCACGTCGGGGTGAGCGCGCCGGAACGCGGTGAGCACCGGAGGCAGCAGGTGGATCCCCGCTGTCACGAACGTGCCGACGCGCAGTCGGCCGCCCGAGAGCCCCGCGAGCCGGGCCAGCTCGTGCCGCGCCTGGTCCATCTCGTCCAGCACACGCCGGGCGCGCCCCGCCAGCAGCTCGCCGGCGGCCGTCAGCCGGGCCCCGCGATGGTGGCGGACGAGGAGGGCCGCTCCCGCCTCCCGCTCGAGTTTGGCCAGCTGCTGCGAGAGGGCGGGAGCGGTGTAACCGAGCCGTGCGGCGGCCTTCGTGATCGAGCCGGCCTCCGCCACCGCCACCAGCGCGGCCAGCCGTGTCGGGTCGTACATTAAGCGTTCCTTTTGGCAGACCCAGAAGATTGCAAGTACACGTTAAAGGGCGGATGCGGTCAGGGTGGAGCCATGGACGCACAACTGCTCGCCTTCGTCGCCGTGGCCGCGGGAATGGTGGCACTGCCAGGGGCCGACTTCACCGTGGTCGTACGCAACGCGCTCGCATCCCGGAGATCCGGGCTGGCCACCGCCGTGGGAGTGGCGGGAGGGCTCCTGGTGCACACCGCGCTGGCCGTCGCCGGGCTCGCGGCCGTGCTCGTGACGATGCCCGTCCTCTTCCGCACCGTTCAGCTGCTCGGCGGCGCGTACGTGCTCTACCTCGGCCTCAGCGGCCTGTACGCGATGCGGTGGCGGGCCACGGCCGCGGCGGAGACCGGGAGCAGGGCGCCTTCGGGGCTCCGGCGTTCGCTGCGCCAGGGGTTCCTGACCAACGCACTGAACCCGAAGGCGCCCGTCCTCTTCCTGAGTCTGCTGCCCCAGTTCGTCCCCGACGGGCAGCCGCCCCTGCCCAGGACCCTGCTGCTCGCCTCGGTGGTCGTCCTGCTCGCGCTCGTCTGGTTCCCGGCCGTGGCCCTCCTGGTGGACCGGCTGGGCCGGTGGCTGCGCCGGCCGCGTACCGCCCGTGCGATCGAGGGCGGCAGCGGCACGGCGCTCACCGCGCTGGGACTCGTGCTGGTGACGGGGCCCCTGCTGCGCTGAACCAGGTGGGGAGGAAGGTCAGTGGACCCTCCCGTACCAGACGTTGCCGGACCAGATCCTCTCCAGCCGGACCACGGCTCCGGTCTTCGGCGAGTGCCAGATCTTTCCGCTGCCGGCGTAGATGCCGACGTGGTACACGCTGCGGCCCGCGTGGAAGAAGACCAGGTCGCCGCGTTTCCGCTGCGACCTGGAAATATGGCGGGTCTTGTTGTACTGCTGCTGGGCCGTGCGGGGTAGCTTCTTGCCCGCTTTCTTGAACGAGTAGAGCGTGAGCCCGGAACAGTCGAACCGGTGAGGGCCTGTGGCGCCCCATCTGTAGGGCGCCCCCTTCTTCGACGCGGCGACCTTGAGCGCCGTCGCCGAGTGGGCGGCGGCCTCGGCGTCGTTCACGAAGCCGGGGGCCAGCATGGTGGTCCCTACGGCGAAAGTCAGAGCCGAGGCCGTTCCGACCCGGGCGAACAGAGACGGGACATGAACCTGCGCAGTCATGCGCAACCCTTCGTCAGCCGCCTGTGAAGGATGACCTGTCGGGTTCGGGCTGGCGAAGTTGCCCGGCCGCGCGAAGCGGCTTCACCCCGAGGGCCGTCCGGATGTCCGGGCGGCCCGTTGTGCTCGGGTCCTCCACTCCTGCCGATCCACTTCTGTCGACCAGGCATCCGGACAGCGGCAGGACTCGGCGTCCGCCCGGACCGCCCCGCCGCGGTGGCGGGGGCTTGTCGTCCCAGGGATCTTTACGCAAGGACTGCCGGATTTCCTCCCTGAAGTGGCGACATGTGAAAGTCGTCACCACTGATCCGAACGGGTGGACGCGGCTCGTCCGGCCTCCCGGCGGCCGCACCGGACCAGCCGCGCACCAGCAGCGGAACAGTGGATTCCGTTCAGCGTCCGCGCCCTTTGCGCAAGTTGGACTGTCCCTCGGGAGGGGGAGCTTCTACGCCGAACGAGCGAGGAAAACTCATCGGCCGACCGGGCGTGTCGGGAAAGGGCACCGAAGGAGCCGGCCCGCTCGCCGGATCGGGTGACCGGACCGCTCAACTCGACGGGGCGGGAGGCACGGCGACCCGGCCCGCGCGGCGCTCCCCGTCCAGCAGCCGCAGAGCCCGGGCCAGGGTGTCCGCGTGGATCTGCGACTCACCCCGCTCGTGCATCAGCACGAGTGCCTCGCGGAGGGCGGTTGCCCTGGACGCGAGAGCCTGGGCCGCGCGGAGGGCTCCGTAGGTGTCGCCGCCCCGGGCGGGATTGATGCGGCCGAGCTGGTCGAGCACTTCCAGGTAGCAGTCGATGAACTCGGCCTCGGCGCGGGTCAGTGCGGGAAGCGGCGGGAACCGGGGTGGGAGCATCGGGCGTTCACCTCGCGGGATGCGGCGGCTGGGACGGTGTGCGGTTCTCCACGACGTGGTCCACCAGCCCGTACGCCAGGGCGGCCTGGGCGTCGAGGATGGTGTCCCGTTCGATGTCGGCGCTGATCTGCCCCGCGGAACGCCCCGTGTGACGGGCCAGCATGGCCGTGAGCAACTCACGCTCGCGCAGCAACTCGGCGGCCTGGATGTCGAGATCGGAGAGCTGGCCCCGCACCGGCTTGTCCAGGACGGGTTGCTGAATGACTACCCGGGCGCCCGGCAGGGCATGTCGGCGTCCCGGTGCGCCGGCCGCGAGCAGCACCGCGGCACTGGAACCCGCCTGGCCGAGGCAGAAGGTCTCCACCTCGCAGGCGAGGAAGTGCATGGTGTCGTAGATCGCCGTCATGGCGTTGAAGGAGCCGCCGGGCGAGTTGATGTAGAGGGACAGGGACCGGTCGGGGTCCGCGTGCTCCAGATACATGAACTGCGCGATGAGATCCGTCGCCGCGGTGTCGTCGACGGGCGTGCCGAGAAAGACGATCCGCTCCGACAGCAGCTTCGCATACGGGTCCATGCTCCGGGACCCGTATGCGGTGCGCTCGGTGAACTCGGGCAGAACGTGGCGGGCGGCGGGACGGAACATGATGATGCCTCTCCTCGGAATCCCCACAGGCACGGACCGGCGTGAGCGCCCGGCACGTAAAAAATGTACAGGACGTACAGAAGGTTATGATGGTGACCATGGCCTACGAGATTCCGGTGACGCAAGCCCGCGCAGAGCTCGCCGAGCTCATCAACCGCGTCGTATACGGCGGCGAGAGAGTGGTCGTGACCCGGCACGGCAAGCCGCTCGTGGCGCTGGTGTCAGCCGCTGACCTGCAGCGACTTGAGAGCGAGGAGTCGGCGGAGGAGGAGCAGGTGATCCGGTCGGTGTCCTCGATCCACTCGGCGCCGTCCGCTGCGGGCGAACGGCGCCGGTTCGGTATCGCCGCGGAGCACCGCGGTCACGACCGGGAGGACTGACTGCCCGGCCGGCGCGGCGACCGGCCGGGACGGCCGCGCGAGGTCGGGGGGCCGCTGCCGGTGGGGCGCTGAACGCGGGAGGCCGTGTCTCCCGGCCACTGGGGCAGGAGACACGGCCTCGATTGGTGCGGAACGCTCAGCCGGTGAGCGCGGGTTCACGCTCACGGCCGACGGGCTCGGCGCCGCCGGCGGCGGGCACCGGACGCGTGCGCCCGCCCGCCACGACGGCGACGAGGCCCAGCAGGGCCCAGGCGGCCAGGACGAGTGCGGCACCGCCCGCCGCGCTCCCGTCGAAGAACGCGACGGACCGCAGCATGGACCCACCCGCGCCCGGCGGCAGCCACTGGCCGATCGCACCGACCGGCTCGGGGAGCATCTCCGGCGCACTGGTGACGCCCGAGAACGAATTGCCCAGCAGCACCATCAACAGGGCTCCCACCCCGATGCCCGGTGCGCCGATCAGTGCGGCCAGCCCGGCCACCGGCGCTCCGATCGCCAGCACGGTCAGCCCGATGGTGCCCGCCTCGGCCCACCAGTCGCCAGTGATCACGCCGAGCCAGCTGTCGGTCAGGGCCGTGGCGGCGATGCCCACCAGTGCCGCCGCGCCGAGGAGGGTCACGGCGGCCCGGACGCCGCGCAGCCCGAGAAGGGTCACGACCGCTCCGGCGGCCACCCCGGCGAGAGCGAGCGGCAGGATGCTCGCGCCCAGAGCGCCTCCACGGGGGTCGGCCTCCGGCGCCGCGACGACGTCCGTGACCGGCACGCCGGCCCCGCCGGGTGCCGCCGCACCGGCCGCCTCCGTGAGCAACTGGGCGACGACCGGGCCCGCCGCCGAAGCGGTGAGCAGTTGCGGACCCTTGTCGGTGACCACGACCGCGCCGTATACGGCGCGGTCCTCGATCGCGGCACGGGCGGCGGCCGCGTCGTCGTACCGGTGGACCTCGAAGGCCCCCTCGCGCTGCTCGAACCGCGCCTGCAGCTGATCGGCGGCCGGCGCCGCGCCGGCGATGCCGACCGGAAGATCGCGTGGGGCGATCCTGGCGGCCGGCCAGGAGAAGGCCCAGAGCGCGAGCGTCACTATCAGGGGGACCAGCAGGACGGCCGACACCGCGCGGCGGTTCGGTGCAGCGGGCATGGCGGGTGCCTCAATTCAAAGAGAAGGATCGTTCGTTTTGAGTGGCCTCCACTGTCGCGCCGCCTTCGGTCCTTGTCAAGAATGAATGTTCGTTTTAGATTGGTCGCATGGCACGCGTATCCCAGGAGCACCTCGACGCCCGCCGCCGGCAGATCCTCACCGGAGCGGCACGCTGCTTCGCCGGCAACGGCTTCCACGGCACGTCGATGCAGGACGTGCTGAAGGAGGTCGGGCTGTCGGCAGGAGCCGTCTACCGCTACTTCCCGGGCAAGGAGGACCTGATCGCGGCCATCGCCGACGAGGCGTTCGGCGGTATCCGCGAGGCCTTCGAGGAAGCCGCGCACCTCGTCCCGCCGCCCACGCCCGACGTGCTCCTGGGGCGGGTGCTCCGGGGGGTTCTCGAGGGGCGGATGTATGGCATGGAGCGCCGTGAGTGCACCATGCTCGTCGTCCAGGTGTGGGCCGAGACCATGCGGAACGAGCGCCTGGCGAAGACGCTCGACGAGGGATACGCGGGAATGCGCGCCGCCTGGGCGAAGCTGGTGGAGGCATATCGCGCGGCCGGCATCATGCACTCCGATGTGCCGGCCGACGACGTCGCCCGCACGATGATCGCCACCGCCCAGGGCTTCATCGCGCAGGAAGCCCTGTTCGGCGGGGTCGAGGTCGAGGCCCTGGAGAACGGGCTGCGAGGCCTGATGTCCATGGATCCGCAAAAGATCAGTTAACGCGCCGGAAAAACTTCCGCCCTAACGTGCAATACCTGGTCGCGGAATCCTCTTCATCGTTCAACAGAGTGTTGAAGGCGGGATAGGGTCCCGCTGCGCCCGGGGCAGGTACCGGGCGGAAGACGAAGAGGGTGGAAGCGTGCAACTGACTCCGCACGAACAGGAACGCCTGCTCGTCCATGTGGCGGCCGACGTCGCAGAGAAGCGCAAGGCGCGTGGACTGCGGCTGAATCACCCCGAGGCGATCGCGCTGATCACCTCGCACCTTCTCGAAGGCGCCCGCGACGGCCGGACCGTCGCCGAACTGATGGCCTCCGGCAGGAAGGTCCTCACCCGCGACGACGTCATGGAGGGCATCCCCGAGATGATCCACGACGTCCAGGTCGAGGCCACCTTCCCGGACGGCACCAAGCTGGTCACCGTCCACGAGCCGATCGTCTGACGGGGGAGCAGCCGATGATTCCCGGAGAGATCCTGTACGCACAGGAGCCGGTGGCACTCAACGAAGGGCGCCCCGTCACCCGCCTCACCGTCCTCAACGCGGCGGACAGGCCCGTCCAGGTCGGATCGCACTACCACTTCGCCGAGGCCAACACCGGCCTGGACTTCGACCGTCGCGCGGCCCACGGGCTGCGGCTGAACATCGCCGCCGGAACCGCCGTGCGCTTCGAGCCCGGCATCCCCGTCGACGTCGAACTCGTCCCGATCGCAGGCCTGCGCATCGTCCCCGGACTGCGCGGCGACACCGGAGGTTCCCTCGATGCCTGAGCTCAGCCGACCCGTGTACGCCGACCTGTTCGGACCCACCACGGGTGACCGCATCCGGCTCGCCGACACCGATCTCGTCGTCGAGATCGAGGAGGACCGGTCCGGGGGCCCCGGACGGGCGGGTGACGAAGCCGTGTTCGGCGGCGGGAAGGTGATCCGCGAATCGATGGGCCAGGCGCGCACCACCCGCGCCGAGGGTGCTCCCGACACGGTCATCACCGGCGCGGTCGTCATCGACCACTGGGGCGTCGTCAAGGCCGACATCGGTATCCGGGACGGCAGGATCACCGGCATCGGCAAGGCCGGGAACCCGGACACGATGGACGGCGTGCATCCCGACCTGGTGATCGGACCGGAGACCGAGATCATCGCGGGCAACGGCAAGTTCCTCACCGCCGGAGCCATCGACGCGCACGTCCACTTCATCTCGCCGACCCTGATCGACCAGGCACTCTCCTCCGGGATCACCACGCTCGTCGGGGGCGGCACGGGCCCGGCGGAAGGCACCAAGGCCACGACGATCACCCCGGGCCCCTGGCATCTCGCGCGGATGTTCGAAGCGCTCGAGGGGTACCCCGTCAACATCGGCCTGCTCGGCAAGGGCAACACGATGTCCCGCGAGGCGATGCACTCCCAACTGCGCGCCGGAGCGCTGGGGTTCAAGATCCACGAGGACTGGGGTGCGACGCCTGCCGTCATCGACGCCTGCCTGGGTGTCTGCGAGGAGACCGGTGCCCAGCTCGCCATCCACACGGACACGCTCAACGAGGCCGGATTCGTCGCCGACACGCTGGCGGCCATCGCGGGGCGCTCGATCCACGCGTACCACACCGAGGGAGCGGGCGGCGGGCACGCTCCCGACATCATCAGCGTGGTCTCGGAGCCCTACGTCCTGCCCAGCTCCACCAACCCGACCCGGCCGCACACCGTCAACACGATCGAGGAGCACCTCGACATGCTGATGGTCTGTCACCACCTCAACCCGACCGTGCCGGAGGACCTCGCCTTCGCCGAGTCCCGTATCCGGCCGTCGACGATCGCGGCCGAGGACATCCTCCACGACCTGGGGGCCATCTCGATCATCTCCTCGGACTCCCAGGCGATGGGCCGGATCGGCGAGGTGGTCCTCCGCACCTGGCAGACCGCCCACGTGATGAAGCGGCGACGGGGCGCCCTGCCGGGCGACGGCGCCGCCGACAACCGCCGGGTACGTCGCTATGTCGCCAAATACACGATCAACCCCGCGGTGGCCCAGGGCCTGGACAGGGAGATCGGCTCCGTCGAGACCGGCAAGCTCGCCGACCTCGTGCTGTGGGACCCGGCCTTCTTCGGCGTCAAGCCGCAGACGGTGATCAAGGGCGGCCAGATCGCGTACGCGCAGATGGGCGACGCCAACGCCTCGATCCCCACCCCGCAGCCGGTCATGCCCCGCCCGATGTTCGGCGCCGTGGGCCGGGCTCCGGCGGCCAACTCCTTCAACTTCGTGTCCTCGGCCGCCATCGAGGCCGGCCTGCCCGAACGTCTGGGGCTCGGCAAGACGTTCGTGCCGATCACCAGCACCCGGGGCGTCACCAAGGCGGACATGCGGGAGAACGACGCCCTGCCCCGGGTCGAGGTCGACCCCGACAGCTTCGCCGTCACCATCGACGGTGATCCGGTCGAACCCGCACCCGCCGCCGAACTGCCCATGACCCAGCGGTACTTCCTCTTCTGAGGGCCGGGCAGCACTTCATGACGACACGCGCAGCCCTGCTCGTCCTCGCCGACGGCCGGTTTCCCGCCGGTGGCCACGCCCACTCCGGTGGTGCCGAGCCGGCCGTCAAGGCAGGACACATCCGCGACGCCCGGGACCTGGCGGACTTCTGCCTCGGCAGGCTCCACACCACCGGGCTCACCTCCGCCGCACTCGCCGCGGCGGCGGCCCACGGCCTCGACCCGCTCGCGCTCGACGAGGCCGCCGACGCCCGGACACCCTCACCCGCGCTCAGGAACGTCGCGCGCAAGCTCGGCCGGCAGCTGATGCGCGCGGCACGGGCCACCTGGCCCAGCCCCGAACTGGCCGCGCTCGCCGAGGCGAGACCACGCGGTGCCCACCAGCCCGTCGTCCTCGGCCTCACGGCGCGAGCGGCCGGCCTGAGCCCCGTGGACGCCGCGCACTGCGTCGCCTACGAAGCGGTCAGCGGGCCGGCCACCGCGGTGGTCCGTCTCCTGTCCCTGGACCCCTTCGAGGCGACCGCGGTGCTCGCCCGGCTCGCGCCCGCCCTTGACCAGGTCGCCGAACAGGCCGCCGAGGCCGCGCTGCGGGGCATCGACGCGCTGCCGGCCGCCTCCGCCCCGCTGCTCGACATCTCCGCCGAGGCCCACGCGGCCTGGCCGGTCCGCCTGTTCGCGTCCTGAACCACGGCGAATCCCCCCGCCCGTCATCACAAGGAGTCGTATCCATGCATCTCGACCACGCGCACAACGGCCCGGCGGCAGTCAGCGCGGACGCGGCGCGTCCGGACGGCACGCGCCGCGCCCTGCGCATCGGCCTCGGAGGGCCGGTCGGCTCGGGGAAGACGGCCACCGTCGCCGCACTCTGCCGTGCGCTGCGTGACCGGATCTCCATCGCCGTCGTCACCAACGACATCTACACCCGCGAGGACGCCGCCTTCCTGCTCCGCAACGCCGTACTGCCGCCCGAGCGCATCCAGGCGGTCGAGACCGGTGCCTGCCCGCACACCGCGATCCGCGACGACATCTCAGCCAACCTCGAAGCCGTCGAGGACCTGGAGGACTCCGTGGGCCCCCTCGACCTCATCCTGGTCGAGTCGGGGGGAGACAACCTCACCGCCACCTTCTCCAAGGGGCTCGTGGACGCCCAGGTCTTCGTGATCGACGTCGCGGGCGGCGACGACATCCCGCGCAAGGGAGGCCCCGGTGTCACCACCGCGGACCTTCTCGTCATCAACAAGACGGACCTCGCCCCCTACGTCGGCTCCGACCTGGACCGGATGGCCCGGGACGCCGCCGAACAACGCGGGGAGCTTCCCGTGGTGTTCACCTCACTGACCGGCGCCGACGGTGTCGCGCCCGTCGCCGACTGGGTGCGGGCGAGGCTCGCGGACTGGTCCGCATGAGCGTCACGGCCACCGCGCGGATCACGGCGGCCGCCGACGGGCGGGGATCGACCTCCCTCCCGGTGCTCGAGAGCGAAGGGCCGCTCGCCGTGCGCCGGACCAGGTCCCCGGACCCCGCCCGAGCACGCGTCACCGTGGTCGGCGCGATGAGCGCACCCCTCGGCGGCGACCGGCTGGCCATCGAGGTCGGGGCCGGGAAGGGGACGCGGTTGACGGTGGACTCCGCCGCCGCCACCGTGGCGCTGCCGGGAGCCGGCCCCGACGCCGGCCCCGCGGCGTACGACGTGCGGCTGAGTGTGGGGGAGGGGGCGGAGCTCCACTGGCTCCCCGAACAGCTCGTCTCCGCGAGCGGGAGCGCACTCGACATGACCACCCGTGCCGAACTCGCGGACACCGCACGACTGGTGCTCCGAGAGGAACTGATCCTCGGCCGGCACGGCGAGACCACCGGCCGTCTCTCGTCCCGTCTGACGGTCCGCATGGCCGGACGACCGCTGCTCGACCAGCAGCTCGCCTACGGGCCGGGCGCGCCCGGAGGCTGGGACGGGGCGGCGGTGCTGGGCGGGCACCGGGCCGTGGGGCAACTGCTCCTCGTCGACCCCGCGTTCGACGAAGGCCTGCCGGAGCCGAGGCTGCTCGGCCCCTCCGCCGCCCTCACCCCGCTCGCGGGCCCCGCCGTCCTCGTGACGGCGCTCGCCGCCGACGGGCGGCTGCTCCGAGCGGTGCTCGACGAGGCACTGGAGGGGCTGCTGAAGGATTCAAAGGCCCTTCGCAGGACCTGAGTTCGCTCAGCGGGCAGTCGGCACCGGTTATTGGTTCGGTAAAGAAACACGCGTACGCCCTGTTCTCAGCAACCCCACAGACGAAAGGATCCGCCTGGACACATGAACCACTGCGCCGCCCCGGGCGGCGCATCACGCAGGGGGAGGTTCCACTTGAAGCGCACAGCGGTGCTCGGCTCGGCCGGCACTCTGATCGCGGGCACGCTCATAGCGGGGGCGATAGCCACACCGGCCGCCGGTGCCGACAGCCGGCACGACGCAGGCCAGGAGGCACGCGGCGTCCAGATCGCCGCCGCCCGGGCCGCGACGGCCGGCATCGACTGGACGGACTGCCCGGCCGACTGGGCGATCGCCGCACCCATCCAGTGCGGATGGGTGAGCGTCCCGCTCGACTACGGCAAGCCCAACGGCAAGCAGATCAAGCTCGCGGTCGACCGGCACGTCAGCACGGGCACCAAGGGCGAGCGCCAGGGCGCGCTCGTCTACAACCCGGGAGGCCCCGGCGGCTCGGGAATGGCGTTCCCGAAGCGCGTCGTCACCAAGAACCCGCTCTGGACGAAGGCCGCGAAGGCATACGATTTCGTCGGCTTCGACCCCCGCGGGGTCGGCCACTCGGCGCCGATCTCCTGCATCGACCCCCAGGAGTTCGTGAAGGCCCCGAAGGCCGACCCGGTTCCGGACAGCGAGGCCGACAAGCGGGCCCAGCGCAAGCTCGCGGCCGAGTACGCCGACGGCTGTGCCGAGCGCAGCGGCGACATGCTGCCGCACATGACCACGCCCAACACCGCACGCGACCTCGACGTCATCCGCGCCGCGCTGGGCGAGAAGAAGCTCAACTTCCTGGGCGTCTCCTACGGCACCTACCTGGGCGCGGTCTACGGCACGCTCTTCCCGTCGCACGTACGCCGCATGATCGTCGACAGTGTGGTGAACCCCGCCAAGGACAACATCTGGTACGAGGCCAACCTCAACCAGGACATCGCCTTCCAGACCCGCTGGAACGACTGGAAGGCCTGGGTCGCCGAGAATGACGCGGCCTACCACATCGGGGACACGCCCGAGAAGGTCGAGCAGGCGTGGCTCACCCTGCGCGCGGCGGCCAAGAAGAGCCCGATCGGCGGCGTCGTGGGACCCGCCGAGCTCATCGGATTCTTCCAGAGCGCGCCGTACTACGACTCCGCCTGGGCGCCCACCGCCCAGATCTGGAGCGACTACCTGGGCGGCGACACCCAGGCGCTGATCGACGCCGCGGCACCCGACCTGTCGGACACCGCGGGCAACATCAGCTCGGAGAACGGCAACGCCGTGTACACCGCGGTCGAGTGCGCGGACGCCCAGTGGCCCACCAGCTGGAAGAAGTGGGACCGCGACAACACCCGGCTGCACAAGGACCACCCGTTCATGACGTGGGCCAACGCCTGGATGAACCTGCCCTGCGCGACCTGGCCGTCCAAGCAGCAGACTCCCCTGGACGTCCGCACGGGCAAGGGCCTGCCTCCGGTGCTGATCGTGCAGTCCACGCGTGACGCCGCCACTCCGTACGAGGGCGCCGTCGAACTGCACAAGCGCTTCAAGGGCTCCCGGCTCATCACCGAGAAGGGCGCCGGCTCGCACGGTGTCACCGGCCTGGTCAACCCCTGCATCAACGAGCGGGTGGACACCTACCTGCTCACGGGGCAGACCGACCGGCGCGATGTGACGTGCACCCCGCACGCCACACCGAAGCCGTGATCACCACCTGAACGTGAGCGGGCGGCCGATGAATCCGGGCGGCCGCCCGCTCACCCCGCCCCTCACGGGGCGCGCTCACCCGGCCCGGTCGTGCCGCTCCAGCCAGACGTCCTCCGCCGCGTAGTCGAAGAGGGCCTCGCCGTAGGAGCGGACCATCTTCGGGAAGGCCTGCCTCCAGTCGCGCCCGTGGAGCTGCCCCGCGAGCCAGTCGACGGTCCCCGGCAGTGACTCCTCGTACCCCGTCACCGGGCGGTACCCCAGCTCCCGTTCGGCGGCCGTCGTGTCGTAGACGACGGGATGCCTTCCGCTCCACGGTGTGTCTCCGACAGTGCCACCCGGCGGCGCACCCGCCACCAGCACCGTCTCGCTCCTTGTGCCCAGCACGCCGTCGATGGCCGCGCCGATCTCGGCGACGGTGGGTGCCTGCGGGTCGCCCGCGTTGAGAACCCGTGACGCCGGACGCAGCGCGGCCAGCCGTATCAACTCGGCGACGTTGGACACATGGACCGGATGGAAGCGGCTCGCCCCGCCGTAGGCGAGCACCCGCCGTCCGCGCCCGTCCAGCGCGCGCTTGACGAAGTACAGTTCGCGCGGCGTGCGGCAGTGGGCCCCGTGTACCGCGCCCGCGCGCAGCAGCGTCACCGGCAGCACGTCGCCCGCCGCGAGCAGCTCACGCTCCAGCGCGGCCTTGCGCGTCCCGTACGTCGTGTCCCCGGGGGCGACCGTGGACTGCGTCTCCGGGACGGGCACCGGATACTCGGGGAAGCCGTCCGCCTCGCCCTGCGTGTCGAAACTGCGGCCCCGGCCGTCCTCGTACACCGCGCCGCTGGAGATGACGACCGCGGATCCGGCCCGGTCCGCGAGCCCCGTGAGCTGCGCGGCGTGACTCCGGCCGAAGGCGACCATGTCGACCAGGACGTCGCATCCGTCGCCGAGGGCGGAGGCCAGAGCCCCCTCCTCCTCGCGGTCGAGCGCGACGGCGCGGACACCGTCGCCCCAGGTCCCGTCCCTGCCGCCCCCGCGGGACGCCGCGGTCACGTCCCAGCCGTCCCCGGCGAGAGCCCGTACGGCGGCCCGGCCGATCTGTCCCGTGGCGCCCAGCACGAAGGCTCGTCCTCTGCTCATGCCGAAAACGCTACGTCCGCGTCACGTGGCGGGGCCAGGGAGATCTGCCCCCAGCAGATTCCCCCCTCAGCGTGGCCGACGGGGGAACTTCTTGGACTCCTCGCCCTGTGCGGCCTTCGCTTTCACCGCGTACTCGTCGACGTACTCCTGTCCGGAGAGACCGAGAACGGCGTACATGATCTCGTCCGTCACCGCACGGATCGCCGCCTTCTGGTCCTCCAGGCCGGCGTACCGGGAGAAGTCCAGCGGCTCGCCGAACCGGATGGTGACCCGCTTGATCTTGGGCATCTTCTGACCGGGCGGCTGGATCTCGAAGGTGCCGACCATCGCGCAGGGGATGACGGGGACCCCCGCCTTGATCGCCATCACCGCGACGCCGACCTTGCCCTTGTACAGGCGCCCGTCGTGCGACCTGGTGCCCTCCGGGTAGATGCCCAGCAGTTCGCCCTTGCTCAGCACACCCAGGCCTTCGCGGATGGCGGCCTGCCCCGCCTCCTTGCCGGACCTGTCCACGGGGATCTGCCCGATGCTGTGGAAGAAGGCCGCGGTCAGCTTGCCCTTGATGCCCGGGCCGGTGAAGTACTCGGCCTTCGCGAGGAACGTGATGCGCCGCTTGAGGATCGCCGGCATCAGGAAGTGGTCGGAGAACGAGAGGTGGTTGCCCGCCACGATGGCCGCGCCGTCGTCGGGAATGTGTTCCAGCCCCTCGATGCGCGGCCGGAACGTCAGCCGCAGCAGAGGACCCAGCACGACGTACTTCAGGACGTAATAGAACACAGCTTCTCTCCTAGCCTTCCGGACCGGGCCGGTGGCCGCGTTCTGTCAGGTCACGCGTGGCGTTGTCCCTCTGCCGGCCCGGTCGAGCGGCCGGCCGCACCCCGGCCTCCCCGGACGGGTACCCGCTCCTCGTCGTCTCACCTGATGTGGCATCAGCCGGCGGCCCGTGCGGACCCGCCTGCTCGTCGGTGATCGATCGTAGCTTTGTTTCCGGTCCATACGAAGTCCTGGGCCGCCCCCGGCGCACGGCCGCCCGGACACGCCGTCCGCCGCATGCCCCGCCCGGTGGTCCGGCCGGTCACCCCCGGACCAGGCGCCCCAGCGCCCACCGTGCCGGACCGGCGTAGGCGGCGAGGGCGAGTGCGGGACCCTCGATCCGGAGCGTCGTGGCCGATCCGCCCGGCCGGCGCACGACCGCGTGGGACAGGCGCAGGCGGAGCGGCCCCGACCGGACCCTCCACACCCACCGCCACCGCTCCTCGTCCACGGACTCGACGGCGAAGGCGGCGGTGACGCCGAACAGTGAGACGACCTCGCCCCGGGTGCCCGGGGCGAGGCGCTCATCTTCCACGCGCACCGCTCTGATCTGCGGCGACCAGGAGGGCCAGCAGGCCGGGGTCACGTAGCGCAGCCAGACGTCCTCGGGCGGCGCGGCGCCCTCGGCACGCAGCGTCAGGATCGTCATCGGACCGGGGACCGGCTCACCCGGTACGGTCCTGGACGAATTCGTTGAGCGCCTTGCCCGGCCGCAGCGACGCCTCGCCGCCCACGTCGTGGAAGCTGCCGAAGCCCACCAGGGTGACCGCCCTGCCCTCCTTGAGCGCTTCCGCGATCACACCCGGCTCCGCGACCGTCCCGAACAGGGCGTCGACGACCCGGCCGATCCCGTCGTCCGGCAGCCCGCCGCCGCCCGCAGTCTTGCGCCCGATCGCCTCGATCAGCCCGGACCTGTCCATACGGAGCACCCACTTCCCGCCGACGACGACACGCGGCAGCCGTGACCGGCCGGCCGGAGCCGGCCCGTCGCGGCGCCGCACCTCGTCCTCAGGCTGGCACCCCCGGGCGGCCCTCGCACGCAGCCGTAGGCCACCCGGGCGGCCCGGTCACCGGTCGCGACGCCGGGGGACCGGGTACGGGGGGCGGGGGACCGTCTCAGGTGTCGCGGGTGGCGACCATCCCCAGGGTGGCCAGTCCCAGCACCACCCAGCCGAACCAGAGCCAGCCGTTGCTCCCCAGTGCCACTGTGTAAGCCGTCACCGCGACCAGCGCGCCGACCGTGAGCACTCCCATGGTCTTCGTGGATCCAGGCATGAGCGCACGCTCCTCATCGGCCGCACGGCCGTTGAAGCCATGGTCACCCCTTGAGCGTGCCCGCCGCTACTGTCCGCGCGCCTGCAATGACGCGAGATAGGCGTTGTACGCCTTCAGCTCCTTGTCGCCGTCCCGGTCCGCGGCCCGGTCGGAGCGCTTGGCCGTCCGCTGCTCGGAGCGGTACCACTGGAAGACCAGCGCGATCAGTACCAGCACCGACGGGATCTCGCTGAACGCCCAGGCGATGCCACCGGCGGCGGACTGGTCGTCCAGCGCGTCGATGCCGAGCGAGGCGGGCGGATTCTCGTACGCCTTCACCATCGGCTGGGTCGCCATCATCAGCGCGATCCCGAAGAACGCGTGGAACGGCATGCCCGCGAACAGCTCCAGCATCCTGATCACGTATCCGGGCCTGTGCGGGCCGGGGTCCACGCCCATGATCGGCCAGAAGAACACCAGGCCGACGGCCAGGAAGTGCACCATCATCGCGATGTGGCCGGCCTTCGACTCCATCAGGAAGTCGAACAGCGGGGTGAAGTACAGCCCGTAGAGGCTCGCGATGAAGAGCGGGATGGTGAAGGCCGGGTGCGTGACGATCTTCATGTAGCGGCTGTGGAGCAGTTTGAGCAGCAGTTCGCGCGGGCCCGTGCGGCCCCGCCCCGCCACCGGCAGTGCCCGCAGCGCCAGCGTCACCGGGGCGCCCAGGAGCAGCAGGATCGGCGACACCATGCTGATCACCATGTGCTGCACCATGTGCACGCTGAACATGACCATGCCGTAGTCGTTGAGACCCGTGCACATCACCAGGACGATGGACAGCACTCCGAGGACGAAGAACACGCTCCGGTGGACCGGCCAGCCGTCGCCCCGCCCGCGCAGCCTCAGTACCCCGTAGCCGTAGAGGGCGAGGGCCGCGACGCAGCCGATCAGGAAGAACGGGTCCGCGGAGAACTCGAGGCCGCGTCCCAGCGTGAACGGCGGCAGATCCATGTTCATGCCGTGCCCGCTGTGATCCATCTGTTCACTCCCGCTGGGGACGTCCCCGTTTCGTGCCGGTTGTCCGGTCCAGACTAGAACCGCCCCCGGCCGCGGGTGCGGCCGGGGGCGGTCCATGGGGTGTCGTGACGGTCAGAGCACGACCTGAGCCTCGGCGTAGCGCTCGGCAGGGACCGTCTTGAGGGTCTCCACGGCGGCCGCCAGCGGGACCATCGTGATGTCCGTGCCGCGCAGCGCCGTCATCATGCCGAACTCACCGCGGTGAGCCGCCTCCACCGCGTGCCAGCCGAAGCGTGTGGCCAGCACACGGTCGTACGCGGTCGGGGTGCCGCCTCGCTGCACATGGCCGAGGATCACCGGGCGGGCCTCCTTGCCGAGGCGGTGCTCCAACTCGCCGGAGAGCTGGGTCGCCACACCGGCGAAGCGCTCGTGACCGTAGATGTCCTTCTTGCCCTGGCTGAACTCCATCGAGCCCTCGCGGGGCTTGGCGCCCTCCGCGACGACGACGATCGCGAACTTCTTCCCGTCCGAGAAGCGCCGGCCGACCAGCTCGGTCAGCTCGCCGATGTCGAAGGGCCGCTCGGGTACGACGATGGCGTGCGCGCCGGCCGCCATGCCCGAGTGGAGTGCGATCCACCCGGTGTGCCGCCCCATGACCTCGACGATCAGCACCCGCTGGTGCGACTCGGCGGTCGTCTTCAGCCGGTCCAGCGCCTCGGTGGCGACCCCGACGGCCGTGTCGAAGCCGAAGGTCACATCGGTGGAGGCGATGTCGTTGTCGATGGTCTTGGGTACACCGACGATGGGCAGCCCCGCCTCGGAGAGCAGGTTCGCCGCCTTCAGCGTGCCTTCGCCGCCGATCGGGATGATCGCGTCCAGGCCGAGATCGGCGACGTGGCCCTTCGCGCGCTCCACACCGTCACGCAGATGCGCGGGCTGGACACGGGACGAGCCGAGGATCGTGCCGCCGCGGGCGAGGATGCCGCCGACCGCGTCGAGGTCGAGCTTGCGGTAGTCGCACTCGAGGAGGCCCTTCCAGCCGTCGTGGAAGCCGATGACCTCGTCGCCGTGGTCGACCACCGCGCGGTGCACGACGGAACGGATGACGGCGTTGAGGCCGGGGCAGTCGCCGCCGGAGGTGAGCACACCAATTCGCATTGCCCGGGAAACCTTTGCAACGTGGGCCGACGCCGGACCACGTCGTCCGGTTGGATCCCCGCCACCTTACCGGCGCGGGGTGGCCGGACCGTACCCGGTGTCCGACTGCTGGACGTCCGCCGGATGTACACCGGCCACACACGTACGGACCGGCCCCTCGGGAGGGGCCGGTCCGTACGGTGCGGCGGTCAGGCCGGCTGGGTCGCCGCGGCGATCCGCTCGGCGCGCAGCGCCTCGTACCACCGGTCGTCGCTCGGCGGCAGAGCGTTCACGTCCAGGGCCAGCTTCAGCAGCAGGTCCGCGATCAGCGGGTTGCGCGCCAGGACCGGCCCGTGCATGTAGGTGCCGAACACGGTGTCGTTGTACGCGCCCTCCGTACCGTCCCCCGTGCCGTTGCCCCGGCCGAGCCGCACCCGGGCGAACGGGCGCGCCGCCGGGCCGAGATGGGTGATGCCCTGGTGGTTCTCGAAACCGGTCAGCGGCGGCAGGCCGAGGTTCGGGTCGATGTCCCCGAGGACGTCGCCGACGCACCGGGCACCCTCGCCGCGGGTCGAGACGACGTCGAGCAGCCCGAGACCGGGCTCGCGCTCGCCGAGGTCGTTGATGAACTCGTGGCCGAGGATCTGGTAGCCCGCGCAGACCGAGAAGATGATCGCGCCGTTCGACGCGGCCCTGCTCAGCCCGCCGTCACGGCGCAGGCGTTCCGCGGCGAGACGCTGCGGCCGGTCCTCACCGCCGCCGATCAGGTAGATGTCGCCCGACGTAGGGATGGGCTGGTCGCTGCGCACGTCCACGCGCGACACGTCGAGACCGCGCTGACGTGCCCGGCGCTCCACCACCAGGGCATTGCCCTGGTCGCCGTAGGTGCTGAGGAGGTCGGGGTAGACCCACACCAGCCGCAGGCTGTTGTTGCTCATGCTTCGTCCTCTCCGGGGGTTGCCCGCGCGGGGGTCAGTTGCCGACACGACGGCGCAGATCCTGGAAGGCGGTGTAGTTGGCGATGACCTCGATGCGGCCGGGCGGAGACATCTGGACGGCCTCGTCCAGGGTCTCGCAGACACGGAAGTCGAGTCCGGCGACCTCGAGCCGGACCGCCAGGTCCAGCTTGCGGTCGCCCAGCACGAAGATCGGGTGACCGTAGAGCTGGGTGTAGTCGACGTCCCAGAGCCAGGAGGTGTCCGTGCCGTCGGCGCCACGGGCGTTCACCGAGAGGATCACCGGGGTGGGCGGCGGGTCGATCAGGGAGAACGTCTCGAGCCAGCCGGCCGGGTTCTTCGCCAGCAGGAGCCGGAGCTCACGGCCGAGGAAGGTGACGACGTCGTAGCGGCCCGCCACGGCCTGCACCTGGTACATGCGCTCCAGGGCGACCTGCGGCGGCACGCCGAACACGGCGGCCACGGCGGCCGAGCTCGTGGCGTTGGCCTTGTTGGCCCGGCCCGGAAGCTGCAGGTGGATCGGCCACGCCGAGCCGTGCGGGTCCAGGACGTAGTCGCCGTTCAGCGCCCAGCTCGGGGCGGGGCGGCGGAAACCGCACTCGCCGCAGAACCAGTCGTCACCGGGGCGCTGCATCACACCGCCGCAGGACGGGCAGGACCAGGCGTCGTCCTTCCACGCCTGCCCCGCCGCGACCCACACCACGTTGGGGGACGACGAGGCGGCCCAGACGATCAGCGGGTCGTCGGCGTTGGCCACGATCACGGCCTTGGAGCCCGACAGGCCCTCACGCCACTGCTCGGCCATCATCCGGGTCTCCGCCGCGCGGTCCAGCTGGTCGCGCGAGAGGTTGAGCAGCGCGATCACCTTCGGGGTCGTGTCGCGTGCCACACCGGCGAGGTACTTCTCGTCGACCTCGATCACGCCGTACCGCGCGTCCGAGCCACCGGCCAGCGCGGAGGTGATCCCTGCCGGCATGTTGGCTCCGAGCGCGTTCGACACGACGGGGCCCGCGGCCCGGAGTGCCTCCGCGATCAGCCGGGTCGTGGTCGTCTTGCCGTTCGTCGCCGACACGAGGATCACGTCCAGGTGCTGCGCCAGCCGCCCGAGCAGGTCGGGGTCGAGCTTGAGCGCCACCCGGCCGCCGATCACCGATCCGCTGCCGCGCCCCGCAGCGCGCGACACCGCCGCCGCGGCCTTGCCCGCCGTCACGGCGAGCTTGGCCCGCGGCGACAACGGCTCCGTGTTGCCTGCCATCGTCCTAGATCCTCCTTGCGTAAGTCCGCACCCAGCCTATCGATGTCCGGCCCGCCGCCCGCACCTCGGCACCACGGGGAACGTGGAGGTCACGTGGAACGTACGCTTCTCCCCATGCGAAACCGCCCGATCCCCGGCAGTTCCGGACGCGTTCGTGCCATGAGCCTGTTCGGCGCCCCGGTGCTCCACAGTCCGTGCGACGACGTCACCGACTTCGGTCCGTCGCTCGCCCGGCTGGTGGAGGACATGTTCGCCACCATGTACGCGGCGAACGGTGTCGGGCTCGCCGCGAACCAGGTCGGCGTCCCGCTCAAGGTGCTCGTCTACGACTGCCCGGACGACGACGAGGTCAGGCACCTGGGCCATCTCGTCAATCCGGTACTCGTCGAGGCGGACGGCATCACCGTACGCGGACCGGAGGGCTGTCTCTCGCTTCCGGGGCTCGAGGCGGGCACGCCGCGCTTCGACCGCGCGGTCGTCGAGGGCCGGACGGTGACGGGGGAGCCGGTGCGGGTCACCGGCACCGGCTGGTTCGCCCGCTGCCTGCAGCACGAGTGCGACCACCTCGACGGCCGGATCTACACGGACCGGCTCACCGGCCTGCGCCGCGCCAGGGCGCTGCGCGCGGCCCGCCGGGCGCCGTGGGGGCGGGGGAGCACCGCCTGACCGGCAGCCGAGAGGTCTCAGAACCCCCGGCCGCCGGGCCGGTCCCCCGCCTCGGCCAGCCTGCCCCAGAGCAGGTCGGCGAGGCTGCGTACCAGCTGCTCGCGTGAGCACGGACGGTCACCCAGCCACCAGTCGCCTGCCGCGTGCATCATGCCGACGATCCCGTGGCCCCAGATGCGGGCCATCTGCTCACTGTCCGGGCCGAGGTCGACCCGCTCCACGATCACCTTGCCCAGCTCCTCGCCCAGGCGGCGCAGCAGCGGGGCCGAGTGCCGGCCGACGTCGAAACCCTGCTCCGGCGAGGGGGCGGCGTCCTCGGACGGATGCATCAGGAAGCGGTAGACCTGCGGGCGGGCCTCGATCGCGGCGAGGTAGGTGTCCAGGGTCGCCTCGACCCGCTCGCGCCGTCCGGAGGGTGCGTCGAGTGCGGCCCGCAAGGCGCTCAGCAGGGCGTCGGTGTGGCGTTTGGCGAGCGCGCGGTAGAGGCCGCCCTTGTCGCCGAAGTGCCGGTAGAGGATGGGCTTGGTGATCCCGGCCTCCGCGGCGATCGCGTTCATCGAGGCCTGCGGGCCGTCCCTGAGCACCACCCGGTCCGCGGCTTCGAGCAGCTCACGACGGCGGCGTTCGGCCGCTGTCCGCTGCCGTTCGGCCCCTCTTGTGGTCTCCATGTCGTTTCTCCCGCCCCGCCAAACTGTCCTGCGATCTCGTCACGCCCGGGCAACGTAACACCCTGCTCCGCCGCACGCGGATCCGTCGCGGGCCGGTTGACAGAAGCTACTTGCTGGTAACAGACTGTTGTTACCGCTAGTAACGGGTTTTCCGGAAGTGCATGGAGGGAACCATGGCCGAGTTCACGCTCGAGCTCAACGACGACCAGAAGCAGGTCCGTGACTGGCTGCACGGATTCGCGGCCGAGGTGATCCGGCCGGCCGCTTCGGAGTGGGACGAGCGTGAGGAAACGCCCTGGCCCGTCATCCAGGAGGCGGCCAAGGTCGGCATCTACTCCCTCGACTTCTACGCCCAGCAGTTCTTCGACCCTACGGGGCTGGGTATCCCCATGGCCATGGAGGAGCTCTTCTGGGGCGACGCCGGCATCGCGCTGTCGATCGTCGGCACGGGCCTGGCGGCCGTCGGCGTGCTCGCCAACGGCACCGAGGAGCAGATCGGCACCTGGATCCCCCAGATGTACGGGGACGCCGACGACGTGAAGGTCGCCGCCTTCTGTTCCTCCGAGCCCGATGCCGGCTCGGACGTGGCCTCGATGCGCACCCGCGCGGTGTACGACGAGGCCAAGGACGAGTGGGTGCTCAACGGCACCAAGACCTGGGCGACCAACGGCGGAATCGCCAACGTCCACGTCGTCGTCGCCGTCGTCGACCCGGAGCTGGGCTCGAAGGGGCACGCCTCCTTCATCGTCCCGCCGGCCACTCCCGGCCTCTCGCAGGGCCAGAAGTTCAAGAAGCACGGAATCCGCGCCTCGCACACGGCCGAGGTCGTCCTCGAGGACGTCCGCGTCCCCGGCCACTGCCTGCTCGGCGGCAAGGAGAAGCTCGACGAGCGCCTCGCCCGTGCCCGGGAGCGCGCCAGGTCCGGCGGTGAGCGTGTCAAGAACGCGGCGATGGCCACCTTCGAGGCGTCGCGTCCCGCCGTCGGCGCCATGGCGGTCGGCACCGCCCGCGCCGCATACGAGGTCGCCCTGGACTACGCGAAGACCCGCACCCAGTTCGGCCGCCCCATCATCGACAACCAGGGCATCGCGTTCCAGCTGGCCGACATGCGGACGCAGATCGACGCCGCACGGCTGCTCGTCTGGCGCGCCTCCTGGATGGCGAGCGCCGGCAAGCCGTTCACCGCGGCCGAGGGCTCGATGTCCAAGCTCTACGCGAGCGAGACGGCGAAGAAGGTCACCGCCCAGGCCGTCCAGATCCTCGGAGGCAACGGCTTCACCCGGGAGTACCCGGTCGAGCGCATGCACAGGGATGCCGCGATCTACACGATCTTCGAGGGTACGAGCGAGATCCAGCGTCTGGTGATCGCCCGCACCCTGTCGGGGATGCCCATCCGCTGACCGTGCCGCGGGGCCGGACCGTACGCCGCGTACGCCGGTCCGGCCCCGCGTGCCGCCTGCCCCGCTACCGGGGCAGGCTGGCCTCGATCAGCGCGACGACCTCGGGGGCCTCCGGCTCGGTGCGGGGGCGGATCCTGGCGACCGGCTCGCCCGCCGGGGAGATGAGGAACTTCTCGAAGTTCCACTGGACGTCACCGGCCGCACCCTCGGCGTCGTCGAGCTTGGTCAGCTCCGTGTACAGCGGGTGCCGGTGCTCACCGTTGACGTCGGTCTTCTCCAGGAGCGGGAAGCTCACCCCGTACGTCGCCGAGCAGAAGGTCTGGATCTCCTCGGCGCTCCCCGGCTCCTGGCCCGCGAACTGGTTGCACGGCACCCCGAGGACGGTGAACCCCCGGTCCCCGTACTCCTTCTGGAGCCTCTCCAGGCCGGCGTACTGAGGGGTGAGCCCGCACTTGGACGCGACGTTCACCAGGAGGACCGCCGAGCCCTCGTAGGCCCCCAGCGTGGTCGGTTCGCCGGTGAGCGTGCGGAGCGGGATGTCATGCAGCGTCATGTGATGTCTCCTCGGTGGCGTGGCGTCACCCTCATTGTGACGGCCCCTCCTGGGCGGCGTGCAGGGGGCCGAGCTTCCGGTGGTAGAAGGTGGTCGCCCTGAGCGTGCCGTACGGGTCGGCCGCGTAATCCGGGACGGAGCCGCACGGCGTCCAGCCCGCCGAGCGGTAGAGCGCCTCGGCGTCGCTTCCCGTCTCGGTGTCCAGGACCAGCAGTGTCAGCCCCTCGGCCGCCGCGAACTCCTCGACCTCCGTGAGCAGCGCACGGCCGACGCCCCGGCCGCGGGCCGACGGCCTGACCATGAGCTTGGCGACCTCCGCGCGGTGGCGTGCGTTGGGCAGTGCCGTCCTGACGAGGGTGATCGTGCCCACCACCCGCTCGTCGTCACGGGCGATCCAGATCTGCTGGCTCCCCGTCTCGACCGCGGCGGCCCGTCCGCGCCACCAGTCGGCGGCCGCGGTCCGGTCCAGCGGGGCGAGGAATCCGACGGACGACCCGCCCTCCACCGCCTCGATCAGCAGGGCGGCGAGTTCATCGGCGTACGTGACCAGTCCGGGGCCGGACACGGGGACGATCTCGGTCATGGGGAGGGTCCTTTCACTTCACGGCAGGACGATCATCAGTGCGTATCGGACCCGTTCGGGGCCCGGGCAGTGGAAGTGGGAGGGACCGCGCAGCCGGAAGCGCAGGCAGTCGCCCCCGCGCACGGTGTGCACGGTGCCGTCGACGGTGACCTCGACCGTGCCTTCGAGCACCCAGATGTGCTGCTCCACACCGGGCACGGGTGCGTTCTCGTAAGCGATGTCGGAGCCGGCGTCGAGCGTGGCCTCGACGACCTCGGCGCGCAGCCCGGCGTGCGGCGGCGACACGGAGCGGCGTACGAAGCCGGCTCGCTCGTCCCGCCAGACCGTCTGCCGTGCGGCTGGGACCAGTTGGGGCGGCTCCGCCTCCACCTCCATCAGCAGCCGGGACATCGTCCGGCCGTACGCGGTGCAGAGCTGCCCGAGCACGGCGGTGGTCGGGCTCAGCTCCCCCCGCTCCAGCCTGGACAGGGTCGAGCGGCTCACCTCGGTACGGCGGGACAGCTCGTCCAGGGACCAGCCGCGTTCGGTGCGAAGCGCGCCCAGCCGCGCCGCGAGGCGGTCGTCGACGGTGTCCGGAGCCTCCTCGTCTCTCATATCTGGGATATTATTCCTGTGCAGAGATGAAGGTCAAGGTGGTCCACGTGCTGACCGGGTGATGGCGTGTCAGGCTGATGGGCGGGATATGAGCCGTTTCGCGGCTTGAGTCGCACCCTGAACGAGGAGGTCGGCATGGCTGGAAGTACGAGTGGGATGCGGACGGACCACGACTCCGCCGGAGCGCGCAAGGCGGCTCCGTCCGGCCGGGCCGTCTTCGCGGGCGTGATGATGATCTTCGGTGGCGCCATGGCGGTCTTCGAGGGGATCGCCGCCATCGCCAAGGACGACCTGTTCGTCTCGACCAGCGACTACGTGTTCCAGTTCAGCCTGACCGGCTGGGGCTGGGTACACCTCATCCTCGGCATCGTCGTCGTGGTCGCCGGCTGCGCGGTGCTGTTCAGCGGAGCGCTGTGGGCACGCGGCGTCGGCGTCGTCCTCGCCGGACTCCTCGCGCTGGCCAACTTCCTCTGGCTCCCGTACTACCCCTTCTGGTCCATCGTCCTCATCGCGGTCAACGTCTTCGTCATCTGGGCGCTGTGCTCGGGGTCGCACCAGGGCGCTCGAGCCTGAGCACCAGGACGTAGGACACCACCACGGAGACGATCACGAGCGGCATCACGGTGATGCCCTCCGTCCCCAGCAGCAGCGTGGCCAGCAGTACCGACGTCATCGGCAGCCTGAGCATCGCCACACACATGGCGCCGATGCCCATCGCGAAGCCCGAGGTCGCGTTCAGGCCGGGCAGGTGCGACAGCACCAGCCCGGCCGCCGCCCCGAGGAACATCGCCGGGAAGATCGGGCCGCCCCTGAACGCACCCAGGGACGCGGAGTACGCGAGCGCCTTGCAGAGGATCAGCACGAGGAGTGTGGCGACGGTGTACGTCGCGTCCTCGGCGAGCAGGCCGCCCAGGTCGTCCTGACCCGAGTAGAGCACCTCGGACGCCTCCCTCCCCGTGCTCTCGGCGTAGAGCAGCGCCAGCACGCCGACCGCCAGGCCCATCGCCACGGTCGTGATCACCCGCCGCTGCTCGACGAGCCCCTGCAGGGAGAGCGACAGCCTCTTGAGGCCGGTGCCGGCGAGTGCCGCGGCCGCCCCCAGTGCGACGGCCCATCCGAACTCGGCGAACGTGGGCTGGGGGGTGTGCGGCACGTGGGGGAGGGTCAGGGAGTACGTCCCCAGTCCGGTCCACGACCCCAGGCCGACGAAGATGAGCGACCCGATGCCCGAGGCCAGCAGCCCCGGCACGAGGACGAGGCCGAGCGTCATCCCGGCCAGGCCGGACGCCTCCATCAAGAGGAAGGCGCCGAGCAGCGGTGATCCGAGCAGGGCGCTCACGGCGGCGAAGCTGCCCGCCGCGGCCACCATGGCGCCCGCGCTCGGTGCGATGCCGGGCTTCAGCAGCCGCGCGGCGTACACGGCCAGTCCTCCGCCCAGGGCGATGAGGGGGGCCTCGGGGCCGAGGACCGCGCCGAGGCCGAGGGCGGCCACGGCGGCGAGCGCCACGCCGGGGAGTTCCGCGGCCGTCGGCGCCCCTCCGGTCGAGAGCCCCTCGGCGGGTCTGTGTCCGCCCGTCCCGGGGAGGTGGCGGATGGTGAGGCCGGTCAGCAGGCCCGCCACGGCCAGCAGCGGCACCGGCCACCAGGAGGGCGTGCCGTGGAAACCCAGTGCGCGGGGGAGGTTCTCGTAGGTCAGGGACTGGATCTCGTGGACGAGCGCCAGGAAGCCGAACGCCGCGGCGGAGATGGGGACTCCGAGGATCGCGACCAGGACGAGGAGCACCGTGTACCCCCGGGTGCGGACCACCGTGAGCGGATCCGGTGACTCCGTGCCGGGTGCTGCGACCGGTTCGGCCGACATGGTCATGGTCTCCTCGGTGTCGGGTCCCGGCCGGGTCGAACCGCCCCGCCGGGTTCCTCACGGTGATACCACGATGTCTGACTATGTCTGCGATGTACCCGCTGTCGAGACGTGGTGAATCGGGGACCGCGTCAGCCGCGGTCCTCCTCGGCGGCCGGCAGCCGGCCCGCCGCCACCGCGTCGATCAGCGCCCGGTGGTCCCGCTCGTTCTGGTCGGCGTACCGCTCGGCGAACGTCTCCAGCGCCCGGTCGAACACCTCGCTCCGGCCCAGATACGCCGCGATGGCGACGCGGTCGCCGGACCGGGCGTGTGCGCGGGCCAGGGTGGACCCGCACAGCTCCCCGAAGGCGCCCATGCCCCGCGGCACCATCAGCTCCGGTTCGACGACGCCCTTCCAGTCGCGCAGTTGGCGCACGTAGAAGTCCCGGCGCTTCCCGTCGAAGCCGTCCACCCGCTCCCAGCCCAGGAAGATGTCGCCCGCCGCCTGCATCAGGCGCTGGCCGGCCACCACCCTTCGGCCCTGGTTCCGGTAGGTGCTCGGCCCCGCGTGCGGTGCCAGTACCGAGGTGTCCGCCTCCTTGGCCTGGAGGAAGAGGGGGTCCTCGCCGTCCCTGCCCAGCAGGAGGATGATCCAGCAGCGCGTCCCGACGCTGCCCACGCCGACGACCTTGCGGGCCATGTCCACGGGCCGGAAGTCGGCGAGCAGCGCCCTGCGGTCCGTGGGGAGGCTGCGGCCGTAGCGCTCCAGAAGCCTTCGCAACCTGCCCTCGGTGACCAGTCGTTCGGCGTCGGGCAGCAGATCCGCGAGCGGCACGATCAGGGGAGGGTCGGCGGCGATCCGGAGCCGGCCGCCGGATGTCTCGGTCAGCTTGCCGAACGCCTGGAGGCTGTCCCTGGTACGGGCCTTCGCCGTCGCTCTGGCCACCCGTCTGCGGCCCTGGGCGGCGAGCCTGTCCGTGGCCACGGTCCTGAGGCGGTCCGCATCCGTCTTCGTGTACCAGACGTCGAGATTGCGCATCTCCGCGAACCGGATCATCGACTCCCGGTACGACCGTACGGTCGCCCGCACGATGCGGGCCCGCTCCTTGTCCGTGAAGCCGTTGGCGCGCCCCGCGATGACGAGACTGGCGGCCAGCCGCTTGAGGTCCCACTCCCAGGGGCCCGGCAGGGTCTCGTCGAAGTCGTTGATGTCGAACAGCAGGTTGCGCTCGGGCGAGGCGAGCAGCCTGAAGTTCATGAGATGGGCGTCGCCGCACAGCTGGGCCCTGATGCCCGAGTCCGGCGTCCCCGCCAGGTCGGAGGCCATGATCGCCGCCGCCCCGCGGTAGAAGCGGAACGGCGATTGCGTCATGCGCCCGTACCGGATCGGGACGAGTTCCCGCAGCCGTGCCGCCGACTGGGCCTCCAGGAGGGCCAGCGGGTCCGGGCGGTCCGCCGCCGGCTCGTACACCGCGTGGCCGGACCGGGGGGCCTGCTTGCGTGCCGCCTTGCCGAGCGCGGCCCGTTCTCGTGGTGTCGCACCCGGGACGGCGCGGAGCGGTGAGGTGCGTTCCTGGGGCATGGCGGCCCTCCTGGCTGTGAGCGGGGCCGCCCGAGCGGCCTCTCTCCCATCATCCAGGGGCGCGCCGGTTCCGGCCGCTCGGCCGTGCCCCGGCGACGGTGGCGACCGCGCGGGCTCAGGCTTCGCCGTGCCGCGCCCGGCCGCGGGCCACGTGCCCCCAGACCGCCCTCTGGCACCTGAGTGCGGCGGCGCCCACGACGATGAGCACCGAGATGTTGACGAGGAGCTGGATGAGGGACCCCCGCGCCTCGGACCAGCTGCCGAAGGCCGTCGAGACGCTGATCGCCGCGGCCGCCGGGATGGTCGTGACGGAGATGAAGACCCCGAGCAGGGCACTGGTTCGGGCCTCCGTCAGCGACACGATGCCGACGACACCGGCCAGGCCCGCGACGGCGAAGGAGAAGAAGTTGGGGGTGTTGATCAGATTGGAGACCGGCCGCAGTCCCCGGTCGAACGCCTCCGACTGGAGACCGAAGCCGCGGATGAGCAGGCTGAAGAGGAAGGTGACCACGATCGTCAGCAGAAGGCCCGTGCACAGGGCGGTCAGCCCGGTGCGGATCATGCTCCGGTCTCCTCTGTCGATGCCCAGGGCGACGGCGACGATCGCCCCGTACTCCGGGCCGACGACCATCGCCCCGACGATCAGGATCTGGGAGTTCGTCACGATGCCGACCGAGCCGATGAGGCCCGCGATGACCAGGTAGAGGTAGAAACTCGGCGCGTACCTCCCTTCCGAGCGGATACGCGCCTCCACCTGCTCCCAGACCGGTGCGCCGGCCATCTTCCCGAGACCGTGCGCCGCCTTCCGCGAGGCCTGCCCCGAGAACGCCATCCCGATCGGTGCGATGACGAGGGATCCGCGCACGTCGACGCCCAACTCCCGCAGGCCGTGGAGGATCTCGTTCGCGGCTCCCGTCAGCACGTCGCACGAGACGGAGTCCCCGTCGGGATTGCGCGCGGCACCGCGCCGCACGATCAGGTTCAGGGCGTACGGGCTTGCGGCGAGGAGCTCCTCGACCCGCCCGGTGAGATCAGGCGGGCTGACGGCGCGGACCTGGATCATGTCCATGTGGAGCGCTCCCGGGGCTGGAGGAGCGGCCGGGAGGCGTTTGCCGGATAGTGGCCTTCGTGGGCATACGCCGGAGATTGGACGGTCATGGACCGATACCCTCCCATAGCGGCGCACGGTCTGGTGGGCGACCTGCAGACGGGCGCGCTGGTTTCGGCGGAGGGCGTCGTCGACTGGTTCACCGCCCCCCGATTCGACTCCCCGAGCGTCTTCGCCGCCCTGCTCGACCATGACCGCGGGGGCTTCTTCCGGCTGTCGCCCGACGATCCGGACTGCTCCCGCAGGCAGCTCTACTACCCGGACACCGCCGTGCTCGTCACGCGGTTCATGTCCCCCGACGGTGTGGGCGAGGTGCTCGACTGGATGGCCCCGGTCACCGCGGGCGTGCCGACCGGCCGGCACACGCTGTTCCGGGCCGTACGCGTGGTGCGGGGCACTGTGCGGTTCTCGATGGAGTGCAGGCCGCGTTTCGACTACGGCCGCGCGCCCCACGTGCTCGAACTCCGTCCGCGGGAAGCCACATTCCGGTCGGCAGGCGCCACCGGTCACCTCAGCGCCGGCTTTCCGCTGGAGCGCGAGGGCCACGACGTACGGGGCACGGTCACCCTGCGGTCGGGCGAGGTCGCGGCAGTCGTGTTCACCGTCTGCGGCGCCGACGACACCCTGCCGGCACCTCCCACCGTCGGGAGCGTCACCGAACAGCTCCGGGAGACGGCCGACTTCTGGCAGAAGTGGCTGCGCACCTCCCGCTACCGGGGGCGGTGGTCCGACATGGTCAACCGTTCCGCCATCACCCTCAAACTCCTCACCTACCACCCCACCGGTGCTCCCGTCGCCGCGGCGACCACGGGGCTGCCCGAGCAGGTGGGGGGCGAGCGCAACTGGGACTACCGCTTACACCTGGGTCCGGGACGGAGCCCTCTCGGTGCGGGCGCTGCTCGACCTCGGATTCGTGGAGGAGGCGACCGCCTTCACCCACTGGCTGGGTGCCCGCCTCGGGGACCAGGACATCGACGGCGAGGCCCTGCAGATCATGTACCGCGTCGACGGGGAACCCCTGCTGACGGAAGAGCTTCTCGACCACCTGGAGGGCTACCGGGGATCGCACCCCGTGCGCCTCGGCAACGCGGCCTCGGGCCAGCTCCAGCTCGACATCTACGGAGAGGCCCTCTACGCGCTGTCCGAAGGGCGCGAGGTCGGCGTCCAGGCCGGCTACCGGGGATGGAAGAAGGTCTCCCGTGTGCTGGACTGGCTCGCCGACTCCTGGGACCGCCCGGACGAGGGCATCTGGGAGACCCGCGGCGGCCGCAAGGACTTCACGTACAGCCGCGTGATGTGCTGGGCGGCCTTCGACCGCGGGCTGGGTCTGGCCGCCGCCTTCAGCAGGCCGGCCGACACCGCCCGCTGGACCCGGGCCAGGGACACCATCCTGGAGCAGGTCATGGAACGCGGCTGGAGCGAACGGGAACAGGCCTACGTCCAGCACTACGGCGGCCATGTCCTGGACGCGTCGCTCCTGCTGATGCCCCGGGTGGGCTTCCTCGCCCCCAAGGACCCGAGCTGGCTGTCCACGCTGGACGCGATCGACGAGACCCTCGTCTCCGACAGCCTGGTCTACCGCTACGACCCCGCCGCGTCCCCGGACGGCCTGCGCGGCTCGGAGGGCACGTTCAGCCTCTGCACGTTCCTCTACGTCGACGCCCTGGCCCGCGCCGGGCGACTGCGGCCCGCGCGCTACATGTTCGAGAAGATGCTCACGTACGCCAACCACGTCGGCCTCTTCGCCGAGGAGATCGGCCCCAGCGGCGAGCAACTCGGCAACTTCCCCCAGGCGTTCACGCACCTGTCCCTCATCACCGCGGCCCGGACCCTCGACGAGGCACTCGACCGGCAGCGGGACTGACCTTCACTCATCACCGCGGCCCGGACCCTCGACGAGGCACTCGACCGGCAGCGGGACTGACCTTCACTCCTTCTTGTCGTCCCACTCCGAGCCGAGCAGCGAGCTGTCGAAGGTGCGCACCACGGCGAGGACCGCCGCAGCCAGCCGCAGGTCGTACCCCTGCGCGTGCACGAGCAGAGCGTCGTCCTTCGACCTGAACTCCAGCGGCGCCTCTCCGCCGGCACGCCACACGATGCGCCGGGGCCCGCGCGCCGCGTCACCGTCACCGCCGAGCAGGCTCAGCACGACGATCAGCGTCTGCAGGGGAAGGAGCAGCCACCACACGCCCCACCAGAGGATCCGCCCCTTGAGGCCCACCGCCTCCCGGCCGCCCGAAGGAGTCACCGTCCAGCGGGTCCGCAGCCCTCTGCCCCGGAACGCCTTCTCCCGGACGACCGTGCCGATGAGCTCGCCGTGTGCCCCCAGCACCTGGTACGTGGAGACACCGCCGCCTGCCGACACGGTCACCAGCGTGGCCAGCCGCTCCCGGCGGTGCTCGTCCGCCCACAGGACGAAGGAGCGCGTCCCGTCGCCCCGCGCCGCCCGGTAGGCGGATATCCCGCCCGGCGGCAGTTCACGCTCGACGTACGCCGGCACCGTGCCGGGGACCGCGCACCGCACCAGGTGGGCGACCGGAGCGGGCTGCCCGGCCCCGGCCGCCGCCACCAGTTCCAGGGGAGCGGGTCCCATACTCAGCACAGTGGTCAACGGCCGGTCTCCTTCGCCTTCTGTCATACCGGCTTGAGAGGATCCTCCCGTGGAGTCCCCCGAGCCCTTCCCAGATTTTCCCGAACCGCGGACCGGTCCGGCACAGCCGGCCGGCCGGCGTCCGGTGCGCTGCGCCCTGTGCGGACGCCCTCTCACCGGCACGGAGTCACGGCGGACCGGGCTCGGCCCCTCCTGCGACGCCAAACTGCATCCGCCGGGGCCGGACATCCGGAGCCGCCGCCATGAGGTCGACCAGGAGCCGTTGCCCGGCCTCTGGCCGGCCCGGACGCCCCCGCTACGCGCCGTCGAGCCGGCGGAAGAGCCCCTCCTGCACCACGGACACCAGCAGCTGCCCCTGACGGTCGTAGATCCGCCCCCTGGCCAGCCCGCGGCCACCCGTGGCGATCGGTGACTCCTGGTCGTAGAGGAACCACTCGTCCGCGCGGAACGGCCGGTGGAACCACATGGCGTGGTCCAGCGAGGCCATGTCGAAGCCGCGCGGTCCCCACAGCGGCTCGACCGGGATCCGTACCGCGTCCAGCAGCGTCATGTCGCTCGCGTACGTCAGGGCGCACGTGTGGACGAGCGGGTCGTCGCCCAGCGGGCCGACCGCGCGCATCCACACCGCGCTCCGCGGGTCCGCGTCCTTGATCTCCTCCCGCGTCCAGCGCAGCCGGTCGACGTAGCGGATGTCGAACGGCTGGCGCCGCGCCATCCGCTCCAGCGCCTCCGGCAGGCCGCCCAGGTGCTCGCGCACCTCGTCGGCGACGGTCGGCAGCTCGTCCGGATCGGGCACGACACGGGCCGGCGGCAGCTGGTGCTCGAAGCCGGCCTCCTCCGGACGGTGGAAGGACGCCGTCAGGTTGAAGATCGTCCGGCCCTGCTGCACGGCCGTGACCCGGCGCGTGGTGAAGGAACGGCCGTCCCTCACCCGCTCCACGTCGTACACGATCGGGACGCCTGGGCGCCCGGGCCGCAGGAAGTACGCGTGCAGCGAGTGCACCGGACGGTCCCCGTCCGTGGTGCGGCCGGCCGCGACCAGGGCCTGGCCCGCGACCTGCCCGCCGAAGACCCGTTGCAGGGACTCCTCGGGGCTGCGGCCGCGGAAGATGTTGACCTCGATCCGCTCCAGGTCGAGCAGATCGACCAGGCTGTCGGCGGGGTTCGTCATGCGGTTCTTCTCCACTCTCCTGGCCGGCGCGCCGTCACAGCTGGCCCACGGCCGTGACCCGGACGACCGCCCGGCCCTCCTCGTCGGAGGCCGCGAGATCGACCTCCGCACGAATTCCCCAGTCGTGGTCCCCGGCGGGGTCGGCGAAGGCCTGCCACACCCGCCACAGACCGTGCCCGGGGTCCTCGTCGATCTTCAGCAGCTTCGGGCCGCGCGCGTCCGGGCCCGTGCCCAGCTCCTCGTGCGCGTCCCAGTAGGCGTCCATGGCCTCGCCCCACGCGTCCTCGTCCCAGCCCGCGTCGCCGTCCAGCTCACCCAGGTCGCGCACCCGGTCCAGGGCGGCCAGCTCCACCCGCCGGAACATGGCGTTGCGCACCAGGACGCGGAAGGCGCGGGCGTTGGCCGTCACCGGCTTGACCTCGTCGGCCCGCTCCTGCGCCTGCTCCGCGGTCTCCACCTCCGGGTTGGCCAGCTGCTCCCATTCGTCCAGCAGACTCGAGTCCACCTGACGCACCATCTCGCCCAGCCAGGCGATCAGGTCCTCCAGGTCCTCGGACTTCAGGTCGTCGGGGATGGTGTGCTCGAGCGCCTTGTACGCGCTCGCCAGATAGCGCAGCACGATGCCCTCGGTACGGGCCAGCTCGTAGTTCGAGGTGAACTCCGTGAAGGTCATGGCCCGTTCGTACATGTCGCGGATCACCGACTTCGGGGACACCGGGTGGTCACCGACCCACGGGTGACTCGTCCGGTACACGTCGTAGGCGTGCCAGAGCAGCTCGCTGAGCGGCTTCGGGTACGTGACCTCCTGGAGCCGCTCCATCCGCTCCTCGTACTCGACGCCGTCCGCCTTCATCTGCCCGACGGCCTCGCCCCGCGCCTTGTTCTGCTGGGCGGCCAGGATCTGGCGCGGGTCGTCGAGCGTCGACTCGACCACGGACACCATGTCCAGCGCGTACGAAGGGGATTCGGCGTCCAGCAGGTCGAAGGCGGCCAGCGCGAACGTGGACAGCGGCTGATTGAGCGCGAAGTCCTGCTGGAGGTCGACGGTGAGACGGACGATCCGGCCCTCCGCGTCGGGCGTGTCGAGCTGCTCCACCACACCGCCGTCGAGCAGCGAGCGGTAGATGGCGATGGCGCGGCGGATGTGCCGCAGCTGGGCCCTGCGCGGCTCGTGGTTGTCCTCCAGCAGATGACGCATCGCCGCGAACGCGTTGCCCGGCCGGGCGATCACCGAGAGCAGCATGGTGTGGGTGACGCGGAAGCGGGAGGTCAGCGGCTCGGGCTCGGACTGGATCAGCTTGTCGAAGGTCGTCTCCGACCAGGCGACGAAGCCTTCGGGGGCCTTCTTGCGGACCACCTTGCGCTTCTTCTTGGGGTCGTCGCCGGCCTTCTTGACGGCCTTCTCGTTCTCGATGACGTGCTCGGGAGCCTGCGCGACGACGAAGCCGGCCGTGTCGAAGCCCGCCCGGCCGGCGCGGCCCGCGATCTGGTGGAACTCCCGGGCGCGCAGCGTCCGCACCCGGGTCCCGTCGTACTTGGTGAGCGCGGTGAACAGCACCGTGCGGATGGGGACGTTGACGCCGACACCCAGCGTGTCCGTACCGCAGATCACCTTCAGCAGGCCCGCCTGGGCCAGCTTCTCGACGAGACGGCGGTACTTGGGGAGCATGCCCGCGTGGTGCACGCCGATCCCGTGCCGTACGTAGCGGGAGAGGTTCTGGCCGAACTTGGTGGTGAAGCGGAAGTTGCCGATCAGATCGGCGATCTTCTCCTTCTCCTCCTTCGTGCACATGTTGATGCTCATCAGCGACTGCGCCCGCTCCACGGCCGCGGCCTGCGTGAAGTGCACGATGTAGACGGGCGACTGCCGGGTGTCCAGGAGCTCGGTGAGCGTCTCGGTGATCGGCGTCAGCCGGTACTCGTAGCTGAGCGGGACCGGACGCGTCGCCGAGCGCACCACGGAGGTGGGGCGTCCGGTGCGGCGGGTCAGGTCCTCCTCGAACATCTTGACGTCACCGAGGGTCGCCGACATCAGCACGAACTGTGCCTGCGGGAGCTCGAGGATCGGGATCTGCCAGGCCCAGCCGCGGTCCTGCTCCGCGTAGAAGTGGAACTCGTCCATCACGACCTGGCCGATGTCGGCGTACTTGCCGTCACGCAGCGCGATCGACGCGAGCACCTCGGCGGTGCAGCAGATGACCGGGGCGTCGGCGTTGACCGAGGCGTCACCGGTCAGCATGCCGACGTTCTCCGTGCCGAACAGCTTGCACAGGTCGAAGAACTTCTCCGAGACCAGGGCCTTGATCGGCGCGGTGTAGAAGGTGACCTTGTCCTGGGCCAGCGCCGTGAAGTGCGCACCCGCCGCGACCAGGCTCTTGCCGGAGCCCGTGGGGGTGGAAAGGATCACGTTGGCTCCGGAGACCACCTCGATCAGCGCCTCCTCCTGAGCCGGATAGAGGGTGATGCCCTGCGTTTCGGTCCATGACGAGAAGGCCTCGAAGAGGGCGTCCGGGTCGGCGGTCGGGGGCAGCTGATCGATAAGGGTCACGCCCCCATCTTGCCTGTCTCCTGCCCGGATGAGGGAACCGGCGGACACAGCGAAGATCACGGGCGATACGCTGCACACTCAACTCGGCTGTCTCGCAGAGGCAATGACGGCCCGGCCTGGACGTTCGGCCGAATCACGATGGGGGCGCGAACAGCCATGATGGGACCGGCACACTCTCTGTCAGGGGCGGCGGCCTGGCTGGGGGTGGGTGCCGCGGCGGCCGCCGCGGGCCACACCATGCCCTGGCCCGTCCTGGTCGTCGGCGCCCTGATCACCGCGGGCGCGGCGCTCGCCCCCGACCTCGACCACAAGTCGGCCACGATCTCGCGGGCCTTCGGCCCCGTCTCCAAGGCCCTCTGCGAGATCGTCGACAAACTCTCCTACTCGGTCTACAAGGCGACCAAGGGCCCGGGCGACCCTCGCCGGACCGGTGGCCACCGCACTCTCACGCACACCTGGCTCTGGGCGGTGCTGATCGGTGCCGGCTGCTCCCTCGCCGCCGTCACCGGTGGCCGGTGGGCGGTCCTGGCCATACTCTTCGTGCACCTCGTCCTCGCCGTGGAGGGGCTCCTGTGGCGGGCGGCACGGGTCTCCAGCGACGTCCTCGTCTGGCTGCTCGGAGCCACCAGCGCCTGGATCCTGGCGGGAGTGCTCGACAAGCCGGGACAGGGTTCGGGCTGGCTGTTCACCGAGCCCGGCCAGGAGTACCTGTGGCTGGGGCTGCCGATCGTCCTCGGGGCGCTCGTCCACTGCGTCGGCGACGCGCTCACCGTCTCCGGCTGCCCGATCCTGTGGCCGATCCCGCTGGGACGCAAGCGGTGGTACCCGCTCGGACCCCCGAAGTTCATGCGCTTCCGGGCCGGCAGCTGGGTGGAGATCAAGGTGCTGATGCCCGCCTTCATGATCCTCGGGGGAGTGGGCGCCGCGGCGGCGCTCAACGTCATCTGACGCCCGAGCCCTCTCCGCGAGCGCCCCGGCCGCCGCCGTAGGACCATGGCCGCATGCTGCTCGCCCGGCTCGCCCACGTGTCCCTGGAGGTCGCCGCGACCTCGGCCCGGACCCGCAAGACCACCCTGCTGGCCGCGCTCTTCCGGGAGGCGGGGCCGGAGGACGTCCCGGTCGTCATCCCGTATCTCGCCGGACGCCTCCCGCAGGGGCGGCTCGGGATCGGCTGGAGCGCTCTGCGCGGCCCGGTGGAGCCGGCCGCCACGCCCACGCTCACCGTGACGGAGACGAACACGGAGCTGACGGCGATCGGCGCCCTGTCCGGTCCGGGCTCGCAGTCCGCCCGCAAGGACCGTCTGACGCGGCTGCTCGGAGCCGCCACCGAGGACGAACAGAGATTCCTGCGCGCTCTGCTCACCGGAGAGGTGCGCCAGGGCGCGCTCGACGCCGTCGCCGTCGACGCCCTGGCCGATGCCGCCGGAGCCCCGCCCGCCGAGGTGCGGCGTGCCGTCATGCTCGCCGGATCCCTCGGGCCCGTCGCCCGTGCGCTGCTCGCCGAGGGCCCCGTGGCCCTCGCGTCCTTCCGGCTCACCGTCGGCAGGCCCGTCCAGCCCATGCTGGCGCACACCGCGCGCTCGGTCACCGAGGCGATCGACCGGCTCGGACCCTGCGCCGTGGAGGAGAAGCTGGACGGCATCCGCGTACAGGTGCACCGGGACGGGCCCCAGGTGCGCGTCTACACCCGGACACTCGACGACATCAGCGACCGGGTCCCCGAGCTCGCCACGGCGGTGAGCGGCTTCCCGGCCGGCCGGTTCATCCTCGACGGCGAGGTCATCGCGCGCGGCCCCGACGGGAGACCCCGGCCGTTCCAGGAGACCGCCGGCCGGGTGGGCTCCCGCCGCGACGTCGCCACCGCCGCGGACGCCGTCCCCGTGGTCCCCGTCTTCTTCGACATCCTGTCCGTGGACGGACGCGAACTCCTCGACCTCCCCCTCGCCGAACGCCACCGTGAGCTGGCCGGCCTGGTCCCCGAACCGATGCGCGTACGGCGCGTCGTCGTGGAGGACCCCGCCGACGAGGCGCAGCGCGGGGCCGCCGTGGCGTTCTCCGAGGCCACGCTGGCCCGCGGGCACGAGGGTGTCGTGGTCAAGGGGGCCACCGCGGTGTACAGCGCGGGCAGGAGAGGTGCCTCCTGGCTGAAGGTGAAACCCGTGCACACCCTGGACCTCGTGGTGCTGGCAGCCGAGTGGGGCCACGGCCGGCGCACCGGGAAGCTCTCCAACCTCCACCTGGGGGCGCTCAGGGAGGACGGCACGTTCGCGATGCTGGGCAAGACCTTCAAAGGGCTCACGGACGCCCTGCTCACCTGGCAGACCGAACGCCTCCAGGAGCTGGCCACCGGCGACGACGGTCACGTGGTGACAGTGCGTCCGGAGCTCGTCGTGGAGATCGCCTACGACGGACTGCAGAACTCTACCCGCTACCCGGCGGGCGTCACACTGCGGTTCGCCCGTGTCCTGCGCTACCGGGAGGACAAGCGGCCGCAGGAGGCGGACACGATCGACACGGTGCTCTCCCGCAGGACGTGACACCGGCCCCCTGCCCGCGCGGCGCAAGCCGGGGGAGAGGGGGCCGGAGCGAGGCGGCCCGGCCTCAGGCGTCCGCGCCGGCGGTGTGCGCGCGGATCTCCTCCGGCGTCAGGTAGGCGTCGGTGTACTCGAAGTCGCGCAGGGTGGCCTGCTTGCGGGCCTGGAACCCGGTGCGCACGAAGTCGTCCCCGGCGATCGCGTTGAGCAGCCAGTTGGTCATGACCCGGGTCTTGGCGACGTTGGTCCGCAGGGCCGCCCAGTGGTAGCCGCGCGCGGCGGCCTGGGCCGGCATGCCCCTCAGCTCGATCCCCAGCGGCTTGGACACCGCGTCCCGGCCCCCGAGGTCCACGACCAGACCGAGGTCCTTGTGCACGTACGGCTGCATGGCCCGGCCGCGCAGGGACGCGATGATGTTGTCCGCCAGCTTGCGGCCCTGGCGCATGGCGTGCTGAGCGGTGGGCGGGCAGATCGCCCCGTCGTCCTTGGTCAGGTCGGGGACCGCCGCCGCGTCGCCGAGCGCGAACACCCCGTCGGCGCCGGGCAGAGCCATCTCCGGCGTCACCGCGAGCCGGCCGCGTACGGTCTCGGCGCCGAGGGTGGCGACGAGCGGGCTCGCCGCGACCCCCGCGGTCCAGATCAGCGTGCGGCAGGGCAGTACCCGGCCGTCCGTGAAGGTCACCTTGTCCGGGCCCGCCTCCGCCACGGAGACGCCGAGCGAGACCTCGATGCCGCGCTTGCGCAGGATCTCGAGGGCGCTGGTACCGAGCTTGTCGCCGAGCTCGGGCATGAGCTTGGGCGCGATGTCGATCAGATGCCACTTGATCAGCTTGGGGTCCAGCCGGGGATAGTGCTTGACGGCGTTGGTGGTCAGCAGTTGCAGACACGCGGCCGTCTCCGTACCGGCGTAACCGCCGCCCACCACGACGAACTGAAGCCTGGACGCCCGCTCCTCCTCGTCCTGACTGGCATCGGCCAGATCGAGCTGCGAGATGACGTGGTCCCGGATGTAGGCCGCCTCGGCCAGGGTCTTCATGCCCCGGGCGTTGTCCACCAGCCCGGGGATGTCGAAGGTCCGGGTGACGCTCCCGGCGGCCATCACGATGTAGTCGTACGGCTCGTTGACGATCTCGTCCGTGATCTTGCGGACCACACAGACCTTCGCCTTGGTGTCCACTCCGATGGCCCCGCCCGGAACGATCCGGGTGCGGTGGCGCCGGCTCCGCCGCAGGGAGACGGCGACCGACTGAGGGGTGAGCACCCCTGATGCGACCTGAGGGAGCAACGGCAGGTAGAGCTGGTACGAGAACGGGGTGACGAGCGCGATCTCCGCCTCACCAGGAGCGAGGGTGCGCTCCAGCCGGCGTACGCACTCGACCCCGGCAAAGCCGGCGCCGACAACGAGAATCCTGGGTCGTGCCACGGTGTGCGTCCCTTCTCGGGCTTACGCGGTCATCGCTCGCCTGCCCCGGATCCGGGGCCAGTCACTTCCTCATCCTCACCGCAGGGGACCGAGTCCGCCTCTTGTGACCGGGCCGTCCCTTCGCTGGCCGATACCGGGCCGGGCCTCGGAGGGACGGGGGGAGACTCGGCGAGGACGCGCACGTGGGACCTGATCACCCGGCCCTCGACGAAGCGGTACCGCCCCGGAGCCGTACCGGACGCCCGGCAGCGTGCCCCCGGCCGGCAGGGTGTTCCCGCGCCGGCAGCGTGTCCCCCGGCCGGCGCGACGCCGGAGCGGACGGACCCCGGGCCCATGACGCCATGAGGGCCCGGGGTCCTCGGCGGATCACCCGTGCCAGGACCGCCAGAGCGCCGCGTACGCGCCGTCCGCGGCCACCAGCTCGTCGTGACTGCCCAGTTCGCTGATCCGGCCGTCCTCCACGACCGCGATCACATCCGCGTCGTGCGCCGTGTGCAGACGGTGCGCGATCGCGATGACCGTACGGCCCTCCAGCACCCGCGCCAGCGAGCGCTCCAGATGACGCGCCGCCCGCGGGTCGAGCAGCGAGGTCGCCTCGTCCAGCACCAGCGTGTGCGGGTCCGCCAGGACGAGCCGCGCCAGGGCGATCTGCTGCGCCTGCGCCGGGGTGAGGGCCAGACCGCCCGAGCCGACCTCCGCGTCCAGCCCCTCGTCGAGAGCCTTCGCCCAGCCGTCGGCGTCCACCGCCGCCAGCGAGGCCCACAGCTCCGCGTCCTCGGCATCCGTCCGCGCGAGGAGGAGGTTGTCCCGGAGCGAGCCCACGAACACGTGGTGCTCCTGGTTGACCAGCGCCACATGGCTCCGTACGCGCTCCGCCGTCATCCCCGACAGCTCGGCGCCGCCCAGCGAGACCGAACCCGTGCGGGGAGCGTAGATCCCGGCCAGCAGCCTTCCCAGCGTGGACTTGCCCGCGCCGGAGGGCCCGACCAGTGCCATCCGGGTGCCCGGGGCGACGTCCAGCGAGACCTCACGCAGGACGTCGACGCCCGTGCGGTAGCCGAACCGCACCTGCTCGGCCCGTACCTCCCGGCCGTCGGGGCCGACGCTGTCGTCACCCGCGCCGGGTTCGATCTCGCGTACGCCGACGAGCCTGGCCAGCGACACCTGGGCGACCTGCAGCTCGTCGTACCAGCGCAGGATCAGGCCGATCGGGTCCACCATCATCTGCGCCAGCAGAGCCCCCGTCGTCAGCTGCCCGACGGTGATCCAGTCCTCCATCACGAACCAGCCGCCGAGCAGCAGCACCGCGCCGAGGATCGTCACGTAGGTCGTGTTGATGACCGGGAAGAGCACCGACCGGAGGAACAGGGTGTACCGCTCCCAGGCCGTCCACTCCTCGACCCGCCGGTCCGACAGCGCGACCCGTCGCGCCCCCAGCCGGTGCGCCTCCACGGTCCGTCCCGCGTCCACGGTCTCGGCCAGCACGGCCGCGACCGCCGCGTACCCGGCCGCCTCCGAGCGGTAGGCGGAGGGAGCCCGCTTGAAGTACCAGCGGCAGCCGGTGACGAGCACCGGGAGCGCGATCAGGACGGCCAGGGCCAGAGGCGGCGCGGTGACGGTCAGCGCACCGAGCAGCAGCCCGGCCCAGACCACGCCGATCGCCAGCTGCGGCACGGCCTCACGCATCGCGTTGGCCAGCCGGTCGATGTCCGTGGTGATCCTGGACAGCAGGTCCCCGGTGCCGGCCCGCTCCAGTACACCGGGCGGCAGCCCGACCGACCGTACGAGGAAGTCCTCGCGCAGGTCGGCGAGCATCTCCTCGCCCAGGACCGCCCCGCGCAACCGCATCATCCGCGTGAACACGGTCTGCACGACCAGGGCGAGAGCGAACACCGCGGCGGTCCGCTCCAGATGGAGGTCGGTCACCCCGTTCGAGAGATCCTCGACCAGCCCGCCCAGCAGATACGGCCCGGTGATCGATGCCACCACAGCGACCGCGTTGACGGTGATGAGCAGTGCGAAGGCCGTGCGGTGACGCCGCAGCAGGGAGCGGACGTACTTCCGCACGGTCGTGGGCGAACCGACCGGCAGGGTCGTAGCCGACTGCGGTGCGGCCGGGTCGTACCCCGGTGGTGCCACGCCGATCATGCTCGCTCCTCGATTTCCTCGACCGCACGGGCCATTTCCTCGACCGCCGGAGCCGTCCGCAGCCCGCCGATCACGCTGAGACCGTCCCGAGCGGCGGCCGCCGCGGCCTCGTCCTCGGTCTCCCGGGTCACCACCGCCCGGTACCGCGGTTCGTCCCGCAGCAGTTCGCGGTGCGTGCCGGCTGCCACGACGGTGCCCTCGTGGACGAGCACGACGCGGTCCGCGACGTCCAGCAGCAGCGGGGACGAGGCGAACGCCACCGTCGTACGGCCCCGGCGCAGCTCCTCGATACCGGCGGCGACCCCGGCCTCCGTGTGGGAGTCGACGGCGGACGTCGGCTCGTCGAGCACGAGTGCCTCAGGGTCGGTGACGAGGGAGCGGGCCAGCGCGAGACGCTGCCGCTGACCGCCGGACAGCGACCTGCCGCGCTCGGTGATCCTGGTGTCCATCGGGTCGCCGCCGGCGTCCACGGACGCCTGGGCCAGCGCGTCGAGGACATCACCGCACCGGGCCGCGGCCAGCGCGTCCTCGGCCGCCACGCCGCCGGAGGACGGGACGTCCAGCAGCTCCCGGAGCGTGCCCGAGAGCAGCACCGGGTCCTTGTCCTGCACCAGCACCGCGGTCCGCGCCGAGCCGAGCGGCAGCTCGTCCAGCGGCACACCGCCGAGCAGTACCGAGGGGACCGGTCCAGCCGCGTCGTCCGCCTCGGCGTGGCCACCGAGCCGTTCCGCCAGCCGCCCCGCTTCGTCGGGATCGCCGCAGACCACGGCCGTGAACAGGCCCTGAGGAGCCATCAGCCCGGTCACCGGGTCGTACAGATCCCCACGGGGGTCGGCCGCGGCATCCACCGTAGGGGGACGGGTGCTGCGCCGCAGGGACAGCACCCTGACCGCGCGCTGCGCGGACGGTCGCGAGAAGGAGTACGCCATGGCGATCTCCTCCACGTTGCGCAGCGGGAAGAGCATCAGGGTCGCCGCGCTGTACACGGTGACCAGCTGACCGACGTCGATCCGGCCGTCCCTGGCCAGCGTGGCGCCGTACCAGACCAGCGAGATCAGCAGCACGCCCGGCAGGAACACCTGGATCGCCGAGATGAGCGCCCACATCCGCGCACTGTGCACGGCGGCCTTGCGGACCTCCTGCGAGGCACGCCGGTACCGGCCGAGGAACAGCTCCTCGCCGCCGATGCCACGCAGCACCCGCAGACCGGCGACCGTGTCGGAGGCCAGCTCCGTGGCCCGGCCCGCCTTCTCCCGCTGCAGATCGGCCCGGCGGGTCGCCCGGGGGAGCAGCGGCAGGACGGCCAGCGCGAGGACGGGAGTGGCGATCGCGACCAGCACACCGAGCGAGGGGAGATAGAGGACCAAGCCCACGCAGATCAGCACGAGTGCCGTCGCGGCGGCGAGGAAGCGCGACAGCGCCTCGACGAACCAGCCGATCTTCTCGACATCGCCCGTACTGACGGCGACCACCTCGCCGGCCGCCACTCTCCGGGTCAGCGCGGAGCCCAGTTCGGCCGTCCTTCGGGCCAGCAGCTGCTGCACCCGGGCGGCCGCGGTGATCCAGTTGGTGACCGCCGTCCGGTGGAGCATCGTGTCGCCCACGGCGATGAGGATGCCGAGGACGACGAGGAGGACGCCGGCCGTCGCGAGGTCCCGGCCGGAGTCGTCGATGACGGCCTGCACCGCCAGGCCGACGGCGAGCGGGAGGCCCGCGATCGCGCAGTGATGGAGCAGCCCCCAGGAAAGGGACTTGAGCTGACCGGCGAGCTGACGTCGCCCGAGCCAGAAGAGGAAGCGAGGGCCTGACCGTACGTCGGGATCGCCGGGATCCGAATACGGAAGATCGCGAATCTGCATGACGTCCCAAGGGATCGGAAGCGGAGATCCGTGGCGGACCTCGTGGAACAGTGGGGGACCAAACCGTGCAAGGTTCGCTTCCTGCCCCCGTCCGAGGCAAGCGATTATTTCCCGGCCCCGGAGTCATCACCCACCCCGCCGGGGACCGGCCGAAGCGGGTCGCGCTCGCGGGGCGTGTTCGCGGGGCGTGTTCGCGGTGCGCTTGCGGTGCGCTTGCGGTGCGTGTTCGCGGGGCGCTTGCGGTGCGCTTGCGGTGCGCTCGCGGGCGCGGTACTCCGCCTTCGGGGGCGTGTCCGTCGGTGCCCGTGTTCCTCGGGTGCCCGTGCCCCCCCAGTCAGAGAACGGGACGGGTCGCGCGCTCGAGCTCGATGAGTGCCGAGTGGTAGCGGTGCCCGGTCGCCCGGTCCATCCCGATCTCGCACGTCCTGTTCGCCGACAGATAGACGTCGTACTCCCGGGTGTTGACCTCTGCCGCCTCCTTGGCGGTCGCCGAGTCGGTGAGCTCCTTGTGGAGCATGCCCCGGTCGCCGGCGAACCCGCAGCAGCCCACGTCGTCCGGCACGACGACCTCCTCGGCGCACGCCTCGGCCAGCGTGCGCAGGTGCGTCACATCCCTCAGATGCTCCATCGAACACGTGGGGTGCAGGACGGCCGAACCCGTCCTGCGGAACACGGTCAGGGAAGGGAGCAGTTCGTCGGCGGCCCAGACCAGTGAGTCGACGACCGTGAGCTCCTGGTGCAGGGCCAGATTGTCCTCGGTGAGGTAAGGCACGACCTCGTGCGCCAGACCCAGCGTGCACGACGACGCGTCGACCACCAGAGGCAGCGAGCCGCCGGCGGTCCAGCCCCACGCGGCCTCCACGATCCGGTTGGCCATGACGGCGTTGGCGACGTCGTACCCCTTGGAGTGCCAGATCGTCGCGCAGCAGGTCCCGGCGACGTCCTCCGGGATCCAGACCGGCCTGCCGGCCCGCGCGGACAGGGAGACGACGGACTCGGCGAGTGACAGCGCACCGGCGTCGTCCGGGCCGGCGAAGATGCGGTTCACGCAGGCCGGGTAGTAGACGGCGCTCGCGCCCGCCCGGGAGGTCGGCGGCAGTCCTCGGGGAGCGGCACCGGGGATCTCGGGCAGCCATTCCGGCACCAGATCCGGGTCCACGGCCTTGCGGGCCAGCCGCGTCACGGCCTCGAGCAGCCGGTCGCCGGCGTGGCGTGTCACCAGGCCGGCGACGCCGAGGGCGACCCGCGCCGAGGCCTCGACGACCTTGAAGTGCTGCGCCGTCAGGGCCGCCACGCGCTCCTCACGCGGGGAGTGCCGGTGATGGCGGAAGTCCTTCATCATCGCCCCGGTGTCGATGCCGACCGGGCACGCGAGTTTGCACGTGGAGTCGCCGGCGCAGGTGTCCACCGCGTCGTAGCCGTACGCGTCGAGCAGCCCCGCCTCCACGGGTGAGCCACCCGGCTGACGCATCATCTCCCTCCGCAGCACGATCCGTTGACGCGGAGTCGTGGTGAGGTCCTCGCTGGGGCAGGTCGGTTCACAGAACCCGCACTCGATGCAGGGGTCGGCGACCGGTTCGACCTTGGGGATGGTCTTGAGACCCCGCAGATGTGCCTTCGGATCCCGGTCGAGGACGACCCGGGGTGCGAGGACGCCGTCGGGGTCGATGGCCTGCTTCGTACGCCACATCAGATCCGTCGCGGTGGGGCCCCATTCCCGCTCCAGGAAAGGCGCGATGTTGCGGCCTGTTGCGTGCTCCGCCTTCAGCGACCCGTCGAAGCGGTCGACGACGAGTGCGCAGAACTCGTCCATGAACGCGGCGTACCGGTCGACGTCGGCCGGTCGCGCGGCGTCGAAGGCGAGCAGGAAGTGCAGATTCCCGTGCGCCGCGTGACCCGCCACAGCGGCGTCGAAGCCATGGACGGCCTGGAGGGTGAGCAGTGCCTCGCAGGCTTCCGAGAGCCGGGACGGGGGGACGGCGAAGTCCTCGGTGATCAGCGTCGTGCCCGAGGGGCGTGAGCCGCCGACGGCGGTGACGAACGCCTTACGTGCCTTCCAGTAGCCGGAGACGGTGGCGGCGTCGCGGGTGAACCGATTGGTCACGGAGACCGCCGGAGCCACCAGATCGAGGTCCGCGACGACGGAGGCCGCCGCCTGCTCGCAGGCGGCCAGCGCGTCCTCGTCCGGGGCGCGGAACTCCACCAGGAGCGCGGTCGTCTCCTGCGGGAGCCCCGCCCAGTCCGAGGGGACGCCGTCGACCCGGACCGAGGCGCGCAGGGTGTTGCCGTCCATGAGCTCCACAGCCGACGCCCCCGCCTCGTTGAACCGAGGCACCGCCGCCGCTGCCGCCGTGAGCGAGGGGAAGAACAGCAGGGCGGAGGCGACACGGCGGTCCAGGGGCAGGGTGTCGAAGACGACCTCGGAGATGAAACCGAAGGTCCCCTCGGAGCCGACCATCAGACCGCGCAGGATCTCCACGGGTGTCGAGCCGTCGAGGAAGGCGTCGAGGCGGTAACCGTTGGTGTTCTTGATCTCGTACTTGGCGCGGATCCGGGCGGTGAGCGGCTCGTCCGCCTCGATCTCCGCCTTGAGGGCCAGCAGCTCGTCGCACAGGTGTGGTTCCGCGTGACGCAGCAGCTCGTCGGCGTCCGGCTCGCCGGTGTCGACCACCGTGCCGCTCGGCAGGACGAAGGTCAGCGAGGAGACCGTGCGGTACGAGTTCCGGGTGGTGCCCGCGGTCATCCCCGAGGCGTTGTTCGCCACGACACCGCCGATGGTGCAGGCGATGGCGCTCGCGGGATCGGGCCCCAGGGTCCGGCCGTGCCGGGCCAGCGCGGCGTTGGCCCGCATCACGGTGGTCCCGGGCCGGATCCGGGCCCGTGCGCCGCCGTCCAGGACCTCGATGCCCGTCCAGTGCCGGCGTACGTCGACGAGGATGTCCTCGCCCTGCGCCTGGCCGTTGAGGCTGGTGCCCGCAGCGCGGAAGACGACACTCCGGCCGTTGCCGTGCGCGTAGGAGAGGATCGCGGAGACATCGTCCAGATCCTCCGGGACCAGCACGACCTGCGGGAGGAAGCGGTAGGGGCTGGCGTCGGAGGCGTACCGCACCAGGTCGGAGACCTTCCACAGCACCTTCTCCGGGCCCAGCAGAGCCGTCAGGCCGGCCCGCAGCTCCGCAGGGGTCCCCGAGGCCTTCCAGCCCGGCACCCGATCGGGGGACGGCTCCCGTGTCGTACGAGGGCGCAGGGATTCCGGCTTCGGCTCCAGCAGCGGCATGTCAGGGTCCCCTCGACGGCGCGGTGCGGTGGCCGCACCGCACGCCTCAGCAGCGGCGGCGCTCCGGCATCCCGTCGACCAGAGCGGTGAGCAGACCGCCGAGCACCTCACGCTGTCCGGCGGTCAATGGAGCCAGGATCTCCTCTGCGGCCGCCTTCCGCGCGTCGCGCATCGAACGGAGCACCGCGCGGCCCTCCTCGGTGATCTCGATACGCACCACCCGGCGATTGGTCGGATCCGGGACGCGCCGCACACGGCCGCTCGACTCCAGGCCGTCGACCAGGGTGGTCACCGCTCGGGGGACGACGTCCAGGCGCTCGGCGAGATCGGCCATACGGGGTGGACCGTCGTAGTGCGCGGTCGTGCGCAGGAGGCGGAACTGCGCGGGGGTGATGCCTATCGGCTCCAGCTGCCGGCTCTGGATGCGCTGGAGCCTGCGGGTGAGCCGCAGCAGTTGCTCGGCGAGCATGCCGTCGGAGTCGGGGGATTCCATACGGGAACAATATCAGGACCTTGTTCATTGTGAATAGAGGTAACAATGAGCTAAGCTCCCGAAAGTGGCGCGCGCCGACCTCCGAAGCCTTCAGACGCGAGACCCGGCTCTCACGCCCCGCATGCTTCCGTCCCACACTCCCGAAGGAGCTCATGAAACCCGAAGAACCCGACTGGACACCTCCGGCGTCGGACAGCGGGCAGCCGCCCGCCGAGCTGCGCCGCATCTTCCGGCTCTTCCGCCCCTACCGCGCCAGACTCACCGTGGTCGGACTGCTGGTCGGCGCCTCGTCGCTCGTGTCGGTCGCCTCACCGTTCCTGCTGCGCGAGGTCCTGGACACCGCGATCCCTCAGGGGCGCACGGGGCTGCTCACGCTGCTCGCGCTCGGCATGATCCTCACCGCCGTGATGAACAGCGTCTTCGGTGTCCTGCAGACCCTGATCTCCACGACGGTCGGCCAGCGTGTGATGCACGACCTGCGCACCGCCGTCTACACCCAGCTGCAGCGGATGCCGCTCGCCTTCTTCACCAGGACCCGCACCGGCGAGGTCCAGTCCCGCATCGCCAACGACATCGGCGGGATGCAGGCGACGGTCACCTCCACGGCGACCTCCCTGGTCTCCAATCTCACCTCCGTCGTCGCCACCGTCGTCGCGATGCTCGCGCTGGACTGGCGGCTCACCGTCGTCTCGCTGCTCCTGCTGCCGGTCTTCGTCTGGATCAGCCGCCGTGTGGGCCGGGAGCGCAAGAAGATCACCACTCAGCGCCAGAGGCAGATGGCGGCGATGGCGGCGACGGTCACCGAATCGCTCTCGGTCAGCGGAATCCTGCTCGGCCGGACCATGGGCCGCTCCGACTCCCTCACCAAGGCCTTCTCCGAGGAGTCGGAGCGCCTGGTCGACCTCGAGGTGCGCTCCAGCATGGCGGGGCGCTGGAGGATGTCGACCATCGGGATCGTGATGGCCGCCATGCCCGCGGTCATCTACTGGGCCGCGGGCCTCACGCTCCAGTCGGGTGTCACGGCCGTCTCCATCGGCACGCTGGTCGCCTTCGTCTCGCTCCAGCAGGGGCTCTTCCGGCCGGCCGTGAGCCTGCTCTCCACCGGCGTGCAGATGCAGACGTCCCTCGCCCTGTTCGCGCGCATCTTCGAGTACCTCGACCTCGACGTGGACATCACCGAGCCCGAGAAGCCCGTCCGCCTGGAAGAGGTCCGCGGCGACCTCGCCTTCGAGGACGTCACCTTCGGCTACGACCCGAAGAGCCGCCCGACCCTGAGCGGCATCGACGTGACCGTGCCCGCGGGGAGCAGCCTGGCCGTCGTCGGTTCCACCGGATCGGGCAAGTCCACGCTCAGCTACCTGGTTCCACGGCTGTACGACGTCACGGCGGGCCGGGTCACGATCGACGGCGTCGATGTCCGTGACCTGGACTTCGACACCCTCGCCCGGGCTGTAGGCGTGGTCTCCCAGGAGACCTATCTCTTCCATGCCTCGGTCGCCGAGAACCTCCGCTTCGCCAAGCCGGACGCCACCGACGAGGAGATCGAGGCCGCGGCCCGCACCGCACAGATCCACGACCACATCGCCGGACTGCCCGACGGCTACGACACCCTCGTCGGCGAACGCGGGTACCGATTCTCGGGCGGCGAGAAGCAGCGTCTGGCGATCGCCCGGACCATCCTCCGTGACCCGCCGGTGCTGATCCTCGACGAGGCGACCAGCGCCCTCGACACCCGTACGGAACACGCGGTGCAGCAAGCCATCGACGCCCTGTCGAAGGGCCGCACCACGCTCACCATCGCGCACCGGCTCTCCACCGTTCGCGACGCGGACCAGATCGTCGTCCTGGACGACGGCCGGGTGGCAGAGCGTGGCACACACGAGGAGCTGCTCGCGCGGGACGGACGCTATGCCGCCCTGATCCGCGGCGACAGTCATCCGGCTCCGGTCGTTACCTGAGGCGTCGCATCGCACGCCGCCCGCTCTCGGGGGACCCGGGCTCCTCGACAGGCTGATATGCGGCAGCGCCGCCGCTCCCGTGGGACGGGGAGCAGCGGCGCCGTGGTGCGGTGACGGTCAGACGAGCCAACCCACGAAGTGGACTACGCCGGCAAGCAGGTTGGTCAGGAAGTTCATCTCGGTCGTTCTCCTTGTTGCGTGGTGCATCTGTGGGACATGCGCAGTAGCGGTCTGCAGCCCGCCGTGTGCGTGTAGTAATCATCAACCGCCGTACGGCAGTTGAGCGGTCAATCCCGGAACGGCCACGCGTTCGAGCGAACACCCGATCCCCTGTTCGTGTGTTCTGGTATCGCCCCGATGCGCTCAGGCCCGCGCGGACTCCCTGTCCGGCAGCCGGGTGCTCAGGCCCGGGCGGACGCCCTGTCCGGCAGCCGGGTGCGCAGACTCGGGCTCGGTCACCCTGTCCAACAGCCGGGTGACCGAACGGACCGCGGCCCGGCCGGCCCGGTTGGCGCCGATCGTGCTCGCGGACGGCCCGTACCCGACGAGATGGATGCGCGCGTCACGCGCCGCGCGGGTGTCCTCCACACGTATCCCGCCGCCCGGCTCGCGGAGCCTCAGTGGTGCCAGGTGATCGACAGCGGCCCGGAAGCCGGTCGCCCAGAGGATCACATCGGCCTCGACCACGCGGCCATCGGCCCAGACCACTCCGCCTGGGGTGATTCGCTCGAACATGGGCAGCGGATCGAGGATGCCCTGCTCGCGAGCGCGCCGGACGGCGTCGTTGAGCGGCAGCCCGGTCACGCTCACCACACTCTGCGGCGGCAGTCCCCGCCGTACGCGCTCCTCCACCATGGCCACCGCGGCCCGCCCCTGCTCCTCGCCGAACCGCCCCTCCCGGAACACCGGGGGCCGGCGCGTCACCCAGTACGTCTCCGCGGCCGTCCCGGCGATCTCCATCAGGTGCTGGGTTCCGGACGCGCCGCCGCCGACGACGATCACGCGAAGTCCGGCGAACTCTCCGGGCCCCGGATAGCTCGCCGTGTGCAACTGCCTTCCCCTGAAGGACTCCTGCCCCGGATAGCGCGGCCAGAACGGCCGGTCCCACGTGCCTGTGGCGTTGATCAGCGTGCGCGTGGCGTACGTACCCTCGGAGGACTCGACGAGCAGCCGCTCGTCCTCCCCCTCGCGCACGGCGTTCACGTCGACGGGGCGGTGCACCCGCAGGTCGAAGCGGTGTTCGTAGGCGTCGAAGTACGCGCCTATGACCTCCGAGGAGGGGCGGCTTTCGTCGGCGCCCGTGAGTTCCATGCCGGGCAGGGAGTGCATGCCGTGCACCTTGCCGTACGTGAGCGAGGGCCAGCGGAACTGCCAGGCGCCGCCGGGGCCGGGGGCGTGGTCCAGCACCACGAAGTCCCGGTCGGATCCGAGACCGGCGCGCTGCAGGTGATAGGCGGCGGACAGTCCCGCCTGCCCGGCGCCGATGACGACCACGTCCAGCTCACGTGTCCCGAAGTTGTTCACGCTTCTACCAACCCTGGCCGTCCCTGGGATCTTCCCCCGGGGGTGCGGCGCGCTCCCGCGGCGGGAGAATGGGGCCATGCCCGACACCTTTGCCACGCATCTGCTGAGCGTCACCACCGGACGGACCGAGACGGTCATGGACCTCACTGCGGACTGCACGGAATTCCTGGCCCGCACCGCTCACGGCAGGGACGGCCTGCTCAATGTCTTCGTACCTCATGCCACTGCGGGTATCGCCATCCTGGAAACGGGGGCCGGCAGCGACGACGACCTGCTCACCGCTCTCCAGACCCTGCTCCCCGCCGACGACCGCTGGCGCCACCGGCACGGAAGCCCCGGCCACGGCCGCGACCACGTCCTCCCCGCCTTGGTGCCGCCGCATGCGACACTGCCGGTGATCGGGGGGCAACTGGAACTGGGGACGTGGCAGTCGGTCTGCCTGGTGGATACGAATCGCGACAATGCAAACCGTCACATCCGTCTGTCGTTCTTCGGGTGAGGCTGCGTCTGCCGTCACTGCAGGAGTGATGTTCGGCCGCACCAAGTGAGAGAGGTCCAGCTCTGGGCAGGGCTGGATGAGCAGTGCTGCGCGGCGGTGTGCGCTGGGGAGGGATGCCATCCGCGAGGAACTCGGCATCCCCCGCATCGAACGCCTGCTGATCGGCAACGCGCCTGGGCCTGACCCTCGTCAGGCTATTGCTGGCAGTGGGCCGAGGTCCGCCGCTAAGGCGCCCGGGGATTCCGTTCATGGGGAGCCCCGGAACGCTTGACCTGGAGTGCACTTCAAAATGCAGACTCCCCATCGAGCCCGGACCACCGGGACGAAGGGGAGGACAACCATGAAATACCGCACCATAGGCACCGACCCTGCCCACCGGCGTGAGGTGAGCGTGCTCGCGCTCGGCGCGATGCTGTTCGGTTCGCTCACCGATGAGAAGACCTCATTCGCCCTTCTCGACCGCTACGTCGAAGCGGGCGGGAACTTCATCGACACGTCCGACAACTACGCCTTCTGGACCGACGGGGGACAGGGCGGTCACAGCGAGAACGTCCTGGGCCGGTGGCGGCGCAGCCGGGGCGTCGGTGACGAGATCGTCATCGCCACCAAGCTCGGCGCCCGTCCCCTGGCTCCCGGTACCGGCTTCGTCGACAACCCGGAAGGTCTGTCGGCCAAGGTGATCCGCGAAGCGGCCGAGGCCAGCCGGGAACGGCTGGGTGTCGACAAGCTGGACCTGCTGTACGCACATATCGACGACTATTCCGTACCGCAGCAGGAGACCGTTGAGGGGTTCGGCGCCTTGGCCGCGGAGGGTACGGTCGGACTCCTCGGCGCCAGCAACCAGGCGATGTGGCGGGTCGAACGGGCCCGGGCGCTGGCCGCCGCTGCCGGGCTGCCCGGATACGAGTTGCTCCAGTACCAGCACAGCCACCTGCGCCCCCGGTTCGACGTGCCGAGCGACCTCTTCCCGGACGGCAGCCTCGGCCACGCCGGCCCCGAATTGTTCGGCTACCTCCGGGCTGAGCCCGCCCTGACCCTCGTCGCCTACTCCCCGCTGCTCGCCGGTGCGTACGTACGCGAGGACAAGCCGCTGCCGCCGGACTACGACCACCCGGGCACCCCGGCCCGGCTCGCCGAGCTGCGTTCCGTCGCCCGGGAGACCGGCGCCACCGTCAACCAGGTCGTCCTCTCCTGGCAGATCGGCGGCGAGCTGCCGGTCATCCCGCTGGCCGGGGCGTCGTCCCTGGCCCAACTGGAGGAGAACCTGGCCGCGGTGGACCTGGAGCTGACAGTTGAGCAGCGAGCCCGGCTCGACGCCGTCCACTGATGGTCCACGCGGCAGGTCGGGGGCTTCGGCGACGAAGCCAGGACGGGTGGCCGTTCCGTTGCTGAAGAGGTCTACCGGAAGCAGCTCCGCCCCGTGATCCAGGCCGGGCCGTGGTCATGCACGGCCTCGTCGGGGCGATCGCGAGCGGTACTCACGCAGCAACGCCAGAGGGTCCAGTGCAACGTACACACTGGGCCCTCTGGCCTGGTATTTCAGCTTTCGGAACGGCGGGATTCGAACCCACGACCTTCGTCCCGAATGAGGGCCGAGCGGGATCGGTACCTGCGGGTCTCGTAAACCTGCAGTTCAGGAGGTAGGGCTCAGGTGGTTTCGAGGGGGCTCGGTTGGTATCCGGGAGAAGATCATCTCCCAGGATTCTCCCAGCGGGGGCTCCTAGGCCGAGGGCTCGCCTCTGAGGCGCAGCGGCTGGTCGCGTTGCGGAAGTAAAGTGATTGGGCGTTGCCGGAGGGGCGACCTGCTGAGGCCGAGCCCCTGACGGGCCGCCGATGTGAACTTGCGCCGCCATGGCAGCGGCACGCAGACCAGGATCGGTACCTCGATCAGCACCTCGCCTAGGCCGGATAGGGCTCAGCGCCAGTCGCGGTGAAGGCGAGCGTCGCGCTGCGGGCGTATGCGTGAGCGATCGCTTTGCCGAGCCCTCGCACCCAGTAGGCTCGGCGTGGAAGCCGATATCCGGTCACCTCGGTCCGATCATTCGCTTCCTGTCCTCTTGTGACTGTTCAGTGACATTGGCGCTGTTCCTCGCGGCAAGGCGTCTGTACAGAGGAAGTTTCGACTGCCTCCGTACGTGAGCACGAACTGCAAGGAGGAACGCACATGGTCATCTCGCGAGCCACCATCGCCGTCACCGCTGCGGTCGCTTTCGCTGCCGCAGGAACGGGGGCAGCTTTTGCATCTGACGCCACATCGTCTACGGCGCGAGCTACGCAGGAATGCCAGCCTGGCACTCTGAAGGCGACCACGACGCAGCTCGGGACCGAACAGGCGGGCATGAACCATGCCGGGACGTTCCTGAAGCTCACCAACACCGGGAACGCCACATGCGTGCTTTCCGGCTACGCGGGCCTTGCCCTGGAAGGCAGCGGCCACACCGCGCTGCCGACGCAGACCGAGCACGGCGACACCTACTTCGCCACGGACCCCCGGCCGCACGATGTCACCCTGCAGGCCGGCGACTCGGCCTACGCCGACCTCGTGTGGACGCACACCGGAGCTGATACGGCAGCCGCCCACTACCTGCAGATATCGCCCACGGGTGGCAACGCGCACAGCACCGTCCCCTTCGAACAAGACGTGGACAACGGTGATCTGTCGGTCACGGCCTGGAGCGACACCCCGCCCGCCGTCTGAGTCCCGTACCGACCGGAGGACCGGCGCCGCTCCGCGGAACGGCGCCAGTCCTCCGACCGGTTCCGGGTCCAAGCTCGTTCTTCGAACGCAGATTCGCCTGGCTCCACGGCTTCCAGGGGCCGGCAGCGTCCGTCGGCCTTGACGCGGACGTCAGCGCAAGGGCGGAGACGTCGGCGTCAAGGGCGTGCTGTCAGCTCTGCCGGGCAGCGGAGCCGGTCGGGCCGGAGGTGGTGCTGGCGCCCTTACTCGTCTCGATCACGATGTGCGCGGTGTCGTTCTCGGCGTTGTGGTCGAAGGGGCGCTCCTGGCCGGTGAAGGAGACTTCGCCGGTGGTGCGGCCTACGGCCTTGTCGATGCGCAGGACGAAGGGGTAGCTCTCGCCGCCGTTCACGTCGACCCAGGACTGGGAGGTTCCGCAGCGGTAGTGGGTCTTGGTGACCGCGTCGCAGAATCCGTGGGCCTTGACGACGGAGGTGCCCTTCGGGATGTGGACGTCGACGGTGGTGACGCTCTCGTCGCGGGTGCCCTGGATGCGGGCGGGGCCCTTGTTGGCGAACTTCACCGTCGCGGTGACCTTGTCGCCCGCCTTCCCCTTCGCCTCGGTGCCGGTCAGGGCGAAATCGGCGGTGTTCGCAACGTTCACCTCGGCCTTGGCGACGGGCCCGGGGTGGTTCTGCCGGTCGGTTTCGGTGGCCGGAGGCTTCTCCACGAGGGTGAGCGGGTCGCCTGTGCCCGGCACGGGCTCGCTGGAGCCGCCGTCGCCCGGGTCCGGCGCGTCCGTGCCGATTGTCACCCGCAGGTCCTCGCGGAACGCGGAGCCGAGCGCCTTGAGCGAGACGGGCTTCGCCGTGCCGTAGACGACACCCGGCTTCAGCGGCTGCTCGATCTTGCAGGAAGCGACGTTCGACGCGGGCATCTCGTCGTACGAGGGGACGGTGTAGTACGTGCAGTTCTTGTACGTCTCGTCCGCCTTGAGGCCCGGCGGCACGGCGTACGTCACCCAGACCGCGGGCACTTCCGCCGTCCCCTTGTTGAGGAAGGTCAGCGGGGTCGAGAACGAGCTTCCGGGCTGAACCCCCTCGACCGGGGCGATCGTTCCGACGCCGAGATCCGGCTCCGAGGCGGCGGCGAGCGCTGGCACGGCAGCCACCGCCACCAGCGTTGCGGCTACGGCGGCGGTCCCGCCGCGCAGGATACGGCTACGGGAATCTGAGATGCGCATGGAAGTCCTTCAGTCGCGGGGCTGGTGGGGCAGCGAACAACGAACTGCGGTCCCTCACCTCGCAAGACAGGCGCGGATCAAGGCGGGTTGTGCCAGCCGGACCCGTCGTGACAGAACACGGACATGAGCGATCGAAACCGGCCACGGGCGGCGGACCGGGATGTCGCCGAGGGCGACCTGATCCCGGCTCTCGCCGAGGCGGGCGGCCCCCTCTTCTCGGATCGGTGGACGGCCGACCGCGGCTCGACCTGCTGCCTCGGCCGCTCGGGATCGAGGGCGGCTTCGTGGTGGGCGAGCAGGAGTTCTGGTACCGCCGCTTGCTGATGCGCACCGGCCACAGGCCCAAACTGGTGCTCGGGGCTCGGCATTCCCTGGCCCCGGGCGGAGGCTCAGCAGAGCAGCAGATCGCGGATCGCCTCAGCACCCTTGTCGGGCGCTTTTTCGGCCCTGTAGCGTCCCGCGCCGGTCAGTCGGTGGTCCAGGTCCGACGCCCGGGCATGCCAGACTGCGGCGCCGTACCCAGTCGCGCTCCCGTCCTGCTGAAGGGCCGCCACGGGCATGGCGCGCCGGGAACGGGAGCCCTGGTCCGCCTGGTCGTGTGTGACGTCGATCCCCGCCGAGGCCCGGTAGTCCGCGACGGTCGAGGGGACGGCCGCGGCGCCCGCCCGCCCGCAGGCGGACGGGCCGGGCGAGGGCCGGTATTGCGGCCGGACTGCCGGCTCAGGTGTCGGCGCTCTTGGCGATCATCGTCTCCGGCTTCCCTGGCGGCCGCGCCATGAGGAACAGGCGGTGGCCGACCGCCGCCGGGACAGGCCGCTGACCGAGCGACGCCGTGTCAGTTGTGGTTCTCGTCGATGGTGGCGGCGATGCCGTGGTCGACTTTGACGACGACATCGATGCTCTTCTCAGCGGCGGCCTCGAGCTCGTCCTCGGTGCACTGCTTGATCTCCTCGCGGTCGCCGCAGATCAGGCCGGCTCCGTTGATGACGGTTTCGGTGGAGGTGACGAACGCCCGCCGGCCCTCGTCGTTCACGACGGAGTACTTGTTCGGGGCCAGGTATGCGAGCTTCCCGCTCCACAGACCGGACGTCTTGCCGTCATTGCTGCCGGAGTGGTCCTCGATGACGCTGACGGCGATGCCGTCCTTCAGTTTGACCGTGGCGGCGACTCCGTCCCTGGCGGCGGCCTCGAGCTCGTCCTCGCTGCAGGGCGTGGCGGCCTGGCCGGCCGCGTCCCCGCAGATCTTCCCGGCGCCCTGGATGTCGGTGTCCGTGGAGGTGAAGAACTGCTGCTTGGTGTCCTTGAGATCGGAGACGGTGTACTTGCCGGGGGCGAGATAGGAAACCGTACCGAACCAGGTACCGGTCACCTTCTTGCCGTCGGACTTGTTCCCGGTGGTGCCGTCGGCCTGTTCCTCGTCGCCGCCAGAAGCCTTGGTTTCACTGCCGGACATCGCCTTCGCTTCCGAGGACGAGGAACTGGAGGTGTTCTCCTTGTCGCCACCGGAGCCACCGTCCTGACAGGCCGTGAGGAGCGTGGTCGTAGCGATCAGGGCGGCGGCGGTGAGGAAGGACTTGCGGTGGTTGCGAAGCATGTGGCCTCTTCCCGTGGGTGCTACTGATGTGCGGCCAGCCGGCGCATCTGCGCGGCACGGCTGTGCACTCGGTCGATCAACAGCCTGCCTGCTGCGGTGATCGTGACGAAAGGGCAGTTACAAGGTGATGACACCCCTGCCGATTTCACGGGACACACAGGCACAAGACGGGCGCAACCTTCCCCCTACGGGCACATCTTCTACACGCTGTGGGATGTCCTGATGGGCGTGGAGAATGGCCTCCCGGACGCGGTCCTCGACGACCCCCCGTTTTGACACCTTCTTCAAGGACCTGGGGAAGGGGTCGTCGGGGTGCGGCGTTCACGAATGCCGAACACTTCGCAGGCAAGGCGATGGCTGTGAGGAAGGGCCAACCTGCTCGGTTTGTACCTCGACGTGCCCGACGAGGTCTCGGCCCAAGTCGGCGTGCGGTTCCTCTCCGTCCGCGAGGGTTAGGCCCATCTCCGTGTGCCGTTGGGTGGCGCATCCGCCCCGCAGGCCGCGCGCCAGGTCAGGCGGGTCGCTTGTCGACGCCCCACTTCGGAGAACCGCTGCAGCGCGTCAGAATTTGCCCCCTCAACCAGTGCCATCCGAGGCGGTCGGGGTTACGGCGCCAACTAACAGAGTGACAACGTTGTCAGCGTGGCGGGACTCGAAGGGTTTGTTGTTGGAGTGATATCCGGCCACGCCAAGTGAGACAGTCCCTGCTCTGGGCAGGGCTGGACGAGCGGTATTGCCCGGGCGTACGAATCCCGCAAGAAGCGCCTGTGCCTGCGTAAACGCGGCATCAAGGCGACCATCCCGATCCCTGCGGGCCGACTTCGCAACCGCCGCGGGCCTGGCTCGCAGGATGATCGACCGCCGAAGTTCGACAGGTTCGACTACCGCGAGCGGCACGTTGTCGAATGCGGGATCAACCGCCTCAACCGCCACTGCGCTGTAGCCACCAGATACGACAAGTTTCCTGTTCCCCATGAGGCCACGGTGTTGGTCGCGGTCCTCAACGAGCGGTCTCAACCAGCAATTTTCCGATAGGTCCTAGAGGACTCGGTTCGTCCAGGCGCCCTAGCCTGCGAGGTGCCCAGCGGCTGGCGCGGCCCGTCTTGGGGAACTCTCCGCCGAACCACCGAGGGTCTTGGCTGTTGCCAGGTCCCCCTTCGGTCGATGGCCCTGCTGTCCACGGCACGTCCGGTGACGGTGCTGATCACGCCGTGGTCCCGGGAGTACACGAACTCCTTCAGCCCCGACCGTCGCGGCGTCGCACGTACGTGAACGGCGCGCGCCGCGGGCGGCTCCACGATGCCGACGCCGCGCCGTTTCGTCGACGGGCCCAGGAAGGCGTGGCCGGTTCGAGGCCTCGTCGGGTACGCGCGTTGGCACCGCCCCGCCAAGCACTTTCGGGCACGCCGCACCGGGCCGGGCGGGCGCTCCGGGTCACGCGGGCTTGACCGGCAGCTGGAGACACGAGGCCCGGTCGCCTCCGGTGTGGATGATGTGGCGTCCGCCATGGGGTGGCGGTGTACTCGCGGTCTCCGGGCATCATCGCGCCCAGCAGGGACCGGCCCCTGACGACGAGGCGCAGTTGCTCGCCGGGGCGGAAGGTGAGTCCGACAGGGAGCAGGCCGATCTCGGCTTCCCCCTTCCCTGTGCTTGCTCTGCCTCACGGGGAGCGGGCGCTGCGACAGGAACCCTCGCGGCACCCTCTCGGGTGCCGACCGCGCGGAATCTTGCGAACCACGGGTCAACGCAAGGCGGATGGAGAGTGGCGCTCAACGTATTGACTACGAGCAAGACGAGCGACATCGTACGGGAGAGCGCTCTCCCGAGCTCTCCCTCGCTTCGAGCGGACATTCGGCACGCCCAGTTTTGGCGTGCCTCTGACAGGGTTGACAACCCTTGAACCAGGCGGCGGGGCCTTGGCCGGCTCCGCCGCCCGCATCACCGCGCACCACGCACCACGCACCACGCACCACGCAGAGATCTGTCCACCGAAGTCGCGTGCGTGTCCGCGTACACGCACGCCTCACCCCGCGTGCAGGAGATCCTCATGAGATCGAGTCCGAGAAGGCTTCCAGCACTTCTCGTCGGTACAGCTCTCGTAGCCAGTGTCCTCGGTATCGGGACCATCGCCTCCGCTACGGACACCGGCACCCCTCTCGTGACCACCGGTATGGCCGCAGCGGACCACACCGGTCACACCACGGCAGTGTCCACCCAGGCGTCAGGTGATGACACCGACGGGGACGGTTACATCCCGGCCGTTCCCCAGGTCACCGGCGTCGTCCCGTCCACGGCCACCCCGCCCCCGGCCTACCATCACGAGTTCCAGGCCGGCTGCTCCGTCACCCACACCGCCCCGGACGACCCGATCGTCTACCCGGGCCAGTTCGGCAAGTCCCATGACCACACATTCATGGGCAACACCACAACCGACGCTGCCAGCACCACTGGCTCGCTCTACGGAGGCAACACCTCCTGCAAGGTGCCCGTGGATGCCTCCGCGTACTGGATGCCCTCGCTCTATAAGGGCGATCAGAAGATTCTGCCCGCCGGACCGCAGGTCATCTACTACAAGGCGGGCGTCACCGACTACCGGAGCGTGCGGCCCTTCCCCAAGGGACTACGGTTCGTCGTCGGCAACCCGATGCAGAGCGCCCAGGAGTTCCGCAGCCACAAGGGCTTCGTCGAGGGTTGGGAATGCGGTGAAAGCTTCTTCAACACCGACATCCCGGCAAGCTGTCCCAGCAGGCCCGACGTCCAGCTGAATCTGCGCATGCAGGCCCCCAGCTGCTGGGACGGAAAGTACCTGGACACCCCGAATCACCAGACCCACATGGCCTACCCGGTCGTCAAGCCCGGCACCAACGACAACATGTGCCCGGCCTCCCACCCGGTCGCCCTACCGATGATCGAGTTCAAGATGGCGTGGCCGGTCAACGGCGACATGAGCCAGGTGCGTCTTGCGAGCGGTCGCGGCTACTCCTTCCACTACGACTTCTTCAACGCGTGGGAGGAGCGCACTCTCAAAGCCCTGGTCGACCATTGCATCGTCGGCGGCCTGCAGTGCGACACCCGCGGCTTCGACCTCTACCGGCCCGAACGGGGTGCCGCACTGAACACCGACCATCGCCTGCCTTGAACCCGGCCGACGGCTCTGCCCCACAGCCCGGCCGCTTCCCGCCTTCTCCGGGACGCTGCCGGGCTGTGCCACAAGCCCGTCCCGCTCGTACTGCACCGGCGTCGGGTGTGACTGGTAGCCAGGACAGTCGCTGATCCGCATATGAGTGGGGAACTGGGTGAGGTCACGGCGTGGGCAGCGGGTCCGGGCGAGTCGCATGGGCGGTTCGTGCGCCGATTCGCTCGGTCGGAGCATCGGGAGTCGGCGCCCGGGGCTTCGCGTACGGCCGCGGCCGTACGTGACCACGTTCCTGCCCCCGGCCGCCGGGCACGGCACGCGCGGCCGCGGCGGCGATCGCACGGCTGGAGGCGCTTGCTCGCGCCGGCATCCGGGCCGACGACCGAGCCGGCCCTGCGGGCCATGCTCGCGGTCGCCGCCATCAACGCCACCATCCGCGCCCTCCCGTGAGCCGCCGCCCGGTGTGCCGACGGAGGCCTCCGGGAACAGGCGGCCGAAGACCGGCTGCGCCCGGCCCTGGTGGGAGAACTGCTGCGGGGCGCCCCCTGCCGCCCCGTGTGGCGGCCGCCGACGTGGAGTCGGAGGGCTACCCGGCAAAGGCTGGGGACCGCCTGATCCTGATCGCACGACACGCCGCCCGGGCCCATTACTGACTGCCCGACGCCCGTAGCCCGCGCCCGCCCGGCCTTGCCCAGCTCGTCTTCGGCGCCGACGCTTGGATTTGTTCCGGCGCACGCCTGGCTCGCGCCCAGCTTGACGACGCCCTTGCCGCGCTCGCTCCCGCCGCCCCGCCGTCCTGCGCACCCGTGCCGACCGGCGCGCCGCGCGTGGGGCCCGTGTCCTGTGCCTCGGACGACGCCCCGGCCGGGTCGGCCGGCACATCCCGTAGGACGCCCTGTGACCACTGCCGGACCGTCTGAAGTTCCTGGCCGGGGCGACGGGGTGTGCCGCCTCCAGCTCTTCCCGCGCAGCCGGAGAAGCGTGCGACGGTCTGACCCCAACTCCCCGGTACCGGTGGGGGAGCGGGTGGCGAAGATCGGTGACAGCCCGGCCGCCGGATCCCCGAGCCGGGCGAACCGCATTTCCGCAGGTGCCGACGATGGCCGTTCGGTCGGGCGACCGGGACTCCGCGCGCACGCGGCACCCGGCCGGGTGCCGACGCCACCCCAGCGCAGATGTAGCGACTTAATAAAAGATGAAAGAAAAGCGCTGTCGGGATCCTTGACCGTGACTGGCGGGGCGGGCAAGGTTTCGGGAGAGCGCTCTCCCACCGCAGTTCCATTTCGAGGAGCACCCGCATGCCCGCAGTCGGCATATCCACAGCGGTCCCGGTGTCCCACGGCACCGGCCGCCGTACCCCCAGACCTAGACCGGTGACCCGCGGCATCGTCGCCGCGATGGCCACCGCTCTGGCCGCCACTCTTCTCGCCTTCGTCCCCGCCGCGAAGGCCGAGGCCGCACCCGTCCTGCTCTCCCAGGGCAAGCCGGTCACCGCGTCCAGCGAGGAGAACTACGGCACCCCGGCCACCGCGGCCGTCGACGGCAATGCCAACACCCGTTGGTCCAGCGCCGCTTCCGACCCGCAGTGGATCCGCGTCGACCTCGGCGCGACCACGAAGCTCAGCCAGGTGGTCCTGGACTGGGAGACGGCGTACGGCAAGGGCTACCGGGTCGAGCTCTCGGCCAACGGCTCCGACTGGTCCACCGCGTACCAGACCACCGACGGCGACGGTGGCACGGACACCCTGAACATCAGCGGTGAGGCCCGCTACGTCCGGGTGTACGGCACCGCCCGCGGCACCGGATACGGCTTCTCCCTCTGGGAGTTCAAGGTGTACGGCGAGTCCGGCGGCACCGGCGGCCCGCAGCTGCCCGGCGGCGGCGACCTCGGCCCGAACGTGCACGTCTTCGACCCCTCCACGCCCAACATCCAGGCCAAGCTGGACGAGGTGTTCGACCAGCAGGAGGCCTCGCACTTCGGCAACGGGCGGCACCAGTTCCTCTTCAAGCCCGGCACCTACAACAACCTCAACGCCGAGATCGGCTTCTACACCTCGATCTCCGGCCTGGGCCTCAAGCCCGACGACACCACCATCAACGGTGACGTGACCGTCGACGCCGGCTGGTTCAACGGCAACGCGACGCAGAACTTCTGGCGCTCGGCCGAGAACCTCGCCGTGAACCCCGTCAGCGGCACCAACCGCTGGGCCGTCTCGCAGGCGGCGTCCTTCCGCCGCATGCACGTCAAGGGCGGCCTCAACCTCGCCCCGAACGGGTACGGCTGGGCCAGCGGCGGCTACATCGCCGACTCCAAGATCGACGGCCAGGTCGGCAACTACTCGCAGCAGCAGTGGTACACCCGCGAGAGCTCGATCGGCGGCTGGTCCAACTCCGTCTGGAACCAGACCTTCTCGGGCGTCGAGGGCGCACCCGCCACTTCGTTCCCCGAGCCCCGCTACACCACGCTCCAGACCACCCCGATCTCCCGTGAGAAGCCGTTCCTCTACCTGGACGGCAACACGTACAAGGTCTTCGTCCCCGCCAAGCGCACCAACGCGCGCGGCGTCTCCTGGAACGGCACCCCGCAGGGCACCTCGATCGACCTGAACCAGTTCTACGTCGTCAAGCCCGGCGCCACCGCCGCCACGATCAACCAGGCTCTGTCCCAGGGCCTCAACCTCCTCTTCACGCCCGGTATTTACCACGTCGACCAGACCATCAACGTGAACCGTGCGGACACGGTCGTCCTCGGCCTCGGCCTCGCGACGATCGTCCCGGACAACGGGGTGACCGCGATGAAGGTCGCCGACGTCGACGGCGTCAAGCTGGCCGGCTTCCTGATCGACGCCGGTACGGTCAACTCCCCGACGCTGCTGGAGCTCGGCCCGCAGAACTCCTCCGCCGACCACTCCGCCAACCCCACCTCCATCCAGGACGTCTACGTCCGCATCGGCGGCGCGGGCGCGGGCAAGGCCACCACCTCCATCGCCGTCCACAGCGACGACGTGATCATCGACCACACCTGGGTGTGGCGCGCCGACCACGGTGAGGGCGTCGGCTGGGAGACCAACCGGGCCGACTACGGGGTCCGGGTCTACGGCGACGACGTGCTCGCCACCGGCCTCTTCGTGGAGCACTTCAACAAGTACGACGTCGAGTGGTACGGCGAGCGCGGCCGGACGATCTTCTACCAGAACGAGAAGGCGTACGACGCACCCAACCAGGCCGCCATCCAGAACGGCGACACGAAGGGCTTCGCCGCCTACCGGGTCGACGACTCGGTCGACGTCCACGAGGGCTGGGGGATGGGCAGTTACTGCAACTACAACGTCGATCCCACCATCCGCCAGGACCACGGCTTCAAGGCCCCGGTGAAGCCGGGCGTGAAGTTCCACAGCCTGCTCGTGGTGTCGCTCGGCGGAATGGGCCATTACAACCACGTCATCAACAACACCGGAGCCTCCACGGTCCCGGCCGGCACCTCCACCGTGCCGTCCATGGTGGTCTCGTTCCCGTGATCCGTCCCCCGCGGTGAATCACTGACCCGCGGAGGACGACTCCCCGGGCCGGGCCTGACCCCTGGCCCGGGGCATCTCCCCGCTCAACCTGCCTGGTTCTCTCCCCACGGACGGCCGCCGTCCTCCCCGACGGCGGCCGTCCGCGTCCCCTGATCCTCTCCATCTCCCTCACCCCCTTCAGGAGCCGCAATGCCTGCCTTGCCCCACCTCCGCAGACCCGCCCTGCCCTCCCTGCGCAGACCCGCGCTCACCCTGACCCTCGCCGCGCTGCTCGCCTCCTCCCTCACCGTCATTGCCGCGCCCACCGAGGCACGCGCCGCCGACCCCCTGATCTCCCAGGGCAAGCCCGCCACCGCCTCCTCGCAGGAGGGTGACGGCCTCTCCGCCGCCCAGGCCGTCGACGGCAACCTCACCGGCACCCGCTGGGCCAGCCAGTGGTCCGACCCGCAGTGGATCCGGATCGACCTCGGCAAGCGGTCCGACCTGAGCCGGGCAGTGCTGACCTGGGAGGGCGCCTACGGGAAGGCGTACGAGATCCAGGTCAGCGACAACGGCAATGACTGGACGACCCTGAAGAAGGTCACCGACGGCGACGGTGGCACCGACGACCTCGCCCTCACCGGCTCCGGCCGCTATGTCCGGATGCTCGGCACCGCACGCCCCGGCGGTTACGGCTACTCCCTCTGGGAGTTCCAGGTGTACGGTACCCAGGGCGACACCCCCGCCGCCGACCGGTGGAGCCGTCAAGGTCACCGGGGGCCAGGGCGCGTGGCAGCTCACCGTCGGAGGACAGCCCTACACCGTCAAGGGCCTGACCTGGGGACCGTCCATGGCGGACGCTCCGAGGTACATGCCCGACCTGAAGTCGATGGGCGTCAACACCGTCCGCACCTGGGGAACGGACGCGAGCACCAAGCCGCTCCTCGACGCGGCCGCCGCGAACGGTCTGCGCGTCATGAACGGCTTCTGGCTCCAGCCCGGCGGCGGCCCCGGCAGCGGCGGCTGCGCCAACTACGTCACCGACACCGCGTACAAGTCGACGATGCTCACCGAGATCGCCAAGTGGGTCGAGACCTACAAGGACCATCCCGCGACCCTCATGTGGAACGTCGGCAACGAGTCCGTCCTCGGCCTCCAGAACTGCTACAGCGGCACCGAGCTGGAAGCCCAGCGCAACGCGTACACGACCTTCGTCAACGACGCCGCCAAGAAAATCCACTCCATCGACGCCGACCACCCGGTGACCTCCACCGACGCGTGGACGGGCGCCTGGCCGTACTACAAGCGCAACGCCCCCGACCTCGACCTGTACTCGATGAACGCCTACGGGGACATCTGCGGCGTCCGGGAGGACTGGGTGGAGGGCGGCTACACCAAGCCCTACATCATCACCGAGACCGGCCCCGAGGGTGAGTGGGAGGTGCCGGACGACGCCAACGGCGTACCCGACGAGCCCACCGACGTACAGAAGCGCGACGGCTACACGAAGGCCTGGGACTGCACCACGGGCCACCAGGGCGTTGCTCTGGGCGCGACCCTCTTCCACTACGGTCTGGAGCACGACTTCGGCGGCGTGTGGTTCAACCTGATCCCCGACGGCCTGAAGCGGCTGTCGTACTACTCGGTGAAGAAGGCGTTCACGGGCTCCAACGCCGGCGACAACCTGCCGCCGGTCATCAGCGGCATGACGGTGACGCCGGCCGGATCGGACCCGGCGGGCGGGGAGTTCACCGTACGGGCAGACATCCGCGACCCCGAGAACGACCCGGTGACCAACAAGATCTTCCTCAGCGGCAACTACGCCAACGGCGACAAGCGGCTCGTCCCGGCGCAGTTCCGGTCCACGGGCAACGGCACGTTCGCGGTCACCGCGCCCGAGAAGCTCGGCGTGTGGAAGGTCTACATCCAGTCGGAGGACGGGAAGGGCAACGCGGGCATCGAGACGAAGTCGGTCAAGGTCGTCGCACCGCCGATGACCGGCACCAACGTGGCCCTCGGCAAGCCCACCACGGCGTCCAGCTCGCAGGCCTCGTACGGTGACTGCCCCTGCCCGCCGGAGCGCGCCACGGACGGCCGGCTCGACACCCGCTGGGCCAGCGACTGGAGCGACCCGCAGTGGATAGCGGTCGACCTCGGCGCACGGACGCCCGTCCGCACCCTGCAGTTGGTGTGGGACCCGGCCTACGCCAAGTCCTACCAGGTCCAGGTTTCGGACGACGGCGTTGCCTGGCGTACGGTCCACACAACGACGACGGGCAACGGTGACATCGACACCATCGCCCTGACCGAAACGGCACGCCACGTGCGGCTCCAGCTCACCGCCCGCGGCACGGGCTGGGGCTACTCACTGCACGAGTTCGGCGTCTACAGCTGATCGGCTCGAACCCCCGGGGGCCGTTCCGGCCCGGACACTGCTGGTTGATTCGGCCCTTGCTTCGCCCCGTCGAGCGTCAGCTCGGCGGGGCGAAGTGCCGCGAAGTGGCTGGTGCGGGTCCGGGCCCGTGGTGCGCCGCCGAGGTGGGCGTCGATGCGGGCGAGGTCGATCGCGGCCCCGGTGAGCTGGTGCTGGAGGCTGGTCTTCGTCATGCCCCGGTAGCGGGATCTGCGCAGACCACAGCGTCCGACAGCTTGAGAGATGGTGCCTTCGACGCCGGCTCGGATCTTGTAGCGCTCTTTCCAGCGTTACTTGCCGCTGTAGACGGGGAACGCGCTGTGCTCGCCGTAGTCCACGTGGCGCAGGGCCCGGAGGGTGTCCATGTCATCGCCGTAGATCTCGAAGTCGGTCTCGGCGTTGGAGCGCATGTGTGCGGGGTTCGCTGTTTTGGGCAGCGACACCGTGCCCAGCTGCAGGGTGTAGCGGATGCACAACTGCGGGACGGACACGCCGTACTTCTCTGCCATCGCCTGGACCTCGGCGTTCTGCAGGATCGCTCCGTGGGCGATCGGCGAGTACGCCTCGACGAGGATCTGCTTGCCCTCGCAGTAGTCCAGCAGTTCCGACGGGGTGTTGCCGGCGTGGACGAGGAGCTGGTTCACGTGCGGCACGACGGTCGCTCCCTGGAAGATGCTCTCCAGGTCCTGCTGCTGGAAGTTGGACACGCCGATGGAGCGGATCTTGCCGGCCTGGTGGGCCTCTTCGAGCGCGCGCCACGCCGCGCGGTTGCCCTCGGCGTAGTCACCGCCGCGGAAGTCGTCCCACGGCTGCGGGCTGTGGATGAGCATCAGGTCGACGTACTCGAGTCCGAGCTTCCTGAGTGAGTGGTCGATCGCGTCGACCGCCTGCGCGTAGTCCTTGATCTCTGCGGCGAGTTTGGTCGAGACGAACAGCTCGTCGCGGGGTACCGCGGCGGTGTGCACGCCCTCGCCGACGCCACGCTCGTTGCCGTAGGCCTGGGCGGTGTCGATGTTGCGGTAGCCGATCTCCACGGCCGCGCGGACCGCTTCGGCTGCCTTGTCGTCGTCGATGAACCAGGTGCCGAGCCCCAGCTTGGGGATCTCGACGCCGTTGGACAGCGTGTAGGTCTCGTCCAGGATGGTCATGCGTTCGCTCCGTTCCTCGGCAGCTCGCCGTACACCTCGTCGGTGACGGGCTCGAGCCATTCGTTGCTGACGTCCTCGCCCGGGGTGATGAAGGCGACGTGGGAGAACCACGAGTCGGCCTTCGCTCCGTGCCAGTGCTTCGTGCCCGCCGGCACGCGGACCACCGTGCCCGGCTCCATGCTGATGGGGTCCTCGCCCTCGGCCTGGTACCAGCCGCTGCCCGCCGTGCACAGCAGGATCTGGTCACCGCCGCCGCCCGTGCCGTGGTGGATGTGCCAGTTGTTGCGGCAGCCCGGCTGGAAGGACACGTTGCTGACGGGAACGCTTCCCGAGGCGAGCGGGGCCAGGTAGCTCTGGCCGGTGAAGTACTGGGCGTAGGCGTCGTTCTTCTCTCCGAGCGGGAAGATCTGGTCGAATTCGTTGACAGTCATCTGGTTCCTTCCTTCTGTTTGAGCACGCCCTGCCGGGCGGGATGCGGTAGCGGCGTCACGGGGCCGGCAAGCCGGACCGCGCAGAGCCTTAGCGGTTGACGTAGGCCATGTGCTCGGCGTCGTAGCGGTCGCCGCTGACGCCGACCCGCTGGGTGAGGCCGTCGAGGTCGGCCACCTCGTCCGCGGACAGTGCCAGGTTCGTCGCGGCGTTGTTCTCCCGGATGCGTGTCGTGCGGCGGGTGCCCGGGATCGGTACGATCCACGGCTGCCGCACGAGCAGCCAGGCCAGGGCGATCTGCCCCGGCGTCGCGCCCTTCGCCTCCGCGAGCCGCCGGACGTGGTCCACGAGCGCCTGGTTCGCGGCCAGGTTCTGCGCCTCGAAGCGCGGAACCCGGTGGCGGATGTCGCCGTCGGTGAAGGTCGTGGACGGGTCGACGGTGCCGGTGAGGAAGCCCTTGCCGAGAGGGCTGAACGGCACGAAGCCGATGCCGAGCTCGGCGAGGGTGGGCAGCACCTCGGCCTCGGGGTCCCGAGTCCACAGCGAGTACTCGCTCTGGACCGCGGTCACGGGGTGGACGGCGTGTGCGGCGCGGATGGTGGCGGCCGACGGCTCGGAGAGCCCGAAGTGCCTGACCTTCCCCTCGGCGATCAGCTCACCGACCGTGCCCGCGACGTCCTCGATCGGCACGTCGGGGTCGACGCGGTGCTGATAGAAGAGGTCGATGACATCGGTGCGAAGCCTCCTCAGGGACTCCTCCGCGACGCGGCGGATCTGCTCGGGACGGCTGTCGAGGCCGACGCTCCGGCCGTCCTTGATGTCCCAGCCGAACTTGGTGGCGATCACGACCTGGTCCCGGACCGGCTTCAGTGCCTCGCCGACCAGCTCCTCGTTCACGTAGGGCCCGTAGACCTCGGCGGTGTCGAAGAAGGTCACACGCTCATCGACCGCGGAGCGCAGCACCGCGATCATGTCGTCGCGGCTGCCGGGGTTGGGGCCGTAGCTCTGCGACATGCCCATCGCGCCGAGTCCGATCGCGGACACATCCAGGCCGTTTCCGAGTGTTCTGGTGTGCATGGTCAGCTCTCCTGGATCGTGGTCCGGTGGCCGCCGCGAGGCGGTTCGGCGGTGGGCGTCGCCACGAGGGTCGCGAGCAGCTGCAGGCGCTCCTGGCTGGGCGAACCGGGTTCGGCGGTGTAGACGAGGAAGGACAGCCCGGGCTCGGCGGTCAGCTCCATCCCCTCGTACGTCAACGTGAGGCCGCCGACATCGTGGTGGTGGAACTCCTTGGTGCCCGATCCGTGGCGACGCACGTTGTGCGCTCCCCACCGGATTCGGAACGCGTCGCTGCACGTGGACAACTCGCCGATCAGGTCGTGCAGCTGCTTGTCCCGGGGGTCCCTGCCGGCTTCGGTCCTCAGGATCGACACGGTGATGTCCGCGGCCGCCTCCCAGTCGGGGTAGAACGCCTTCGCCCGTTCGTCGAGGAAGCAGTAGCGCGCCAGGTTTCCCTGCCCGGGGCCATCGAACACCTCGTCGTAGAAGGCGCGCCCGAGAGCGTTGGTGGCCAGGACGTCCATCCGGCCGTTGCGCACGAACGCGGGCCCGAGGACGATCGCGTCCAGCGCACGGGTCAGGCTTTCCCTGGGAACCCACCCCTTCGACCTGCGCCTGCGCACCGGCCGGGCCGCGCCATTGGCCGCACGGGCGAGGTCGAAGAGGTGCTCGCGCTCGGCTTCGTCCAGCCGCAGCGCCCGGGCGAGCGACTCGAGGACGGCGTCGGAGACACCGGCCAGCTGCCCGCGCTCGATCTTGGCGTAGTACTCCGGACTCACGTCCGCGAGCATCGCCACCTCGCCGCGGCGCAGGCCGGCCACCCTCCGGTGCCCGGAGACCGGCAGCCCGGCCTGCTCGGGCGTGAGGTTCGCTCGACGGGACATGAGGAATTCCCGTGCCTCGTTCCTGGCGTCCATGCGATCCACGCTAAGCCTCGAAGCCGCTGTGAGGGATGCCCTGCCAGTACGCCCCTCACCGGGGACTCCCTCGCCCGGTGTGTGCGGCGATGTCATTGGCACTGCACCTGAGGAGATCGACGGACGCGTGTCGACGCGGACAGGGAGAGATCATGACTGACAACACGAGCACCGGCTGGACCGGTGGGAAGAACGCCTTCGGCGACTTTGCCCAGGGGATGGTCCATTACACCGACCGGGTCCTCTTCGACGAGGTCTGGGAGCGCGAGGGGCTGTCCAAGCGCGACCGCAGCCTCGTCACCGTCGCCGCGCTGACCGCGCTCGGGAAGATGGACCAGTTGCGGTTCCACCTCGCCTTCGCCCGCCAGAACGGCGCCACCGACGAGGAGCTGCAGGAAGCCCTGCTGCACCTGGCGTTCTACTCCGGCTGGCCCAACGGCATGGGAGCGACGAGCGTGCTGAAGAGCATCGTCGAACAGCAGGACTGAACCTGTCCACGCGCGGCCTCCGCATCGGCCGGATGGGCGGCGACGACATCGGCGACATGGCGCCCTTCACCGTGGCCGGGCGCGGCTTCCCGGTGGAGTCGGTATTCGGGGAGGGCCGGCCGCGGGGGTGTCTGCTGCGTGCCGAGCGGGACCGGTACACACCGGCGTAGGCGATGAAGCGGGCCGCGCAGCGTTATCACGAGCCCGCGCGGACTGCCTGATCAGCTTCGTTGCGGCTGTTTCGGGGGCCGCCACGGTCCTGACCGCGGAGAACGTGCCCCGACGAGCCGGGCGGGGGTGAGATCCTGGCCCGGGGACGGGCGATCATTCGTACGGGTGGAACCCCGCACCTGTCCTGTGGCCCGGTCGGCCTGCTGGTCCACCACTGAAGGCGTGGCGCGGCATCGCGACCCGCTGCGACAGGACGCCCCGGAGCTACCCCGCCGACTCCATCTGCGAGGCGCGGTCATCTGGCTCCGAAGCCTGAGCCCGGCATGATCGCTACGGGCGGCGGACCCTGGAGCCCGAGCTTGAACCCGTCGTGGCTGCGGATGAAGCCGAGCCCGGCATAGAAGCGGTGCGCATCCTCGCGCTGCTTGCCACTCGTCAGCTGGACCAGTCGGCAGCCACGCTCGTGTGCTCGCGCGACCGCCCGCTCCATCAGGATCCGGCCCAGCCCGCCGCCTCGCCGGTCCGCGCGGATCCGCACGGCCTCCATCAGCGCCCGCTCGGCGCCGCCCTTGCCGAGCCCGGGGATGTACGTCGCCTGCAGACAGCCCACAACCGCCCCACCGACCTGCCCGCCGGCATCCTCGACCAAGACCAACATCTCGTTGCGCGGGTCCGCGTCGATCGCCGCGAAGGCGTGCTCGTACGCCTCCGTGACCGTGACAGCGGCGGGGTCCACCACCCGCTCCTCATCAGCGAGCAGAGCGAGCACCGCAGGCAGGTCGGCGCGGGTTGCGGGACGCAATGTGAGAACGAGGGCGGGCTCAGCAGACATGACACCGACCCTAACCGGACTCCCCAACCGGACTCCCACGCGAAGCTGCCAACCCGCCCGCCCCGTGATCGCGACTTCAGACAGGCCCTGGTCCGTTGTTCAAGTCGGGACTGTAGAGGCGATGTTCGGCGGCACGGAGTCAGGGGGCGCGGAGGTCGTGTCGCCGGCTCTTCTTACTCTGCGGGCTCGACCGGAGAGCACCTTGCGCGGTACGGACCTGAATGTGATCGAACGAGGTTACGGCGGGTGCGGGAAGTGCCCGCTCCATGTGCGGCGGCTGTCGGTGACCTGAGGCTGCCATCCGAGCGGTTCCGGGTCCGAGGGACGCCCGCGGACAGCATCCTGACCGCCCCTCCGCTACGCGCAGGGCGACCATGATCAGGTGCGATCAGGTGCCCCCTGACAACAGAGAATTTCTGCCACGTCGCTTCATTCGGCGGTGCCGGATTGGATCCGTGACGTGGATGCAGTCCTAGCCGTCTGTCGCCACAAGCCTGACGCACCTGGCCGTCTCCGCGGCGCGGCGTTGACTGCCCGTTCCGTATCCGTCACTTCCGTACGGAGCATTGACGCCGCCAACTCGGGTGGCTACGTTCCCACATGGCATCGATCCCAGATCGTGGAGACGCCGGACGCAGCGGTCGGCGGTCGCGCACCGGGACCGTGCCGGACCGTCTACCCCGGGAGAGAACGTGCCGCCACCGAACCCCTCCGCTCCAAGCCGTGCCGGCAGCCCATGCCCTCACAGCTCTCCGGCTCGCCCCGCCCGCCGGGCGGTTCTCGCCGCGGGCGCCGGAGCCCTGGGTGCGCTCGCCGTGACAGGCTGCGCCACCGCCTCGGGCAGCGAGCGGGGGCTGCGCGTCGCCTATCCGTTCTGGGGCGCCGACGACATCGTGCACCGGCAGATGAAGGACACCGCCGCCGCGTACGAGAAGGCGGTGCCGGGGCGGCGGGTGGAACTCGTTCCCATCCCCGACCAGCAGGGCAACTTCGCCACCAAGATCGAGCTGATGCAACGGTCCGCGCCGAGTGCGCCGGACGTGGTCTTCCAGGACACCGTGATGACCAACGCCGACATGCAGGCGGGCTACCTCCAGCCGCTCGACCGGCACCTGAGGCAGTGGCAGGACTGGGAGCGGTTCGACGCCACCGCCCGGTCCGCCACCCGCGCGGACGACGGCCGCGTCTACGGTGTCCTCACCGGCACCGACGTGCGCGCCGTCTTCTACGACAAGCGGGTGTTCGCCAAGGCCGGCCTGCCCACCTCCTGGAAGCCGCGGGACTGGGCCGACCTGCTGAACGCCGCCCGTGCCATCCACCGCCGCGTCCCCGGAGTCGTGCCGCTCAACATCTACGCCACCAAGGCCCTCGGCGAGGCCACCACCACGCAGGGCCTGCTCATGCTCCTGTACGGGACGCGCGACGGCTTCTACGACGCCCGCACCCACACCTGGACCGGTGACACCCCAGGACTGCGCGACGCCCTCGCCTTCGTCGACACCGTCTTCCGGGAGAAGCTCGGCCCCACCCCGCAGATGTCGTTCAACCCGACCGTGCGGGACAAGATCGTCTCGGAGATGCTGCCCGCCGGGCAGGTGGGCATCGCACTCGGAGAGGGCTCCTGGACCCCGAAGACCTGGATCGAGGGAGGCTCCGCGCCCTGGGCGGGCTGGACCGAGCACATCGGAGTCGTCCCGATGCCCACGCAGGCCGGTCCGCTCCCGGGCGACAGCGGCCGGGTGAGTCTGTCCGGCGGCTGGATGCTCTCGATCGGCGGCCACAGCGCCGTGCCCGAGGAGGCGTTCCGCTTCATCACCCTGGCCACCGGCCGCCGCCGAGCCCTCCAGTACGCCGTCGAGAACGCCCAGATCCCGGTTCGCCAGGACGTCCTGAGCGACCGCTCGTACCTCGACTCCCTGCCCACCAACTCCCTCTTCGCCGATCTGCTCGAGGTGACGAGGTTCCGCCCGACGCAGGCTTCGTACCTGATGGTCTCCAGCCGGGCCCAGATCGCCATGGAGGACGTGATGACCGGGCACGCCACCCCGGCCGAGGCCGCTCGCGCGTACGCCTCCGGGCTGCGCGACGACCTCGGCGCCGGGCAGGTGAGGGACCGTGGCTGAGGCGATCCGCACCCGTCCAGCCCTCGGGAAGACAGCGCGCGGACCCGCCCCCGCGCCCCCGCCGCGCCGAGCCCGTCGCGACCTGCGCCGCTCGATCCCGCTCGTGCCCGCGCTCGCCCTGCTCACGGTGTTCTTCGTCGGGCCCGTCCTGTGGTGCGTGTACGCCGCGTTCACCGACACGGCGCTGACCGGCAGCGCGGCCCGTGACCCGCACTTCGTCGGGCTGCGCAACTTCACGCGCCTGCTCGGCGACCACCAGTTCGGCTCCTCGGTCCTGCTCACCCTGGTCTTCGCGCTGGCCTCCGGGGTCCTGGGCCAGAACGGCCTCGGACTCTCGCTCGCCCTGCTCATGAGGGGCCGCGCCCAGTGGCTGCGCACCACGCTCGGGGTGCTGCTGGTCGGCGCGTGGGTGCTGCCGGAGATCGTCGCCGGATTCACCCTGTACGCGTTCTTCTCCGACGGCGGGACCCTGGACACCGTCCTGACGTCTCTGCACCTGCCCGCCCCCGACTGGCTCGTCAGCCACGCCATGCTGACCGTGGTCCTCGCCAACGTGTGGCGCGGCACCGCCTTCTCATGGATGGTCTACACCGCCGCGCTCGACGAGATACCGCCGGAGATCGAGGACGCCGCAGCCACCGACGGGGCCGTCGGCGTCGCCCGCCTGTGGTGGGTGACCCTGCCGATGATCCGCCGCTCCGTCTTCACCAACCTCATGGTCGTGACCCTGCAGACGCTGGCGGTGTTCACACTGATCTTCGTCCTGACCGGCGGCGGCCCGAGCGGCGCCAGCGAGACGATCCCGCTGTACATGTACCAGCAGGCCTTCAAGTTCTTCCAGCTCGGGCAGGGGACCGCGATCGCACTCGTCCTCCTCGCCATCGGAGGCGTCTTCTCCTTCCTGTACCTGCGCCTCCTGAAACCGGAGCTGAACCAGTGACCTCGCCCGCGACGCCGACCACACCGTCCGCGCTCTCCCTGACCCGACTGAGCCTGCCGAGGGCCTCCGCGTCCACCACCCTCGTGTACGTGGTGCTGCTGGGCGTCGCCGTGTGCTTCGCCGCCCCGTTCGCCTGGCTGCTCGTCGCCTCGGTCGACGCGAAGGCGACAGCGAGTGCCGAGGTGCCCGACCTGACCCTCGGCAACTTCTCCGCGGTGCTGAACTGGAGCACCAGCATCCGGCCCATCCTCAACAGCCTTCTGCTGTGCGGTGGCGCGGCGCTGGTGAACATGGCCGTCTCGGTGCTCGCCGCCTACCCGCTCTCCCGCTACCGGCTGCGCTTTCGCCGCCCGCTCCTCTACGGCGTCCTGTTCGCCACCGGCCTGCCGGTCACCGCGATCATGGTTCCCGTCTACGAACTCTTCGTCCGTATCGAGCTGGTGGACTCCCTGTGGGGCACCATGCTCTTCCTCGCCACCGCCACGCTGCCGTTCTCGCTCTGGCTGACCAAGGGCTTCATGGACGGAGTGCCGGTGTCACTGGAGGAAGCGGCGTGGGTGGACGGGGCCTCGGGCCTGCAGTCGCTGCGCCATGTGGTGCTGCCGCTGATGGCACCGGGCATGGCGGTCGTCGCCGTCTTCACGTTCATCGGCGCGTGGGGGAACTTCTTCATCCCGTTCGTCCTGCTCCAGTCACCGGAGCGCGAGCCCGCCGCCGTCAGCCTGTTCACCTTCTTCGGCCAGTACGGGACGGTCGCCTACGGCCAGCTGGCCGCCTACTCCATCCTCTACTCGGTCCCCGCGATGCTCCTGTACGTCCTGGCCTCGCGCAAGCTCGGGGGCGGCTTCGGGCTCGGCGGGGGGCTGAAGGGCTGACGCCGGACGGCGCGCCCGTCGGCAGAGCAGGTATGCCCAGCAGGTCCGTCCCTCGCGTCGGCAGAGCAGGTATGTCCAGCAGGTCCGCTCCGCCCGTCGGCAGAGCAGGTATGTCCAGCAGGTCCGCTCCGCATGACGGCCATGACGAGAGGAACCCATGTCCATCGCCTCGCCTCGCCCCCGCACCCGCGGCCGGCCCCGTGCCCCGGCACCGCTCCCGGCGGTCGCCCTCCGCACCGTCGCCGGCCCATCCGGCGACGCCAACTCCCGGAAGGAAAGGGACGAATGAGTGACTCGCTGTCCTGGTACACCATGCCTGCGCCACCAGCGCGGCGCCGATGGGTCCGTCCACTGGTCGCGGCCTCCTTGGGCCTCGGCCTCCTGCTGACCCCTTCCACCCTCGCGCCGACGGCCACCGCGGCGACGCCCGCGGCACCGAAGGATCCGGCCGCCCTCGTCGACGTCTTCACCGGCACCGCGCCCAGCTCACCCGCCGTGGAGAAGGCGATGGGCGAGAACTTCTCGCGGGGCAACACACATCCGGCGGCCACCGCTCCGTTCGGAATGATCCAGTGGGGTCCGGACACGGTGAAGCCGGCGCCCGGCCAGTACGCGGCCGACGACGACCGGCTCAAGGGGTTCAGCCTCACGCACCTGTCCGGTGGCGGTTGCACCGCGTTCGGTGACGTTCCCGTACAGCCCGTGCCGGGCGGCATCGGCAGGTCGCCGGCCGCGCACCCCGACGACTACGTCAGCACCTTCGACCACGCGGACCAGGACGCGGCGCCGGGCAGTTACCACGTCCGGACCGACAACGGCGTGGACACCCGCCTCGCCGCCGCGACGCGTGCCGCGGCGGGCCGTTTCACCTTCCCCGCCGGACACGACGGCAAGGGAACCGTGCTCCTGAACACGTCCGGCAGCGCCAACGGGACAACCGGCGTCACGGCCCGCGTCGATGGCGACCGCACCGTGGCCGGCACGGTGAGCAGTGGCGGCATCTGCAGTGCGAAGGCGCCCTACGACCTGTCGTTCCGGATCGAGTTCGACCGGCCGTTCACCACCCACGGCACCTGGCAGGGCGGACAGATCCACCGGGCCGCCGACGCGCTGGACGAAAAGGGCGGCAAGGACGGGAGCGGCGTCTACCTGACCTTCGACACCGCCCGGCAGCGCGCCGTGAACGCCCGTGTCGCCATCTCCTACACGGATGTCCCCGGCGCCGCCGCCAACCTCGCCGGCACCCGGAACCTCACCTCGGTCGAGGACCTCGCCGCCGCGACGCGCGACGCCTGGAACCGTGAACTGCGGCGCATCCAGGTGGCCGGCGGTTCCGAGGAGCGCACCCGCGTCTTCTACACCGCGCTCTACCACTGCCTCCTCGAACCCCGCACGCTCAGTGACGCCGACGGCCGCTACCTCGGGTTCGACCGGACGATCCACCGGGTGCGTCCCGGTCACACCTGGTACGGGAACTTCTCCGGCTGGGACGTGTACCGCACCGAGACACCCCTGCTGGCCTTCCTCGCACCGGACCGCGCCTCCGACATGGCGCAGTCCATGGTCGACGCCGCCGACCAGTCCGGCTGGCTGCCCCGCTGGACGCTCCTGAACAACCAGACCAACGGCATGGTCGGCGACCCCGCCCCGGTGATGCTCGCCGGCACGTGGGCCCTCGGCGCGCGCGACTTCGACCTGGACGGCGCCCTGGAGTACGCGGTGAAGGCGGCGACGCGGGCGACCCCCGAGCGCCCTGACGGGTACGTGGAACGCCAGGCGGTCTCCCAGTGGCGGGCCAACGGCTTCCTGCGCAACGGCGACTCCCCGCTCGGCTCCTCGGCCGCGACCAGCCTCGAATACGCCGTGGACGACTTCGCCGTGGCGCGGCTGGCGGCGGCGAACGGCGACGCGGCCCAGCGCCGCGCCTTCATGCGCACCGCCCACAACTGGCAGAACCTCGTCGACGGCGCCGACGGCACCCTGGGGCCCCGGCTCGCCGACGGCACCCTGCAGACCGCCGTCAACCCGGCTTCCCTGGCCGGATTCCAGGAGGGCAGCGCCGCGCAGTACCAGTGGATGGCAGGCCCCGACCTGGCCGCGCTCGCCGCCGGCATGGGCGGCAATCGGCAGGCCGCCGCCCGGCTCGACGATCACTTCACCGAAGTCGACGCCGGGTCCAACACGCCGTACGCCTGGATCGGCAACGAGATCACCTTCGGTGCGCCTTGGGCCTACCACGCCCTCGGAGCGCCCAACCACACCAACGACGTGGTGCCGCGCATGCTCGACCGGTTCACCACAGGCCCGGCGGGACTGCCCGGCAACGATGACCTGGGCGCCCTGTCGGCCTGGTATGTCTGGGCGAGCATGGGCCTGTACCCGGAGGCGCCGGGTACGGACCGACTCGCGCTTTCGACACCCGCCTTCCCCTCGATCGCCGTCGACCGGGGCAGTGCCGGAACCCTGCGGATCGACGCCCCGCACGAGCGCTCCGACCAGGCCTACGTCGCGGACGTGCGACTGAAAGGCCGGACGCACGCGGCGAACTGGGTGTCGGCGGGCTCCTTGCGGGGTGACGCCCGCCTCGACTACCGGTTGACGAGCGACCGTTCGAGCAACTGGGGCACGGACGAGGCCGACCTGTACCCGTCCTACGCGGAAGGGCGTGCGCCGGCCATCGCCTCCGCCACGCCCGTCACGGCGGCGCCCGGAACCTCGGCGACGACCAGGCTGACGTTGCACCGGATCGATGGCCGCGCGGGCCGCGTGCACTGGCGGCTGCACCCGCCGAAGGGGGTCACGGTCGACCGTTCGGCCGGAGTCACCGCCCCCGGCGGGCACGAGTCCGTACGTCTGCGTGTGCCGGCGTCCACGCCGCCCGGCTCGCTCGTCGTCCCCGTCGACCTGCGCACCGCCGACGGCACGCGACTGCCCTCCGCCGCCGTACGGGTGGCGGTGCTGCCGCGAGGTGAGACGTCGGTGCTGCCCTGGGCGGACGAGGCGGGCACGTCGACCAGGAGCCGGCCCGTGGGCGACTTCAACGGCTACGGTGGAAGCTTCGTCGCCGAGGAGCTGGCCAAGGACGGCCTCGTCCCCGGGCAGGACATCACCGTGGACGGTATCGGCTACCGCTGGCCCGATGCCGCACCCGGCAGCCCGGACAACATCAACGCGCACGGCCAGACCGTCACCGTCCACGCGGCGCCCGGGCAGAGCCGCCTCGGCCTGCTCGGTGCGGGTAACGAGGGCGCCTCCACCGGCGACGTCACGGTCCATTACACCGACGGCACGACGCGGCGCGCGTCCGTCACCCTGGGGGACTGGCACCTCGACGGAGCCACCGAGCCGCCCCCGGGCAACACGGCCGCCGCGACCATGCCCGTACGGCAGATGGCCGGCGGCACCCCCGAGAAGATGACGGTCTACATCTGGGCGGCGTCGGTCCCCGTCGACCCGCACCGCACGATCGCGTCCGTCACACTGCCCGAGCATGTGACGGGAGGGCAGATGCACGTGTTCGCGGTCGGGGCGGGGGAGGGAGTGGGCTGACCCCGTGATGCCCCCTGGTTGACGCTCCGTCGGCCAGGGGGCATCGTTCTCATGTGGGATCGATCCCACAGTGTGGCGCCGCCCGTCGGCGCAGGAAGGACCGCCTGCCGTGGGCTTCACCCGCATCACCGACAACGTCTTCCGATTCGAGGACACCTGCCACGTCTACGTGCTGCGGCATGAACACGAGGCGGTACTCATCGACTTCGGGTCCGGCGGCGTCCTCGGTCACCTCGGCGAACTGGGTGTGGAACGGGTCACCGACGTCCTCGTCACCCACCATCACCGTGACCAGGTGCAAGGGCTGCCCCGGGCCGTCGCCGCCGGTGTCCGGATCTGGGTGCCGCCGGTGGAGCGCGACCTCATCGAGGCCGTCGACGAGCACTGGCGCACACGGCCCCTGGACAACGACTACGACGTACGTCAGGACCGGTTCTCGATCCTGGAACAGGTGCCGGTCACCGGCGCGGTCGCCGAGTACCGGACCGCCCGCCACGGTGCTTTCGACGTGCACACCCTGCCGCTTCCCGGGCACACCGTGGGATCCGTCGGGTACCTCGTCGACATCGACGGCCGCCGGCTCGCCTTCACCGGGGACCTCGTCCACGGGGAGGGCCGGCTGTGGTCGCTCGCGGCCACCCAGTGGGCGTACACCGGTTTCCACCCCAACGCGGGCGTGGAGGGGGCCGCCGCAACCGTGCTCTCCTGCATGCAACTGCTCGGCCAGGAACCGGAGGTGTTGCTGCCCTCGCACGGCGAGCCGGTCACCGACCCGCCCGCCGCCGTGGACCGGCTCCGTACCCACCTCCAGCAGCTGATCGACATGCGGCGCGCCACCCCCTGGCTGCCCGAGCCCCTCCTCGACAGCCCCTGGCAGGCGGTCACCCCGCACCTGCTGCGCAACACGACCAGCATGGCCAACTCCTACGCCCTGCTCTCCGAGCACGGCACCGCGCTGCTCATCGACTTCGGCTTCGACCTGACCACAGGTCTGCCCGGCGGTCACGACCGCTCCTCGCGCCGCCCGCTGCTCGCCTCCATCGAGGCGCTGCACCGCGACCACGGCATGGACCGTGTGGAGGTGGCGCTGCCCACGCACTACCACGACGACCACGTCGCCGGGTTCAACCTGCTGCGCGAGGTGCACGGCACCGCGATCTGGGCCCCGGCTCACATCGCCGCCGTCCTGTCCGCGCCGGTCCGCTGGGACCTGCCGTGCCTGTGGTACGACCCCATCCCCGTCGACCGGGTGCTCGCCGATGCCGCCCCGGTGCGCTGGCGCGAGTACGAGATCGGGGTGCACGAACTGCCCGGCCACACGCTCTACGCGGCGGCGTACTCCTTCACCGCCGACGGCCGCCGCGTCATCGCCACCGGCGACCAGCAGAACACCGCCTGGAGTCCGGGCGGCGGATCACCCGAACTGCTCAACTACCAGTATCGCAACCGCTTCCGCATCGACGACTTCGTGCGCAGTGCCGAGCTGTACCGGGCCCTGCGCCCCGAGCTGATGATCAGCGGCCACTGGTCCCCGTACGAGGTCACCGACGGCTATCTCGACATGCTCCTGGGGCAGGGCGAGAAGCTGGCCCGCCTGCACCGGGAGATCCTGCCGCGCGAGGTCGACTTCGAGGCCGAGGGGTTCGGTGCGCGCATCGCCCCGTACCGCAGTGTCGTCGCGTCCGGTGGCGTCGTCCCGATGCTCGTCGAGGTCCGCAACCCGTTCTCCGTGCCGGACCGGGCCGTCCTGCGGGCGGTGCTGCCGGCCGGCTGGCGGGCCGACCCGCCGGTCACGGAGGTGAAGCTGCGCGCCGGTGAGGTGCGTGAGGTCGAGGTCACGGTGCACGTACCCGAGGACTGCCCGCCGGCCGAGCGCATCCGGGTCGCAGTCGACCTCACCGTGGGGCGCATGGCCTTCGGACAGCAGGCGGAAGCGCTGGTGAGCGTGCGATGACCCTTGACTCGCCGCGCGTGACGGCGTCGATCAGCACCACGCCCGAGCGGTCCGGACCGAATCGGCCCGGAGCGTGACGGGCCTCGACAACACCAACACGAGGAGCGACGTGACGATCATGGACACGGCAGCCGTGCGGGCGCACCACGACGAGCAGGGGATTCATGTCACCGGCCCGGGGTGGCGGATGACCGTCGCCCCGGACGGGCTGACGGCGCTCCTGTACGGCCGGGAGGACGCCGCCCACCCCGTTCACCCCGTGCTCCTGCAACTGCATCCGGCGCTCGACCGCACCGACCTCAGCGACGAGACGACCGCCGTGGAGCCGCCCCGCCTGGAGTTCGAGGAGGGCCCACCGGGGGCCGGGCGTCCCGTCGTCACCGTCTCCCGCCGCAGTACCGCCTGGCCGGCCGCACGCACCCGCGTCGTCTGCGGCCCGCGCGGACCCGAGTTCACCTGGACCGTCGAGGGGAGCGGCGCCCTGCGGGCGTCCAGGCTGTTCGCGGTGCGGGCGGCGCTCGGCGGGCGCGGCGGCGGACTGCGTCCCAGTGGCCACGACTGGGCGACCCTGTTCACCCCGAACCCCGGACCGCCGCGCCGTCTCACCCGGACCTCGGGGGAGAGCGCCACGATCGCCGCCTGCGGTGACGCCCGGCCCGGCCGCGGGCACTGGTTCTTCACGCCCGCGCCGCTGGCGTTCGCTCTCACCGGCACCCCGGTCGCCGACGACGTCGAACCGGAACGGGCCGATGCCGCGGACGGCTGGTGCCAGCTGGGCGTCGGCGCGCCCGTCGACGCGCTCACCTTCACACGTCTCACGTACGAACCCTCCGACGGCGGCTTCCACCTCACGCTCGACCACGAGGGCCACACCCGGGTCGCCGGCACCTACAGCACACCCTCCGTCCTCGTCTCGCCCGGACACCGCGACCCGTACGAAGCCCTGCGCGCACACCACGACTGGCTGACGGAGCGCGGCTGGTCAGCCCGCCCGGTGACGGCCCCCGGCGAGCGGCCCGCCTGGTGGTCGGAGCCCATGTTCTGCGGCTGGGGCGCCCAGATGGCGCGCGCCCGCGACACCGGCCTGTCCGCCCCCCAGCTGAGCAGCCGCACCGAGTACGACGCCCACCTCGCCCTTCTGGAGAAGCACGAACTGATCCCCGGAACCGTCGTCATCGACGACAAGTGGCAGCGGGAGTACGGGCGACGGCAGCCGGACGAGCAGCGCTGGCCGGACCTGCGCGCCTGGATCGGGGAGCGGCACGCGCGCGGGCAGCGCGTGCTGCTGTGGTGGCGGGCCTGGGCCCACGAGGGCGTTCCCGACGCGTGGTGCGTGCGGACCGCCGACGGAGCGCCCGTCGCGCTGGACCCCGAACACCCGGCTGCCCGGGACCACTTGGCTGATACCGTTCGGTACATGCTGAGTCCCGAGGGCCTCGACGCCGACGGGCTGAAGATCGACTTCACGGCGGACACCCCGACGGGCGAGAGTCTGCGTCACCACGGTGACGGCTGGGGCATCGCCCTGCTGCACCGCTACCTCGGCGTCATGTACCGCGCGGCGAAGCAGGCCAAGCCGGACGCCCTCGTCATCACCCACACCCCGCACCCTGCCTTCGCCGACGTCACCGACATGATCCGGCTCAACGACATGCTGCGACTCGACGACCCCGACCCGTACGCCCCCGTCGTCCCGCAGATGCGTCAGCGGGCCGCCGTCGCCTCCGCGGGATGCCCGGAGCTGCCCGTCGACACCGACGACTGGTGCGCACCGGACCTGGAGCAGTGGCGGGCGTACAACGCCATGAAGGACGAGCTCGGTGTTCCGGCGCTGTACGTGACGGATCAGGTGGACCGTACCGGCGAGCCGCTGGAAGAGGTCGACTACGCTGCGTTGCGGCGACTGTGGGCCCGCTGGCGCACAGCGCAGGGTCACGCGGCGAGGAGAGGGTCCGACTGATGGCTAGCGGCACTGCGGGACGCGGGGGCCAGGGCGGCGGCAGGCGGATGCGCGCCACACTGCGCGACGTCGCCGAGGCGGCCGGCACCTCGCACTCCACGGCCTCCCGGGCCCTCGGCGGTCACGGCTACGTCGCCGACCACATCCGCGAGCGCGTGCGGCAGGCCGCCGAGCAGCTCGGCTACGTCCCCGACGTCAGCGCCCGCACCCTCAAGGGCCGCTCCAGTGAACGTGTCGGACTTCTCGTCTCCGACCTGCGCAACCAGTTCTACGCGGAGCTCGCCGCGGGCGTCGAGCACACCCTGTCCGCCGCCGGATTCCAGATGGTGCTCGTCGACGACCACGGCGAGGAACACCGCGCACTCGCCGGGGCGCGCGCCTTCATCGCCATGCGGGCCGACGGGGTCCTGCTCGCCCCGGTCGGCCGGGTGGCCACGGAGACCCTGGTCGGGCACGGGGTGCCCGTTGCCGAGGTGGACCGCAGGTCGGGGGTGCGCGGCTGCGACGCCGTGACCATCGACAGCGAGCGGGGCGCGCGCCTCGCCGTGGAACACCTTCTCGCCCTCGGGCACCGCAAGATCGCCCTCGTCGTCGACGAGATCCGCTGGGACACCGGCAAGGGCCGTCTCAAGGGTTACCGCGGCGCGCTGCGAGCGGCAGGGCTCCCCGTGTCGCGCAGGCACGTCCTCGACCTGAGCGACACGGCCGGACCGCCCGAGGAGGAAGTCGCCCGCTTCCTCGCCGCGAACGATGACGTGACCGCCGTCTTCGCCGCCAACAACGTGATGGCCGAGCTGGTCTGGCAGGAGCTGGCACGGCGCGGCACCTCCGTGCCGCGGGAGTGCTCCGTGATCGCCTTCGACGACCTCGGCTGGATGCGGATGGTGGACCCGGGGCTGACCGCAGTGCGCCAGCCCGTCTTCGGTATGGGCAGCAAGGCCGCGCAGGCGCTCCTCGCGCGGATGGCGAGGGACGGCGGTGGGCGTGGCGAACACCTGCGCCTGGAGCCTGAGTTGGTCGTCCGCGGCTCCACCGCGCCGCCCAAGGGCTGACCGCCCGCGCAGTCGGAGGCGGAGCGCCGGCTCCTCGGGGCGTGGATACCGCGCGTCCGCGGACCGCGCTCGCCCCGTGCCGCCCGAAATACCTACTGCTGAGGGCGGGTCGGGACCGGTCACGTCCTGGTAAAACGCCGCAGTCGGCTCCGGCAGAACCGTTGACGCACGTTCCCGATGTGGTTACGTTCTCATGTGGGAACGATGCCACATGGTGCACCCGGGGAACGGGACGCAACACCACACCCCGCGACACCCGCCGCATCGATCCCCACAGCCGGCCCGCCGCTCGAAGGAGAGACCATGGCGGCACCACCCCCTCAGACCCGCTCCCGTGCGCCCCGAAGGGCGACGGGACTCGTCGCGGCCCTCGCCCTGCTTCCCGCGCTGACCGGGTGCGGCGGCGTGAGTCTCGCCGACACCGGCTCCGACACGTTCACCACCATGGGCTTCGGCCTCGGTGACGCCCTCGCCATCGACCGCCTCGACACCGCGAGAGCCGCCCTGGAAGCGCAGGGACTGACCGTCAAGGTCAACGAAGGCGCCTTCGACGAGCAGCAGTTCCTGTCCGCCGTCGCCGCCGGTGACCCGCCGGACGTGGTGGACATGGACCGCACCCTCATCGGCGGCTACGCGGCGCGGGGTGCCCTGATGCCGCTCACCGACTGCCTGGGACGTGAGCACATCGACACCGGCGACTACTACCCCAGTGCGATCGCCGAGGGCTCACTCGACGGCACCGTCTACGCCCTCCCCGACTCCTACGACAGCCGCCTGCTGCTGACGAACGACAAGGTGCTCCGCGAGACCGGCACCGACGCCGCCCATGTGGACACCGGGGACTGGAAGGGCCTGAAGGAGCTCGCGGGCTCCGTGGCCCGGCACGAAGGCGGCAAACTCACCCGGATCGGCTTCGACCCGAAGATCCCCGAGTTCTTCCCGCTGTGGGCGAAGGCCGGCGGCGCCGACCTGATCAGCGCCGACGGCCGCACCGCCGAACTCGACGACCCCAAGGCGGTCCAGGCTCTCGCCTACGCCGTCAGCCTGATCGACGTCCAGGGCGGCTGGAGCCGCTTCAAGTCGCTGCGTGACTCCTTCGACCAGTTCGGGGCCAAGAACCAGTTCGTGAAGGACCAGGTCGGCTCCTACCCGATGGAGGACTGGTACGTGAACGTCCTCGCCGGCGCCTCACCGCACATCGATCTCGTGCCGGGCGTCTTCAGGGACCGCGACGGGAAGCTCCTCAACTGGGCCTCCGGCCTCGGCTGGGCCATCCCCAAGGGGGCCAAGCACCCCCAGGCCGCCTGCACGTTCATCAAGAACATGACGTCCACATCGTCGTGGGTGCACGCGGCGCGGGCGAAGGCGGCGGAGGTGCGCGAGTCCGGGGCGCCCTACACGGGTGACGTGACCGCCAACATCGCGGCCGACCGGATCATCGAGCACCAGGTGTGGAAGCCCACCGGCCACGCCGCCTTCGACGAGGCGGCCCGCATCCTCTTCGGGCTTTCCCGCAAGGGCTTCACCGTCCCGTCCAACGCGGCGGGCACCGAGTTCAAGACGGCTTGGCAGAACGCCGTCAACCGGGTCCTGTCCGGTGAACAGACCCCGCAACAGGCCCTCGACCAGGCGCAGCGCGAGGCGCAGAGCGCCCTCGACCTGGCCAACGAGGGGCGGAGGTGACCGGCGTGGCGCATCCCGGGACGACGACAACTCCCGCCCGGCACGGGCCGCCCGGCGCCTGGCGGCGTCGCGAGACCTGGGCCGCGTACGGGTTCATCTCGCCGTGGATCATCGGCTTCCTCGTCTTCACGGCGGGCCCGATGATCGCGAGCCTCGTCCTCTCCTTCACCGACTACGACGGCATCGGCTCCTCCCACAATGTCGGGCTCGCCAACTACCGGCAGCTGTTCCAGGACCCGGCCGTCGCCAAGTCCCTCCTGAACACGCTGATGTTCACGGCACTGCGCGTCCCACTGTCCATGGCGTTCGCCCTGCTCCTGGCGATGCTGCTGCTCAGAGCCGGCCGCGCCTCCGGGATCTTCCGCACGCTGTTCTACCTGCCGGTGATGACACCGTCCGTCGCTGTCGGCATCCTCTTCCTGCTGCTGTTCAACGGCAACGTCGGCCTGATCAACCATGTGCTCGGCTTCGTCGGCGTCCAGGGCCCGGCGTGGACCACCGACGGCTCCTGGGTCAAGCCCGGCCTCGTCCTGACGAGCCTGTGGTCGGTCGGCTCCACCGTGATCATCTATCTCGCGGCGCTCAAGAACGTCCCACAAGACCTCTACGAAGCGGCCGAGCTGGACGGCGCGGGCCGTTGGGGGCGCTTTCGGAACGTCACCCTGCCGCAGATGTCCGGCACTCTCTTCTTCACTCTCATCGTCAACACGATCGCCGCGCTGCAGACCTTCACCGAGGCGTACACCGCCTTCTTCGGCAGCTCCAACTCGCAGACGTACAACAACGACGCCGCTCTCTTCTATGTCGTCTACCTCTTCCAGCAGGCCTTTCAGTACATGCACATGGGCTACGCCTCCGCCCTCGCCTGGCTGCTGTTCCTGGTGATCCTCGTCATCACGATCGTGCAGGCCAAGGTCAGCAAGAGGTTCGTCTACTACGAGGGGGACCAGCGATGACCCAGCTGACCGCGCGGCCGGAATCCGCCAGGACGCCCTCGCCCCCTCCTGCCGTCGCGCCGGCCTCGCCGCTCCACCGGGATGCGGAACGGCCCGTGCGCAAGGCCCTGCGGGTCGTATGCCTCCTGATAGCGGCCGGCGTCTTTCTCTATCCGTTCCTGTGGCTGATCAGCGCCTCGCTCAAGCCCTCGACGGACGTCTTCGACAACGCGCTGCTCCCGCACGTGTGGCAGCTGGGCAACTACGCCGAGATCTGGCAGGCCGTCCCGCTGCTCCGGTGGGTCGGCAACAGCGTCGCCGTCACCCTCGCCGCGGCCGTCACCGTCACCGCCTCCAGCGCGCTCGTCGCGTTCGGCTTCGCCTACTTCCGCTTCCCCGGGCGCGACGCGCTGTTCGCGCTCGTCATCGGCACGATGATGCTGCCCGCCGTGGTCACCATGGTCCCGCAGTACCTGATCTGGAACTGGCTGCACCTGGCCAGCAGCCAGGTCCCGCTGTGGGCGCCGAACCTGTTCGGAAGCGCCTTCTACATCTTCCTGCTGCGCCAGTTCTTCCTCGGCCTGCCCCGTGAGCTGTTCGAGGCCGCGCGCGTCGACGGGGCCAGCTACTGGACGATGTTCCGGCGCATCGCGGTGCCGCTGTGCCGGCCCGCGCTCATCGTCACGTTCGTCTTCGAGGTGCAGGCCTCCTGGACCGACCTCGTCCGGCCCCTCATCTACCTGCGCGACCCGCAGCTCTACACCGTCCCGCGCGGACTGAAGGCCGTGCTGGACCAGTTCGGCGCGGGCGGCGAGATGCGCTGGGACATCGTCTGCGCCGCGAGCGTCGTGGTGACCGTGCCGATGATCATCGCCTTCTTCGTCTGCCAGCGGCACTTCACCGAGGGCATCGCCACCACCGGAAGCAAGGGCTGACCTCTCAATGATCCTGTACGACGACGAGGGCGCGGGCGGCCGTGCCGTGCTCGCCCTCGACATCGGCGGCACGAAACTCGCGGCCGGCGTGGTCGCCCCCGACGGGTCCGCGCGCTCCTTCGTCACCTGCCCGACGCGGGTCGAGGAGGGACCGGACGCGGCCCTGGAGCGGCTGTTCTCGCTGGGCCGGGACGCGCTGGCCGCGGCCGGGATCCCTCCGGAGAGCGCCGCCGAGCGGCTCGCGGGCTGCGGCATCGGCTGCGGCGGTCCGCTCGACTCGGAGGCCGGCGTCCTCATCGCGCCGCCGCACCTGCCGGGCTGGCTGGACATCCCCGTCACGCGACTCGCACACCAGCGGTACGGGTTGCCCACCGTCCTCGACAACGACGGCACCGCGGGCGCGGCGGGGGAGTGGCGCTTCGGCGCCGGACGCGGCACCCGCCACCTCGTCTACCTCACCGTGTCGACGGGGGTCGGCGGCGGCGTGATCCTCGACGGCCGTACGTACCGCGGCGCCACCGGAAACGGCGGCGAGCCCGGCCATGTCACCGTCCGCTCCGACGGCCGTCCCTGCCGCGGCTGCGGACGCACCGGCTGCCTGGAGGCATACGCCTCGGGCACGTCGATCGCCGAGCGCGCCCGGGAGGCACTCGCCGCAGGGCACCCGCAGAGCGTTCTCGCCGCACTGCCCCACCCCGGGCCGACCGCCGCCGACGTCGCGGCCGCCGCCCGCGACGGCGACCCCCTCGCCACGGCGCTGTGGGACGAGACCACCGACCTGCTGGCCGAGGGCCTCGCCTCCATCGTCAACCTCTACGAACCCGAGGTCGTCGTCCTGGGCGGCGGCGTCACCAGATCCGGAGAGCAACTCCTCGCCCCGGTACGGGAGAAGACCCGTCGCCTCGCCATGCACCCCGCCTCGAACGCCCGCATCGTGCGCGCCGGGGCCGGCGACCGGGCCGGAGTCCTCGGGGCGGCAGCCGTCGCCCTCGAACGCCTCGTCGACGATCCCGCACCGCTGCCGGTCGCCTGACCGCCCCGAACACCACCGCAACCGCACCAGGAGTCCCATGTCCGCCCCACCCGCCGGCCGCGTACCCGCACCGCTGCAACTCGACGACCACCTCGCCGCCGCCCGCCGTCTGGAGGAGCTGCTGCCCGCCCTGCACACGGTCGGGGACCTCCTCATCGGCGTGTTCCGGCGTGGCGGCCGCCTCTACACCTTCGGCAACGGCGGCAGCGCCGCCGACGCCCAGCACCTCGCCGGCGAGTTCATCGGCCGCTACCTGCGCGAGCGCCGCGCCCTGCCCGCCGTCTCGCTCGTCACCGACCCGTCCGTGGTCTCCTGCATCGGCAACGACTACACGTACGAGGAGGTCTTCGCCCGTCAGGTGGAGGCCCTCGCCACCGCCGACGACATGGTGGTCGGCTTCACCACCTCCGGCCGCTCGGCGAACGTGATCCGCGGTCTGGAGGAGGCCCGCAAGCAGGGCGCCGTCACGGTGCTGTTCGCGGGAGGCGAGCAGGGCGGCATGCCGGCCGCCGCCCACGCCGACCACGTGCTGATCGCACCGGCCACCGCCACCGCCCGCATCCAGGAGATGCACCTCACGCTGCTCCACCTGCTCAGTGAGCACGTCGACGCCTGGGCCGCGGGCGTCGCACCGGACCCCCTTCCCGACACCTGGCAGGAGAACGCCGTATGAGCACAGTCAACCCGACCCCGCCCGTGTCGCCCGCCTCGCGTGAGCGCACCCTCCACCTCGTCGGCAACGCCCACATCGACCCCGTGTGGCTGTGGCGCTGGCCCGAAGGGCTTCAGGAGATCCGCGCCACCTTCCGGTCCGCGGTCGACCGCATGGAGGAGTACCCCGACTTCGTGTTCACCTGTGACTCCGTCATGTACCTGGAGTGGATCGAGCGGCACGACCCCGAGCTGTTCGACGAGATCCGCAAGCGGGTCGCCGAGGGCCGCTGGCAGATCGTCGGCGGCTGGTGGATCGAGCCGGACTGCAACATCCCCTCCGGTGAGTCGTTCGTCCGCCAGGCCCTCTACGGGCAGCGGTACCTGATCGAGAAATTCGGGGTGGCGGCCACCGTCGGCTGCAACCTCGACCCGTTCGGCCACAACGCGACCATTCCGCAGCTGCTGCGGGGGGCCGGGATGGACGGCTACGTGTTCCTGCGGCCAGGACCGCACGAGCAGGTACTGCCCGGCCAGTTCTTCCACTGGGAGGCGCCCGGCGGCTCCCGCGTCATCGCCTACCGGCTGCCCAACGAGTACTGCACCCCGGGCAAGGACATCGGCAACCACATCGACAAGTCGCTCGCGATGATGCCGCCGGGCGAGCCCGAGCTGATGGTGTTCTACGGAGTCGGCAACCACGGCGGCGGACCCACCAAGGCCAACCTCGACTCCATCGCCCGCCTCGACGCCCTCGGCGGCCTGCCCCGCATGGAGCAGAGCCACCCCGAGAAGTTCCTCGACCGGGTCCGTGACCGCGAGGACATCCCCGTGCACGCGGGTGAACTCCAGCACCACGGTCCGGGCTGCTACTCCGCGCACTCCGGCGTCAAGACATGGAACCGGCGCGCCGAGAACGAACTCCAGCGCGCCGAGAAGTGGGCCGCCGTGGCCACCGCCGTCGCCGAAGAGACGTACCCGGGCGCGCAGTTGACGGAGGCCTGGAAGCTGGTCCTGTTCAACCAGTTCCACGACATCCTGGCCGGCACCTCCATCCGCTCCGCCTACGAGGACTCCCGCGACGACTACGGGCGGGCCCGCTCGATCGCCGCCGAGGTGTTCAACCGGGCCGTGCAGGCGATCGCCCGCCGCGTCGACATCCCGCTGCGCGAGGAGACCGTCCCCCTCGTCGTCTTCAACCCCCACCCGTGGACCCTGGAGTCGGACGTCGAGGCCGAGTACGCGCAGGCCGCGTCCGTACGCCTGACCGACGAGACCGGCGCCCCCGTGCCGGTCCAGCTCACCCGCTCCGAAGCCACCATGCAGGGCGGCCGGGGCCGCCTCGCCTTCCGCGCCGAGGTGCCCCCGCTCGGCCTGCGGGTCTACCACCTGCTCCCCGGCGCCGACGCGGGCGCCGAGAGCCCGGTCCGCGCCACCGGCACGACCCTGGAGAACGAGCACCTGCGCCTGACGGTCGACCCGGCCACCGGCTGGCTGTCCTCCCTCCACGACAAGGCCACCGGAGCAGAACTGCTCCCCGAGCGTCCCGGCCCGCACGCCGTCGTGGTCGACGACCCCAGCGACACCTGGGGCCACCGGGTGCGCGCCTACGACCGGGCGATCGGTTCCTTCACACCACGCCGCGTCCGCCTCGTCGAGTCCGGGCCGGTCCGCGCCGTGCTGCGCATCGACTCGGCCTACGGCACCTCCACCATGGCCGAGGAACTCGTGCTGTCCGCGGGCGCCCGGCAGGTCGAGGTACGCACCGTCGTCGACTGGCACGAGCGCCTCAAGCTGCTCAAGCTGCGGTTCCCGACCGCCCTCACCGACGTCACCGCCACGCACGAGATCCCGTACGGCCACCTGGAGCGCACCCCGGACGGCACCGAGGAGCCCACCCAGGCATGGGTCGACGTCACCGGCACCCTGCCCGGCGGCGCCCGCGCAGGACTCGCCGTCCTGAACGACAGCAAGCACGGCCACGACGTCCTCGGCGGCGAGATCGGCATGACCGCCCTGCGCAGCCCCGTCTACGCCTGGCACGAGCCGAAGATCCTCGACGAGGACGGCATCTACGACTACCTGGACCAGGGCCGCCAGGAGTTCCGCTACGCACTGCTGCCGCACGGTGCCGACTGGCGAACCGCCGACCCGGTCCGCCGCGCCGCCGAACTCAACCAGCCCCCCTTCGCCCTTCTGGAGACCTTCCACGCCGGTCCGACCGCCCAGCGCACGAGCTACGCCGACGACGGCGCGAGCGGTGTCGTGGTCACCGTCGTCAAGGGCGGTGAGGACGGCGACTTCGTGGTGCGCGCCTACGAGGCGCAGGGCCGGCCCGCCACGGCGCGCGTCGCCCTGCCCATGCTGGGCGAACGGCGTTCCGTGGAAGCCGAGTTCGGGGCACACGAGATCAAGACGTTCAGGGTGCCCCGCGACCCCGCGGCGCCGGTCGTCGAGACCGACCTGCTCGAACGGCCACTCACCACACCCGGCGGCGAGTCCGCCGCACCTGCGAACCCGCCGGCCCCGGCCGGCACCTGACGGACGCACGCCCCGGTGCGGCAGAGGGCCCCGGCGGGCGGTGACCTGGCGCGACGCACCCCCGGCGGGCGCTCCGTACTCCTGGAAGGCTGGAACACGCATGGCTACGCACTGCGCCGACGCGCGCGGGACCCACGTCGTACTGCGGACCCGGGCGCAGGGCGGCCTCGTGGAACTGCCCTATGTGGTCTCGCTGGTGACAGGAGACGGGCCTCCGGTGTCGCTGCCCGCCGCAGACGTCACCCGGGACGGCTCAGGGGCCCTCGGCCTGCGCGGCGAGGCCCACGGATTCGCCGCTCACCTGCACCTCGCCCCGCGCGGGAACGAGCCGGCGTACGACGCCACCCTCACCGTGGACCACGTCGCCGACCGGGCTACTGCCGCCGGACTCCGCGTCGAACTGCGGCTCGGCGCGGGGAACGATCCGGGCTGGCTCGTGCCCGGTGCCTTCTACGGCGAGAACCGGCGGGCCGACTGCACCCGCCCCTACCCCCGCTACAGCAACGACCCGGCCGAGTGCGCCGCCGACACCACCGATCTGACCGCGTGCGCCTGGTCGCTGCGCGCCGACCGGTGCGCCACGCCCGCCGTGTTCGCCCGTGACGCCGAGGGCGGCGCCGCGCTGGCCACCGCCGAGTACGGTCCGCTCGGCGAGCAGGGCGTGGGATTCGCCGACGGCGGCGGCCGCCCCGTGCTGCGCCTGCACTTCCCGTACCGCGAGGAGCCCGTCTCCTACTACGGCTCCGGGTCCCCGCGCCCCGCCGACACCCCCACCCATCTCTGGCAGCCCGGAGAGCGGCGCACCCTGCGCTTCACCGTCCATCTGCACGACAACGACCCCCACGCCTACGCCCCCGTGCTGCGCACCCTGCACCAGGCGACCCCCGCGCACCCGGAGCCCGCCGCGTGGACCGGCGTCGAGGAGGCCGCCCGGCTCTCCGCGGAAGGGCTGCACCGCTGGCACTACCGCGCCGACCCGCCCGTCCTGCTGGAAACCGCCGCCTTCGACCGGGAGGCGCTCGGCGAGCGCGGCGACCGGCCCGCCATGCATGTGTCCTGGGTGAGCGGCGCCCCGTACGCGCACGCGCTGCTGCTGCACGCCCGGCGCGTCGGCGACGAGGCGATGGCCGGCGACGCTGCCGCCGTCCTCGACCACATCTGCGCGAACCTCACCCCGGGCGGCACGTTCTGGGGCCAGTGGAGCGCGAGCGGCGGCTGGTCCGCCGGATGGACCGGCGACCGGCAGCGCCTGCACGCCCGTACCCTCGGCGACGCCACCCTGTTCACACTGCGCGCCCTCGTCGCCGAACGGGCCCACGGCGCGGACCACCTCGCGTGGGACCTGGCCGTGCGCTCCAACCTGGCCACCGCCCTCGCCGGGCAGGACCCGGTCACCGGGCGCCTCGCCGCCGCCCACGACACCGACACCGGAAAGCCGCTCGACCACGAGGGTGCCGCCGGGCTCGCCTGGGTCGCCGCCCTCGTCGAGGCCGCCGCCATCTTCGACGAACCCGCGTACCTCGACGCGGCACGCCGCGCCGGGGACGCGTTCGCCGGCGACGTGCGTTCCGAGTTCCTGTGCGGCGCGCCCGAGGACGTCTCCCTCGCCCCGACCTCCGAGGACGGCTACAACGCGGTCATCGCGTACACGCTGCTCCACGAAGCGGGCGACCCCGACGGCCGGTGGCTCGACCTGGCCCGCCGAGCCGCCGACTGGACCCTCACCTTCCGTTACACCTACGACGTCACGTTCGGGGAGCACACCCTGCTGGGCCGCTACGGCTTCCGCACCCGCGGCGGCGACCAGGCGTCCCCGTCCAACCAGCACCTGCACGCCTTCGGCCTGATCTGTCTGCCCGAGTGGGTACGGCTCGCCCGTCACCTCGACGACCCGTACTACCTGCGCTCCGCCCGCGAGAACCTCGACTGCTTCCGGCAGTTCGTGGCCCGCGCCGACGGTGACTTCAACGCCTACCGGGGCATGGTCAGCGAACGCTTCTACCAGACCGAGTGCTTCCAGGCGAAGGGCATGCTGCTCACCCTCTCCCACGCCTGGTCCGCCGGCGTGCTCCTGTACGCCTGCGAGCACGCCCGCGAACTGCACGAATTCCAGGAGGACCTGTGACCACCGCAGACCCCCGCCACAGCACAGCCGGCACCCTGCGCTTCCCCGACGGCTTCCGCTGGGGCACCTCCACCTCCGCCTACCAGGTGGAGGGCGCCGTCGATGCCGACGGCCGCGGTGAGTCCGTCTGGGACCGCTTCTGCCGGGTGCCCGGAGCCATCGAGAACGGCGACACCGGCGACGTGTCCGTCGACCAGTACCGGCGGCGCACCGAGGACGTGGCCCTCATGGCCGGACTCGGCACCGACGCCCACCGGTTCTCCCTCGCCTGGCCGCGTATCCAGCCCGACGGCACGGGCCGCATCGAGAAGCGGGGCCTGGACCACTACGACCGGTTCGTCGACGACCTGCTCGCCCACGGCATCACCCCGCTCGCCACCCTCTACCACTGGGACCTGCCGCAGGCCCTCCAGGAACGCGGAGGCTGGCGCGACCGCGACACCGCCCACCGGTTCGCCGAGTACGCAGCCGTGTGCCAGAAACGCCTCGGCGACCGCGTCCACGACTGGGTCACCGTCAACGAACCCTGGATCGTGGGCCTGCTCGGTCACCAGCTCGGCCTGCACGCACCGGGCGAGAAGGATCTCAAGGCATCCGTGACCGTCATGCACCACCTGCTTCTCGCCCACGGCCTCGCGGCGCGCGTGCTGCACCAGGGCGACGCACGCGCCCGGACCGGCATCGCCTACAGCCTCTTCCCCCACACCCCCGACGACCCCGACAGCGCCGCCGACCGGTCCGCCGCGCACGCCTCCGACGGCTACGTGAACCGCTGGTTCCTCGACCCGGTGCACGGCCGCGGCTACCCCGACGACATGCGCACCCACTGGGAACAGGCCGTAGGCGCAATGGACTTCATCGAGCACGGAGACCTCGACACCATCGCCGCCGCGAGCGACTTCATCGGCGTCAACTACTACACCCGGCGCATCGTCTCGGCCCGCCCGGGCGACGGCCCCTGGCCGTGGAAGGTCGAATCCGGCCGGGCCGACGTGCCCCGCACCGACCTGGGCTGGGAGATCGTCCCCGACGACCTGGCCGCGCTGCTGCTGCGACTGCACCGCGAGTACCCGGGCGTCCCACTCCTGATCACCGAGAACGGCGCCGTGTACGACGACGAGCCCGGCACGGACGGCGCCGTCCACGACGAACGCCGCATCGCGTTCCTGCACGCCCACCTCAAGGCCGTGCACCGTGCCGTCGCCGGTGGCGCTCCGGTCGAGGGCTACTACCACTGGTCGCTCCTCGACAACTTCGAGTGGGCGATGGGGTACCGGCCGCGCTTCGGCCTCGTCCACGTCGACCGGTCCACCCAGCGCCGCACCGTCAAGGACAGCGGCCACTGGTACGCCCGCGCCGCCCGCACAGGCGGCATCCCGCGATGACCCGACCGCACCGGTCCCCGGCCGGACGCCCCCGCCCCCGGACCCGCACCGGAGGCCGCCCATGAGCCCTCGATCACCGCTCCTCGCCGGGATCGACATCGGCACCACCCACATCAAGGCGCTGATCAGCGACACCGACGGCACCGTGCTCGCCCGCGCCGTACGTCGCACACCCGCAGCCCCCGGACACCGGCATCCGGCGGACGGCGTGCTGACGGCCGCCCTGGACGCCCTGGCCGAATGCGCCGACGCCGCCGGCGGGCCGCCCGACGCGATCGGCGTGACCGGCATGGCCGAGGCGGGCGTCCCCCTCGACCGCGACGGCCGGCCCCTCGGCGCCCTGCGCGCCTGGTCCGACCCGGAGCCCGCCCCGTACGCGCGGAGCCTCGGCGAACGGCTCGGCGCCGACGCCCTGCACCGTGCGACCGGCATTCTGCCGACCCTGAAGGCGCCGCTCGCCAAATGGTGCGCGCTCGCCGCCCTTGAGACACGGACCGCCGCCCGGATGCACGCCTGGGCGGGCGCCGCCGACCTGCTGGTCCACGCGCTGACCGGCCGTCTCGGCACCGACGGCACCTTCGCCCAGCGCACCATGGCCTGGGACCCGCACCACAAGCGGTGGATCGCCGAACTGCTTGCCGAGGCACACCTCGAACCCCGGCACATGCCGCCCGTGCACGCGCCGGGTGACCCCGTCGGCACCGTCACACCGGCCGTCGCCGCACGCCACCGGCTGCGCGCCGGGACCCCCGTCGTCGTCGCCGGACACGATCACCTCGTCGGCGCGTGGGCGGCCGGAGCGCACACGGCCGGACAGGTGGCCGACTCCATGGGCACCGCCGAGGCCGTCCTCACCGTCAGCGCCACGCCGCCCGACCGGGGCGCGGCCGCCGGAGAAGGCATGGCCTGGGGGCGGCACGCAGACGGCGAGCACTTCATCGTGCTCGCGGGCATGCGCGGTTCGGGCGCGCTCGTGGAGTGGTTCTGCGACCGGTTCCTGACGGGCGTGCGGGGCAGCGACCGATACGCAGGGTTCGAACGCCTCGCCAGGTCACTGCCCGCGACACCGACCGGCCTGCTCCTCACCCCGTACCCCGGCGGGCGCAGCGCGCCGCGACCCGACCCGAACGCGACGTTCGACCTCAGGGGCCTCGGGCTCGACCACGGGCCCGCCGAGCTGGCGCGCGCCGTCCTGGAGGGCACCGCGCACCACGCCCGCTGGATGGCCGACGTCCAGGCCACCGTGTGCGGCGCCGCACCGGAATCGGTGACCCTGCTCGGCGGCTCGACCCGACTGCGCGTCTGGACCGAGCTGAAGGCCGCCGTCTGCCCCTGGCCGACCCGGGTCTGCGCCGAGCCGGAGGCTCCCGCGCTCGGCGCCGCCCAGTGGGCGGGCGCCGCCCTCGGGCTGGACCCCGCCGCGGCCACGGCACCCTCGGACCCGGTCGTCCCCACCCCGACGACGGCCGACGCCCACCGGGCCTTCCACCACGACCGGTTCCTGGCGGCGGTGGGATCGACGGCACCGCCCTGACCCGGCGGCCCGGGGCCGCGCGAACCCCGCCACGCTGCCGGACCACGCCCCAGCCGTTCACCCCGCCCGAACACGCCCGCACCACCCACACGCCCGACACACACAACCGGAGACCACACCCATGACCACCCCCGCGGACCACCCCGCCCGGCTCGCCGGAGGCTCCGTCGCCCCGGGCCTGCTCGCCCGCCCCACCGGCACGTTCGCGATGGTCGCCGCCGACCAGCGCGACTCGCTGCGCACGATGATGGCCGAACGCGCCCAGGTGCCCGGCGACCGGATCCCCGACGACGACCTCACCGAGTTCAAGCTCGCCGTCGCCCGCACGCTCGGCCCGCACGCCTCCGCCCTCCTCATCGATCGCCACTACGGCTACCGCAGGCTCATCGACGAACAGGTCCTCCCGGCGGGCTGCGCCCCGATCCTCGCCGTGGACGCACTCGACCAGCAACCCGGGCGGCCCGTCGAAGGGACTTCTCTCGACCCGCACATCGAGCCCGCCAAGGCCGCCGTCGACGGCACCCGCGGGCTCAAACTGCTCGTCATCTGGCGCCGCGACGAACGCCGCGAGGAACGCGTCGCCCTCGCCGACCGCTTCGTGGACATGTGCCGCGACGCCGGACTCGCCTCGGTCCTGGAACCCGTCGCCCGGCCCACCCCCGCCGAAGAGGCCGCCGGCACGTTCCGGCTCAACGACGCCATCGTGGAGGCCGCCCGCGAACTCGCGCCGTTGCGGCCCTCCCTCTACAAGGGCCAGGTCCCCGACGGCGGCACCGGCACCCTTGCCCGGCTCACCGCCGAGTGCGAACGCGTCGACGCCGTCGTCGACGTGCCCTGGGTCGTGCTGTCCCAGGGCGTCGCCCCCACCGACTTCCCCACCGCTGTGGAGGCGGCCTGCCGCGCCGGCGCCTCGGGGTTCCTCGCCGGCCGCGCCCTGTGGACCGACGCCCTGACCGGCGACCGCGACGCCGCCCTGCGCGGTGCCAGCAGCGACCGGCTGCGCCGGCTCGCCGAGATCGTGGACGCCCACGGCCGCCCCTGGTGGCAGGCGCCCGCCGCACGCACGGAGGCGACCGCGTGAGCCACCGCCCCCGTGTGTGCGTCCTGCACACCGTCGCCGGCCTGCCCGCCGTGTTCGCGCCCCTTCTCGACGAACTCGCCCCCGGCGTCGACCCGTACCACGTCGTCGACGAGAGCCTCCTCGCCGACACGGTCGCTCACGGCCCGCTGCCCCGCACCACCGCCCGCCTCGCCGCGTACGTGACACACGCCGAGGCGGCCGGGGCCGAAGCCGTGCTCGTGACCTGCTCCTCCATCGGACCGGCTGCCGAACAGACCCGCGCGCTCACGGCGCTGCCAGTACTGCGCGTCGACGAGCCGATGGCCGACACGGCCGTCCGCACCGGAAGCCGCATCGGTGTCCTCGCCACACTCGATTCCACGCTCGCCCCCACGGCCGGCCTCGTCGCCCGCAAGGCTGCCGCAGCCGGAACCCGGATCACCTTGGACACCACGGTCTGTCCCGGCGCGTACGCCGCACGGGCCGCCGGCGACCAGGGCCGCCACGACGCGCTGATCGCCGAGGAAGCGCGCCGCCTGGCCGCCGACCACGACGTCCTCGTCCTCGCCCAGGCCTCGATGGCGGATGCGCTGGCCGCGCTGCCGGACGGCGCTCTCGGCGTGCCCGTGCTCACCTCGCCGCGCACCGGTGTCGCCCAGCTCGTCTCCCTGTACGAGGAGACCCCGTACGAGGAGACCCCGTACGAGGAGACCGCACGCCCATGACCGCACTCGGCTGCATAGCGGACGACTTCACCGGCGCCACGGACCTCGCCGGCAACCTCCTCGCCTCGGGCCGCCGCACCGTCGTCACCATCGGAGTGCCCGACGGCCCCCTGCCCGATGCGGACGCCGTCGTCGTCGCCCTCAATACCCGTACCGTGCCCGCAGGCGATGCCGTCCGGGCCGCTCTCGACGCCCACCGGGCGCTGCGGGAGCGGGGGTGCACGCGGTTCTGGTTCAACTGCCCCTCCACGCTCGACTCGGCGGAGCGCGGCAGCATCGGGCCCGCCCTCGATGCCCCGCTCGCCCAGCGGACCGGCCTCACCGCCCGGACCCGCCTCACCCCCGCAGACACCACTGAGGAGCCCGCATGAGCCGGCCCCGCACCACCGAGGAGTGGTGGCGTACCGCCGTCGTCTACCAGATCTACGTCCGCAGTTTCAGCGACAGCGACGGCGACGGCCTGGGCGACCTCCCCGGCATCACCGCCCGGCTGCCGCACATCGCGGACCTGGGCGCCGACGCCGTGTGGATCACCCCGTTCTACCGGTCACCCATGCACGACGGGGGCTACGACGTCGCCGACCACCGCGACGTCGACCCGCGCTTCGGCACCCTCCAGGACGCGGACAACCTCGTCGCGCGCGCTCACGACCTGGGCATACGAGTGATCATCGACATCGTGCCGAACCACACGTCGGACCAACACGTCTGGTTCCAAGAGGCGTTGAGCGCACAGCCCGGCAGTGAAGCCCGCTCCCGCTACGTCTTCCGCGACGGCCGGAAAGACGGCACCGAGCCGCCCACCGACTGGCAGTCCGTCTTCGGCGGCCCCGCCTGGCGCCGCGTCCCCGATGGCCAGTGGTACCTGCACCTGTTCGGCCCCCACCAGCCGGACCTCGACTGGAGCCACCCCCACGTACGGGCCGACTTCGACGGCATCCTGCGCTTCTGGCTCGACCGGGGCGTCGACGGTTTCCGCTTCGACGTCGCCCACGGCATGGCCAAGGACCTCGCCGCGCCCCTGCGCGACCTCGGCCCCGCCCAGGTCCACCACCGCATCGTCGGCGACGGCTGGCAGGGAGACCACCCCTTCTGGGACCGCGACGACGCCCACGCCCTGCTCCGCGGATTCCGCCGAATCACCGACGCCTACAGCCCCCCGCGCACGACCGTGGCCGAGTCCTGGGCGGCGCTCGACCGCCGAGCCCTGTACACCCGCCCCGACGAGCTCCACCAGGCATTCAACTTCGACTTCCTGACCACACCCTGGCGGGCCGAGGCGCTGCGCGCCACGATCGACCGGTCCCTCGCCCTGGCCGCGGGCACCGGGGCGTCTCCCACCTGGGTGCTGTCCAACCACGACGTCGTACGGCACGCCTCCCGACTCGCTCTGCCCACCGGCGTCGACCCCGACGACTGGCTCCTGACGGACGGTCGTACCCCGCACATCGACCCCGGCCGCGCCGCCCGCCGGGCCCGCGCCGCCGCCCTGCTCCTCCTGGCACTTCCCGGCTCCGCCTACCTCTACCAGGGCGAGGAGCTGGGCCTGCCGGAGGTCGCCGACCTGCCCGCGGACGTCCTCCAGGACCCGGTGCACCACCGGTCCGCCGGGCGGCGCAAGGGCAGGGACGGCTGCCGTGTCCCGCTGCCCTGGAGCACCACGGGCCCGTCGCTCGGCTTCGGCCCAGGACTCGCGTGGCTCCCTCAGCCACCCTCGTACCGTCCCCTGAGCGTCGAGGCACAACACCGTGACCCTCACAGCACGTTGGCGCTGTACCGGAAGGCGCTCGCCCTGCGGCGTACCTGTGTCCGCTCCGGCCCAGGTGCCGACGGGCCCCTGCGCTGGCACAGTGAACGGGACGCGGATCTCCTCGACTTCAGCGCCGGAGGGCTGCGCTGCGTAGTGAATCTCTCCGATGAGCCGACCGCGCTCCCGGCCGGCCCCACACCGCTCCTGACCAGCTCTCTCTCCGACGCGTCCCAGCGGAACCTGATGCCGGACGAGGCGGCCTGGCTTCCGGTGGCTTCACCGCGGTCGGGCTCGGCAACCACACGCGGTCGTTGACCAAGCGCACGACGGCCGGGCAACGGTGCTGTGCGTCGCGCGTGACGCACGACCGGTGTGCCTCGGCGTTTCGGCGCGGTTCGACAGGCTCTGGTTCGCGCCGGTGCGCACGGAGCCGTACGTGTGCGTACGCGCGCCGCCCGGGGAACCCCGCACGCCCTACCGGTGCGCCCGGGCCACGGAAATGATGAGCACATCGCACATGAACCACGTGATCCGCAGCCCCCGTCCCCCCGGTCGGGCGGACTCGCGGCGGAAGGAGTTCACGGTGTTGCTTCTCATCTCCCCTGACGGCGTCGAGGAAGCGCTCGCCTGCGCGAAGGCGGCGGAGCACCTCGACATCGTCGACGTCAAGAAGCCCGACGAGGGTTCCCTCGGCGCCAACTTCCCCTGGGTGATCCGGGAGATCCGCGACGCGGTTCCGGCGGACAAACCGGTGTCCGCCACGGTGGGCGACGTCCCGTACAAGCCGGGCACCGTGGCGCAGGCCGCGCTCGGGGCGGCCGTTTCCGGCGCCACGTACATCAAGGTGGGCCTGTACGGATGCACGACCCCCGAGCAGGGCGTCGAGGTCATGCGGGCGGTTGTCCGGGCGGTGAAGGACCACCGCCCTGACGCGCTCGTCGTCGCCTCGGGCTACGCGGACGCCCACCGCGTCGGCTGCGTGAATCCGCTCGCCCTGCCCGACATCGCAGCCCGCGCCGGTGCCGACGCGGCCATGCTGGACACCGCGATCAAGGATGGGACGCGGTTGTTCGACCACGTCCCGCCGGACGTCTGCGCCGAGTTCGTCCGCCGCGCCCACGCGTCCGGTCTGCTCGCCGCCCTCGCGGGCAGCGTGAAGCAGGCCGACCTCGGTCCGCTGACCCGTATCGGCACGGACATCGTGGGGGTGCGGGGAGCGGTCTGCTCGGGCGGTGACCGGAACGCCGGAAGGATCCAGCCACACCTGGTCGCCGCCTTCCGGGCGGAGATGGACCGGCAGGCCCGGGAGCACGCCGCCGACGTCCCGGCCCTGAACTGACCACCGCGATGCCGACACCGGAAGCCGGTCGCGCCCCTGGACACCGCGCCCCGGACCTCCCTGTCATCGACCCGGCTTCAGGGGAGACCTTCGACGAAACCCCCGACCAGCAGCCGCACGAGCTGGACGACGCGATCGACCGGGCCCGGCGTGCCTGGACCGGATGGCGCGCCGACCCCGCCGCCCGCACCGTCCGGCTGAACGCCGCCGCCGACGCCGTGGATGCTGCCGGAGACGACCTCGCTCCGTTGCTCACCCGGGAACAGGGCAAGCCCCTGGCCGAGTCGTACGCCGAGGTCGCCCGTACAGCGGCCCGGCTGCGGTACTTCGCCGCTCTGGCCCCCCGCACCCGCCGGATCGACGACGGCCGACCCGTACACAGCGAGATCCGCTGGAAGTCTCTCGGGCCTGTTGCCGCGATCGTGCCGTGGAACTTTCCCCTCCAGCTCGCGTCGGCGAAGTTCGCGCCCGCACTGGCGGCCGGCAACACCGTGGTGCTCAAACCGTCCCCGTACACCCCCCTTGCCACCCGACTGCTCGGTGCCGTCCTCGCCACAGCCCTGCCCGAGGGGGTCCTGACCGTCGTCACCGGCCGGGAACCCCTCGGTGCCCACCTCGCCTCCCACCCGGGTATCCGTCACGTCACCTTCACCGGCTCGGTGCCGACCGGGCGGGCCGTCGCCGCAGCTGCGGCGGCCTCCCTGGCCCGTGTCACCCTGGAACTCGGCGGCAACGACGCGGCCGTCCTCATGGACGACGTCGACGTGGACCGTGTCGCGGACCGGCTCTTCTGGGCCGCCTTCCGCAACTGCGGGCAGGTCTGCATGGCGGTCAAACGCGTCTACGCACCGGCCCGGCTCCACGCCGAGGTCGTCGAGGCCCTCGCACACCGCGCGAAGACCGTCGTCGTCGGATCCGGCCTGGACCCGGAGACCCGGCTCGGGCCGCTCAACAACGCCCCCCAGCTGGCCCGCGTCGAGGGGATCACGCAACGGGCGCTGGCGGCCGGCGCCCGGGCGGCGGCCGGTGGTCACCGGCTCGACGGACCTGGTTACTTCTTCGCTCCCACGATCCTCACGGACGTCCCTCCCGACGACCCGGTGGTCACCGAGGAACAGTTCGGGCCGGTCCTGCCGGTGCTGCCGTACCGAAACCTCGACGAAGCCGTCCAAGCGGCCAACGGGACCGGCTTCGGGCTGGGCGGTTCGGTGTGGGGCACCGATCTCGACCGGGCGGCGGCGACAGCCGAGCGGCTCGAATGCGGCACGGCCTGGATCAATCACCACGCCGAACTCTCCCTCGCCCAGCCCTTCGCAGGCGTCAAGGACAGCGGGGTCGGTGTCGCGGGCGGGCCGTGGGGACTCTACGGCAACCTCCGTCCGTTCGTCGTGCACCGGCCGAGGGAGGAAGGGCGATGAGGTTCCGAGCTGCCGTGCTGCGCTCTCACGAGACCCCGTTCGCGGTCGAGGAGGTCGTCCTGAGCACCGGCCCGGCCGCCGGCGAGATCCTCGTCGAGATCGTGGGATGCGGCATGTGCCGGACCGATCTCGCGGTCCGGCGATCGGCCGGCCGCACCCCGCTCCCGGCGGTCCTCGGCCACGAGGGGAGCGGAGTCGTCGTGGCGTCCGGCGATGGCCCGGACAGCGCGATCGGCGTCGGCGACCACGTCGTGCTGAGTTTCGATTCCTGCGGAGACTGCCGGAACTGCCGCAGCGCTGCCCCTGCCTACTGCGACTCCTTCGCCTCACTCAACCTCTTCGGGGGACGCGAGGAGGACGTGTCACGGCTCACCGACGCCGCCGGGGGAGCGCTGGCCCCCCGGTGGTTCGGCCAGTCCTCCTTCGCCGAATACGCCCTCGTCCCGGCGCGCAACGCCGTCAGGGTCGATGCCGCCCTGCCGCTCGAACTGCTCGGTCCGCTCGGCTGCGGCGCCCTCACCGGCGCCGGAGCCGTGCTGAACACCTTCCGTGCCGGCCCCGGTGACACCCTCGTCGTACTCGGCGCGGGAGCGGTGGGCCTGGCCGCGGTCATGGCGGCCACCGCCGCCGGCGTACGGAGCGTGGCCGTCGACCGGCATCCGGGGCGCCTGGACCTGGCCGAGCGGTTCGGCGCGGTCCCGCTGCCCGCCGTGACGGCCGGACTGGCCGAGCGCATCCGTCGGTACACCGACGGCGGCGCGCAGTACGCCCTGGACACCACGGCCTCCGCCCCGCTGATCAACGACGCGCTCCGCGCGCTGCGCCCCACCGGCACCCTCGGTCTCGTGGCACGCCTCCACACCGCACTGCCGCTCGAACCGGGCACGCTCGACGGGGGCCGCGGCATCCGGCACATCTGCGAGGGGGACGCCGTACCCGGACTGCTGATACCCCGGCTGATCGGTCTGTGGCAGACCGGCCACTTCCCCTTCGATCAACTGATCCGCACCTATCCCCTGGCCGACATCAACGAGGCCGAACGCGACTGTGACGCCGGACGCGTGATCAAGCCCGTCCTGCTGCCGGAAAGAAGAGACCGATGAGTGAAAGCTCCACCACCGAAGACCCTCGCCATCCCACCAGCGGCCCTTCCGCATTCTTCGCTCCCACCGAAGGGGACACGACCACCACGGCGACCCCGCGGACCGGCGCGGAAGGCGTGGACGCAGGCGTGGGACTGACCGCCCTCCTGGTCGCCGCCGCACGGGCGATCGAGACCCACCGCCACGACAGCCTGGCCCGGGACGTCTACGCGGAGCACTTCGTCCGCGCAGCCCCCGCCTGCGCGGACTGGCCGGTGAGCATCGAACAGGTTCCGGAAGGGGACGACAACCCGTTGTGGGGGAGATTCGCCCGCTACTTCGGTCTGCGGACCGGAGTCCTCGACGACTTCGTCCACCGGTCGGTCGGTACGGGCGTTCGCCAAGCGGTCCTCCTGGGGGCGGGACTGGACACCCGCGCCTTCCGGCTGGACCTGCCGTCCGACTGCGTCGTCTTCGAGATCGACAGGGCGGGCGTGCTGGCCTTCAAGGAACAGGTGCTGACGGACCTGTCGGCCGCCCCGAAGGCGAAGCGGATCCCGGTACCGGTCGACCTGCGCGACGACTGGGTCACCGCCCTGACCTCTGTCGGCTTCGACCCCGCCGCTCCAAGCGTCTGGCTGGCCGAAGGACTGCTCTTCTACCTGCCGGGCCCCGCCGAGACGTACCTCATCGACGCGGTGGACCGGCTCACCGCCGGGGGCAGCGCCCTGGCCTTCGAGGCCAAGCTGGAGAAGGACCTGCTCGCGTACCGCGACAGCCCGATCTACACGGCGACGCGAGAGCAGATCGGCATCGATCTGCTCGGCCTCTTCGACAGGGGGCCGCGCCCCGACTCCGCGGGCGCCCTGGCGGCCAAGGGCTGGTCCACCTCGGTGCACACGCCCTTCGACTTCACCCGTCAGAGGGGACGTGGTCCCCTGCCCGAGCCGAACGACGCACTGGAGGGGAACCGGTGGGTCTTCGCGCACAAGACCCGATCCTGACGTCCGCTCACGAATTCGTCCGCACGGGGCCGACACCGCCTTGACCTCAGGGGGCCGGCGCCCGCGCGCGTGGAGGCGATCCGGGACGGCGCGCGCCGCCGTGGAACGCTCATGTCCGGGCCGTGTCAGACGGCCCGGACAGCCACCAGTTGGTCAGCCGGAATTCCACCCATGTCCGGCGCGTAGTAGTCCTCGATGCCCCTGGCCCACGTGGTCACGGTGATGCGGTCCTGGGCGTCCGGGCCGAAGGCGTCGAAGAGCGCATGGATGTTCGGCTCCGCGAAGCCGATCGCCCTCATCAGCGACACGAAGAGCGGGCGCTCGATCAAGCCGTCGCCGTCAGGATCGCCGAGTACGGCGAGTGCCTCGGCGAACTCGGTGATCGTGGGACCGAAGCGCTCGGGGGCGAGTACGACCGGACTGAACTCGTCGACGGAGATCACACCATCGCCGTTGGCGTCCAGCTCCGTGGACAGTGTGGTCCAGTAGCGGCGGAACGCCGCCCGGATGGCCTCCCGGGCGCCGTCGTCCGATGCGACCGCCACCTCCAGAACACGTCCCGTCATGAGGTCGAAGTCCTCGGAGTCGAGGACCCCGTTGCCGTTGGCGTCGAAGAGGGAAAAGACCAGCTCGGCCCTTTCGGTGGCCTCGGTTCGCATGCCCATCACTTCTCTCCTACGGTCCTTCGGTCCAGGACTTGGCCCGATGAGTGCTCCTATGTAACCGCGTAGGGGGAGGAACGTGACGACGAGGAGAACTCCGCTACCAGAAGGAGTGAGTGCGCCGACAACCAGTTCGTACGGTCGGGCGCTTGCGCACGCAGGGCGCAGAATACGGGGACCACACCAGTTCGACGGAACTCGGTGATCAGCTGTGCTCCTCCGGCGGCACCGACTGCCCGGTCAGCTCCAGTGCCTGGGGGGCTGTCCTGTAACTATCCGCGCCACTCCCAAAGGGCCTGTCGCCACATCGAGGCAGGAGGACGATCAGTCCGGGAACGCTGGGACCAGATTCTTCGCACGTCGTCACATCTCAGCCCCGGTGCCGGGCAGCCGCCGTCCGCGACAGTCATCGTGTTGCCGACGGTGGCCTCCGCACCGGACTCCGCCCAGGCGGCTGCCCGGCAGTCGTTGTGGTTGCCCGGCAAGGGCCGGCCGACCACCACGACGAGACGGGTGTCGGCGTCGATGACCACCTGATGGTTGGGCGAGTAAGGGCTGTCCCGTAATTGATCTCTGAGTGGTTTCAGGCAGGGCGCGCCGCTGTACGGTTTGGCGGACTATCCGGCGAGGGCGAGGTTGTGCATCCGTGCGATGCCGAGCATGGCGTGGTGAACGCCGTCGCCTTTGAGGCGGCAGTCGCGGAGGATCTTCCAGGTCTTCATGCGGGCGAAGACGTGCTCGACGCGGGCGCGGACCTGCTTGTGGGACTTGTTGTGGGCCTGCTTCCAGCCGGGCAGTTCCTCGCCTTTGCGGCGACGGTGGGGCATCACGAGTCCGGTGCCCGGATAGCCACCGTCGGCGATGGTCATCGTTTTGCCGACGGCGGCCTTCGCGCCGGACTCCTCCCATGCCTTGCAGTCGTTGCGGTTGCCGGGCAGGGGCTTGCCAACGACCACGACGAGGCGGGTGTCGGCGTCGATGACGACCTGGTGGTTGGTGGAGTACCGGTAGTTCTTCGACTGCTCGGCGACGGTGTGGTCGCGGGTGGGCACCAGGGTGCCGTCCACGATCAGCACCGTGTCCTTCGCGAACCGCCTGCGGGGCTGGAGGGCGAGCATCGGCCCGAGGTGATCGATGATCCGATCTGCCGCCGACTTGGACACCCCGAACAGCGGAGCGAGCTGCCGCATGGTCAGATTCGTGCGCCAGTACGCCGCGACCAGCAGAGTCCGATCCTCCAGCGACAGGCTCCACGGCCGGCCCCTGCGGACCGTATCCGCGTCCTGACGCCGCAGAACCGTCACGAGCTTCCCGAACTGCCGCGGGCTCAGTCCGGTGAACGGGGCTATCCAAGACGGCTCCGACGCCGTGATCACACCAGCCACAACAAGATCATCTCACTGTGATCCGTCTGCTCAGGCGCCTCGCAGTCATCCTTCGCTGAAACGGCCCGCGGTCAAGCCGTACCATCCCCGCCATGACAATCGATGTCCTCGCCGAGGACCTCCAGCCCGGTGACCTCCTGGAGCTCTCGACCCAGTCGGGCACTGAGGTCCTCCGGCTGACTCATGTAGAGCGGCGTACCCACGGCATCAAGTTCATGGGGCGCAATGACCAGGGAGTCCTCTACTCCAGCGGCATGAAGTACGGCCAGCTGGCGCGGTGCGTCCGGCTGTAGACCGCCGAGCAGACCGCTAATGGCAGTTACGGGACAGCCCTTAGCGATAGTTCTTCGACTGCTCGGCCACCTTGTCGTCCCGGGTGGGCACCAGGGTGCCGTCCACCATCAGTGTTCTGGGCAAACCGCTGGCGGGGATGCAGCACGACGATGCACAGTCGACAGTCGACGGCCGTACCCCCGGCAGCCGGACAACGTCCTGACGAAGTAGCCACTTCCCACCCGCCTACCAAGCAGCCTTCGAGAGGTACCACTATGACCCGCCGACGACCGGCCCCCGGAACACGCTCCGGTCCCGCAATCGCCGCCGTCGTATTCGCCGTCCTGGCCACCACGGTCACAGGATGCGGCGCCGAAGAGGAAGTCAGGGACTATTCCGTGCCAGACACCCTCTGCGGCATACCGTTCGACACCAAGGAGCTCACTCCGTTCCTCCCGCCGGGGAAGAAGCTCTCCGTCAAGCCCGACATCTCCCCGTCAGCGACCTGGTGCGATGTGATCGTGGACGGAAAGCTTGCGGTCAGAACAGTCCAGAAATGGTGGCAGGGCGGACGCGACACGGCGTACTTCCTCCGCAGCCAGACCCTCGAACGCGTGGAGGAGACCGCGTCCGGGGGGCGGTACGTGTATTCCGTCAACCAGGCCTTCGGAAAGACGCAGGACTGCGTTGACGAGAAGTACAAGCAAGAGCTCTACACCGGAGTCCAGGCCTACGGTTCTGATCACGAGGACGCCGACGCCATGAAGCGTCTGATCGTCTCCTTCACCAAGACGGTCGAGAAGTCGGACGCGTGCGAGAAGCCGACGTCATGAGGGACAAAGAGCGCAACGTCGGTGACATCCGATGCCGTCGGCCGATGAAGGGTCGGCGTTGAACGCACCCCCGCGAATATGGCTGCTCTCCGAGAGGTTCCCCAGGCCCGAGCGCTTCCAGGCAGGAACAGTTGTGAGCCCAGGCGGCCCGCAGCCTCACGGTGCCGTCTGCCCGAGTGGAACCGTTCAGTCGCGCCAGCGGCACGGAGGCCACTGGCTTCGTTCCCGCACCCGCCGACGGGCTCTCCCCTGGACCGGGAGTCCGCGCTGTGCTTGCGCGTTCCCGGTTCGTCAGGAGATCGGGCGGGGGACAGGCTTGCGGTGAGCATCACGGCGAATCCGGAGACCCGTTCCGAAAGACGTTCATGACCACCGTTCGAATTCGACGTCGAGGCGCGTGTCGGTGCGCACCCAGACTTCGCCTTCGGCGGCCTCGTCCGGGGCGTCGACGCGTTCGAGACCGAGGAATTCGATCAGCCTGAGCAGTGCGGCTCGTTCAGCTCGGTCATCGTCGAGATCATGCGAGTCGAAGAAGACGTAGTACTGATCGCTCGGGTCTACGATGCCTGAGTTCGACCAGATTCGAGCGACTTCTTCGATTGCCGCGACTTCGGTGGTGATCGAGGCGGCACGGGTGGCACCGCGCGTCTCCGGTGACGCGTCGAGGTCGGCGAGGTCCGAGAACCACTGGCCGAAGTAGTCGAGGCCGGCGTATCCGTTCTCGAAGAAAAGCATCGCGCTCGGCATGTAGCGGTTGGCCCTGTCGACCTTGAGGTATTCGGACCGGGGTGGGTCCGACACTTCGATCCGAGCGATCACACCTTGACCGGGCATGAGCACCAGCTTTTGGCCCGCCGGTACATCTTCGATGGTGTAGGTGTCAGAATCTCGCTCCAGGAAGAACGCGGAGAATGCTACGTACGCTTCTTGAGGGTCGCCCACGGAGACCTGTTGGTCGTTGCCGTCACCGACAGCGAAGACGAACTGTTTCGGGCCTGGGTCGTAAGGGCGAGCCATCTGTGTCCTTCGTTTCGTTCAGATGTGATATCCCAGTGGCGCAGACGCGTCAGAGCGGGCGGACCCGCCGTTCATCGCCGCCGAATTACCGGAAGAGCCGGTGACGTCGGAACCACAGCCCGGACCACATCGACCGTTCTGGCACGAGTGGCCCATACTCCTCGCACGTGGCGTCGCTCTTCCGGCAGCGCTCGGGAGTCATGGAAAGAACGGGCACGCCGGCGGTTTCGCCGTTCCCGGGACGCCGACGATCAGCTCGACGTGAGTGTGTACGGGGCGTGGTCAGCGGCGGCCGACGGCCAGGATGACGAGGAACTGGCCGCCGCCCGGCTCGATGTCGGCGGTCACCGGCAGCCCCGGAACCAGTCGGGAGAACCGGTCCACCAGCCAATCCGCAGCCTCTCGCGCGTCCCGCTCGGTCGGACAACGGCCCACCATCTCGCGGCCCCCCTTGCGCTCCAGTCTCCCGGCGACGGTGATCAGGGGAGCGGGTTCGGCCACGTACAGGTGGTCCGGCCAGGCGATGGCCACCTTGACCGCGCCCTTGCGGGTGTTGCATCCGCGGTGCGCGAGCCGTTCGGCGACCTTGGCCTTCCGGTCGGCGGTGCGGCTGTCGACGCTGGGCCCTCGCGGGTCGTTCACCGACTCGTCGGGGTCGACCGCCTCGTCGCACACCCAGCATCGCCAGCCGTCGCGCTCGGCCACGTCATCAAGGAGACTCATGCCAGCAAACTAGCCTGCCTGGCCTCCATACCCCGCACCAGGGCCCTGGCAAGGTCTCAGCTTGTTCTTTACGGTCGCTGCGGCTGACCGCGACAGCTCGCGGGGTGAGTGTGCATCGCTGCCCCAGTTGCTGCGACTGTGTGGCTTTGTACTTCGGCATCCATCGTTGTGGGTCCTATCGGTCGGTCACCTGGTTCGAAGGTGGCATCCCGCCCTTCGTTGGTAGCGGAGGTGGGTGGGCACGCTCGTACTGGTCGTGCCAAGCAGCGATCGTGAAACACAGTGCAATGGCTGCCACGAACAGTTGGACTGCACCTGCGAACGGATGTGCCGAGTACAGGAAGATCACGGCGATCACGAGCACGCCCAATGTGAACCCGCCGAGCCAGAGGACCGGAACCCAGTCCATCGGGGGTGCCGCGGTTTGCTCGTCCGCACGGCCCCATCCGCGGATGACCGACGTCAGTCCCAGCAGAAAGGCGACCGGGATTTCGATGAGCAGGACGATCAGGCTTATGCAGCCACCCGCGAACCCGTCGCTACGCGAGTCTGAAGGCTGTCCAGGCCGACAGTCGTTCCCCGGCAAGCGCGGTATACGCGAACTCGGCTCGAAGGGCATGGTCACATGCTCGTACGACATGCCGTGCGTTGCATCACGGTTCACCAGGCCGAGACCGAGTCGTGGCCGTGCTGAGCACCCCGCAGACCTCCACCTGCCCTCGCACTGCAGAGTGATCGCACTCGCTCGTACGAGGGTTCCGGGAACGTGAACACGGCCTACGTCTGATCTTGTGCTCCGACCAAAGAGGCACCTGACCAGTACGAAGGACGTGGGGAATGAGTCTGCTGCATCACGATGCCGTCCGGGAGCCGTTCGCGGTGGCGTCACGCTTCCGGGACGACTTCTTCGACTGCCTGACCGCGCGCGGGGGACACGCTGTTCGAGCTGACCGATGCATTGTTGTGTGCGGACGGGCCGGTGACCGCGCCGGTGGACCTCACGCTGACGGCAGAACACCGGCGCGGGCACGGCGCGATGTATAAGGCGCTCAACTGCGGGACCGTCGAGGTGCCGCGACTGCGGCAGGTGCTGGCCGTGCCGCAGTCGCGGCCGCCGACGGACGCCTGGTCCTGGCGGTGGACGTCACCCACTGGCTCCGTCCGGACGCGCCGACCAGTCCGGACCGCCTGTTCTGTCACGTCTACGGCCGCAGCGGCTCCCCGTCTGGCTGTGGACGTCGGCCACCGGCCTGACCGGCGAGGATGTCGACCTGCGCTGGCAGGCGTTCCTGCGCAGATTCGACCTGGAACGCGCCTTCCGGATGATCAAACAGACCCTCGGCTGGACCCGGCCCGAAACTTCGCACGCCCCAGGCGGGTGACAGGTGGACCTGGCTGATCATTGCGGCCCATACCCAACTCCGTCTCGCCCGACCGCTGGTCGCGGATCTACGCCGACCCTGGGAGAAGTCGGCCGAGCCCGGCCTGCTCACCCCCGCCCGGGTACGCCGGGGGGTTCAGAAACCTGCGTCCGGACCTGCCCTGTCTGGCCCGGGCGCCGAAACCCAACCGGTCAGGCCCCCCGGTAGACCCCTCGGCTCGAAGAACCGACGTCCGGCCACCCGTTACAACATGGGCAAAACGGCCAGGATACGTGAGGCCATCGCCGAACGTGACCAGCTCAGACCATAAAGAACAAGCTCAGAAGCCGTTGCCGTACCGATCATGGAGTCCGGCGATCGAACGGGGGTCTTGATCGGGTGATCGCGGGCCCTGCCCGGCATGAGGGCAGGGCCTCGCGGTACGCGGGGGAATGCAGGCGAGCGGACGGTCGCGCGCTGCTACGGTCGGGCGCCATGAGCTGGCTTCCCGAAAACTTCGTCCACCCCGTCCTGATACCGCTGCCGGGCGGTGGCCATCACCTGAGGCCGATCCGGGAGGCGGACACCCCGCTCGACTATCCGGCTGTGATGGGTTCGCGCGAGCGGCTGTGGACCATCTTCGGCCCGGCCTGGGGTTGGCCCGCGGCCACCATGACCTACGAGGCCGACCAAGCCGAGCTGTTGCGGCACGAGAAGGAGATCGGCGCACACCAGTCCTTCAACTACGCGTTGTTCGACGCGGCGGAGACAGCTCTGCTCGGCTGTGTCTACATCGACCCACCGGAGAGGGCCGGCGCGGACGGCGAGATCTCCTGGTGGGTGGTGGACGATCTGGTGGGCGGCAAGGTCGAGCAGGCCCTCGACGCGCTGGTGCCGCAGTGGATATCCGCTGACTGGCCGTTCGAGCAGCCGCGCTTCCTCGGCCGCGAGATCTCCTGGTCGGACTGGCTCGCCCTGCCGGAGCATCCCGGCACGTAAGTGATCGTTGCCCGGGTCCCGATCTCGAAGGTGCCGAACGAACGGGAGTCCCGATCGGGAGACTGCGGCGGTTTCCGCGCGTGAAAGCAGGGCCTCCAAGCAGCTCGGGCATGCGATCCCGTTCCGAGTGGTTCCCGGAGGCCCTGTCGTCCTTGTTGTACGTGCCCGGGCGAGGAGATGAGGTGTGCGCCCCTGACCCCGACAGGAAGACCTTGGGGGTGCTCCTCGAAGCCGGGGGTACAAGGGTGAGGAGTGCCGAGTGAGGGAGGGACGATGACGAAGGACACATCGCTGCGCGCGGTGGGATGGGCTCAGTCGTTTCCGGTCTCGCAAGGCGTGCGGGCCGGCCGCCGATGGACGCAAGAGCACCTGGCATCCCTGGAGTGGATCAGGGACGCCCCCGAGACGGTCGACGCGATACTGCTCAGCGTTTCCGAACTGGTCACCAACGCACACGTGCACGCACACAGCGACGCCCAGCTGGTTCTGACCTGGGACAGTCACTGCCTGCATGTGAGTGTGCACGACTCCGATCCCCTGCCGCCCGCCAGGCAGCCCGAGGACCTCACGACGACCGGGGGGCGCGGAATGGCCATCGTCGACGCGCTTGCCGACGGCTGGACCACGCATCCACAGGCGTCGGGCAAGACCGTCACCGCGTGCTTCGTACCTCCGGGCGCGCCGAAGCCCCGGCACGGCGGGCACATCAGCTGAGTGGTGGGAGTGGTGGAGGACTGCTCTGCCCGGTGTCAGAGGCTGGTGGCACCATGCCCGCTATGAATGCCCTGTTCACCACCCCGCCGAGGCCGTTCGACGTCACCGCGCTCTTCCCTCAACTGGCTCCGCTGGCGCGCACGGCGACCCGGCTGCACCCCCAGCCTGGGGCTCCGTCAGCACGTGACAGCTCCGTCGGCGGTCCGCTCCTGTGGCCGGCCGACGAACCGTGGCCGCACTGCGAAGGACCGCACGAGCTGGACGGGGTGAACCCGGCCCTGTCGCCGGCGGACTTGAGGCTGCGACGCCGGATCCGTGCCGACGCGCAGGGCCGGGATCTGACCCCGCAGGAACGGAAGACCCTCCGACGCATAGAACCCCCGCGGACCTACCCGAGACCGAGGCCGAGCCGCCAGCCGTACGACGGGTCGATAGCGATGTTGCCGCTGGCGCAGTTGTACGTGTGTGACGTGCCGGATCTGCGCGCGCCCGCCGGGGCGGATCTGCTCCAGGTCCTGTGGTGCCCCTTCGATCACCCTCCGATGCAGTTCATGCCCAGGACCCTGCTGTTCTGGCGGTCCGCAGCCACGGTCGGCGACATCCTCGCCGCACCCCCGGAACCGCCCGTGGTGCAGTTCGACGGCTACCTGCCCGAGCCGTGCCTGCTCGCTCCGGAGCGGATCACCGAATACCCCAACCCCTTGGAGCTGAGCAAGGAAGTGCGGGCCCGGATCGGGGACTGGAGCAAGTGGGAGGCCGCCGGCGACGCGGTGGACAGCCGGTACGCGTCGTACCCGGGGGAGTTCTACACGGGCAATCTGTCCGTCGCACCCGGGTGGAAAGTCGGCGGCTGGGCCGCCTGGGGCTACACCGACCCCAGGCCCCAGTTCTGCCCGGCCTGCGACACCACGATGGTCCCCCTGCTGACCATCCCCACCTTCGAATGGGATGCCGGCAGCCGCAGCTGGATCCCGGAGAAGGATCACGAAGAACCGAGTCCCATCAGCCCGTCCTCCAACCACACGAGCCCGGAGGGTCAGGCCGTGATCGACATCTTGCGCGCCCGAGGCCTTGAAGTGCACGACCGCGGTCGCGTCCCCCGTGACGTCCGCGTCGCACCGCTCGGCACCGACCCTGTCCCAAGGCAACCGACCGCCATCCAGATCGCCAGCGGCCACAAGCAGCAGCTCTACGTCTGCCCGACATCGCCGGAGCATCCCCACACCGAGCTGATGCAGTAGCCGCTGTGGCGGAGGTCTCCACGACGGTCGGCGTTCGATCTCGAGACCTACAGGCAGCGCATCACCGTCGACCGGTGCATCAACCGCCTGAAGCAAGCGGCCACGGCATCGCCACGGGCCGCGAGAAGACCGCGACCAACTACCCGGCCCAGACTCCATATCGCTGAGATCTTCCTCTGGACTGCCGGCTGACTCAGAGAAGGTGTGTGGTGTCAGACGAGGTGGAGCGCTCGCTCACCCCGTTGTCAGACGCTGCTGGCAACATGCCCGCTATGAATGCCACGTTCACCACCCCGCCGAGGCCGTTCGACATCACCGCGCTCTTCCCCCAACTGGCCCCGCTGGCGCGCACGGCGACCCGGCTGCACCCGCGGCCCGGATCGCCGACCGTGCACGACAGCTCCGTCGGCGGGCCGCTCCTGTGGCCCGCCGACGAACCGTGGCCGCACTGCGAAGAACCGCACGACAAGCATGCGGCGCTCAGGATCAACTCCCCGGACGACATCCGGCTCCAGCGCCGCGTTCTCACCGCAGCAGCCGAGCGCCTGTACCTCGACCCCCAGGCACCCGAGTGGACCCCCGAAGAACAGGAGACCTTGGATCTGATCAGGGCGGGCCGCCCATGGTTCGACGGCCCGATCCCTCTCGTGCCCGTCGCCCAGTTGTACGCCCGCGACATCCCCTTCCCCTGCCCGCCGGACGCCGACCTGCTCCAAGTCCTGTGGTGCCCCTTCGATCACGAGATGGCGCACCCGAAGACCGCCCTCTTCTGGCGGTCCTCCGCCACCGTCACCGACGTCCTCGACGCACCGCCCGAGCCGCCGATCGTCCAGGACGGCTGGTACCTCCCGGAGCCCTGCTCATTCTCACCGGAGCAGATCACCGAGTATCCCAACCCCATGGAGCTGGACAAGGAGATCCGGGACCAGCTGGACGACATGAGCCGCTGGGAGACGATCGACCCCGCGCAGTACAACGCATACGCCGACGATCCGGGCGAGCTCTACCTGAACAACCTCTGCACCGCCCCCGGCTGGAAGACCGGCGGCTGGACCCTCTGGAGCCCCACCGACCCCGTCGACCGCGCCTGTTTGGAGTGTGGCACCGAGGCGGTCCCGCTCCTCACCATCGCCTCATGGGAAGGGGACGGTGGCAGCGCGACCTGGACCGCCAAGGAGGACCGGCCGACCCCGGGCCCGCCGCCCCTCGGCGCCCGGGACGGCAACTTCACCTTGATCGACATCACCGGCGGCAACAACCTGCAGCTCCACGTTTGCCCGTCCTCCCCCTACCACCCCCACTTCGAACTGCTCCAGTGAGCCGTCGCGGAAGTCCTCCGCACCACCGTGCAGGGCCGATCGGCACCCAGCCCAGCGGCCTTGCACAGCATGATCCAAACAAGAGTCCCTAGCCCTCGGTGCCGTCGGGGTGGATCCTCAGCAGACAGGTATCCATGATCCACCCGCGCTCGGCGCGGGCCTCGGCGCGCACCCGGCGGATGCGGTCGGAGACCTCGTCGAGCGGTCCGGAGACCAGGATCTCGTCGGGGGTACCGATATAGGCGCCCCAGTAGATCCATATGCCGCTGCCGGCAAGGTGCCTGAAGCTTTCGTGGGCGTCGAGCATGACGACGATGTCGCCGTCGTCGTTCGGGAGGCTCTCGGAGAGCCGTCGGCCGGGAGTGATGTGGACCGGCCGGCCGACCCGGTTCAGACTGATGCGGTGCCGGGCCGCCAGAGCGGAGACGCTGCTGATCCCGGGAATCACCTCGTAGGAGAACGCCACCTCCTCGCGGGCCCGGATGTCATCGAGGATCGCGATGGTGCCGTCGTACAACGAGGGGTCACCCCATACAAGGAACGCACCGCACTGCCCCGGGGCCAGTTCTTCGCGAATCAGCTCCTCGCAGACGTCGGCACGCCGACGACGCCAGTCGTGAACCGCGTCGGCATAGCCCGCGACCTGTTCCTGGGAGCGGTCACGCCGGGGATCGTCGGCCTCGACGACGCGATACGGCGTCGTCACGTGCTCATCGAGGATGTCCCGTCGCAACCGGGTGAGGGAGTCCTTCCCGTTGCCCTTGCCCAGAACGAAGAAGACATCCGCTCCGCGCATGGCCTTGACGGCGGCCAACGTCAGATGGTCGGGGTCACCGGCTCCGATGCCGATGACCAGAAGACGCCTGAGCCCGGTACTCATCCGGTGGTGTTCCTCTCATGGGCATCCTGGCCTTCCCGCCGGGGCCGCCGCACCTGGGGTGAGCCGAGGAGCGCTGTGACGACCTCATCGAGGTCGGGGGACTTCTCCACTGCTCGCTGTGCTGCGGCCGGGGCGCCTGAGGGGCGCCCCGGCCTTCGGAGTGTTCCGGTCAGCAGGCGGGCAGTTCGCCTCGGACCGTGCGTGCCGCGGTGACGAGGTTCTCGAGTGACGCCCTGGTCTCGGGCCAGCCTCGGGTCTTGAGGCCGCAGTCGGGGTTGACCCAGAGCCGTTCGGCGGGGATGGCCTTCAGCCCCTTGCGGAGCAGTGCGGCGGCCTCCTCGGCGTCGGGCACGCGCGGCGAGTGGATGTCGTACACGCCGGGACCCGCCTCGCGCGGGTATCCGTGTGCCGCCAGCTCGCGGGCGACCTGCATGTGGGAGCGGGCGGCCTCCAGGCTGATGACGTCGGCGTCCAGGTCGTCGATGGCCTGGACGATGTCGCCGAACTCGGCGTAGCACATGTGGGTGTGGACCTGGGTGTCCGGCCGTACGCCGCTGGTGGTGAGCCGGAACGACTCGGTCGCCCAGGCCAGGTAGGCGGCGTGGTCGGCCGCACGCAGGGGCAGGGTCTCGCGCAGAGCGGGCTCGTCGACCTGGATGACCGAGGTGCCCGCGTGTTCCAGGTCGTTCACTTCGTCGCGCAGTGCGAGTGCGACCTGGCGGGCGGTGTCGCCCAGAGGTTGGTCGTCGCGGACGAAGGACCAGGCGAGCATGGTGACCGGGCCGGTGAGCATGCCCTTGACGGGCCGGCCGGTGAGCGACTGGGCGTACGTCGTCCAGCGCACCGTCATCGGTTCGGGGCGGGAGACGTCGCCGGCCAGGACCGGCGGGCGGACGTAGCGGGTGCCGTAGGACTGGACCCAGCCGTGCTGCGTGGCGAGGTACCCCGTCAGCTGCTCCGCGAAGTACTGCACCATGTCGTTGCGCTCGGGTTCACCGTGGACCAGGACGTCCAGGCCGGTCTTCTCCTGGAAGGCGATGACGTCACCGATCTCGGCCTTGATGCGGTCCTCGTATCCGGCGGTGTCGATGCGTCCGGTCCGCAGGTCCGCGCGGGCGGTGCGCAGTTCGGCGGTCTGCGGGAACGAGCCGATGGTGGTCGTCGGCAGCAGGGGGAGGCCGAGGTGTGCGCGCTGGGCGGCGGCCCGCTCGCCGTAGGGCTGGGAGCGGCGGCCGTCGGTGTCGGTGATCGCGGAGGCCCTGGCCCGTACTGCCGGATCGCGGGTGACAGGAGAGTCGGAGCGGGAGGCGAGGTCGGCGCGGTTGGCGGCGATCTCGGCGGTCACCGCGCCGGTGCCCTGGGACAGCCCCTTGGCCAGGGTGACGATCTCGGCGGTCTTCTGCCGGGCGAAGGCGAGCCAGCGCAGGATCTGCGGGTCGATGTCCTTCTCCGGCGCGGTGTCCAGGGGGACGTGCAGCAGGGAGCAGGACGCGGCTACATCGACCCGGTCGGCGAGGCCGAGGAGCGTGGCGAGGGTGGCCAGGGACTTCTCGTAGTCGTTGATCCAGATGTTGCGTCCGTTGACGACACCGGCGACGAGCCTCTTTCCCGGGAGCCCGCCGACGGCGGCGAGGTCCCGGAGGTTGGCTGCGGCCGCGCCGGTGAAGTCCAGCGCCAGGCCCTCGACCGGGGCCTTCGCCAGAACAGGGAGAGCCTCGCCGAGCCGGTCGAAGTAGGACGCGACGAGCAGCTTGGGGCGGTCGGTGAGGGCGCCGAGGTCCCGGTAGGTGCGTGCGGCGGCGTTCAGCTCGGCGGATGTGCGGTCCTGGACCAGAGCGGGCTCGTCGAGCTGCACCCACTCGGCACCGGCGGCGCGGACATCGGCGAGCACCTCCTCGTACACCGGCAGGAGGCGGTCCAGAAGGGTGAGCGGTTCGAAGTCGGCCGGTGCTCCGGGTGCGGGCTTGGCGAGCAGAAGGTAGGTGACAGGGCCGATGAGCACGGGCCGGGCGGTGTGTCCGAGCGTGAGGGCTTCCTTGAGCTCGGAGACCTGCTTGGAGGAGTCCGCGGTGAAGACGGTGTCCGGGCCGAGCTCGGGCACGAGGTAGTGGTAGTTGGTGTCGAACCACTTGGTCATCTCCAGCGGGGCGACGTCCTGGGTTCCGCGCGCCATCGCGAAGTAGCCGTCGAGAGAGTCGGCGTGGACGGCCTCGCGGTGCCGCTGCGGGACGGCGCCGACCATGACGCTGGTGTCCAGGACGTGGTCGTAGTAGGAGAAGTCTCCTGTGGGGAGCTCATGGATGCCGGCATCCGCCAGTTGCCGCCAGTTGGACCGGCGCAGTCCGGCTGCCGTCTCCTGGAGGGCGGCGGCGGTGATCCGGCCCTTCCAGTAGCCCTCGATGGCCTTCTTCAGTTCCCGGTTCGGGCCCTGGCGGGGGTAGCCGTACACGGTGGCTCGTGCCGCCGCGGCCGCGGGCTTCGCTGTCACGGAAATCTCCTTCGCGAGATGACTCCTTGAGATCCCGGAGACAGGACACGGACGCGAAGGGATGACGCACCGGACGGAACACGTGCACGCCCTCGGCGTGAGGTTCTGCCTGGTATGTACGCCGACCCGCCCACGAGGTCACCGGGATATCCGTACGCGAGTGGTCGCGTACGGGCAACGGGCAGGTCTTCGGACTCGCGGGCACATCTGCCGGGGCAGACTCCTACTGGCCGTCGCTTCCCGGATCCGTCCGGATCCAGTGCTCTTGACGGCGGTCGTTCCCACTCACCGCTGCGGGGCAGTCCCGGATTCCCACCGGGTTCCCTCTTGCGACGCGTCTGCCTGGCGGGCAGGGCGAACCAGCTGCACCGGCCACCATAGAGGGTCGAGCGCTCCTCGGACGTCGCCGTCCAGATCCCCGGGACGTGACGTGAGCCACCGGGGCCGTCCGGCGGGGAGCGCAAGCGGGGCGGGCAGCAGACCACCGTCCGCCGCCCGCCCTCCTCCACAGCACCGCCGAGCCTCTCGGCCCGGCAGCGACCCGGTGTTCCTCAGGCGTGGAACCCGCGACCGATCCCGCCACCTGCCACAACGCCCGTTGCCGACCGGAGGAGATGGCCGCGGCCGTGCCCACTCGGCATCTGTGAGATCGCCCCGCCCCATGCTCACCTCAACGATCCGGGCACGGAGGCCGTCACGTGGGCAGCACGCCCCCTGCGTACCGGCCGCTCTCCGGACTGGAGAGGAACACCCGGCGGCCTGGCAGATCGACTTCCCGGACGACGACGGCAATCTCATCTCCGACCTCGAAGCCCTCTGCCGGACCCGCCGCAGGGCGCCCGTCGATCTCTCTGGACGGGACCAGCCCCAAGATTCCGTCCTCGAGCTCGACGAAGATGCCGATGGGAACCACCTTCGCAACCGTCCCGCGGAATTCCTGGCCACCCACCGTGCGTTCGGCGAAATCCTGGAAGGGGTCGCGCTCCAGTGCCTTCAAGGACAGCCTGGCCTCGGCGTTGTAGGTGTCGAACCCAAGGAACTCGCAGGCGACACGCTGCCCCACCTGAACAACATCGGTGGGATGATCGAAGCGCCGCCAGGACAGTTCGGGGATACCGAGGAACCCGACACCGGGCAGGGTGGGATGATCAGGCCCGTCGTCCAGGGCCACGAAGACCCCGAACCGTTCGACCGCCGCGACGGTGCCGGACAGGATGTCGCCGCAGTGCAGGGACTCCAGGAACGCCCAGAGTTCCGGGCTCTCAGACTGCCGATCCATACCCGCAACCCTGGCACACGACGTCATGTGCCAGCCATGTCCGCAAGCTGAAGCGACCGCCGCGGTCACGCCGTTCGATCCGACGGACCGTGGAAGGCCGGCCGCAGCGATTCACACAGGCCCTGGTGGAACTGCTGTTCCTGGGTGGAGCCGGTCAGCGCGGTGGTGGAGGAGGCCGGGTTGACTGCCGTAGAGATCTGGCCGAAGCAGCCGGTGCCGACCTCACGCTGTGCTGCACCGCGCTGAAGCCGTACTCCTGTGCTGCGAACCCGTGCTCCTGGATGTCGACGTAGGCGGTCATGCCGTGCTCGGCGTAGCCGCGGGCCAGGTGGATCATGCCGTGGACGAGGGAGTGGGATCCGGCCTGGGCGATCAAGTTCCGGACGCCGTCGGAAGCCGGAGTACCGAGAACGGGTTCAGCCTTGGAAGAACCCGATGAGCTTCGGCGCGAGTTTCTTGGGCGCCATGACCACCGCTCCGTGATTGAGGCCCTGGAGCGTGTGATGGCCGGCGTCGGGCAGCACCTCCGTGACCGCCCGCGCGGCGCTCTGGAAGCCGTCCGGGCTCTTGGACCCGGTCATGACCAGGGTCGGTGCAGTCGCGGGCGACCACATCCCGGCGGTGAGGGGTCTGCCCTGCTGGGTGTCGCCCATGACCGCGATGTCGTAGGGCAGGGTAGGGGCCATCGCCTTGAGGTTCGACCACACTCCGGGCATCAGCCGCATCGATCCGACCATGAACGCGGGCATGCCCTGGGCCTTGGTCATGAAGACCTTGACCGCCTCGCCGCGCCGGTCCTCGGCGATCAGACCGTCGATGTGCCGTGCGAAGTCCCGCGGCGGTCCGAAGTCGCCGGGGGCGACGGCGAAGGGCGGCTCGTAGAGCGCGAGGCGCTTGATGTCCAGGCCGGCCGCGGCTGCGCGCAGAGCGAGTACCGCACCGGACGAACTGCCGAACACCGAGGCAGAACCGCCCGCATGCTCGATCAGCGCCGCGATGTCGTCGATCTCGCGCCCCACCGTGTAGTCGGCGTTGTTGCCGCTCGCGCCCCGGCCGCGGCGGTCGTAGTTGACGACGGTGAAATGCGGGGCGAGGAGCCGGGCGAGTTTCCTGGTGTCGGAGCGGTCGGCCAGAGCCGAGGACACCAGGATCACCGCAGGCCCGCTGCCGGACTGCTCGAACGCGATGGGGGTGCCGTCACTCGAGACAACCGCGGACTTCACGGTGGCCGCCGGCCCGCTGGTTGCTGACATGCTCTTCTCTCCGCTTCGCGTGGAGGTGCCGTCTCCTGATGCAGATGAGACAGCGGCTCGGCGGAGAAATCATCGGTCCCGCGGGATCGAATTCCGAACCTCGTGCGCCGAGCGGCCGTGGCCTCAGTCCTCGTGGTGGCGCGACCGGTCCATGCGACGGGCGGGCCGTGCGCACGGCAGTGGTGTGCGAGCTGGCAGGAGTCCGTGCCTGGCGCCATCTGCCGCTGACGTTCGGCACATCCTCCGGCACCGCGCGTCGCCGCTTCACGAACTGGACCGAGGCCGGCTTGTGGGGTCCGCTCATCTGCGAGACCCCCGCCATCCGGTCCTGTCGGGGGCTACGGCGGCGCCGACCTGTCGAACTCCGCGCGGAGGTACCCTTTCGGGATGACCCAGCCCCTTATGCCCGCCGAGCGGCGGCCCGCGAATCACGGGCCGAAGGTGGCTGCCCGCAACCGGGACGCTCTGATCGTCGCCGCGCGAGAGATCTTCGCGTCCCACGGACTGGACGCCCCGCTCTCCGCGATCGCGCGGCGCGCCGGGGTCGGGCAAGGCGTCCTGTACAGGCACTTTCCCGACCGGTCGGCCGTGGCGATCGCCGTGCTGGAGGAGAACGTGCGGCAGGTCGAACAGGCGGCCGCGGCCGAGGGGGCGCGTTTCGCCGATGTTCTCGGCGTTCTGACCTGGCACCTGAAGGAGTCGGCTGCGTTTCTGGGCCTGCTGCACGGCAATGGGGCCACCAGCCACTCGGAAGCCCTCGCGCACGCCCTGGTCCTGTCGGGCCGCGTCGAGTCCGCCCTGCGGCAACACCTGCCCGAGGGGCACCGGCTGGGTGAGGCGAACGACCTCATGCTCGCCGTCGCCATGGTCTCCGGCGCCGTCAGCGGTCCCACGCGCGAGGTGCGGGAACGCCGGGCGAAGGCCGCGTGGCGGCTCGTGGACGTCGAAGTGGGGCCTGTCCGGCCCTTCGAGGGGTGAGCGCCGGCGGCGTCAGCCGCCGTTGGACTGCCGAGTGCCCTTCGCCAGTGCGTCGAAGGTGTACAGGTATCCGCCGGCCGGTCCGCTGACCGTCATGTACGCCTTGGTCCCGCCGGGCGTGATCGCCACGTTCGTGGCCGATTCGAGGCCCTTGGTGCGGGCCGGGATCTCGATGGTCGCGAGGTGTTCACCGTGCTTGCTGTACACGGCCATGGCCGCGCGGCCGTGGAGGGCCTGGTAGAGGTTGCCGTCCGCGTCCACGGCGATCGAGTCGGTCTGGGCGATGCCGCCGTCCACGCGCACGGCGGTGTGCCGGGAGGTCACCTTTCCCTCTCCACCGAGGCGGAGGTAGGAGATCCGGTTCTGTGTGAGTTCGCTGATCCACAGACCCCGGTAGTCCGCGTCGAAGGAGATCCCGTTCACCGAGGCGAGCCCCTCGGCGAGGACGGTGGCCTTCTCGCCGTCCCGCTCGATCCGCACCACGCGCCCCTGCGCGTCGCCGGTGGACAGGCTGCGTGAGTCGCTGACGTACAGGTTCCCCTCCGGGTCGAAGGCGATGTCGTCGGGGTTCATCCTCGCTCCGTCGACTTCTCCCGAGAAGAAGGTCCGCGGGTCACCACCGTCCGGAGCCAGGCTGACCACCTCACCGTGGGCGTAGTCGGTCAGGTACAGGCGGCCGTCGAACGGGCTGAACTGGGCTGAGGTGTAAGCCCCTCGGTCATCGGTGTGAACACCCTGCGACGTCTTCTTCCTCACGTCGACGCGCATCACCTTCGGCTTCCCTGCGGGCGCCGTGACGTCGACGACGAGCAGTCTGCCGTTCTCGTCGAACGTGGGGCCTTCGAGCAGGGTCATCCCGGTCTCTTGGTGCACCTGCGTCAACTGCATGACCTGGTGGGCGCGGATGGTCCTGTCCGCGCCACCGGCGGCCGGTGTGCCCCGGTCGGACCCGATGGTTTCCGTACCGCATCCGGTGAGGGCCAGCGTGCCGGTGATGGCGAGCGCCGCGAAGGACCGGACCGGGAGTCGTCGCATGGGGGGATCACTCTTCCTGTCTGTGGGGAGCCCGTCGGCCATCAGGTGCACGTGGTCCGTACGGGTGTGCGGACGCACCGCCCCGTGTGTGTGCGGGCGGCCCGTGCCGCAACCGGACAGTGATGTCCGGTAGTTGCTACCGTAGCGGATGGCTGCTCGATCCGGTGCGGCCGACCGATTGGAGTGAGACCCCCACATGACGACCACTCAAGCCACGGAATCCGACGGCCTCGACACCTTGAGGCAGCGCTACAGCCTCGAACGTGAACGTCGGGTACGGCCCGACGGTGCAAGCCAATACCACCAGGCTCAGGCCGAGTTCGGCTACTACGCCGCCGATCCCTACGCGGGCGACGTGACCGCGCGTGAGCCGCTGCAGGACACCGTCGACGTCGCCGTGGTCGGTGGCGGGTTCGGCGGCATCCTTGCCGGGGCGCGCATGCGGCAGCAGGGCGTGGGGCGCGTGCGGATCGTCGAGAAGGGGGGCGATTTCGGTGGCACCTGGTACTGGAACCGCTACCCGGGCATCCACTGCGACATCGAGTCCCACATCTACCTGCCGATGCTCGACGAGACCGGCTACGTGCCGGAGTGGAAGTACTCTCCCGGCGAGGAGATCCGCCGCCACGCGGTGCGCATCGCCGAGAAGTACGATCTCTACACGGACGCCCTGTTCTCCACCGCGGTCACCTCGCTCACCTGGGACGAGGGGTCGGAGACGTGGATCGTGGCCACCGACCGCGGTGATGTTTTCCGCGCCACGTACGTCGTCACGTCCACCGGCACCATGTCCGAGCCCAAGCTGCCCGGGATACCCGGCATCGAGACCTTCCAGGGCCATACCTTCCACACGTCGCGCTGGGACTACTCCTACACCGGCGGCACCCCGGACGGCGGCATGACCGGCCTCAGGGGCAAGCGAGTGGGGATCGTCGGCACCGGCGCCACCGGTGTCCAGGCCATCCCCATGCTGGCCGAGGACGCCCAGCACGTCTACGTGTTCCAGCGCACCCCGTCCAGTGTGGATGTGCGGGCCAACCGCCGCACGACCGCGGAGGACGTCGGCGCCGGTCGTGACGGCTGGGCCCGTGAGCGTCGTGAGAACTTCCTGCGCATCGTCTCCGGCGAGCCGGCCGACCAGGATCTCGTGGCCGACGGCTGGACCGCCTCGGCGGCTCTCCTGGAAAAGCTCCTGCCCAGCTTCCGTCGCGACGAGGAGGGGGCCGCCTTCGAGGCCGCTTACGAAGCGGCCGACGCGGCGAAGATGAACGAGTTGCGCGCCCGTGTCGAGCAGACGGTCGCCGACCCGGAGACCGCTGACAAGCTCAAGCCCTGGTACCGGTACGCCTGCAAGCGCCCCACGTTCTCCGACAAGTACTACGCGGCGTTCAACCGCGACAACGTCTCCCTGGTCGACACCGCCGACACGCACGGCATCGAGCGCATCACCGAGCACGGGGCCGTCGTCGGCGACGACACCTACGAACTCGACTGCCTCATCTTCGCCACGGGGTTCTCCGTGGGAGTGTCCGGAATCCTCTCCGGCAAGCTCCCCGTCCACGGACGCGGCGGCACCCAGCTCCTGCACGCCTGGGCGCGGCAGGGCCCGCGGACGCTGCACGGCTTCACCGGCAACGGCTTCCCGAACCTGATCCACATGGGGTCCCTGCACAACGCCAGCAGCGTCAACTTCACGCATGTACTCGACGAGCAGGCCGTCCACGCCGCCGCCCTCGTCGCCGCGGCCGAGACCGAGCACGCCCTCATCGAACCGTCCCCGGAGGCCGAGGACGCCTGGCTGGCCGTTCTGGCCAAGGGCGCCGCGGACCACGAGTGGTTCCACGCGGAGTGCACCCCCGGCTACTACAACCGTGAGGGGCTCGGCCGCCCGAACAGCGCGAGCGCCTACCCCCACGGAGCCGTCGCGTTCCATGAACTGCTCAAGCGGTGGCGCGAGGAGTCCATCGGCGAGGGCCTGAGGCCCAGGACCGCCCTCTAGGACTCCCACGGCCACCTCCGGCCCGTGCCGTGCTCCCGGACACGATCAGGGGCAGACGCCGGTCCGGTCTCCTCGCAGGCCGAACCGGCGTCACAAGCGCGGCCGGGCCGAGGGGCGAGGGCACGTCGTGGGCACACACCGCCCTCGGCCGGTCACTGGCCGGACCTTCTCGGTCATGCCGGCGATCACGCCGTCGGTGATCGTGGAGATCCAGGATTCGGGGATCTCCACGCCGCGCATGCCGACGAGACGCGCGGAGACATCCCTGTGCCGCAGCCCTCTCGCCGACAGCGGCAGGACCGTGTCGTGCGCACGCGGTCCTCGCGAACGCCGTGTTACGGCAACGGTGCACATCGGGGCAAGGCATTGCCGGTAGCGTGATCGCCTGCCACATGGAAGGTCCATGGGGCCGGTCGGCCCGTGCGCGGGACTCCGGTGGCGAGCGAGGGGCCGTGATGAGCGAGACGACGAAGCCCGGAGTCCAGGTTCCGGAGGGCGACGCACCCGACGAACTGACGGTCCGGGACCTCGTGGTCGGGGACGGACCCGAGGCGCGGCCGGGCAGGGTCGTCCAGGTCCACTACGTAGGGGTCACGTTCGCGTCCGGAAGGGAGTTCGACTCCTCCTGGGAGCGGGACCGGCCGTTCAAGTTCGCCGTGGGCGGCGGCAAGGTCATCAAGGGCTGGGACCGGGGAGTGAGAGGGATGAAGGCCGGCGGCCGGCGCGAGATCATCGTTCCCCCGCGTCTCGGTTACGGCAGACAGTCACCCTCTCCGCTGGTCCCCGCGGGCTCGACGCTGATCTTCGTCGTGGACCTGCTCACGGTCGTGGGCGGGCCCCCGGAACGAGGTCCTGCCTGAGCGCCTCGGCGTGGGCGTGACGTTCCTGGGGAGCCGGGGATTCGGCGTCCTCGCCGGCGGTGAGAACCGTGACACCGGTCCTCCGGCATCGCGGTCACCGCAGCCGTGAACCGTCGCTTCGTCGTGACGTGCTGTGGGGTCCGCGCGTGCGTGCGCGGACCCCACAGCCGGATCGTGCCGGTCCCCGGCAGGCGGATGTGCCGGGCGCGGCCAGGGGCTCTCGTCCGGTTCAGGCCGGGCTCGCGTGCGCGGTGCGGCCTGAACCGAACGAAATCCCTAGTTCACGTCGAAGCGGTCGAGGTCCATGACCTTGGCCCAGGCGGCGACGAAGTCCGTCACGAACTTCTGCTTCGCGTCGTCGCCGGCGTAGACCTCGGCGAGGGCGCGGAGCTCGGAGTTGGAGCCGAAGACCAGATCGGCGCGGGTGCCGGTCCACTTGACCTGGCCGGTCGCGTCGCGGGCCTCGAACTCGTCCTGCGCCGACGACGTCGACTTCCAGGTGATGCCCAGGTCGAGCAGGTTCACGAAGAAGTCGTTGGTCAGCGTGCCCGGGCGGTCGGTGAGGACGCCGTGTTCCGAGCCTCCGGCATTGGCGCCCAGCACGCGCAGACCGCCGACCAGGACGGTGGTCTCGGGGGCGCTCAGCGTCAGCAGGTTGGCCCGGTCGAGGAGCAGGTACTCGGCGGGCAGGCGGCTGCCCTTGCCGACGTAGTTGCGGAAGCCGTCGTACGCGGGTTCCAGGGCGGCGAAGGACTCCACGTCCGTCTGGTCCTGCGTGGCGTCGACCCGGCCCGCGGTGAACGGCACCTGGACCTCGACGCCTGCCTCCTCGGCCGCCTTCTCGACGGCCGCGTTGCCCCCGAGGACGATCAGGTCGGCCAGTGAGACCTGCTTGCCGCCCTTGGCGTTGAAGGATTCCTGGACGCCTTCCAGAGCGCGCAGGACCTGGGCCAGCTCCTCCGGGTCGTTCGCCTCCCAGCCGCGCTGCGGCTCCAGACGGACCCGGGCGCCGTTGGCGCCGCCCCGCTTGTCGCTGCCGCGGAAGGACGCGGCCGAGGCCCAGGCGGCCGAGACCAGCTGTGCCACCGTCAGGCCGGTGGCGAGCACCTGCTCCTTCAGCGCGGTGGTCTCCGCGGCGTCCAGCAGCTCACCGGTGCGCGCGGGCAGCGGGTCCTGCCACAGCAGCACCTCCGAGGGGACCTCAGGGCCCAGGTAGCGCTGGATGGGGCCCATGTCGCGGTGCGTCAGCTTGTACCAGGCGCGCGCGAAGGCGTCCGCGAACTCCTCCGGGTTCTCGTGGAAGCGGCGCGAGATCTGCTCGTACGCAGGGTCGAAGCGCAGCGACAGGTCGGTGGTGAGCATCTGCGGCTTGTGCTTCTTCGACGCGTCGTGCGCGTGAGGGATGGTCGCCTCCGCGTCCTTGGCGACCCACTGGTGCGCACCGGCCGGGGACTTGGTCAGCTCGTACTCGTAGGCGAAGAGGTTGTGGAAGAACTCGTTGCCCCACTTGGTCGGGGTGCTGGTCCAGGTCACCTCCAGACCGCTCGTGATGGCGTCCCCGCCCTTGCCCGTCCGGTAGGAACTGCGCCAGCCCAGGCCCTGCTCCTCCATCGGAGCGCCCTCGGGGTCCGCGCCGACACTCTCGGCCGGGCCCGCGCCGTGCGTCTTGCCGAAGGTGTGGCCACCGGCGATGAGGGCGACGGTCTCCTCGTCGTTCATCGCCATCCGGCGGAACGTCTCCCGGATGTCGCGGGCGGCCGCGAGCGGGTCCGGGTTGCCGTTGGGGCCTTCCGGATTGACGTAGATCAGGCCCATCTGGACCGCGCCGAGCGGGTTCTCCAGCTCACGGTCGCCGGTGTAGCGCTCGTCGTCGAGCCAGGTGGTCTCCGGGCCCCAGTAGACGTCCTCCTCCGATTCCCACACGTCCTCGCGGCCACCGGCGAAGCCGAAGGTCTTGAGGCCCATGGTCTCCAGGGCGACGTTGCCGGTGAGGATCAGCAGATCGGCCCAGGACAGCGACTGGCCGTACTTCTTCTTGACGGGCCACAGCAGGCGCCGGGCCTTGTCCAGGTTGCCGTTGTCCGGCCAGCTGTTCAGCGGGGCGAAGCGCTGCTGACCGGCGCCGGCACCACCGCGGCCGTCGCTGATGCGATACGTGCCGGCGCTGTGCCAGGCCATCCGGATCATCAGCGGTCCGTAGTTGCCGAAGTCGGCCGGCCACCAGTCCTGCGACGTGGTGAGTACCCCGGCGATGTCCCGCTTCACGGCGGGCAGGTCGAGCCCCTGGAACGCGGCCGCGTAGTCGAAGTCCGCACCGAGCGGATTCGCGACCGCGGGGTTCTTGGCAAGGATCTTCAGGTTGAGGCGGTCCGGCCACCACTGGCGGTTCCCACCGCCCTGTGTGGGGTGCGCCGCGCGGCCGTGGGCCACGGGGCAGCCGCTCGCCTGTGCCTCGGGCACCTCGGGGACGGCCGTCTCCGGCGAATCCGGCACGACGGGATCGAAGACGTGTGACTCGTGGTTCTCGGTCATGGCAGTCCTTCCGGACCCGGCGGGTCATGGGGGCGCTGAACAGGGGGGAGGAGGATCCGGGCCTCGCGGAGGGGCACGCTCTGCCACGAGGGTCTTGCCGCGGCCGCCCGAACGCCTCACGGGCCACCGGACCGGACGGTACCGGGCGGTTGCCGCGAGTGCGGCGCTCAACCGGCGTCGTCCATCGCGTGTCTCTGCAGCCGGACCGGAGTCTTCCTGTCTCTTGGATGTCGCCGGGATCGATCCTACGATGGACTTCATCCAAGTCAAGAAGTGCGCTAAAACGATAACGACCGGGGTGCGGCGTCGTGGGTCCTTCCGGGGCCGCGCGTCCCCCGTGAAGTGGAGCAGGTGAACGAGATGAGCGACCTCCTGCAACGACTGCGGGGCAGCGGATGGCGGTTGACCTCGCAGCGGCGTGTCGTCGCGGAGGTCCTCGATGGTGACCACGTGCACCTGACGGCGGACGAGGTGCATCTGCGGGCCGCCGAGCAACTGCCCGAGATCTCCCGCGCGACCGTCTACAACACGCTGGGGGAACTCGTCGCGCTCGGCGAAGTTCTGGAGGTCTCCACGGTGGGCCGGGCCAAGCGCTACGACCCGAACGCGCGCCGCCCCCATCAGCACCTGGTGTGCTCCCGCTGCGGCACGGTCCGCGACGTCCACCCGGCCGGCAACGCCCTCGGTGACCTGCCCGACACCGAGCGGTTCGGGTTCTCCGTCGACGCGGTGGAGATCACCTACCGCGGATTGTGCCCGGCCTGCGCCTGACCGCGGCCGGATCCACCTCCCGGGCAGGCGTACGGAGAGTGGGTGCCCGCCCGCCGCGCCGGGGGGCGGTGTCGCCCGGAGGGTGAGTGCCCGCCCGCCGCGCCCGGGGCGCACCCCTCCGCCCCGGAGCGCCGCGCCATCGGGGCGGAGGGATGCGCCCGGACGCTCCCGGCGCAGACGGCCTCGGGCGGACGCGTGATTGACAGGGGCATGACTCTTGTCTAGTTTCCTCAGCGGCTGCGGTGTCACACCAGACCCCCGCGCCTCGGGAGGATGCACATGACCGTGTCGTTCGTCACGCATCGCGCACTCGACGGCGGGACGTACCACCTGGAGGGGAGCATCGACCTCCAGGCGCCGTGCACTTCGGCCGTCGAGGTGGTGGCCGGCGGCCGGCTGGTCGAATTCACCTCCGGGCCGGCCTCCCTGGGGGACGACGTGGCCGCCTCCCTGGGGATCGCGTCAGCCGAGTCCGAGCTCACCTTCCAGAAGGGCACGCTGCGCATCTTCCGGTCGGTCGAGCGTGAGCCGCGCTCGGGGCTCGTGGAGCGGCCGTCGCTCGTCGTGTGGCGCGGCGAGCGGCATTCGCTCGTGACCCGGCTGTACGGCCTGGGCCTGGCCGCGGTGCTCGGGCTGCTCCGGTCCGTGCGCGTCGCGGAGAGCGAGTACGGGCTCACCCTCCAGCCGGATCCATCGGCCGGAAGCGCCTTCGCGCGGCCCGCGACGGTGATCAAGGAGGTGCCCGGGCTCGGGCTGCTGGAGCTGTCCCGGCGTACGAAGGAACACACCGCCCAGCTCCCGCCCTGGAAGGGGGTGGCGGTGGCGTCCGGAGAACTGTTCCGCGACACGCTCTCCGACGGCAGCCCGTTCTTCGTGCTCTCCTCGACCGAGATCTGGGCCACGCTGGTGCCACTCGCGTCCACCCCCGTCGAGCGGGTGCCCGAACTCGTGGGGCGACTCACGCTGCGGCACACCGGGTGATGCGCCGGTGACCGGTTTCTACGGCGGGCTGAGCGCCTCCGTCGTCATCCTGACCCTGTTCCTGGGTGCGGGGTCCCACGCCGCCGCTCCGGCCGCACTGGGTGACGCGCTGTGGGCCCACGGCGTGCTGGGCCCGCGGCTCCGCCGGTTCGCCGCCGTCGCCCTGCCTGTCGCGGAGGGTGTCCTGGGGGCGGTCGGCGCGATCGCGCTCCTGACGGGCCATCAGTGGGGGCTGCGGGCCGTACTCGCCCTGGGAGCCGTCCTCTTCGGGCTCTACGCCGGCTACACGCGGCACGTTCTCACTCTCGGCCGCGGGGGCCCGTGCGGCTGCTCCGGCCGGGATGTGCCCCTGAGCCGCTGGGTGACCCGGCGGGCCGTGGCCCTCGCCGTGCTCGCGACGGCCGGCGCCGCCGTCGCCGGGACGGGCCCCGTAGGGCTGCCCACGGTGGAACTGATCACCCTGACGCTCGCGGCTCTCGCCTGCACCGCGCTGCTCTGGGCCATCCCCGCGGCCATGCACGAGCCGGCCGCTGCGCCCGTCCACCCCCCGACCAGGGTCCCTGATCACCAGCAGGCCAGGACCACCGTGCACCGGACCGCCGAAGGAGTGCAGACGCCATGGACTTCACCACCAGCGCCCTGATCGCCTCGTGGGCGGCGATCGCGCTGCTCGCGCTGGTCGTCTCGGGACTGATCAGGCAGGTGCACCAGCTGTCACGGACGCAGCCGCACCGCCCCGGCCGAGTGGGCCTCGCCCCCGGTGCGCACGCGCCCGGCCTCGACGCGGCCCGGCCCGGTCCGGCAGGGCTCGACGGCCTCCTGGCGCCGGGCCGCGCCGCGCTGCTGCTCTTCCTCGACGCGGACTGCCGCACCTGCGGGCAGGTGCTCGCCGAGGCCGGCGCCTGGACCGTCCGCCAGGGCGGTGCCGCCTCCCCGCAGGTGCTCGGGCTCTACGCGGGCGCCGGGCCGCTGGCCGACGGGGGACCCGTCCCGGTCAGGGACCACCGCCCGGAGCTGTTCACGGCCTACGACATACCCGCCACCCCCTACGCCGTGGCCATCGATCCCGAACACCGGATCGTGCGTTCCGAGCCGCTCGGCTCACCCACCGCGCTGCTGCGGCTGCTCGACGACATCGCACCCGCAACGCCGAGGAGCCGGCCGTGACTTCACTGGACGATGTGCCCACGCTGCGCCGCCCAGGGGGAGCCGGCCGCCGCTCGCGGACCGGGCGAGGGCCCCTCGCGTCCTTCGCGCCGTCCCGGCGCACCGTGCTGCAGGCGGCGACCGCCGCGGGGTTCGCGGCGCTGGGGGTGTTCTCGGCCGCGCGGGAGGCCTACGCCGACGGCTACGACATCTGGACCGGCGCGTGCCCGAGCTATGCCGAGGACCACAACTGCTCCCCGGGCTGCGGGCCCAGCACCGTCTACGCCGACGCCTGCGTGACCTCGGGGGCGAACACCGGCTTCCACCGGACGGACGGAGTCACCTGGACCCTGCGGCCCAACCAGTGCTATGCCGGTACCTACGACGGCTGGCTGTGGCGCTACAGCGCGGCCTGCGGAAGCTGCGGCTGCGGTATCGAGCGGCGCTGCCACGACGGGTACCGCAACACCGGCTCCGGCTGGGTGAAGTCCATCTGCCGCTGGACCACCGACTGCGACTGCCCCGGCTCCGTCAGCTGGCCGGTCATCGGCAGCGGAGCCACCGGACCGGACGTCCACACGGTGCAGCATCTTCTCACCCACCACGGGCATCCCACGGACGTCGACGGCATCTTCGGGCCGGACACCGAGGCGCAGGTCGAGGCGTTCCAGTCGGCGAACGGACTCAGCCCCACGGGCAGCGTCAGCGCGGCCACCTGGCCGGTACTGGTCGTCACCGTGCGCCAAGGCGACGTGAACAACGCCGTGCGGGGCGCACAGCGGCAGCTCAACAAGCACGGATCCGCACTGACGGTCGACGGCAACTTCGGTTCGCTCACACGCCAGGCCGTCCTCTCGTTCCAGTCACTGCACGGCCTGACCGCCGACGGCGTGGTGGGGCAGAACACCTGGCTCACCCTGACCGGGACGGTCTAGGTGGGCGAGTCGTCCCACCGCGCGGGCCGGCCGGGCCGCGCCCGTGCCGCACGGGCGCTGTTCACCGATCCCGTCCTGCCCGTGGCGGCCCTGGGGATCGCGGCGATCGCCGCCGTCCTGCACGCTCCCGTGCTGACCTGGGCGATCACCGGTGGGCTGGCGGGCTATTCGCTCTCAGGCTCCGTTTGAACGCGTAACAGCGCGTTCGCGCTGGCCTCGCCAGGTTGGCGGGCAACGTACAGACAGGCGCTGGTCCTCGGCGTGTTCACCTGCGGTCTGCTGGCCGGCGGGGTGCTGACGGCCGGGGTGCTGTGGCTTCTGTCCGGTCTCCTCACACCGCTCCCGGCCGGCGTGCGGCAAGGGCTGATCGCGGCCGGGGCGCTGCTCGCCGCGCTGCGCGACGCGGGCAGGCTGCCGCTACGGCTGCCGCAGAACGCCCGGCAGATTCCGCAGGACGTCCTGCGCCGTCATCTGGCACGCGGTGCGCTGCAGTTCGGCTTCGAGCTCGGCACTGGCGTGCGCACCTACGTCTCGGCGAGCGCGCCGTACGCGATGGCGCTGGCGGTGCTCCTGTCCGGGGGCTCCTACGCGCCCGCCCTGGCCGCCGGACTCGGCTTCGGCGCGGGCAGGGCGCTCACCCCGGCTCTGCGCAGGCTCTCCGGAGACGGGGAACGCTGGGACGACCGGCTCGCGAGGCGCCTGAGCGGCGTGACCGTCGTGTGCTCCGTGCTGGTCGCCGCCACGGCCTGCGCGGTCTGGCGGTAGCCTCGTCGGCCGCCTCCGGCCACTGCACTCCATCGCGGAACAACCCCCGCCAGATACATATCAGTTGTGCCGGAGGTCTGGTCCTGTGGCAGATGGTGATGGTGTGGACACGCTACGGCGAGGGGCGTCAGACTCGCCTCAGCCCTCTTGCGGGGAATCGGGAAGGACTCACAACGGAGGCGCCATGTTGAGGCGTACGATCCAACTCGCTCTGGCGTTTGTCATGATCATGGCAGCAACGGTGGGGGGAGTGCTGGCAACCGCCGCCCCGGCCCAGGCCGACGAGTGCTACAGCTGGGGCCGCACCCTGTCCGAAGGGATGTCGGGCGACGACGTGACCCAGCTGCAGATCCGGGTGGCCGGACATGTCGACCACGGCGAGATCCTCTCCGTCGACGGCAACTTCGGCCCGCGGACCAAGGCCGCTGTCACCAAGTTCCAGCAGGCGTACGGCCTCGGAGCGGACGGCGTCGCGGGCTCCCAGACGTTCTCGAAGATCTACGCGCTGCAGGACCCTGACTGCACGCCCATCCACTTCACCTACGCCGAACTGAACAACTGCAACTCCGACTGGTCCGGTGGCGCGGTCAGCGCCGCGACGGCCAAGTCCAACGGTCTGCGCACGATGTGGAAGCTGGAGGCCCTCAGGCACGCGATGGGCGACGTCCCGATCTCCGTGTCCAGCGGATTCCGCTCGGCGGCGTGCAACAACGCGGCAGGCGGTGCCTCCAACAGCCGGCACCTCTACGGTGACGCCGCCGATCTGATCGGAAGCCCGTCCTTCTGCGCGCTCGCCCAGCGAGCCCGCTCCCACGGCTTCGGCGGCATCTTCGGCCCCGGCTATCCCGACCACAACGACCACACCCACGTGGACGGACGCACCAGCCGCTCCTGGTCCGCGCCCAACTGCGGCGTCTGACAGTCCCCTCGCAACCCGCACAGCAGTGCGCCTTCCCCCGGGCCGGCCGCCGGCCCGGGGGAAGGCGCACCCGCACCGTCCCCGAGTGCGCGGCCGACCGGCCGCGGGCGGGCGTCGCTCGTGGCCGGACCTGAGCCGGCCCGCCCGGCAGCGCCCCCTCACTCTCCCCCCGCGTTCGATCAGGAGTGAACCGATGTCGTCCTGGATCCCCTGGCGTGTCCGCGCCGGAACCGCCCTGCTGGCAGTGCTCGCCGGCACCGGTGCGTTCGCCGCCCCCACCCCCGCCCTGGCGGACTCCCCGCCCGAGAGCCTGCGGAGCGTCACCTACCACGGCTACCGCATCGAGGTGCCCGCCGACTGGCAGGTCGTCGATCTGGCCGAACACCCGCGAGCCTGCCTCCGGTTCGACAGACCCGCGGTCTACCTGGGAGAACCCGCCGAACAGAACGACTGCCCCGCCGGCGTCGTCGGCCGTTCGGCGGGCATCGTCGTGGAGCCCATCACCGCCCGCTCCGCCGGCCAGGCCACGGCGGCGACCGCGCGGACCCAGCGCGGCAAGGCCACAGCCCCGTCCGCCGCGTCCAGCAACGACACCATCCAGGTCGCGGTCGAGGACGCCGGCGTCCTCGTCACCGCCGCCCACACACCGGAGACCGAGAACCTCGTACGCGGCGTTCTCGACACCGGCGAGCTCACCGGGAGCGCCGAGCGCACCGCGCTGCCCCGCACCACCCAGCGGTCCGGCGTCACCCCCCTGGCCGCGGCCGGCCCGCAGCCCGGCAGCTACCAGGGCAAGGGCTTCGACGCCTGCACCGCGCCCTCGCAGGCCGCGATGAACGCCTGGCAGGCGAGCTCGCCGTACAGCGCGGTCGGCGTCTACATCAGCGGCTCCTTCCGCGGCTGCGCCCAGCCGAACCTGACGGCGAACTGGGTGAGCAGCCAGACCAGCAACGGATGGCGGCTCTTCCCCATCGACGTCGGCCGCCAGGCACCGTGCACCAACTACTCGCTGAAGATGTCCACCGACCCCGCCACGGCCAGGTCCCAGGGCGTCACCGCGGCCGCCGGCGCCATCACCGCCGCGTCGAACCTCGGCATCCCGGCGGGCAGCGCCATCTACAGCGACATCGAGGCGTACACCTCCACGGCCTCCTGCAAGGCGTCCGTGCTGTCGTACCTGTCCGGTTGGACCGAACGGCTGCACAGCAGCGGCTATCTGTCGGGCTTCTACTCCAGCGCCGCCTCCGGCATCAAGGACGCCGCCGCCGAGTACGACAACGGTGCCTACACACGCGTCGACCACCTCTTCTACGCCTGGTGGAACGGCGCCGCCGACACCAACACCGGTACCTACGTGCCGTCCTCCTACTGGTCCGACCACCAGCGGATCCACCAGTACGCGGGGGAGGTCACCGAGTCCTACGGCGGCTACTCGATCAACATCGACCGCGACTACCTGGACGTCGGCAAGGGCTCCACGCCCACGCCCACCTGTTCCGGGGCGAACCTCGACTTCGCCACGTACACCACGGTCCGGAGCGGCTCGACCGGAGACCAGGTCAAGGCGGCCCAGTGCCTGCTCAAGGCCGCCGGCTTCGACCCGGGTACCCCCGACGGGATATTCGGGCCCGACACGACCGCCGCCGCCAGGAACTTCCAGTCCGGTAAGGGACTCACGGCGGACGGTGTGGTCGGCGCGAAGACCTGGACGGCCCTGCTTTCCCGCGGGTCCACCCCGACCGTCCAGAACGGCTCGACGGGAGAGGCCGTCACCCGGCTGCAGCGCGCCCTGACCGCCGCGCTCGGCCGGACGGTGTCCATCGACGGTGTCTTCGGCTCGGGCACCGCCCAGGCCGCACGTGACTACCAGTCCTCGCGGGGGCTGGGCGCCGACGGCATCGTCGGACCTGCCACCTGGGGCGCCCTCCAGTCCGGAAAGTGAGCAGGCGAATGAACAGGAAAGTGAGGCAGAGACCGTGAGACGACTCGCACGCATCATCACGCTGTTCACCGCGTTGGCGGGCCTGCTCCTCGGAACGGGCGCCCCCGCACAGGCCTTCCCGCAGGCCGCGTTCCCGCTGACCAGCAACGGCAGCCGAGGATCCGACGTCGTCGCGCTGCAGCACCTGCTCGCCGCGCACGGCCGTCCCGTGGCGGTGGACGGCGCCTTCGGCTCGGGCACGCGGACCGCCGTGGTGGGCTTCCAGCAGTCCAAGGGCCTGACGGCGGACGGCATCGTCGGGCCCGCCACCTGGGGCGCGCTCGCCGTCACCGTGCGACAGGGCGACAGCGGGCCGGCGGTGACGGCCCTCCAGTCGCTGCTCAACGCCAAGCGGGGAGCGGGCCTCTCGGCCGACGGGGCCTTCGGACCCGCCACCGGCACCGCCGTCCGCACCTTCCAGTCCCATGCGGGAATCGGCGCGGACGGAGTCGTCGGACCGGCTACCTGGCAGATCCTGCTGTGGCACTACGAGAACATCGACTTCGGCGGCAGCGCGATGTGCGCACAGAGCCCGGACGGCAACGCCGGCGCCCACTGGGCGACAGCCGGTGCCGTCGGCCAGCTGGAGGCCGCCGCCGCCGGATTCGCCGCCACCGGCAACGGCAGACTGCCCGTCGGTGACGCGGGCTTCGAGCACGGCGGGGACATCCCCGGCCACGGCAGCCACGAGGTCGGGATGGACATCGACGTGTGGCCCGCCCGCACCGACTCGGCGCAGTGCACCGCGGGGCGCATCACCTGGCAGTCGAGCACGTACGACCGCGCGGCCACCCGCAGGCTCGTGCAGGAGATCCGGGCGAAGGCCCCCGGCCACGTCCAGCTGATCTTCTTCAACGACCCGCAGCTGATCTCGGAAGGGCTGACCACCAGCTACGCGAACCACGACAACCACTTGCACATCCGCTACCGGTAGCGAACCGGCCGCGGGACCCGGGCCCCGCCCGCGGACCCGCGGCCCTCAGCTGATCACCAGTGTCGTCCCGGCCACGGCGGGAACCAGTTCCCCCACGACCGGATGTCCGGGAACCTCCCCGGCGACCAGCAGTCCGCCGGAGGTCTGCGCGTCGGCGAGCAGGTGCAGCAGGTCCTCGCTCGCCCGTCCCGCGTCGAGGTGAGGGCGCACCCATTCGAGATTGCGCAGGGTGCCGCCGCTGACGTACCCCGCCCGCAGGGACTCCCGGGCGCCGTCCAGCACGGGGACGGCGGCGGAGTCCACCACGGCGGTGACGCCGCTCGCCCTGGCCAGCTTGTGCAGATGGCCGAGCAGCCCGAATCCGGTCACATCCGTGGCGCACACGGCGCCGGCCTCCAGGGCAGCCGCAGCGGCCTTGTCGTTGAGCGCCGCCATGCTGGCGACGGCGTGCGCGAAGACCTCGCCGGTCCGCTTGTGGCGGTTGTTGAGTATGCCGACGCCCAGCGGCTTGGTCAGGGTCAGCGGCACACCCGGCCGGCCGGCGTCGTTGCGCAGCAGCCGGTCAGGATCCACCAGGCCCGTCACGGCCATTCCGTAGAGCGGCTCCGGGCTGTCGATGCTGTGGCCGCCGCCGACGAAGCACCCCGCGTCGCGGGCCACTTCGAGCGCTCCCGCCAGGACCTCCCGGGCCAGCTCCGCCGGCAGGACGTCACGGGGCCAGCCCAGCAGATTGAGCCCGACGACGGGCCGGCCGCCCATCGCGTAGACGTCGGACAGGGCGTTGGCCGCGGCGATCCGGCCCCAGTCGCGGGCGTCGTCGACGACGGGTGTGAAGAAGTCGGCCGTCGACACCAGCGCGGTGCCGTCACCGGTGAGCACCACCGCGGCGTCGTCGCCGTCGTCGAGCCCGACCAGCATCCGGTCCTCGTCGCCGCCCGGAGCCCCTCCGGGGCCCCCGGACGGCAGCAGTCCCGCGACCATCGCCTCCAGTTCCCCCGGAGGGATCTTGCAGGCGCAGCCACCGCCGTGTGCGAACTGGGTCAGCCGTACGGGTGCGGCGGGGCCAACTGTCGTCATACGGCGATCATTTCACTCTTGCCCCAGCGGTGTGCGGGGACCACAATCTTGCTCCGGAGGCGTTGGGTGGGCTGGTGCCCCTCCCGATCTTCAACATCGGTGTGGTCCGGTATCCGGGCCAGGCGGGTTCGATTCCCGTCCGCCTCCGCTGACTTCGATCGGGGTGGCGCGGGTGGCGGACACGACGGGCGAGCCGCCCGCGGACATCCGGCGGCAGGTGCCGAGCACCACGGTGCTCCTCGGCGACCCCCGGCTGAGCGAGGCGTCGGCCCGGCTGGGCAGGACCGCCGTCAAGGCCGCCGTCGGCACCGCCCAACAGCTCGTACGCGACGGACGGATCGGCCCGGACGACGCGGTCCACGCCGCCCTGGCCGCGCTCCCCGCGCACACGGCCGGACCGGGTCCCGTGCACAACGCCACCGGAGTGGTGCTGCACACCAACCTGGGACGGGCCCCGCTGTCGCGGTCCGCGCTGGAGGCGATGGCGGCGGCCGGCGGCTACACGGACGTCGAGCTGGACCTGAGCACCGGCAGACGGGCGTCACGCGGCCGCACTGCCATGGCCGCCCTGCGGGAGGCGGTACCGGCCGCGGAGGCGGTGCACGTGGTCAACAACGGAGCGGCCGCCCTGGCCCTGGCGGCGGTGACGCTGGCCCCGGGGCGCGACATCCTGCTCAGCCGGGGCGAGTTCGTGGAGATCGGCGACGGATTCCGGATACCCGAGCTGCTCGTCTCCTGCGGCGCGCGGATACGCGAGGTCGGCACCACCAACCGGACCCGCCTCGGTGACTACGCGGACGCCGCGGGCCCGGACACCGGTTTCATCCTCAAGGTCCACCCGTCGAACTTCACGGTGAGCGGCTTCACCGGGGGAGTGGAAGCCGGGGAACTGGCCTCCCTGGGCCTGCCCGTCGTCGTCGACATCGGCTCCGGTCTCCTCGCTCCCGACCCCGTGCTCCCGGACGAGCCCGACGCGGCCACGGCCCTGCGCGCCGGGGCCACCCTGGTCACCGCGAGCGGGGACAAGCTCCTCGGCGGGCCGCAGGCGGGGCTGGTCCTCGGCCGCGCCGACGTCGTGGAACGGATGCGCCGCCATCCGCTGGCCCGTGCCCTGCGGGTGGACAAGATCACCCTGGCCGCGCTGGAGGCGACCCTGCGCGGTCCCGAGCCACCCGTGCACACGGCCGTGCACATGCCGCTGCCGCAACTGCGCGTCCGCACGCTGCGCATGGCCGAGGACGTCGCGCGCCGAGGGCTGGACGCGCGCGTCGTGTCCCACGACGCGGTGGTCGGAGGAGGCGGCGCGCCCGGGGCCGTTCTGCCGTCCTGCGCGCTCAGCCTCCCCGACGACCTCGCGGAACCGCTGCGCACCGGTGAACCGGCCGTACTGGGACGGGTGTCGCGCGGGCGCCTGCTGCTGGACCTCCGGTGCGTACCGGAGGTGTGCGACAGCGACGTCCTCGCCGCGGTGCTGCGCGCCGCGGGGCTGTGACATGCGGGTCATCGCGACGGCAGGGCATGTCGACCACGGCAAGAGCACACTGATCCACGCACTGACCGGCACCCACCCCGACCGGCTGGCGGAGGAGCGCCGCCGCGGCCTGACCATCGACCTGGGCTACGCGTGGACGGACCTGCCGTCAGGTGACCGGCTGGCGTTCGTCGACGTACCAGGACACGAGAGGTTCGTGCCCACCATGCTGGCCGGCGTGGGACCCGTGCCCGCCGTGCTGTTCGTCGTCGCCGCAGACGAGGGCTGGAAGCCCCAGTCCGCCGAACACCTCGCCGCCGTGGACGCCCTCGGCGTGCGTCACGGACTGCTCGTCGTCACCCGCTGCGACGTGGCCGACCCCGCCCCCGCCACGGTGCAGGCACGGGAACGGATCCGTACCAGCACGCTCGGCAGCGTCGAGACGGTGGCCGTCAGCGCGCGCACCGGCGTGGGACTCGCCGAGCTCCGCGCCGCCCTCGGCCGGCTGGCCGCGCGGCTGCCGGACGGGGACCCCGACTCCCCGGTGCGGCTGTGGATCGACCGGTCCTTCACCGTGCGCGGCAGCGGGCTGGTGGTCACCGGCACACTCGGGGCGGGGCGGATCCGCCGGGGAGACGTCCTGGTCACCTCCCGCTCCGGCACCCCCGTACGCGTCCGGGCCCTGCAGACCCTCGGCGAGGAGACCGACCAGGCGCGTGCCACCGCCCGGGTCGCCGTCAACCTCCGGGGCCTCGACAAGGAGTCGACGGGCCGCGGTGACGCCCTGCTCACACCCGACAGCCACCTCCCCTGCCTGAGCTGCGACGTGCGTGTCCACGGCGGAACACCTGCCGCGGAACTGCCCCGCACCGCTGTCGCCCACATCGGCTCGGCGGCCGTACCCGTACGCGTACGTCCGCTCGGTGCGGAGACCGTCCGGCTGAGCCTGCCGGAACCACTGCCGCTGCGCATCGGCGACCGCGCGGTGTTGCGCGATCCCGGCCTGCGGCGGGTGCTCGCGGGCGTGACGGTACTCGACCCCCGGCCACCGGACCTGCGGCGCCGCGGTTCCGCGGCGCGGCGGGCGGCCGAACTGGCCGACGCCCACGGGACCCCGGGGGAGGCGTCCGAGCTACGGCGCAGACTCCTGGTCACGCGCGGAGAGCTGACCGCGATGGGCGTGTCCGTGCACACCGCACCCGTCGCGGGCGACTGGCTCGCCGACCCGGCCCACTGGACCACCCTGCGTGCCCGGCTGGCCGAACTGGTGACGGCGTACCGCTGCGAGCGGCCCACCGAGGACGGCATCCCGGTGGAGGCGGCGCGGTATCGCCTGGGGCTGCCGGCCGTCTCCCTCGTCGAGGCGCTGGTCACGCCGCCCCTGCTGATGAGCCGCGGACGCGTGACCGCCGGGCCCGCGGAGCAGCCCGCCCCCGTGGTGGAGGCGGTGCGCAGGCTCACCGCGGAACTCGACGGGCGGCCCTTCGCCGCGCCCCACGCCCAGCGGCTCGCGGAGCTCGGCTTCGGCCGCCGTGAGCTCGCCGCGGCGGTGCGCCACGGAGCGGTACTGCGGCTCGCGGAGCACGTGGTGCTGCTGCCGGACGCCCCCGGGCTGGCGGCCGACCGGCTGGGCGAACTCGACCAGCCGTTCACCGTGGGATCGGCGAGCCGCGCTCTGGACACCAGCCGACGCGTCACCGTTCCCCTGCTGGAGCACTGCGACGGTCAGGGCATCACCGAGGTGCTTCCCGACAGACGTCGCCGGCTGGTGCTTCGCGACGTCCGGTGATCCCGGCCGGAGCGGGGCAGCACGCGCGGTCTACGATGCGCTGATGCAGCCCTTCGCGCCGCCGCGGATACCGGCGAACGAGCTCCGGCCCGGCCGACACTGGTACGCCACGGCGGCCGTCATCGCCGTCGTACTGACGGTGCTGGGAGTGGCCGTCGGTGTGTACCGGATCGACAAGGTGACCGACGCGGTGGACACAGGCCATCAGTTCGCCGACGGTGACACCGTCACCCTGCGCCTCTCACCGGAGAGCGAGCGGACGATCTGGATCAAGGACCGGGGGCCGTCGGCCGCCCAGCGGTGCGGGATCACCGGTCCGGGCGACCCCCGTCTCACCGATCCGGGAGTCGACGTCTTCCTCACCCGTGACGAGACCTGGAATCCGCTCTACGCCATCGACGTGCCGCGAGCAGGGGACTACGAAGTCACCTGTTCGTCCCAAGGCCCGTCCCGCTACGCCATCGGGGACTCCGGAGGCCTGGTCGCGTTCGTGGGCGTGCTGGTACTGGCCGGCGCTCTCCCTGTCCTCGGAATCGGTGTCTGCGCCGTCATCGTCCTGATAACCGCCCTCCGCCGCAGGGGCCATCGCAAGCGGCTGCTCGCCGAACGCCACGGCCCCAGGGGCGAACATCCCGCGGCAGTCCGGTGAGTGACGAAGGCACAGGAGCTCACGGCGCCGTGCGCGTGTCGCGCGGTGTGAGCCCTCCGGCGCCGTGCCAGTCCAGGACGAGGACGGTGGCGTCGTCCTTGAGGTTGCCACGGCATGCGTCCAGTACCGCCGTGGTCAGGGCGCGGACCGCCTCCCGGGGATGCGAGGCGCGGGTGCCGGCCACGAGAGCGGCCAGGTCGACGGCAGCGGCACCGCGTTCCTGCATGCCGTCCGTGAGCAGGACCAGACGGTCGCCGGGGTGCAGCTGGAGCTCCTGGAGCCGGTAGGTCGTGGGCGCCGCGACGCCGAACGGCAGGTTCACGCCGAGCTGGACCTCCTCGGCCTCGGTGGTGCCCGCCCGCAGTCGCAGAGGCCAGGGGTGGCCCGCGTTGACCAGCTCGCACATGCCCGTCTCGAGACGGATGCACAGCAGTTGTCCGGTGGCCAGCCCGCGGTTGTGGCTCAGCAGGGCCTCGTGTGCGCGATGGGCCTGACGCAGGGCGTCGCAGCCCGCGCGTCGGGCGCCACGCAACGCGGCCGTGACCAGCGTGGCCAACAGGGCGGACTCGGTGTCGTGGCCCATGGCGTCGGTGATGGACAGGTGCAGTGTGTCCTGATCGAGGGTGTAGTCGTAGGTGTCCCCGCCGATGTCGTCCGCCGGGATCAGGCCCGCGGCCAGAGTGAACTGGGGGGCCTCGCAACAGGAGGACGAGGGGAGCAGCTGATGCTGGATCTCGGCGGCGAGACTCGTCCGAGTGGTGCGCCGGCCGGCGTGGTACAGATCGGTGAAGCGGCGGTCCGTCACGATGATGTAGGCCAGCGCGTGCGCGGCGTCACTGATCTGCCCGAGGACGGTGTCGTCGGCGTACTGCAGCGTCACCTCGAGCACACCGACGCAGTCCCCGCGATTGCTCACCGGTGAGATGATCCGCCGGCCGCCCTGACCGTCCGGCTCCACGTGCTGGCGCTGGCTGCGGAGCACCGTGTCGTAGATGCTGCCCTGCAGGTCGATCTGCTCCGTGGTGTCCGCCATGTCGCCCTCGGAGGGCGCGGTCAGGCGCAACAGCCGCTCCCCCATGAGGTCGACGAACAGGAACGACACACTCTCCGCTCCGAAGCGCTTGCGCAGGTCGTGCGCGATCACGCCCACGGACTCCCCGGGCGGCGCGGACTCCGCGGCGGTCAGAAGCTCGCCGAGTTCCAGATCTCTGCCATCCATGGCACCCCTCCCATCGTCTGTCGGCACTTGTTCCCCGGGTTCGCCGACCTCATCCGGTATTTCCGTCCCGCTGGGTGAATCGACGTGACCCGGAGCCCCGACCGCACGATGTGCCGTCCGCCACGCACCGGATCGCGGTTGCGGTCGCGTCCAGCGGGCAGGAGCCCTCGGCCGAGCGTGGCGGCAGGCCGTCCCGGGCCCCGGTTCGTCACCCGCTTCGTTCCACCGCGCTGCCCTGCGACTAGTTTGTGTGCAGGACATAAACGCGGGCCCGTGGTGACTGTGGTGCACGGGGGACGGGAGGTCGGGAAGAGTGTCGCTGCGCGGAGGTGACCCAGCCGAGATCGGCGGCTATCCGCTCGAGGCGCGGCTCGGCTCGGGCGGCATGGGCACGGTCTTCCTGGCCCGTACGAGTTCGGGGCGGCCTGTCGCGATCAAACTGATCCACCAGCAGTTCGCGGGGGACGACGAATTCCGCATCCGATTCCGGCAGGAGGTGGCGGCGGCGAGGCGGGTGAGCGGCGCGTTCACCGCCGCCGTGGTCGACGCCGCTCCTGAGGCCGAGCAACCGTGGATGGCGACGACCTACATCGAGGGGCACACGCTCGCCCAGCGCATCACCGCGGAGGGCCCGCTGGACGGAGCGGAGTTGAGGAGGCTCGCCATCGGGCTGGCGGAGGCCCTGCGCGACATCCACCGGGTGGGGGTCGTCCACCGTGATCTGAAGCCTTCGAACGTCGTGCTCTCGCCCGAGGGCCCCCGCGTCATCGACTTCGGCATCTCGCGCGCCGTGGACCAGCAGACGCTGACGATGACGGGGCGGGTCATCGGTACGCCGCCCTTCATGTCGCCGGAGCAGTTGCAGGCACCGCGTGGGGTGGGGCCGCGCTCCGACGTCTTCTCGCTGGGCACGCTGCTGGTGTACTCGGCGACGGGCCACGGGCCCTTCGACGCGGACAGTCCGTACATGACGGCGTACCAGGTGGTGCACGAGGAGCCGTCGCTGGGCGCCGTCCCGGTGGCGCTGCGCGCGGTCGTCGAGTCCTGCCTGGACAAGGATCCCGAAGGGCGCCCCTCGGCGGACGAACTCCTGGTGCTGCTGCGGGACCTGCCGGCCGATCTCGGCGGCACCGACGCGAACTGGGTCGGCGCGGGCCGGACCAGCGACATGCACACCCAGCATCACCTCACGGCGGCGGCCACGCCGGCGCCGAGTGCCACGACCGCCGCCCCGGCGCCGAACGCCGCGGTCGCCCACCCGCCCGGCCCCGGGACGTCGGGCACCGCCGCCCCCGTCGGCCGCCGACCGCGCCGCCGTTGGCGGCCCGTGCTCGCGGCCGCGGTCGCGGTGGCAGCGATCGGCGGGGGAGTCGCCGCACTGAATGCGGGCGGCATCGGGAAGGACGGCGGGCGCGACAAGGGCGACAGCGTCGCGGCACCGGGCGCCGCGCTGCCCGACGGCTTCGAGCCGTGGCGCGCGACCGTGCCGGGCAGCAGCCGGGACGACATCACCGACGAACTGCGGTGCGTGGCGCGCGGCGACGCGCTGTTCTGCGGGGGCGGCGGTACCGTCGCGACCCGTATCAGAGCCCAGGACGGCACGCGGGTGTGGACGGCGAGGAGCCCGGGCGTCCCCGTCCAGGGCATGCACCTGGTGGGTGCCACGGACGACACGGTGCTCGGTTACCGCTCCGCCGCCCAGGACGCCCCGCAGGACCCTCCCAGCGAGGTGGTCGCCATCGACGCGGACAGCGGCCGGGAGCTCTGGTCGGTACCGTCCGGCGCGCAGTCGACGGCCGTCACGGGCCGGACCCAGGACGCCCTCGTGGCCGGCTCCGCCGTCGTGACGGTCGACGCCGCCGACACCCGCTTCGAGGCCCGGGACGCGCACAGCGGTGAGGTGACCTGGACGACGCCGTTCCCCGCGGGTACGCAGTGCGCTCCCGTCCCGATGGGCTCCCGGTTCCTCGCGATGTGCGCGAAGCGTACGGAGGTGGACGACCTGGAGGTACGCCACCCCACCCTGCACACCGTGGACCGTGCCACGGGTGAGCTGGGCGATCCCGTCGAGGTCGACGGCCCCGCCGTGCCGATGGGCGTCGCCGACGGCCGGCTCGTACTCCTCCGGGAACACCGGGAGGGACCGGCGCTGGCCGGCTACGACGGGGCGGTGCGTGTCGACCCGGCCTCGCGGAAAGTCACGTACTCCTCTCTGTCCAGGACGTACGAGGGGACGCCCGGCATGGCGGACGGCACCGTGTACGTCAGCGGGCAGACCGGGCTCGTCACGGCGCTCGACCCCGCGACCGGCCGGAAGAAGTGGTCACGGCAGACCGGTGTGGAAGGTGCGTCGGGTCCCGCGCAGGGAACAGGCGCGCTGTACTTCAGCTCGGCCACCGGCCGGGTGGTCGCACTGTCGCCGGAGGACGGTGGAACCCTGTGGACGACGGACCCGCGGGCCGACGGCCTGACGGGCGGGCAGGGAGCGAGCCCGCGCGTGACCGTGGCGGGACGCGCGGTCATCGTGGCGGCAGCCGAGAACACCCTCTTCGCCTTCGACGCGCGTAATCCGCCGAAGCAGGGCTGACCGGACGGTGACGCGGGATGCCGGACGCTCCCTCGCCGCACGGCCGGGGGCCGGCGGGGAACCGGCCCGCGGCCGCCGGCCTTCCGGGCCCGGTCCGGCCGTGGTCCGCCGCGGTGCCGGCGGACACTCCTGCGGATCGCGGGCCCGTCCGGCACGACTCAGCCCGAAGCGGCGTTGAGGAGGTCGAGCACGCTCTGCTGGCAGCCGTATCCGGTGGTGCCGCTGCCGCCGCTCCAGTGCGGGCCGTACTGGTCGAGAGCGTTGCGGTCGCGGTCGTAGGCGCTGTTGGCCCAGCGGGTGAGGGCAGGGGCGTAGGGGCGGTCGGACAGCTGGCGGTTCAGCGCGCCGAGCCCGCGGACGTAGGCGCCCTTGAAGCTCGGGCCGTCCCCTGTGCAGCTGTCGTCCTCGCCCGGTTCGCGCAGCACACCGTCCGTCTGGAGCCGTACCGTCGAGGCGTCGGCCAGGCCGCGCGCCGTTGTCAGGACGCCCGCGTCACCGGTGGCCCTGTGGAATTCGGTCAACGCGCCGAGGATGACGCCCTGGTTGTACGTCCAGGTCGGCTGGCCGTTGTTGCGGCAGGCGTCGTCGAGGCCGTCGTTGATCATGTGATCACCGTTGATCATGCCGCTGTTCCGGAACCATTCCCATTCGCTCTTCGCCCGGTCCAGGTACGTCGTGTCCCCGGCGATGCGGTTGTGCAGGGCAGAGGTGAGCTGGAGGAAGAGCTCGTTGGTGATGGCGTTCTTGTAGTTGCCGTTCGTGTTCCAGCGGACTCCGCCGCCACAGGTGCTGTTCCAGTTCGCGTACATGTGGTCCGCGTCCGCCCGCGCGGTGTCGAGGTACCGCCGGTCGCCGGTCAGATCGTAGGCGGCGATCCAGGCCAGGCCCCACCAGCCGGTGTCGTCGAGGTACTCGTTGCGGAACTGTCCTCCCTGGGCGTTGATGTTCCTGTCGTAGATCTCGGCGACGGCATAGGTGTAACTGCCCATGCCGCTGACGCGGCTGTTGTCGATGATCGCGGTCAGGGCGTTGGCGGCGGTCCACCATCCGTTGCCGCCGAACAGCTTGCTGCTCCGGTCGAACGACATCATCAGCGCGGTGGCCGCCGCGGTGCTCCGGCTGCCGGCGTTCCAGGTGGTCCGCGCCCATGGCGTGCACGCGATGGCCCCGCCGGCCGGCTGTCCGCAGGCCCGCAGGGCCCCGACTCCCCGGGTGTTCCAGTCGTCGACGTTGTACATCTGGGTGCGCCAGCCGTGCCCTCCGGAGGGCACGGCGGTGTCGCCCAGACGGCTTCCCGACGCCCAGGTCCGGCCGCCGTCCATGGAGCGGTCCAGCCACACCCGGTCGCCGGTGCCGCCGTTGTCGATGGACGCCCAGCCCATCGCGGCGGTGTCGTCGAAGTGCAGGGCGACCGATCGTGAGGAGACCGTGGCGGTGACGGGCACACGGTCCTTCGTGCTCAGCGCCGGATCACGCGCGTCGCAGTACGTGTTGCACACGGCCGCCGCGGGTGCCGCGGCGGCGGGTGGTGACGACGTTCCCCCGGCGATCAGGGACGACAACGTTGTCAAGGTGACGAGAGTGGCGGCTGATCCGAATCTCGGTGGCTTCACGGAGGGCTCCCGGAACGTCTGGTCGCGGTGGGGGGAGGCTGTGCGGCGGCAGGAGAGCGCTCTCAGAAGGTAGCCAGACGCCATGGGCACGTCAATGCCCCGGTGGCGGATCGGCCTGCCGCTTCCGAGGGTTCTGTGTCGAGGGCAGGGATACGGACGACAGCGGGACGGCTCGGCACGGGCGGCGGGCCCGGCGGATGTGCGAGCCGCCCGGGCCCCCGGGGCCCGGGCCCCGCACGAGCGGCGCCACGGTCGGCCCGCCGGGACCGCACCGCCTCGCCCCGCGTACCCTGCTTCCCGTGGTCTCCCGCCTGCATCGCGTCGCCGTCCTCGTGCTCGAGGGTGCGAAGCCGCTCGATGTCGGTATTCCCGCACAGGTGTTCACGACCCGGGCGAGCATGCCGTACGAGGTGCGGGTGTGCGGCGCGGCGCCCGGCCTCGTGACGGGTGGCGACGGCCTGTCGTACCACGTCGCCCACGGCCTCGACGCGCTCGAGTGGGCCGGCATCGTCTTCATCCCCGGCTACCGTCTGCCGGACCGTGACGACCCGCCGCGAGCCGTGGCCGACGCGCTGATCGCGGCACATGACCGGGGCGCGCGGCTCGCCGCGATCTCGACGGGCGCTTTCGCGCTCGCGGCCACGGGCCTGCTCGACGGCAAGCGGGCCACGACGCACTGGCACTACACGCGGGCGCTCGCCGCGCGGCATCCGCGCGTACAGGTGGACGAGAACGTCCTGTTCGTCGACGAGGGCAGTGTGCTGACGTCGGCGGGCGCCGCTTCGGGCATCGACCTGTGTCTGCACATCCTGCGCGGTGACCTCGGGGTGGCCGCGTCCAACCACGCGGCCCGGCGCCTGGTCGCGGCCCCCTATCGCAGCGGTGGTCAGGCGCAGTACGTGCCGCGCAGCGTGCCCGATCCGCTGGGGGAGCGGTTCGCCGCCACTCGCGAATGGGCGCTGCACCGGCTCGGTGAACCGCTCACGCTCGAGGCCCTCGCCCGGCATGCGGCGGTCTCGCCGCGCACGTTCTCGCGGCGCTTCGTCGAGGACACGGGGTACACACCGATGCAGTGGGTCATGCGCGCCCGCGTCGACATGTCCCGTGAACTGCTCGAGCGTTCGCAGCGGAGCGTCGAGCAGATCGCCGCCGAGGTCGGTCTGGGCACCGGTGCGAATCTGCGGCTCCACTTCCAGCGCATCCTCGGCACCACACCGAGCGAATACCGGCGCACGTTCGCACAGGGCGAGTAGCAGCAGCCCACGTCGACGTGGCGCGATCCTTTCGAACCATGGCGATCGCGCCGCTGTCACGGGCGGATGCGGCGCGCGACGCTGGTGGTGACCCGAAGGGACAGCACTCATGACTCGCATCGCCATCAACGGATTCGGCCGCATCGGACGCAATGTGCTGCGCGCACTGCTCGAACGCGACAGCGACCTCGAGGTCGTCGCCGTCAACGACCTCACGGCGCCCGCCACCCTCGCCCGCCTGCTCGCCTACGACACCACGGCCGGCCGGCTCGGCCGCCCGGTGACCGTCGACGGGGACACCCTCGTCGTCGACGGCCGTCGCATCAGGGTGCTCGCCGAGCGTGAACCGGCGCAGTTGCCGTGGGCCGAGCTCGGCGTCGACATCGTGCTCGAGGCGACCGGCCGCTTCACGTCGGCGAAGGCCGCCCGCGGGCATCTCGACGGAGGCGCGAAGAAGGTGCTCGTCAGCGCGCCGTCGGACGGTGCCGACGTCACGCTCGCGTTCGGGGTCAACAACGACGCCTACGACCCCGAGGTGCACACGATCGTCTCGAACGCCTCGTGCACCACCAACGCGCTCGCGCCGCTGGCCGCCGTGCTCGACGAGCTTGCCGGAATCGAGCACGGCTTCATGACGACGGTCCACGCCTACACCCAGGAGCAGAACCTGCAGGACGGTCCGCACCGCGACGCCCGCCGCGCCCGCGCCGCCGCCGTCAACATCGTGCCGACCACGACGGGTGCCGCCAAGGCGATCGGCCTGGTGCTGCCGAACCTCGAGGGGAAGCTGTCCGGCGACTCGATCCGCGTGCCGGTGCCCGTGGGATCGATCGTCGAACTCAACACCACCGTCGCCCGCGACGTGACGCGTGACGACGTGCTGGCGGCGTACCGTGCGGCGGCGGAGGGCCCGCTCTCCGGCGTCCTCGAGTACTCGGACGACGCGCTCGTGTCGTCCGACATCACGGGCAATCCGGCCTCGTCGATCTTCGATTCGGAGCTCACCCGCGTCGACGGCCGTCACGTCAAGGTGGTCGCCTGGTACGACAACGAGTGGGGCTTCTCGAACCGTGTGATCGACACGCTCGAACTCCTCGCCGGCTGACCGGACGCCGGGGCGGCCCCGCCTCCGGAGGCCGCCCCTCGCGCTCCGGCGTATGTGCGGACCGGAGGTCGGGCCGGTCCTCACCCGGCAGTCGCTCGTGTCCCGCGCCCTGTCGGGGAGCGGAGCGTGGTGGCACCGTCCCGCTCCCCACCGCTGCGTCGCGACGCCTCAGGACACGTTGTCCCCATGGGTCAGCGTCTCCCAGGCGACGAAGAGGTTGTTCGTCCCCATCGGGCGCCCGGCACGGGTGTAGGCCTCGGTGTTGCTCATGGCGTTGCCGAGCCGGTTGTGCAACGCGTTGTAGCCGACCTCGGTGACGGGCCCGAGCCCGCGGTTGACACTGCCTCCGCACAGCCAGGCGGGCGGGCTGTTCAGCTCGTACGTGGCGTGGAAGCCCAGCGCGTGCCGGATCCGTTCGCCGAACTCCGGGTACAGGTCCTGGCCCTGGATGCGGGAGGTCTCGGCCACCTGGGACATGGCCGCGATGCCGTAGCCGGTGTGGACGAAGTCGCGGCAGGTCTCCTGGGCGAGTCCGTTCACGAATGTGGACTGGTTGTGCCAGTACCCGATGATCTCGTCGCGGGTGTCGCGCCCGTCACCCGGCTTCGTGCGGGGCAGGGCGCCGTCCGAGGTGAGGTAGACGAAGGCGGGCACCCGGTTGCGGTAGAGCGACACCGCCCGGTCGTAGATGCCCTTGTCGTCAAGGAAGACCCCGATCCCGATGATGGCCTGGGTCATGCTCAGCTCCCAGTTGCCGTTGGAGTCCGAGCCGTTCCGGATCTCCGGGTAGTAGACGTCGCGGAGCATGGTCCCGAACCGGCCGGAGCCGGGCCAGTTGCCGTAGGCGTGCTTGATGATCTCGGCCGCCTTGGGCCAGGTGGAGGCGGCCCAGGCGGTCTGCAGCGGCGCGTTGCTGTTGGTGTGGTCCCGGACGGTGGCCGACCAGGCGTCCATGATCTGGATCGCCTTCGTGGCGTGGGCCGGGTCGCGCGTGACGTACCAGGCCAGGGCGTGGGTGTACGCGGCGATCGCGTCCTCACGCTCGTCCGTGCAGCCGTAGTCGGGATTCGAGTACGAACCGCACTCGACGACGGCGCGCGGGTGGGGGGTGTACGAGAGGGAGGCGTAGCGCGAAGCCTTCATCTGGCTGTAGGCGGCTGCCTGGGGAGCGGTGCCCGCGTCGACGCGGTTGCGCATCGTGTCCAGCTGGGCCCGGCTGACTCCGACTCCGGGGTGGGTGAACGTGGCGGGGGCGGCCTGCGAGGCCGGGACCGCGTCGGGGGCCGCGCTCGTGCCGGCGGCCGAGGCCGGCAGTGCGAGGAGGCCTGCCAGCAGCCCGCCTACGGCTGCGATCAGGGTGGAACCGAGGAATCTGCTTCGCATGGGGGGTGCCCTTCTACCGAGAGGACGTTCGTGTATGTGAACACTTCCTGCGGACGTGAATGGCTGGTGCTTCAGGAAGTTAACGGCCTAACATGTACGCGTCAAGGTCTAGACCTGCCTGACTCCGGTGCCCGGCCGGAGACCGGCTGGAGCCCGGGCATCGGGCGGAACCGCGTCCTCCCCGCGTCCCCCGTACGGCTCCGTGAGCCCGGGTGACTGCTTGGCCGTCGCCGGGCGGGGTAGCGAAAGTGCATGGCTACCGACACATCCACCCCTGCGAGCGGTTACGTACAGCCCGACGTCGACGTCCGGGCACTGACCGAGGTGCTCGACGGCGAGTACGCCGGGATCCGCGACCTCGTCCGTACCAACCTGGCGACGTACGCCTCCGTTCTCGAGGACGCCGACGAGCTCGGCGTCGACGCGTTCCGTGAGCGGGTGCGTGAGCTCGTCGTGGAGATGGCCGCGACGGGGCAGACCGGCATGGGGTTCCCGCGCGAGTACGGCGGGGGCGGCGACATCGGGGCCTCGATCGCCGCCTTCGAGACGCTGGCCTTCGGTGACCTGTCGGTGCTGGTGAAGGTCGGCGTGCAGTTCGGGCTCTTCGGCGGCGCGATCCTGCACCTGGGCACCGAACGCCACCACAGTGCCTACCTGCCGGACCTGATCACCGGGCAGCTCATGGGCTGCTTCGCGATGACCGAGACCGGGCACGGCTCCAACGTCCAGGCGCTCGGCACCGTCGCGAGGTACGACGCCGCCGGACAGGAGTTCGTCATCACCACCCACGGCGACCAGGCGCGCAAGGACTACATCGGCAACGCGGCCCGCCACGGCGAACTGGCCGTCGTCTTCGCCCAGCTGGAGGTCGGCGGGAAGTCCGAGGGCGTCCACGCCTTCGTCGTGCCGATCCGCGCCGGCGGCGAGGTGGCAAGCGGAGTCCGGATCGAGGACGACGGCCGCAAGATGGGCCTCAACGGAGTGGACAACGGCCGGCTGTGGTTCGACGGCGTCCGGGTGCCTCGCGAGGCCCTGCTCAACCGGTTCGCCGACGTCACCCCCGACGGCGTCTACGAGAGCCCGATCGAGAACCCGAACCGGCGCTTCTTCACCATGCTCGGCACGCTCGTACAGGGCCGGGTCAGCGTCGGTGGCGCCGGGGTCAACGCCGCCAAGGTCGCACTGGCGATCGCCACGAAGTACGCCGTACGGCGGCGGCAGTTCGAGGCGGCCTCGGACGGCGAGGAGCAGCTGCTCCTCGACTACGGTCTGCATCAGCGCCGCCTGCTGCCGCTCATCGCGCGTACGTATGCGCTGCACTTCGCGCAGGACGCCGTCCGCACACAGCTCCACGAAGTCTTCTCCGGCATCAAGGACGACGCCCAGGCCCGGCGCCTGCTGGAGTCACGGGCCGCCGGCACCAAGGCACTCGGCACCTGGCACGCCACCCGGGTCGTCCAGGAGTGCCGCGAGGCGTGCGGCGGCGCCGGCTACCTCGCCGTCAACCGGTTCGCCGCCCTCAAGAGCGACAGCGACATCTTCACCACCTTCGAGGGCGACAACCACGTGCTGCTGCAGCTCGTGGCCAAGGGCCTGCTCACCCACTACGCGAGCGAGTTCGAGGACCTGGACCAGCTGGGCATGGTCCGCTACGTGACCGGTCTCGCCGTCGAGACGGTCATAGAGAAGACGTCGGCCCACAAGCTCCTCGAACGGGTACGGGACCTGCTGCCCGGGGGTGACGAGTGGGACCAGGAAGCCGGCCTGCTCGACTCGGAGTACCACCTCGCCATGCTCCGCTACCGCGAGGAGCACATGCTCGCCGGGGTGGCCCGGCGGCTCAAGCGCGGGATCGACCAGAAGCGCGATCCCGGCGTCGTCTTCTCGCAGGTCCAGGACCACGTCATCGCGGTCGCCCACGCGCACGTCGAGCGGCTGGTGCTGGAGGCGTTCGTCGACAAGGCCGGTGCGCTGCCCGCGGGCGGCAACAAGGTGGCCCTCGGCCTGCTGTGCGACCTGTTCGCCCTGTCGACGATCGAGGCGGACCGGGCCTGGTTCATGGAGCACGGACGGCTGACGGTGCAGCGTTCCAAGGCCATCAGCCGTGAGGTCAACGACCTCTGCCGCAAGGTACGCCCCCTCGCGGTCGACCTCGTCGACGCCTGGGGCATCCCGCCCGAGATGCTGCGCGCGCCGGACCTGGTCGGCTGATCCAGGAGCCCGGACACCGGAGGCGGCACGACCCGGAGCGACCGGCTCCCACGCGACCGGCAGCCGCGCCGGCCCCGAGAGGTGCCGGCGCGGCTGCCGGGCCTCGCCGTCTCGACCCGAGCGCACCGCCGGCAGGGCACGGCCTCACCCCGACGGCGTACACCCGGTAGTACGACCCCGGCGCAGCGGCGAGAGTGGCACGGACCACGCGTCGTCGCGTCCTCGGCCACGGCATGCCGCCTGTGAGGGAGATCCCGATGTCCCGGACCCCGGAACCCCGACCCCGGGACCGGCCGGTCACCGGCGTGCCGTACGCGTGCGGCGGTGCCGTCCGCCCCGGCGTCCGGCGCCACGACCGCACCGCCGTCGCCCTGTGACCCGGCACCACGGCGGTGTCTCATGACCCACCCGGGCACCCTCGTCCTGATCATGGCGGCCGCCGTGCTGGCGCCGCTGCTCGTGTACGCGACGGGGCGCAGGCTCCGTGTCCCGCTGGTCATCTTCGAGATCGCCCTCGGAATCCTGATCGGTCCCGACGTGCTCGGCTGGGCGCACACGGACGAGGTCACCGACACGCTCGCCGACCTCGGGCTGTCCATGCTGATCTTCCTCGCCGGCTACGAGATCGAGTTCGCCGCGATCCGCGGTGACACCCTGCGCCGTTCCCTCTGGGCCTGGCTGATCGCTCTCGTCGCGGGGATCGGGCTGGGCCTCCTCATCAGCGGCGGAGAGGCGTTCAAGGCATTCGTCATCGGCACCGCGCTGACCAGCACGGCCCTCGGCACGGTCCTGCCGATGCTGCGTGACCGCGGGGAGCTGAAAGGGCGCTTCGGGAAGGTCATGACGGCGTTCGGCGCGGTCGGCGAGTTCGGTCCCGTCGTCGCCATGGCTCTGCTGCTCAGCGGACGCCGCCCGGGCGAGTCGGCGGCTCTCCTGGCGGCGTTCGGAGTGATCGCGGCCGCCGCCGTCTTCTGGGCCCTGCGCCCACGGCGGCCGTGGTTCACCCGGCTGACGGTACGCACCCTGCACAGCAGCGGACAGTTCGCCGTCCGGTTCGTGATGCTGCTGCTGGCCTGCATGCTGGGCCTCGCCGAGGTGTTCGGCCTGGACGTCCTCCTGGGCGCCTTCGCCGCCGGTGTCCTCACCCGTCTCGTCCTGCACCGTGCCGTTCCCGAGAGCAGCGACGAGGTCCTGGGCAAGGTGGAGGCGATGGGCTTCGGCTTCCTCGTACCGCTGTTCTACGTCGTCACCGGCATCGAGTTCGACCTGGACGCGCTCCTGCACGACGTGGCCGCCCTGCTGGTGGTTCCGCTCTTCCTGCTGCTGTTCGTGCTGGTGCGAGGCGGGCCGGTGTACGCGCTCGCTCCCAGGGACCTGAGCACGGGCGACCGTCTCGGCCTGGCTCTCTTCGCCTCGACGTGCCTGCCCCTGGTCGCCGCCATCACGACGATCGGCGTGGACCAGAAGCTGATCGGCTCGAACGAGGCCGCGTCGCTGGTCGGCGCCGCGATGCTTTCGGTGCTCGTGCTGCCGTTGCTCGCGACGCGGCTGCGGTCGGCCGACGGCGGGAAGGGCCGGCCCCTTCCGGACAGGGAGGCGGGGGCGGACACCGAGGCGTGGTGAGGCACCCGGTGCCCGGAGCCCACGGGACCGGGGGAGGGGGCCACGGCCGACGGGGCTCCCGCAGGTGTGCGGTCCTGCGGGCCCGGTGTCAGGCGCCCATGAGCTCGCGCGCGCTCCGCACACGGCGCAGGCCCGCCGGGTAGGGCAGCGCCTCGGCCATGGCCTCCGCCTGCCGGAGGGCGTCCTGTGACTCCTCGGCGAAGGACAGCCGGGAGAGGGCGACGGCGAGAACCACCCGTGCCTCCACCTCCGCGAGGCGCTCACCCGTCCGCCCGGCCCGCTCCGCCTCCGCCCGGGCGAGCTCCCGGGCCGGTTCCGCGCGCCCGCCGAAGAGCTCCGCCCAGGCCGCCAGCACCGGGGCTTCCGTCAACGAACCGTCCAGGGCCCGCAGCGCCGCCTGCGGGTGGTTCGCCGTCAGGGCGAGTTCCGCGCGAGCGGTGCGCACTTCGTGCGTGGCCTGCCGGTCCCCGAGCCCGGCGGCGGACGTCCCGGCGCGGTCGAGCAGTACCGCGGCCTCCGCGTCGGCGCCGGTCCGCATCCGGACGCGTGCCAGTGTCGCCAGGGTGTACGGCAGGCACCAGGCCTCCTCCCGCTCGGCACCCGCGACGGCGTCCTCCGCCAGGACCCGTGCCTCGTCGACCTCCTCCAGCAGCAGCCGCAGTTCGGCCAGGTTCGCCCGCTCGAACGCGGCGGCCGTCGGATCGCCCGACCGCTCGGCGAGTTCGAGGGCCCGCCGGCCGGTGGCGACCGCCGCACGCAGGTGGCCGCCGCGGCGGGCGTTCTCACGCGAGGTCGACAGCACGAGTCCGTGCAACGTCGGGTCGCCGTAGGCCTCGGCGGGTGCGAGCGCGCGCTCGCCCGCCTCACGCGCCTCGTCGAAGCGCCCCGCGAGCCCGAGGCTGCTGGCCTGCTGGACGAAGGCGCGGGCCACGAGACCCTGTCCCGCCGCCCCGGGGACCCGGCGGGCAGCGACGAGAGCCTGCCGGGCGGCCTCGAAGCCCTCCGCGTACCGTCCCTGGACGCCGCAGATCACCGACAGGGCGAGGAAGTGGCCGGCGACGGGCTCGGGTGCGGTGTGCGCGGCCACCGGATGGTCGCGCAGCACTTCGAGGCCGGCGTCGCGGGCACCGGCCTTCACCAGGGTCTCGGCGAGGCGGGCGGCCGCGAGCACGGTGTCGTCGTGGTGACCGCGCCGTACGAACTCGTCGAGGGCCAGCCGCAGCGCGCCGGCCGCCTTCGTGAAGTGGCCCATCCTGCGGAGCACCTGGCTGTGCGCGAGCCGGGCCCGGGCCGCGTCCACGTCCAGACGGCCCACCAGGTCACGGTAGTAGCGGTCGGCGCTGTCGTTCGCGTAGAGGGCGGCTGCCCGCTCGGCCGCCCTGCGCAGGTACTCCGCGGCCCTCGAATCGTCCGCGCGCGCGAAGTGGGAGGCGAGTGCGTCGACGGCGTCGGGGCGCCGGTGGAGCACCGCCCGGGCGAAGGCGCCGTGCAGTTCCCGCCGCCGCGTCGCGGAGAGCCTGTCGTAACACGTGAGCCGGACGAGGGGGTGGCGGAAGGCCAGTCCTTCCTGCGGATGCCCGGAGACCACGACCTGCCGCTCCTCGATGAGCGAGGCGGCGACGGCCTGCTCCAGGGCGTCGGCCGCGGCCGGCCCGTGGACGGCGGGGCGGAGCCCGTGCGCGGCGACGTCCAGCAGCTCGGAGAGCGCGGCCTCGCCCCCGGCGACGGACAGCGCCTCGACGATGCGCCGGGTGTCCTGATCGAGCCGGCCGAGCCGCTCGCCCACCAACTGGCGCACCCCGTCCGACGCCAGGGCGGCGGGGAGGCCGTCGCCCAGGCCGCGGGACAGCTCCAGGGCGAAGAGGGGGTTGCCGAGCGACAGCTCCCAGACGCGGTCCATCTGCCGGTCGGGAACGCCGTCGGCCGGGGCGTGGGCGGCGAGGCCCTCCGGGGCCGAGGCGTCGCCGGCCGCACGCGTGGCGTCGCGCACCACCGCCAGACACGCCTCCCGGTCGAGCGGCCCCACCTTCTCCCGCGTCGCCAGCCCCTGGCGCAGCATCGACGCCAGCCCGGTCCGCCGGGGGTCTCCGTCGGGCAGTTCCTCCTCACGGCAGGTGGCGAGGAACCGCAGTCGCGTACGGGTGTCGGAGGCCTGCCGGGCCAGGTGGCTCAGGAGTTGGTACGAGCCCGCGTCGGCACAGTGCAGGTCGTCGAGGACGATCAGGACGGGGTGGGCGGCCGCGAGTTCGGCCAGCAGTGCGGACGTCACCCGGAAGAGCCGGTCCCGTTCCTCCTCGGGGCTGCGTTCCGCGTTTCCCCGCACCCGTCCCAAGGACGGCAGGAACGAGGCGAGTTCGGGATACTCCGTGCCGATCCTGGCGCGTTGTCCGGCGTCCCGTCCGGCCACCCACGCGTCGAGCGCCTCGGCGAACACCCCGTAGGGAGTGTGTCCTTCGGCGTCGTGACCGGCCCCCCACAGGACGGCCGTTCCGGAGGCGGCGGCCCGTCGCGCCGCCTCTCCCGCCAGCCTGGTCTTGCCGACACCCACCTCGCCGGTGAGCAGACGGACCGGGGGGCCGTCCGTGTCGAGCAGGCGGCCGAGCGCCTCGTCGCGGCCGTGCAGCGGAATCGCCGCGGGCGCCCGCAGCAGAGCCGGAAGGGACGGCGCGGACGGAACGGGCGCGGGCCCCGTCGCGAGCGCCTCCCGGTGCAGGCGCTCCGTCTCCGGGCCGGGCCGCACACCGAACTCCTTGTCCAGCACGTCCCGGCACACGTGGTACTGCTGGAGCGCCCGGCGACGCAGCCCCTGGCGCAGGGACGCGTCCATGAGGATGCGGTGGGCGAGTTCCTCGGCAGGGTTCCCGGCAAGGGCCTGTTCGGCGACGGCCGCAGCCTCCTGGACCGCGCCGGCCTCGAGGTGCGCCGAGGCGAGTGCGAGCAGCAGCTCCTCCTTCATCGCCGTGAGCTGCTCCCGGCGGGACGCGGCCCAGAGCGCGTACCTGTCCTCGGGCAGCAGTTCGCCGGTGAACCGCTTCAGCGTCTCGACGAGTCCCGGCACGTCCCCGGTGGCCAGCGCGGCACGCCCCGCCTCCTCCGCCTCGTCCGCGTCTATCCGTACGGTCGCCGGGTCGAGGAGCAGCATCGAACCGTCCGAGACCAGGTACGACGAGGCGGCGCGAGGGGCGAGTTCCGGTTCCAGGGCGCGACGGGCCGCGTGCAGGGCGACACGCAGGCTGCCGACCGCCGCCTGCGCATCGGAGTCAGGCCAGCAGACGTCCATGGCCTGCTCGCGGTGGAGCCGGTGCCCGGGTGACACGGCGAGCAGTTTGACGAGCGCCCGGGCGCTCGGCCTCGGCCAGCGCTCGGCGAGTTCGGGACCGCCGTCACGAGTGACCCGGAACCCACCGAAAAGGTGCAGACGCAGCAGCGGTGGGGCGGGATTGGTGCGGTGGGGCGTTTGCTGCGCGTTCATCAGGGCGCCACTGTAACCGAGCACGCCCAGGGCCTCCCGGGCGCGTGCACGGGAGGCCCTGGGACGGCGGTCGGGACGTGCCCAGGAGAGCGGCGGTCAGGACGTGTTCAGAAGAGGAGGAGGCCGGCCGTGCCGCACGGAGACCGCCGGGGCCGTCACGCGGCCTTCCGCCGACGCCGTGGATCCGGCGGCCACCGACCCTGCTGAGGGCGTGGATCCGGCCTCCGCGAAGCCCGCGGGTGTGAGCCCACCCATAGGTCGCAGATCACATACGGGGCGCGGTAGTAGGCGCCGGAGGGCGGGCTCGCCGTCCTTGAGCGCCCCGCCCCGCCCGACGGCACCCTGCTACGGAGGCGGGTAGTACGGGCGGCCGTTGCCGGCGCTCCGGTGTGCCGCTAACCATGGTGGGAGCCCGGGAGGCCGGCACCGCGAGTCGGTCGGGCGCAGCGCGTTCCGTACGCCGGATCCCGCCGCGCACGTCCGTTCCGCCGCTCCCGTGGCTGTCCTGTCGTCTTCGCAAGGAGTGTTTCCATTCGTACGTCCGCTCAGTCCACGACGTCCATCGCCCGTGCCGCCCGTGTCCGCAGGCTCTCGGTCTCCGGGCTGTGTGCCGCGGGAGCCGCGGCAGCGGCCCTGACGCTGGCCCCGTCCCCCGCGCACGCCGCCGAGCCGGCGTCGCACGGTGTGCCGGCCACGACGGAGAAGGCCGGCAAGGCGGCCTCGGACGCGGACAAGCTGGACCACTGGATCCGCAAGTCCCTCAAGATCATGAAGGCC
>NZ_JBIWKR010000010.1:0-261722 GCF_044765765.1 Streptomyces sp. NPDC102402
GCCGCTATCGCCATGCCCCCCCCGGCCAACCGCCCCCCGGGTCCCCGAGGGCCGCCACCCGCCCGCGGCGCCCCCCCCCCCGGGCCACGGTGTGGGGGGCCCCGCCAACACCCCGCCCCCCCACTCTCGTTCCTCATCAGGGAGAACACCATGTTCGAGTACGAACTCCACCGGATCGCCTCCGCCGAGCTGATCCGTCTGGCCGAGGAGAGGCGCACCGTCCGCCAGGCGGTGCTCGCCCGTCGCGCCGCCCGCCGTGCCGGACGGGACGACACCGAGGGGCAGGTGGGAGAGAACCGGAGCTGGTTCGTACGCGCCGCGTGACGATGGACGGCCCGCGTAAATCGGTGGCGGGGGTGTCGTACGCGTATGCGATGCTCAGCGGCGTGGAGACCAACACCGTCAGCCCCGTCTTCGTCGGCCGAGCCGGTGAACTCGCCGCGCTCACCGGGACGCTCGCCCGCGCCGCCGCCGGAGAGCCGCAGGCGCTGCTCGTCGGCGGTGAGGCGGGCGTCGGCAAGACCCGGCTGGTCGAGGAGTTCATCAGGGCGGCCTGCCGCCGGGACGCGGTCGTGGCCGTCGGCGGGTGCGTGGAGATCGGAGCCGACGGCCTGCCCTACGCCCCGTTCGCGACGGCGCTCCGCGCCCTGCGCCGCGCACTCCCGGAGGAACTGACGGAGGCGCTCGCCGGCCAGGAGGGCGAGCTCGCCCGCCTGCTGCCCGAACTGGGCGAGGCCGACCGGGCGCCTGACGACGAGCACGGCACCGCCCGGCTCTTCGAGCTCGCCGCCCGGCTGCTGGAGCGCGTCTCCGCCACCCGCACGGTCGTCCTCGTCCTGGAGGACCTGCACTGGGCCGACGCGTCCACGCGCCATCTGCTCGCCTACCTGTTCCGGACGCTGCGCAACGGCCGCCTCGTCGTGATCGGGACCTACCGTGCCGACGACGTCCACCGGCGTCACCCCCTGCGCCCGCTCCTCGCCGAGCTGGACCGGCTGCGCACGGTCCGCCGGGTCGAACTCGACCGCTTCAGCCGTGCCGAGGTCGGCCGGCAGCTCACCGGGATCCTCGCGATGGTCCCCGACGCCGCACTGGTCGACGAGATCTTCGAACGCTCCGACGGCAACGCCTTCTTCGTCGAGGAGCTCGCCCGCAGCGTGGAGTGCTGTGGTGACGGCTCCGGGCTCTCCGACTCCCTCCGCGACCTCCTCCTGGTCCGTGTCGAGGCGCTGCCCGACAACGCGCAGCGGATCGCCCGGATCATCGCCGAAGGCGGCTCCACGGTCGAGCATCCGCTCCTCACCGCCGTCGCCGGCCTCGCGGAGGACGACCTCGACGAAGCGCTGCGGGCCGCTGTCGGCGCCAACCTGCTGCTGCCGACCCCCGACATCGACGGATACCGCTTCCGGCACTCCCTGGTCCGCGAGGCCGTCAGCGACGACCTCCTCCCCGGCGAACGCACCCGCCTCAACCGCCGCTACGCCGAAGCGCTGGAGGCCGACCCCTCGCTCGTACGCGCTGACGAACGCGCCGCACGCCTCGCCAGCTACTGGTACGCCGCGCACGACGCGGTCAGGGCGCTGCCCGCCGTGCTCCAGGCCGCGGTGGCGGCCCGGCGCCGCTACGCGTACAGCGAGCAACTCCGCCTGCTGGAAAGGGCCATGGAGCTCTGGGACGACGTCCCCGACGCGGTACGCGCCACCCTGCGGCCCCTCGACCACGCCGAGGCGTACCCCGGCTGCGGCTGCGAGCCGGGCGACCCGTTGCGCTACCTCGACCTCATGGCCGAGGCCACGGTGGCCGCCCGTTTCGGCGGTGACCGCGAACGCGCCCTGCACATAGCGAAGAAGGCACTGCGCATCCTGGGCGGAGACAGTGACCCGCTGCGCGAGGCGTGGTTCTGGGTGCAGCGCTCCCTGCTGATGCAGAGCCTCTCCCGGGGGGACGGCCGACAGGAACTGGCCACCGCCGAGGACCTGGTGCGGGGGCTGCAGCCGTCCGCCGTGCACGCTGACGTCCTCGCCTCGGTCGCCAGTTGGGGTGCCCTGCACCGGCCCGGGCCCGAGACCCTGGTCGCGGCCGACCGGGCCGTGGAGTACGCCCGGCTCGTCGGCGCGGAGTCCATCGAACTGCACGCCAGGCTCACCCGGGGCTGGCTCACGATCGACGCGGGGGACGTCGAGGAGGGCGTCGCCGAGATGTACGCCGTCCGGGACCGGTCCGAGGAACTGCACCTGGTGGGCGTCATGAGCCGTGCCGCCGTCAACCTGCCCTCGTCACTGGAATCCTGCGGCCGCTCGCTGGAGGCGGTGGCGGCCGCCGACCACGGCATCCAGACCTGCCACAGTCACGGGGTCCCCGAGTCCGAGGCCTGGACACGGGCCAACCAGGCGCAGTCGTACTACTCGCTGGGGAACTGGAAGGAGAGCCGGGCAGCCGCGGAGGCCGCCGCCCCGCTGGCCCGGTCCCGCAAGTCGAACGCCCTGGTGGCCGCCCGCCGCACCGACCTGGCCCTGGCCACCGGCGACTTCGAGGAGGCCGAGGAGCAACTGGCGCTGAACCGCCGCCATCTCGGCCACGACCAGCAGCCTCAGCACCTGATCTGCCCGGTCCGGCACTCCATGGTCCTCGCCGCCCGGAAGGGCATGCTCCCCGAGGCGCGGGCCGCGTTCGAGGCGCAGTCCGACATCGGTCTGCCACCGGGAACCCAGCGGTACTCCCTGCCGCTGCTCCAGGCCGCCGCCGCGATAGAGGCGGACGCCCGCGGGCTGCCCGCCATGGAACCCGGACGGCCGGCGGTCCTGGAGCGGATCCGGGGCCACCTCAAGCGGCTGCCGATGCTGGTGCCCGTCTGGGCGGCGTACGGCCTGCTGATCGAGGCGGAACTGGCACGGGCGGAAGGGACGGACACCCCCGATCTCTGGTGCAGGGCCGCCACGGCCTTCGCCCCGCTCCACCGCCCCTACGAGCTGGCCCAGATCCGCCACCACTGGGCGGAGGCGATCCTCACCGAATCCGGTGACCGGACACCGGCGGGGGGACTCCTCCGGGAGGCACACGCCGTGGCGTCGAGGCTCGGCGCACGGCCACTCGTGGAAAGCATCGAGCTCCTCGCCGGCCGTGCCCGGATCGCGCTCACCGCTCCGGACGGTGCCGAGCACGAGACAGCCCATCCAGTCGATCCGGTCCCGGCGGTGGACGTGACCGAGTCGTTCGGGCTGACCTCGCGGGAACAGGAGGTGCACCGGCTGGTCGCGGCGGGCTACACCAACCGCCGCATCGCGGAGGAGCTCTACATCTCCCCGAAGACCGCCAGCGTGCACGTGTCCAACATCCTGGCCAAGCTGGGCGTCTCCAGCCGTGGAGAGGCAGCCGCACTGGCGCACCGCTTCCGGCTGTACGCGGCGGCCTGAGACGCCCCGCCTCAGGCAACCCGGGACCCGGCGGGGCGCAACCCGGGACCCGGCGGGGCCAGGAGTCTCAATCGGCTTCGGGCTCCTGTCCGGCTCTTCCCCCGCCGGTCCCGGGCCGGCCGCCGTCCGCCCGGACGGCGCCCCCTGTGCCGGACGGCGCCCCCTGTGCCGGGCGGCGCCCCCTGTGCCGGGCGGCGGAGTGTCACCTTTCCGGCGGTGAGGTCTATCGGGCCCCGCGCGGGGTCACCGACGCCCAGGTCCACCCGGCTCAGCTCCAGCCGCTTCTGCTCCTCAGCCGTGTGCCTACGGCCTGGCGCGAACAGTTCCTCGAAGAAGTTGAACACAGTTGAACACCTGCTGTGCTCCCTCCGACCTCGTGCCGCCGGACCGGCGTGAACCGGGCGGCTCCCGGCTACCGCACCTTCAGCAGCAGGATCCGGTCGTCGCCCGACTTCGGGCTGCCACGGCCGTCCGTGTTGCTCGTGACCAGCCACAGCATGTCCCCACCCGCGGCGAGCACCGTGCGCAGACGGCCGTACTTCCCTTCCAGGAACGACTGGGGGGCGGCCAGCGGTTCCCCGTCGGCCTTGCCCGACAGGGGGATGCGCCAGAGCCGCTCGCCCCCCAGCCCCGCCATCCAGACCGAACCCTCGACGTACGCGATGCCGCTCGGAGAAGCCTCGGAGGTCTTCCACTGGGCGACCGGGTCGACGAATCCGGACTCCCCCTTCTTGCCCTCGACGTCGGGCCAGCCGTAATTCCTGCCCGGCTCGATCCGATTGAGCTCGTCCCAGGTGTTCTGGCCGAATTCCGCCGCCCAGAGCTGCTTCCGGCCGTCCCAGGCCAGGCCCTGCACATTGCGGTGCCCGTACGAATAGACCAGCGAGTCGGCCTCGGGATTGCCGTGCACCGGCTCGCCGTCGGGTGTCATCCGGAGGATCTTGCCGGCGGGGGACGACCTGTCCTGGGCAAGGCCCGTGTCACCCGTCTCGCCCGTGCCCGCGTACAGCATGCGGTCGGGTCCGAACGCGATCCGCCCGCCGTTGTGGACGGAGCCCTTCGGGATGCCCCGCAGGATGGTGTCCGGGGCGCCCAGCTGCTGGCCGGCGGGCTTCTTCTCGTCGTACTGGAGGCGGACGATGCGGTTGTCCGACTCGGTGGTGAAGTACGCGTAGATCAGATGGTCCGCGCCGAAGGTCGGGGCGACGGCGAGGCCGAGCAGCCCGCCCTCACCCGCCGGGGCGACCCCCGGAACCGAGCCCAGCGGGGTCTTCCTGCCGCTCTCCCCGTCGATCCGGACGATGGTCGCCTCGTCACGTGAGGAGACCAGCAGATCGCCCCCGGGCAGAGCCGCGAGGCCCCAGGGAGACGCGAGGCCGTCCGCCAGTGTCTTCACCACCTCGACGGAGCCCTTGGCCGGCGGCAGCTCCACCGAGGGGCTCGCCGAGGCCGCGGGAGCCGATGTGGCGCCCGCGGGTGATGAGGCGCCCTCTCCTGCCGCCGGACCGTCGCCGGACGAGCAGGCGGACAACAGGAGGGAGACCGAGGCGCACAGGGCCACTACCCCTGTGCGCAGCGCGGGAGTTTGCACAGCACCGATCCTTTCGACGGTCGCACGACTACTGTTCTTACACCGCGGCTCCGTCGCGGGTTCCAGGTCTCCGCCAATTCTCCCGCCGCGCGGTCAGTCCCACGACCCGCGGGCCGGCGGCAGTCCCGCGATCTCGGCCAGGTCCCCGTCGGTGAGCACCAGGCGCGCCGCTCCGGCGTTCTCCACCGCCCACGGCTCACGCTTCGCTCCGGGCACGGGCACCACATGGCGTCCCTGTCGCAGGACCCAGGCGAGAGCCACCTGCGCCGGTGTGGCGCCGTGCCGCTCCGCGATCCGCCGGAGACCCGCCACCACAGGCTGGTTGGCCGCCATCATCTCCGCGGTGAAGCGGGGGTGTCTCGCCCGCGGATCGTCCGGCTCGAAGCCCTGGCCCGGCTTGAGCGTCCCGGTGAGATAACCGCTGCCCAGCGGCATCGCCGCCAGCACGCCCACACCCCGGGCCGCGCACCACGGCAGGAGATCCTCCAGCGCCTCGGGCGACCACACGGAGAGCTCCGCCTGGACCGCGCTGACGGGGAAGACCTGCTGTATCCGCTCCAGCTGCCCGATGGTCCCGTCGTGCATCCGTGCCCCCGGCCGGCGGCCGGCGCGCGCGCCCACCGCGCACAGCCCCAGCGACCGCACCTTGCCGGCGGTCACCAGGTCCGCCATGGCACCCCAGGTCTCCTCCACCGGAATCTCCGGATCCGCCCGGTGCAGCTGGTAGAGGTCGATCACATCGGTCTGGAGGCGTCGCAGCGAGGCGTCGCAGGCCCGGCGCACATAGCCGGGACGGCCGTTGGCCACGATGTGCTGATCGCCGACCAGCAGACCGCACTTGGTGGAGAGGAAGGCTTCCGAACGGCGCCCCTTGAGCGCCCGGCCGACGAGCAGCTCGTTGGTGAACGGCCCGTACATGTCGGCGGTGTCGAGGAGTTGGACGCCCGCGTCCAGCGCGGCGTGCACGGTCCGCACCGAGCGGTCACCGCGCTGCTGCGACGTGTTGTAGGCCCAGCTCATCGGCATACAGCCCAGCCCGACCGCGCCGACGGCCAGCGCCGCCGCACCGATAGTCCTGCGCTCCAACTCCCCGCACCCTCCCTCGGTCCCGTGATCACGGGACCACCAGCACCCCAAAGTAACCTCTGTGGTTCCGCGCCCTTCGCATAGCCTCCTGACCATGACTTCTGCATTTGCCAACGACGTATGGCTCCCGTTCGCCGCCGATGAGGTCGACGGCCTCCCCGAGGGTCTCAACTACCGTTTCTGGGACGGCGGCCGGGACTACCCGGCGGACCCCTCCGACTGCGCGTTCTACGTCGTCCCGTACATGAAGGGCCCGGAGGTCGCGGTCCGCCCGCTCGAGGGGATGCGCGCGGTCCAGGTCGTCCAGACCCTCTCCGCCGGCATCGACCACGTGGAGCCCGGACTCGGTCTGCTGCCCGCGGGGGTTCGGCTGTGCAACGCCAAGGGCGTGCACGAGGCGTCGACCGCCGAGCTCGCCCTCACCCTGGTCCTCGCATCGCTCCGGGGGTTCCCGGGCTTCGTGCACGGCCAGGACAAGGAGGAGTGGCGGTCCGGCTTCTACCCGGCGCTCGCCGACAAGTCCGTCCTCGTGGTGGGCTACGGCTCGATCGGCGCGGCCATCGAGGACCGGCTCGAACCCTTCGAGTGCGCGCGGGTGGTGCGCGTCGCGCGCTCGGCACGGGCAACCGAGCGCGGCCCCGTACACGCTATCGAGGAGCTTCCCGCCCTGCTGCCCGAGGCCGACATCGTCATCCTGTCCACTCCGCTGAACCCTTCCACACAAGGGCTGGTGGGGCCCGCCTTCCTGGCCGCCATGAGGGACGGCGCACTGCTCGTGAACGTCGCCCGGGGAGCCGTCGTCGACACCGACGCCCTGCTCCGCGAACTCGAGGCCGGGCGTCTGCGGGCCGCGCTCGACGTCACCGACCCCGAACCCCTGCCCGCAGGCCACCCGCTCTGGCATGCTCCCCACACACTGATCACCCCCCATGTGGGCGGCAGCACCTCCGCGTTCCTGCCCCGGGCCAAGCGACTGCTGGCCGCACAGCTCACCCGGTTCGCCGCGGGGGAGCCGGTCGGCAACCTCGTCCTCACGACCGGCTGACCACGCTGCGGAGCCGATCGGCCGCTCCCCGTCCTCACAACACCCCAGGTGGTCACGGAGAGTAGAGAAGCTATGTCCCTGAGTGACGGCTCTGGTGTATCGTCCACAAGAGGGCAGCGCCGTGGAAGGGACGGCGCCGGGAGTAGCGCAACGCGAGGGGGCGACGGGCGATGTTCGGCCAGTGGAGAGACGATCCGACGCGGCAGGGCGGGCAGAGGAGGCCGGCGGAGGCGCGGGCGCCGGGAGCCGTCCGCGGGGCGCACCGGTGAGCGCCCTCGGGGCCCTGCTCTCCCGGCAGCCGTCCGCCGGGCGGGCCGTCGGGCTGCGCTCCCAGCTCGTCCTCGCCGCCGTCTGCGCCGGATACGGCGTAGGGGCCGCCTGGGGCTGGGGGTCCCCCGGAGTCGCCCTCTTCATGGGTGACTTCGGTCTCAGCGTCGCCGCCCTGATCGCCGCCGTGTCGTGCTTCCTCTACGCGCGCACCGGCGGCAGCCGGCTCCGGCCCGCCTGGCTCCTCTTCTCGCTCTCCTCGGCCATGGCCGCCGGAGGCAACGCGGTCTGGGGGTGGTACGAGGTGGTGCTCGGGCGCCCGGTGCCCACCCCCTCCCTGGCGGACCTCTTCTTCCTCTGCTTCGCGCCGCCCGCCATCGTCGGGCTGCTGGTCCTCGCCAAGCGGCCCGTCACCCGCGCGGGCTGGGTCTGCCTGGTGCTGGACGCCTGGCTGATCGGCGGATCCCTGCTGACGCTCTCCTGGAGCCTCGCGCTCGCCCACACCGCCCACGTCGCGAACGCCGCGGGGGAGAGCGTGGCCAGAGCCGCCCTCTCGCTCGCCTACCCGCTGCTCGACATCGTGCTGGTCTCCATGGTCCTCGCGCTGCACTTCCGGCGGGTCAACGTGAACCGCTCCGCGGTGAACACCGCCATCGCCGGCCTCGCCCTGACCGTGGTGTGCGACGCGCTCTTCACGGCCCCGCTGCTGCGCTCGGCGTACCACTCGGGCCAACTGCTGGACGCGGGCTGGTTCGCCGGTTCCCTGATCCTCGCGTACGCCCCCTGGGGGGCCCGCCGCAGCCAGGACAACGCTGTCGAAGCCGCCGCCCCCGAGCCACGTGCCGTGAGCCGCCCCATCGCCGGGTCACTCGCGGCGCTCACGCCCTATCTCGCCGCGGCGGTCTGCACCCTCGGCATCCTGTACAACGTCGTGGAGGGCCGCAGGGTCGACCGCGTCGTGGTCCTCACCGGCTGCACGGTCGTGCTCGCCCTGGTGCTGCGCCAGGCCATCATGCTCCTCGACAACATCGCGCTCACCCAGGAACTGGCCCAGAAGGAGAACCACTTCCGCTCCCTGGTGCAGGGCTCCAGCGACGTCATCATGATCGCCGAGCCCAGCGGGGTGCTCCGCTACGTCAGCCCCGCGGCCGCCGGTGTCTACCGCCGCGACGCCGAGGGCCTCGTCGGTGCGGAGCTGTCCTCGATCATCCATCCCGACGACCTCGGGGGAGTGGTGCACGCGTTGCGGCGCTTCCTCGCCGCGTCGTCACGGGAGGAGCCCACCACCAGGATCGAGTGCCGCTTCCGGTCGGGTACCGGCGACTGGCTCCACGTCGAGTCCACGGTCAACCGCCACCAGGGCGGCCTGCTGCTCAACAGCCGCGACGTGACCGAGCGCGTCAGGCTGCAGGCGCAGCTCCAGCACAACGCCGAACACGACCCGCTGACCGATCTGCCCAACCGTGCCCTCTTCACCGCACGGGTCGGCCAGGCGCTCGGCGGCCGCCGGACCGGCGACCCGGGCACCGCCGTGCTCTTCATCGACCTCGACGGCTTCAAGGCGGTCAACGACTCCATCGGCCACCAGGCGGGCGACGAACTCCTCGTCCAGGCCGCCCGCCGCCTCCAGGAGTCCGTACGCGCCTCGGACACCGCCGCACGCCTCGGGGGTGACGAGTTCGCCGCGCTCATCGTCGGCGACGGCACCCGCGACCAGGCCGCCCGGGAGTGCCAGGTCCACGAGATCGCCGACCGGCTGCGTCTCAGGCTCTCCCAGCCGTACCGGATCGGTCCAGGCGAGGTCCGGGTGGCCGCCTCCATCGGGGTCGCCTTCGCGGAACCGTCCATCACACCCAAGGACCTCATGCGCAACGCCGACCTCGCCATGTACCGGGCGAAGGCCGGCGGCAAGGACCGGGTCGAGCTGTACGCCCCTCAGATGCAGGCCGACGTCGTGCGCCGTTCCGAGCTCACGTCACGGCTGCGCACCGCCCTGCGTGACGGCGAATTCGCCCTGCTCCACCAGCCCGTGGTCCATCTGGCCAGCGGCACCGTCGCGGCCGTCTCCGCCCAGGCCCGCTGGCGCTCCTCCCAGGGCATCCTGTTCACCCCCGCGGAATTCCTCCGGGTCCCCGAGGACAGCGACCGCGCCTCCGAGCTCGGCACCTGGCTGCTGGAGGAGGCCGTGGAGCAGGCCGCGGACCGGTTCGGGGCCGGGCATCCGGTCTCCGTCTGCGTGCGGGTGTCGGCCGCCAGGCTCCTCGACAGGGCCCTGCCCCCGGGATCCGTCGAGGCGCTCCTGACCCGGCACGGGCTGCCCTCCGGCGCGCTGCTGATCGAAGTGGCCGACAGTGATCCGCGGATCTCCTTCGACGAGCTGGAGCAGCGGCTGGTCGCACTGCGCCGACTCGGCGTCCGGATCGCGCTCGACGGTTTCGGCAGCGGGTACGCCGCGGTCAACGCCCTGCGCCGGCTCCCCATCGACGTACTGAAGCTGGACCGCTGCCTGGTGGAGGGGGTCGTCGAGTCGGCGAGACTGCACAAGATCACCAGTGGCCTGCTGCGCATCGCCGGCGATCTCGGCATGCAGTCGGTGGCCGACGGGGTGGACGTGCCCGAACAGGTGCGCGCGCTGCGCGCCATGGGGTGCACCCACGGCCAGGGGATGGCCTTCGCGGGCCCGCTGGACGAGTACAGGCTGCGGCACGCACTCATCCGCGGGAAGTATCCGGTCCCCGGCGTCGGTCCGGCCGCTCAGCCGGTGCTGGCGGGCGGTGCGATCCCGCCCCAGGGGCGCTCACATGATGAGACTCCCGTCCCACCCACTTGACACCGTATGCGTACCGGAGAGAGGGTCAATGCCATGCGCACCCGAATTCTCGTACTTGGAAAGCGCGTCGGCTGAAGCAGGGTCACTCATGGACACCCTGCAGACCGCACCGGCGCGCTCCCCTCGCTTGCCTCACGGCACGAGGGGTTTTTTGTTGCACCGGGACCTTTCAAAACCCCGTAAAAACACCGCATAAACCCTCAGCTTCGAGAAGAGAATGCCGATGACCGAGCAGGCCACCGGGGCCCAGCACCCGCAGCCGCGGGCCCGTAACGGCGGACCGTCCTCCGCCTCCGTTGAGCACCTCACGGGCGCGCAGTCCCTCATCCGTTCTCTCGAGGAAGTCGGGGCCGACACCGTATTCGGCCTCCCCGGTGGCTGCATCCTGCCGGCGTACGACCCGCTGATGGACTCCACCCGGGTCCGTCACGTCCTGGTCCGCCACGAGCAGGGGGCCGGCCACGCGGCCACCGGCTACGCGCAGGCCACCGGCAAGGTCGGGGTCTGCATCGTCACCTCGGGGCCCGGTGCGACCAACCTGGTCACCCCGATCGCCGACGCGGCCATGGACTCCGTGCCGATGGTCGCGATCACCGGTCAGGTGGCCTCGGCCGCCATCGGTACGGACGCCTTCCAGGAAGCCGACATCTGCGGCATCACCATGCCGATCACGAAGCACAACTTCCTGGTCACCCGCGCCGAGGACATCGCGCACACGGTCGCGGAGGCCTTCCACATCGCCTCCACCGGCCGCCCGGGACCGGTCCTCGTCGACATCGCCAAGGACGCGCTGCAGGCGAAGACCACCTTCAGCTGGCCGCCGGCCATGGACCTGCCCGGCTACCGCCCGGTGACCAAGCCGCACGCCAAGCAGATCCGCGAGGCCGCCAAGCTCATCACCCAGGCCAAGCGCCCGGTGCTGTACGTCGGCGGCGGTGTCATGAAGGCCGGCGCGACCGCGGAGCTGAAGGTCCTGGCAGAGCTCACCGGAGCGCCCGTCACCACCACCCTGATGGCGCTCGGCTCCTTCCCCGACAGCCACCCGCTGCACGTGGGAATGCCCGGCATGCACGGTTCGGTCACCGCCGTCACCGCGCTGCAGAAGGCCGACCTGATCGTCGCGCTCGGGGCCAGGTTCGACGACCGCGTCACCGGCAAGCTGGACAGCTTCGCCCCCTTCGCGAAGATCGTGCACGCGGACATCGACCCGGCCGAGATCGGCAAGAACCGCGCCGCCGACGTCCCGATCGTCGGTGACGCCCGCGAGGTCATCGCCGACCTCGTCCAGGCGGTTCAGGCCGAGCACACCGAGGGCCACACCGGCGACTACAGCGCCTGGTGGAAGGACCTCAACCGCTGGCGCGAGACCTACCCGGTCGGCTACGACCTGCCGGAGGACGGCAGCCTCTCGCCGCAGCAGGTCATCCAGCGCATCGGCGAACTCGCCCCCGAGGGAACGATCTTCGCGGCGGGCGTCGGCCAGCACCAGATGTGGGCCTCGCACTTCATCCAGTACGAGCAGCCCGCGACCTGGCTCAACTCCGGCGGCGCCGGGACCATGGGCTACGCCGTCCCGGCCGCGATGGGTGCCAAGGCCGGCATGCCCGACCGAACCGTCTGGGCGATCGACGGCGACGGCTGCTTCCAGATGACCAACCAGGAACTCACCACCTGCGCGCTCAACAACATCCCGATCAAGGTCGCCATCATCAACAACGGCGCCCTCGGGATGGTCCGCCAGTGGCAGACCCTGTTCTACAACCAGCGGTACTCCAACACCGTGCTGCACTCCGGCCCGGACGCCGACGGCAACGCCGCCAAGGGCACCCGCGTGCCCGACTTCGTCAAGCTGTCCGAGGCCATGGGCTGCTACGCGATCCGCTGCGAGGACCCGGCCGACCTGGACAAGGTCATCGCCGAGGCCAACGCGATCAACGACCGCCCGGTCGTCATCGACTTCATCGTCCACGAGGACGCCATGGTGTGGCCGATGGTCGCCGCCGGCACCTCCAACGACGAGGTCATGGCAGCGCGCGGCGTCCGCCCCGACTTCGGCGACAACGAAGACGACTGAGAGACAGAGAGAGACCGACTCCATGTCCAGTAAGCACACCCTCTCCGTCCTGGTCGAGAACAAGCCGGGTGTCCTCGCCCGGATCACTGCCCTGTTCTCCCGGCGCGGCTTCAACATCGACTCGCTCGCGGTCGGTACCACCGAACATCCCGACATCTCACGCATCACCATTGTCGTGAACGTCGAGGGCCTGCCCCTGGAGCAGGTGACCAAGCAGCTCAACAAGCTGGTCAACGTCCTGAAGATCGTCGAACTCGAGCCCGCCGCAGCGATCCAGCGGGAGCTCGTCCTGGTGAAGGTCCGCGCAGACAACGAGACCCGCTCCCAGATCGTCGAGATCGTCCAGCTGTTCCGCGCCAAGACCGTGGACGTCTCCCCGGAGGCCGTCACGATCGAGGCGACCGGGGGCGCCGACAAGCTGGAGGCCATGCTCAAGATGCTCGAGCAGTTCGGCATCAAGGAGCTCGTCCAGTCCGGCACCATCGCCATAGGACGCGGCGCGCGCTCGATCACCGACCGTTCCCTGCGCGCCCTCGACCGGACGGCGTAACCCTCCGGGCCCCTCGCCGCTCGTATGGCGAGACCCGGCAACGAACCCCACGCACCCCGCCGTACGGTGGGACGCAACACCTGCACACCAAGGAGAAGACCCAGTGGCCGAGCTGTTCTACGACGACGATGCCGACCTGTCCATCATCCAGGGCCGCAAGGTCGCGGTCCTCGGCTACGGCAGCCAGGGCCACGCCCACGCGCTGTCGCTGCGTGACTCGGGTGTCGACGTCCGTGTCGGTCTGCACGAGGGCTCGAAGTCCAAGGCCAAGGCCGAGGAGCAGGGCCTGCGCGTGGTGACCCCGTCCGAGGCCGCGGCCGAGGCCGACGTCATCATGATCCTCGTCCCGGACCCGATCCAGGCCCAGGTCTACGAGGAGTCCGTCAAGGACAACCTCAAGGACGGCGACGCGCTGTTCTTCGGTCACGGCCTGAACATCCGCTTCGACTTCATCAAGCCGCCGGCCAACGTCGACGTCTGCATGGTCGCCCCGAAGGGCCCGGGCCACCTGGTCCGCCGCCAGTACGAGGAAGGCCGCGGCGTCCCGTGCATCGTGGCCGTCGAGCAGAACCCGACGGGCAAGGGCCTGGAGCTCGCCCTCTCCTACGCGAAGGGGATCGGCGGCACCCGCGCCGGCGTCATCAAGACGACCTTCACCGAGGAGACCGAGACCGACCTGTTCGGTGAGCAGGCCGTCCTCTGCGGTGGTACCGCCGCCCTGGTCAAGGCCGGTTTCGAGACGCTGACCGAGGCCGGCTACCAGCCGGAGATCGCGTACTTCGAGTGCCTCCACGAGCTGAAGCTCATCGTGGACCTCATGTACGAGGGCGGCCTGGAGAAGATGCGCTGGTCCATCTCGGAGACCGCCGAGTGGGGCGACTACGTCACCGGCCCGCGCATCATCACGGACGCCACCAAGGCGGAGATGAAGAAGGTTCTCGCCGAGATCCAGGACGGCACCTTCGCCAAGGCCTGGATGGCCGAATACCACAACGGTCTGCCCAAGTACAACGAGTACAAGAAGGCCGACAGCGAGTCCCTGCTGGAGACCACCGGCAAGGAGCTCCGCAAGCTCATGAGCTGGGTCGACAACGAGGACGCCTGAGTTCTCGCCGGGGGGCGGGCCCGCACGGGCCCGCCCCCCGGCGCACGGCCGGCCTCACACCCCGTGTCACTGCGGGGAGAGGTGAGTGGCTGGAAGCGGCGCGTACGTCTGTACAGACCGTCCACCCCGTGAGGGTGATCCTTCCACCGGGGCGCAGCCGAAGCCCGGCCGCATGACTACACTTCTCAACACATACACGCGTCAGGGCCCACAGTGTCGTGCGTCTTCCACGCGGCTAGCCCCTCCACCGCCTGCGGCCGTCGGGACGGCCGTCCGCACTGGACTTGTGAGGACACACGTGAGCCCGAAACCTGTCGTACTCATCGCCGAAGAGCTGTCGCCCGCCACGGTCGACGCCCTGGGTCCGGACTTCGAGATCCGGCACTGCAACGGCGCGGACCGCGCCGAACTCCTCCCCGCGATCGCCGAGGTCGACGCGATCCTGGTGCGCTCCGCCACCAAGGTCGACGCCGAGGCCATCGCCGCCGCGAAGAAGCTCAAGGTCGTCGCCCGTGCCGGCGTCGGTCTGGACAACGTCGACGTCTCCTCGGCCACCAAGGCCGGCGTGATGGTCGTCAACGCCCCGACCTCCAACATCGTCACCGCCGCCGAGCTGGCGTGTGGTCTGCTCGTCGCCACGGCGCGCAACATCCCGCAGGCCAACACCGCCCTGAAGAACGGCGAGTGGAAGCGCTCCAAGTACACGGGTGTCGAGCTCAGCGAGAAGACCCTCGGTGTCGTCGGCCTCGGCCGCATCGGCGTCCTGGTCGCCCAGCGCATGTCGGCGTTCGGCATGAAGATCGTCGCGTACGACCCCTATGTGCAGCCCGCCCGCGCGGCGCAGATGGGCGTCAAGCTCCTCACGCTGGACGAGCTGCTCGAGGTCTCCGACTTCATCACGGTGCACCTGCCCAAGACCCCCGAGACGCTCGGCCTCATCGGCGACGAGGCGCTGCACAAGGTGAAGCCCTCGGTGCGCATCGTCAACGCCGCGCGCGGTGGCATCGTGGACGAGGAGGCGCTCGCCTCCGCCCTCAAGGAGGGCCGCGTCGCCGGCGCCGGTCTGGACGTGTACACCAAGGAGCCCTGCACGGACTCCCCGCTGTTCCAGTTCGACCAGGTCGTCTGCACCCCGCACCTCGGTGCCTCCACCGACGAGGCCCAGGAGAAGGCGGGCATCGCCGTCGCCAAGTCCGTCCGCCTGGCGCTCGCCGGTGAACTCGTGCCCGACGCGGTCAACGTCCAGGGCGGCGTCATCGCCGAGGACGTGCGTCCCGGTCTGCCGCTCGCCGAGAAGCTCGGCCGGATCTTCACCGCGCTCGCCGGTGAGGTCGCTGCCCGTCTTGACGTCGAGGTCTACGGCGAGATCACGCAGCATGACGTGAAGGTGCTCGAACTCTCCGCGCTCAAGGGCGTGTTCGAGGACGTCGTCGACGAGACCGTCAGCTACGTCAACGCCCCGCTCTTCGCGCAGGAGCGCGGTGTCGAGGTCCGCCTCACCACGAGCTCCGAGTCGCCGGACCACCGCAACGTGGTGACCGTCCGCGGCACGCTGTCGAGCGGCGAGGAGGTCGCGGTCTCCGGCACGCTGGCCGGCCCCAAGCACCTCCAGAAGATCGTCGCGATCGGCGAGCACGACGTGGACCTGGCGCTCGCCGACCACATGGTCGTCCTGCGGTACGAGGACCGTCCCGGCGTCGTCGGCGCGGTCGGCAAGATCCTCGGCGAGGCCGGTCTGAACATCGCCGGCATGCAGGTCTCGCGCCAGGACGCGGGCGGCGAGGCGCTGGTCGTCCTCACCGTCGACGACACCATCCCGCAGACGGTCCTCACCGAGATCGCCGAGGAGATCGGCGCCGCCTCGGCGCGTTCGGTGAACCTCACCGACTGACCGGCATTCCCACCACGACCGCGCCCGGCGGACAGACATCACTCTGTCCGCCGGGCGCGGTCGTGCGTGGGCCAGGCTCCCGCCGTCAGCCGTGAAGAGCGCGACGAGGAAGATCATCCAGCCCTAACGTGCTGATCATGGCCGGGAACAGGGCGGCGAGCGCACAGCCGGGCGAGGAATCAGCCCGGGAGGATCAACGCGTAGGCAGGCACCACACCCCTGGTCATCAGAAACGTCGGGCCAGCGAACATGTTGTCGATCCCGGAGACCGCAGCAGCCAACAACGGGGCCAGCAGGGCGCCCAGCAGCGGGGCGGCCCACCAGCGCGGTGCGCTCTCCGGGGGGTGAGGGGCACACGGATGTCGCTCCTCATGCTCTCAGTCAACTGCCCTGAGTGCCGCCGCGACTCCGCCGCCGTACCCGGCCCCACCGGCGCCGTACTCATCCGGTGTCGCAACCGCTGAGGGTTGGCCGCCGAACTCCTGGCAGGCCATGCTGCTGCAGGCGATCCGCCTACCCCGTCCGTGTCACGTCAGTCCGGCGTCCCGAATCAGGGCGGCAACCCGCGCCTGGTTCTTGAACACGTTGCCAGGGTAGGCGTTGGCCGGAAACGCCAGGACCATGGCGGCCACGTACGTGTTGACCGCCGAGTCCAATCCATCCAGAACAGGATTCAGGTCACTCTTGGGGTCTCGCAAGAAGTGGTCCCCCAGCTTCCTCATCACCAGATGCGCGATGACTCTTCTGCCGTGCACGGCGATACCCGCCTCTGCGCCGTCGCGCTCCCGTTCCATCTTGTCGAGCAGCTTGTCGACGGAGACGGTGATCCTCACAGCCCGCGTGAGCCTGAGGGGATCCGTGTTCGGATTGAAGAGGGAATGGTAGACGGATGACTCCGAGAACAGTCGGGACACTTCCCGCTTGGCGATCACCGAGTGGTTCACGCTACTGGAGGCGCACGCCAGCGCAACTGCAGCCTGCCGTACCTCGATCACCTTATCGGGATCCTTCGACTTTGCCTGTTCTGCTGAACGCAGGAGGTACTCGTAACCGAGCACCTGAAGTTCGCGGACAAGCCGGTGCTGCTCTTGGTCGAGGAACGCGAAGTCCTGACTGGAAACTTCGTTCTGGGTATTTGCAAACCTCGTTATGCGGCGCCCGAGTTCATCTTCGGCCTTAGGTACTTCGATGCAACGTACGAGAACGAAGGCGCTCCCCAGATTCTTCTCGTGCTCTGTGGCGAGCACTGTCCCCAGGGTGGAAACGGTCTGCGCCCCATTGACGATGCTCGCACCAGAGAGCTTGAAAAATCCGACATCCCGGTTCAGTGCGCCGCCTGGTCCGATCTCTATCGCCTCGGCTAGGACGGTGATGCCGTTGTTGTAGTAGGCGAATCGCTCGGGATCGTCCCGGATCGTCTGCAGGATCCCGTCGTTGATGTCCGACCTGGGAATCACGACACGAATGTTCTCGGCGAAGAGGTCGACACCGTAGTCCCTGAACCAGCCGGCGATCTCGGCAGCGCTGACTCGCCCGTAGTACATCCTTTGCGGCTCGGACCCCCGTCCCCAGTCGAGCATCTGCAACGCGATGTCGACCGTCGGTCGTACCTGTTCCGAGATCGAATTGAAGAGGTCGGCCTGGGCGAAGTGGCTGTGCGAGGCGAGAGGGTCGATCCCTTCCAGGTCATTGAGCTGATCCAGTAGTTCAGCGATGGGCTCCTGCACTTCCGGTGCGAGCGCATCGCCTGCAGTCGTGACCGTGACCAAACGGATGCGGGCGCCCGGCGTCTTCAGAAGATCACGAACTGCTATCTTCGTGCTTTCGGAAGCATGGGCGAGATCGTCATCGGCGCGCATTCCGAGGAGAGATTTTACGCCCTGTAGGAATTTCAGGACATCGCCGAGGGCCATGGACCCCGAACCGTCCCGGCGCCACTTCGACTGCACAAAAACGACCAACTTGGCCGCTGAGTCGACCCCGATGGCATCAATACCCCGGTCCTTGGCGCCGTCTGTAATTTCGATCGACGGCTGGGATCCCTCCGAGGAACCCAGGACAAGATGGACGGAGTGGAGTGCCAAGAGGCGCGAAAGATTGTTCGTGTCATCCAGAGTGGCGTTCCAGTTGTCCGGCTCGTAAAGGGCGCGGACATGGGTCTCGATCTGGCTGACGTGAAACTTGCTCACACCATTTCCCCTTGGGTTCGGTTCAGAAAAGCGTTCGAATCTATCCATCAGATGCGGGACGACCGCGTGGTGAAGGCGGGAGGCTGATGTCGCATTCAACGGCCTCTCTTCAGAGGTGACAAGACGTTTGAGGTCGGTCAGTTGAGGGCGCGACGAGGGAGGCCACGACGTGATGATGCCAAGAAGGTGGCCGCAGGGTCGAGAGATCAGCTGATCGGATTCCCGGCCCCTGATGCGCCCTGATCGTCAGCGGAGCGGGAAATCCTGTAGCCCGCTCACAGCCGGGCCTGCTTCAGCGCCATGTGCAGGAGCAGCCGGTCCTCGCCGTCGTTCAGGTCGAGGCCGGTGAGCTCCTGGATCCTGGCGAGGCGGTAGTAGAGCGTCTGGCGGTGGATGCCCAGCTCGGCCGCGGTACGGCTCGCCTGGCCCGCCCGGTCGAGGAACACCTCGGCGGTGCGGGCCAGTTCCGCGTGCGACGGGGTCAGCAGGCGGCGGACGGCCGGGTCGGGAGCGCCCTCCGGCGGGCGGGGGAGGGCGGCCAGCATGCGGTACGGACCGATGGCTCCCCACGCGGCGACGGGGCCGAAACGGGATTCCGCCGCGGCCGCGCGGGCGGCCGACAGTGCCTCGTGCCAGGAGTCGGCCAGCTCCGCCAGGCCCCTGCGCGCGGCGGCGAGGCCGCCGGTGGCGCCGGGTCCCGCTGCGGCGCGCAGCCGCTCCGCGGCCGTCGTCGCCGGATCGAGGGTGTCGGGGGAGCGCAGCCGGACCAGGGCGGCCAGTGCCTGGGCGCCCGCCCACGGAAGCGTGGCGAGGGCCGCCGCCGACGGCACCGTACGCACGGACGGGGGCCCGCCGGGCCACGGGATCACGCAGACCACCGTGTGCAGCCCGTCCGCGTCGGCTCCCAGGGCGTCGTGCAGCGCGGCCACCGCCATGTCGCGCTGCCAGCCGCGTCCGGCGACGAGCACCGCGCCGAATTCGCGTGACAGGTCCGCGCCGGCCCGCTCCTCGTCGGCGAGCAGGGCTCCGATCCGGGCCGCCACGTCCATGGCGGCCGCCAGCTGCCCGTCCGTCGGCCCGGGGTCCGCGTCCAGCAGCCACACATAGCCCAGGACGACACCCCGATGGCGTACCGGAAGGCAGATGCGGTCCCGGAACACTCCGGCCTCCGGGGCGGCCGGGATACGGACGGGCCCCGTGGCCCGGGTGATGCCGAAACCCTCGAACCAGGAGCGCACCGCCGGGGTGGAGCGGCGGGTCAGGATCGAGCGCGTACGGACGGGGTCCATGGCCGTGTCGTCGTCGCTGTCGTGGGCCCCGAAGGCGACCAGCCCGAAATCGCGGTTCTCCAGTGTGGCCGGGGCGCTGAGCAGCGCGGAGATCTCGTCGACCAGCTCCTGGTAATCGCCCTTCACCCCGCCATTCTCGCATCCCTTCAGACATATGTCTGAGATCCGGCGTGCGGATGCGTGACAGCTGTCGATGGCACGCGATTGCGGGGGTCCCTAGATTTCACAGTGGTTCTCCGTGCCGTCCCGGTCTGTTCGCACACCCACCGGTCCGGCCTCGTTCGTACTCCGTGGAGGTGCCCCGTGCTGGGTCCCGTGATTCTCGCCGCGTCACGCAGCGACAAGATGCGTCGTTTCATCTCGGCCGCGCCCGGCACCAAGCAGGTCGTCGACCGCTTCATCGCCGGTGAGAGCGTCGACCAGGTCGTCCCGGTCATCGAGGACGCCGCCTCCAAAGGCCTCGAGGTCACCCTGGACGTCGTCGGTGAGGACATCACCACCCCCGGGCAGGCCGCCGCCGCGCGCGACGCCTACCTGGAGCTCGTCGGCCGTCTGAAGGAGCTCGGGCTCGGTGCCCGTGCCGAGATGTCCGTCAAGCTCTCGATGTTCGGCCAGGCGCTGGAGGGCGGCCACGAGCTGGCCCTCGCCAACGTCCGCCCGGTGGTCGAGGCCGCCGCCGCGATCGGCACCACGGTCACGCTGGACGCCGAGGACCACACCACCCTGGACTCGATGTTCGCCATCCACGAGGAGCTGCGGAAGGACTTCCCGCAGACCGGCTGTGTGATCCAGTCCTACCTGTTCCGCACGGAGGCCGACGCCCGCCGGCTCGCCGCCGCGGGCAGCCGGGTCCGCCTGGTGAAGGGCGCCTACAAGGAGCCCGCCTCCGTCGCGTACCAGAGCAAGCCGGAGATCGACAAGGCGTACGTCCGCATCCTGAAGACGCTGATGCTGGGCGAGGGCTACCCGATGATCGGCTCTCACGATCCCCGTCTCATCGCCATCGGCCAGGAGCTCGCACGCCAGGCCGGGCGCAAACTGGACGAGTACGAGTTCCAGATGCTGTACGGCATCCGCAGCGAGGAGCACATCCGGCTCGCGGCCGAGGGCCACCGGATGCGCGTCTACACGGCGTACGGCACCGACTGGTACGGATACTTCATGCGCCGCCTCGCGGAGAAGCCGGCCAACCTGCTGTTCTTCGGCCGCTCCGTCCTCACCAAGGGCTGAACCGCTGTGCCGTACAAGGGCTGACCCGCCCGGCCGACCACCCACCTCAACCAAGGAGACAAGGCACCCATGGACGCTGTGACCCAGGTCCCCGCGCCGGTCAACGAGCCGGTCCACTCCTACGCCCCCGGCAGCCCCGAGCGAGCCCGCCTGGAGGCGAAGCTCAAGGAGCTCGGCGAGAACCCGATCGACCTGCCGATGACCATCGGCGGCGAGAAGCGCATGGGTGGCGGCGAGCGTGTCGACGTCGTGCAGCCGCACAACCACAAGGCCGTCATCGGCACCTTCGCCGGTGCCACCGAGCAGGACGCCCAGGACGCCGTCGACGCGGCCCTCGCCGCCGCTCCGGCCTGGCGTGCCATGTCCTTCGACGACCGCGCGGCCATCATCCTGCGCGCCGCCGAGCTGCTCTCCGGCCCCTGGCGCGAGACGCTGGCCGCCTCCACGATGCTGGGCCAGGGCAAGACCGCCCAGCAGGCCGAGATCGACTGCCCCTGCGAGCTCGTCGACTTCTGGCGCTTCAACGTGCACTACGCACGCCAGATCCTCGCCGAGCAGCCCCCGGCGAACTCCCCCGGCGTGTGGAACCGCATGGACCACCGCCCGCTCGAGGGCTTCGTCTACGCGATCACCCCGTTCAACTTCTCGGCCATCGCGGCCAACCTGCCCACCGCGCCCGCCCTCATGGGCAACGTCGTGGTGTGGAAGCCGTCCCCGACGCAGACCCACGCCGCCGTGCTGCTGATGCAGCTGCTGGAGGAGGCCGGGCTGCCCAAGGGCGTCATCAACCTGGTCACCGGCGACGGCATCGCCGTCTCCGAGGTCGCGCTGAACCACCGCGACCTGGCCGGTGTCCACTTCACCGGTTCGACCCCCACCTTCCAGCACCTGTGGAAGACGGTCGGCAACAACATCGCCAACTACCGCACCTACCCGCGGCTCGTCGGCGAGACCGGTGGCAAGGACTTCGTCGTCGCGCACCCCAGCGCCGACCGCGCCGTGCTGAAGACCGCGCTGACCCGCGGTTCCTTCGAGTACCAGGGCCAGAAGTGCTCCGCGTCCTCCCGTGCGTACGTCCCGGCCTCCATCTGGAACTCCGGTTTCAAGGAGGAGTTCGCGACCGAGGTCGACGGCATCACCATGGGTGACGTCACCGACCTGTCGCACTTCATGGGCGCCGTCATCGACGCGCGTTCCTTCGCGAAGAACAAGGCCGCCATCGACCGCGCCGCCGCCGACCCGACCTGCACGATCGTCGCCGGTGGCACGTACGACGACTCCGTCGGCTACTTCGTCCGCCCGACCGTCATCGTGTGCGACGACCCGGCCAACGAGGTGTTCACCACCGAGTACTTCGGCCCGATCCTCGCTGTCCACGTCTACGAGGACGAGAAGTACGACGCCATGCTGGAGCAGATGGAGTCGGTGTCCGACTACGCCCTGACCGGCGCGGTCATCTCCAACGACCGCGCGGCCGCCGCGTACACGATGGACAAGCTCCGCTACGCCGCGGGCAACTTCTACATCAACGACAAGTCGACCGGTGCGGTCGTCGGCCAGCAGCCCTTCGGCGGCGGCCGCGGCTCCGGCACCAACGACAAGGCGGGCGCCCCGCAGAACCTGCAGCGCTGGACGCTGACCCGCGCCATCAAGGAGACGCTGGTCCCGCCGACCGACTACACCTACCCCCACCAGGGCTGACCGCCCCCGGGGCGCCTCCAGGGGCGCCCCGCACCTACTCCGCCTCCCGACCGGCTCCCCCCGCCGGCCGGGAGGCGGTTTCCATTCCGGCCGCTCGGAGAGCCCCCGATTCCCGCACCCGGTCGTCGGAATGCAGGAGCTCCGCTGCGAGGTGCTGCTCAACGCGGACCGCGGGCAGCACTTGGCCGTCCGCACGGCGGAGCCCGGCAGAGAGTCCTACGAGCGGCTGCGGCTCCCGCGAGCGATCGGGCTGCGGGATCCGGGGGCGCCCGGTCCGGTGGACAGGACCGGTGCGTGACGGTGTACGGCGCGCCGCCCATGACGGAGCCGGGCGGCTGGGCAGCGGCCTGCCGGCGCGGGCGCAGCGGGGCCCGGTCTCACGGCGTCCCTATGTGACCGGAGGCGGCGGTGGTCCGCCGGCGGTGCCCGGTGCGGGCAGTCGGGCGGTGGAGTCCGTGTACTTGAGGAGGAGGCGGGCGAACTCGAGCCGCTCCGTCTCGGGCCAGTCACGCGTGATGAATTCGAAAGCCTGCCGCTGCTGGTGGCGGAAGCGGTGGAGAAGGGCAGTGCCCTCCTCGGTGAGGTGGAGCACGGTGCGGCGGCCGTCCTGCTGTGAGGCCACGCGGACCAGGTAGCCGTGGGAGATGCAGTCGCTCACCATGCGGCTGGCCACCGACGGGTCCACCAGGAGGTGGTCGGCAAGCCCGCCGACCGTCATCTCCGTGTCCGCCTCGGCCGCCTCGTCGACGATGTTGAGGACCAGATTGCGCTTGAGGTCCTTGGGCCCCGTCGGGGGGTCGACCGGGGCCTGCATGGTGCGCCGCCGCAGCCGGGCGAAGGCCGTGCCGACGGCATCCAGGAGGGCCTGGCCCTGCGGTGTGGTGGCGTCCTTGTCGGTCACCCCTCCAGCGTATCGCATGTATCTGCAGGCAGCAGATGCATGCAAAAGTGCATGGAATTGCAACTTGCATTAACGTGGTCGGCGCGGTGGGAAGAGCTCGGCGCCAGCGGAGCAACGTGCCTGCCTGGAGGAGAGAGTCATGATCACAGCCATCATCAACGGCCGGGTGTTCGACGGTGAGCACGTGCTGGAGGACACCACCGTGGTGCTGAACGGCACGCGGATCGCAGCGGTCGGAGGCGAGCCGCCCGTCGGGGCGGACATCGTCGACGCCAGGGGCGGCACGCTGCTGCCGGGCCTGTTCGACGCCCATGTGCACACCTCCGACGAGGCACTCGCGCTGGCACTGCGGTTCGGGATCACCACCGAACTGGAGATGCAGGGTATGAACACCCGGAGCAGCCGCGCGCACATCACGGAGAACGACTCCCTCGCCGATGTCCGCTCCGCGGGGTTCGGCATCACTCCTCCCGGGGGCCACCCCAGCGAACTCATGCCGGAGGGCTTCAAGCCGGGAGGCCACGGCGGACAGGACGACCGTGGCGATCGGCCCGCTCCGCGTGAGATGCCCCTGATGCCGCTCTCCACCACGCCGGAAGAAGCGGTCGCCTTCATCCCCCGGCTCGTCGAGGCGGGTTCCGACTACATCAAGTTCATGGTCGACGACGGTACGGTCGAGGGCCACCCCGGTCTGCCCATGCTCGACCAGGCGACCCTGACCGCCGGTGTCGCCGAGGCCCGCCGGCACGGGATGCTCACCATCGCCCACACGCTGACCGTCGACGCGACACGGATGGCGGTCGAGGCCGGCATCGACGGCTTCGCCCACCTGTTCATGGACCGCCCGCACACCGACGAGATCATCGAACTCATCGCCGCTTCCGGCGCGTTCGTCATCCCCTGCGTCGTCCTGAACGCCTCGATGACGGGCATCACCGGCTCACTCCTCGCCGAGGACCCGCGCGTCGGTCCACGTCTGGACGAGGCGTGGACCGCAACCCTGAACAGCAGCTACAACCGCTATCCGCAAGGAGAGCTGGAGGACGTCCTGGCCTCGGTCAAGGCCCTGCACGACGCCGGTGTCGACCTGATGGCGGGCACCGACGCGGCCCCCATGCCGCTGCCGTTCCTGGGCGGTATGGTCCACGGCGCCAGCGTCCACCAGGAGCTCCAGTACCTCGTCCGGGCCGGCCTCACCCCGGTGCAGGCCCTGCGCGCGGCGACCCTCACCCCGGCCCGGCGCTTCGGTCTGGAGGACCGTGGCCGCGTCGTCGAGGGACTGCGGGCCGATCTGCTGCTCGTGGACGGCGACCCCACCACCACGATCAGCGACACCCTCAACCTGCGTGAGGTGTGGCGCCGCGGCACCCGCACCACGCTGTCGCCCTCGTAAGTGACCCGACCGCTGCCCGCCACACGGAACCTGTGGCGGGCAGCCGCCGCGAGTTCCGGCTGCCTCCCGGGTGGCCTCAGCCCTTCACTGTGAAACCGGCCCGCAGGAGCCTCTCGTCGGCGGAGGACGGGCCGACGAGCAGTTCGAAGGCGCCGGGCTCGACGACCCTCCGGCCCGCCGCGTCCACGAGGGTGCACTCGGAGACCGGCAGTTCGAGCACCACCTCGCGGGACTCGCCCGGGGCGAGGGTCACCTGCCGGTATGCCTTGAGCTCCTTCTCCGCCCAGGTCACGGACGTCACGGTGTCGCTGATGTACACCTGCACCGTCTCCACGGCCGGCCGCTCCCCGGTGTTGTGGACGGTGACGCGCGCCCGCAGCGTGTCGCTCTCGCCGACACTCGCCGTGAGCATCTCCAGGTCCGAGTACGCGACGGTCGTGTAGCTCAGGCCCTCGCCGAAGACGAACGCCGGACGCTGGGTCAGGTCGGCGTACCGGGAGCCGTGCTGGCCCCGGATCTGGTTGTAGTACGTCGGCTGCTGACCCGCGTGACGGGCGAAGGAGACGGGCAGCCGCCCCGACGGCTCTACGAGGCCGAGCAGGACCTCGGCCACCGCCCGGCCGCCCTGCATGCCCGGGTTGAAGGCGTACAGGACCGCGGCCGCGCCGAGGGCGGACGGAGGGAGGACCAGCGGCTTGGAGCTGATGACCACGACGACGAGCGGCTTGCCCGTCGCTGCGAGGGCGTCGAGCAGTGCCACCTGGTCGCCGACGAGCTCCAGGGTCGCGGTGGACCGTCCCTCGCCGACCAGCTCGATGCGGTCGCCGACCACGGCGACGACGTAGTCGGCGGCCTCGGCGGCGGCGACCGCCTCACCGATCAACGCGGCGTCCGGTCCGGCGGGGACGACCACGTCCGGGCGGGGCTGGCCGTCGGGGAAGAACTGCCCCTCGGGGTCCGCCCCCACGTCGAGGATCCTGGCGCCCCGGGCGTACGAGACCGTCCAGTCGGCGGGCGCGTGCTCGCGGAAGCCGTCGAGAACGGTCCGGATCATGGCGCGCGGCTGGCCGTCCGGGAGCCAGTCGACCTGGCCCGACGAGCCTGCCCAGTCACCCAGCTGGGTCTGCGCGTCGTCCGCGTTCGGCCCGATCACCGCGACCGTACGGGGGCCGGGACCCCCGGCCGCCCGCCCGTCGTCCCCGGCCGTGAGACCGCCGGCCAGCGGCAGGGTGCCGTCGTTGGTCAGCAGCACCAGCGAGCGCCGGGCCGCCTCCAGGTTCAGTGCGGCGTGCCCGGCGCCGCCGATGATCTCCGCCTGGCGGGCGGTGTCGGGGCGGCGCGGGTCCTCGAACAGGCCGAGCTCGAACTTGAGCGTCAGGACGCGGCGCACGGCCGCGTCGATCTCGGCCTCGCCCAGCGTGCCGTTCCCGACCGCTTCCAGGGCGCCCTCGAAGAACCCCTCGGTCGCCATCACCATGTCGTTGCCCGCGCGGACCGCCGCGGCGGCGGCCTGCGCGTAGTCGGCGTACACCTTCTGCTCCCACACCATGCGGCCGACGTTGTCCCAGTCGGTCACCAGGGTCCCGGTGTAGCCCCACTCCTCGCGCAGCACGTCGTTGAGCAGCCAGTCGTTGACCGTGATCGGCACGCCGTCCATGGACTGGTAGCCGAGCATGAACGTCCGGCACCCCTCCTTGGCGACCCGCTCGAACGGCGGCAGGAACCAGGACCGCAGCTTGCGCCGCGAGATGTCCGCCTCGCTGGCGTCCCGGCCGCCCTGTGTCTCGGAGTACCCCGCGAAGTGCTTGGCCGAGGCCAGGATCGCGGTCGGGTCGGCCAAGCCGTCGCCCTGGTACCCGCGCACCATCGCCGACGCCAGCTCCCCGATCAGGTAGGGGTCCTCGCCGAAGGTCTCACTGACCCGGCCCCAGCGCAGGTCCCGGGTGATGCAGAGCACCGGCGAGAACGTCCAGTGGACGCCCGTCGCCGCGACCTCGACGGCCGTGGCCCTCGCGACGCGCTCCAGGAGCTCCGGGTCCCAGCTCGCGGCCATGCCGAGCTGGGTGGGGTAGATCGTGGCGCCCTCCCAGAAGGAGTGCCCGTGGATGCAGTCCTCCGCGACCAGCAGCGGGATGCGCAGCCGGGACCGGTCGGTCAGTTCGGCGGCCTCCAGGACCCGCTCCGGCGAGGTGTGCAGGATCGACCCCACGTGCAGGTCCTCGACGAAGTGCCGCACGCCTTCCTTGGCGTTCAGCTGGAGCATCTGGCCGACCTTCTCGGGCAGCGTCATGCGCCCCAGGAGGTCGGCGACCCGCTCCGCCACGGGGAGAGAGGGGTCGAGATAGGGCAGGGAGGGGGACACGGGGGGTCCTTTCGCGACACGGTTCGCGTTCACCATAGAGTCAATACCGACCACCTGGTAAGTATCTCCGGGTTCAGGATCCCCGGGGGCGGAATCCGCCGGAGGTCGCACGCATGGGAATCCGACGTACCGAAGAGCCGGACGGACCGACGCCGGCGGACCGGGAGAGTGGCGAGTGACGGCCGAAGCGACCCGCGGCTACGCGAAGGGCCGTGCGAAGCGGCGCGAGATCCTCGAGCAGGCCATGTCCCTGTTCGGCGAGGCGGGCTACCGTGGCGCGTCGCTCCGGGTGATCGCGACGCGGTGCGGCATCTCGCACACCGGCCTGTTGCACCACTTCCCGACCAAGGAGGCGCTGCTGCTCGCCGTGCTGGAGCACCGTGACGACGTGGACGACGAGTGGCTCTCGCTCGGCGGCACCACGGGCGTGCGGCGGCTGCGCCGGTTCGCCGAGCTGGCCGAGCTGAACGCCGCCCGGCGGGGGATCGTCGAGCTGTTCTCGGTGGTCTCCGCCGAGGCGACGGCCGCCGACCACCCCGCCCACGGGTACTTCGTGCGCCGCTACGAGAACTCGGTCGCGGGCGCCCGGCTGGCCTACGCGCAGGTGCGCCAGGAGGGCTCACTGCGGTCCGGGGTCGAGCCCGACGACGCGGGACCCCAGCTCATCGCGCTGATGGACGGGCTCCAGGTGCAGTGGCTGCTCAGCGACTGCGCGACGGACATGGCAGGTGTCCTGCGCGCGCACATCGAGGCGCAGCTCACCGTGGCGCTCTGAGGCTCCCGCCGTCCCGGCCGGCGGGAGCCGGGCGTCCGGCCGTCTCAGATAGTAGGAAGTCCGAGTATCTGTAGAGACAGACGGGCCACGCTGTCCTAACTTTGTAGGAGCCGAACGAATCGCTGATCCAGCGACCGGCGTGTGTGGGCGTGCCCGGAGCAGGTAACCCCTGCGGCATTCGCCCCCCGCCCCTTCAGGCGCTTCGAAATCCCGATCCCGACATCCGTCCGCGCGAAGTCCCGATCCCGAAATCCACGCGATCTCAAGGAGCCGATCCCTCATGGCCGAGACCAGTGTCCGCCGCGTCCGCCGCACCCCCCGCCCCGCCGAGTCGGAGCGCAAGAACGCCTCCGCCGCCCTGCAGCGCGCCCTCGACCGCCGTGACAACGGCGGCTCCACGGGTCACTGAGGGGAGGCCCCACCCCCTGGCGGCCGCGTCCGGGCGGACACCGTGTCCGTATCGTGGACATTGAATGTCATGGGGTGGGACGGAAGGCTAGGGTGCCTCTATGTCTCGCAGCATCGATCTCGCAGTGATCCCCGGCGACGGTATCGGCCAGGAGGTCGTCACCCAGGGCCTCAAGGTTCTCAACGCTGTTCTCCCGCAGGATGTGAAGCTGGAGACCAAGGAGTACGACCTCGGCGCCCAGCGCTGGCACCGCACCGGTGAGACCCTCCCGGACGCGGAGCTGGAAGCCCTCAAGGGCCATGACGCCATCCTGCTCGGCGCCATCGGCGACCCGTCGGTGCCGTCCGGAGTGCTGGAGCGCGGTCTGCTGCTGAAGCTCCGCTTCGCCTTCGACCACTTCATCAACCTGCGGCCGTCGAAGCTCTTCCCGAACACCGCGACCCCGCTGGCCGGCCGCCCCGAGATCGACTTCGTCGTCGTCCGCGAGGGCACCGAGGGTCCGTACACGGGCAACGGCGGCTCCCTGCGCACCGGCACGGAGCACGAGGTCGCCACCGAGGTCAGCGTCAACACCGCCTACGGTGTCGAGCGTGTCGTGCGTGACGCCTTCGCGCGTGCCGCCGCCCGCCCGCGCAAGAAGCTGACGCTGGTCCACAAGAACAACGTCCTCGTGTACGCCGGCCACCTGTGGAAGAACACCTTCGACAAGGTCGCGGCCGAGTACCCCGAGGTCACCACCGACTACCTGCACGTCGACGCCGCGACGATCTTCTTCGTCACCCAGCCGGAGCGCTTCGACGTCATCGTCACCGACAACCTCTTCGGTGACATCCTCACCGACCTGGCCGCGGCCGTGACCGGCGGCATCGGCCTGGCGGCGTCCGGCAACATCAACCCGACGGGCGCCTTCCCGTCCATGTTCGAGCCGGTGCACGGCACCGCGCCCGACATCGCGGGCCAGGGCAAGGCCGACCCGACGGCCACGATCCTCTCCGTCGCCCTCCTGCTGCGCCACCTCGGCTACGAGGCCGAGGCCGTGCGCATCGAGGAGGCCGTCTCCGCCGATCTCGCGGAGCGTGACGGCAAGCAGGCGCGCACCACCGACGAGATCGGCGACGCGCTCGCGGTACGCGTAGCGAGCTGACCCGACGTCTCCACTTCGAAGCCGCCGGGTCGCGACCGCACCCGGCGGCTTCACCTCGCGGTCTCCGGGTGCCACCATCGACCCCTGGACCGCGTTTTCGCGTCGCCCTCGAACGTCACCGCAATCACGTCATTTCGTGCAGAGCCGCCCCCGGGAGATAATCGAACGGGACCGCGGCTCGCGGTAGAGCTCGGACGTCCTACAACCTGCCCCGGCAGCCGCCGGGCGGGGGCGGGCGTGAGCGCGGTCCATCACACACAAGACCGGTGAAGGACACGCACTCATGACGACGCCCACGATCGAGCTCAAGCCCTCCTCGAACCCGCTGTCCGACGCGGAGCGCCAGGCGGCCATGGCCAACCCCGGATTCGGCCGCTACTTCACCGACCACATGGTGACGATCCGCTGGACCGAGGGCCGCGGCTGGCACGACGCCCAGCTCGTGCCCTACGGGCCGCTGTCGCTCGACCCGGCCAACATGACCCTGCACTACGCGCAGGAGATCTTCGAGGGCCTCAAGGCCTACCGGCAGCCCGACGGCACGGTCGCCACCTTCCGCCCGGAGGCCAACGCCGCCCGCTTCCAGCGGTCCGCCGCCCGTCTCGCCATGCCCGAGCTGCCGGTCGAGACCTTCATCGAGGCCTGCGACGTCCTGGTCCAGCAGGACCAGGCATGGGTCCCGCCGCACGGCGGCGAGGAGTCCCTCTACCTGCGCCCGTTCATGATCGCCGCCGAGGTCGGTCTCGGTGTCCGGCCGGCCAACGAGTACCTCTTCATCGTCATCGCCTCCCCCGCCGGCGCCTACTTCCCCGGCGGCGTGAAGCCGGTCTCCATCTGGCTCTCCCAGGACCGGGTCCGCGCCGTTCCCGGCGGCGTGGGTGACGCCAAGACCGGAGGCAACTACGCGGCCTCCCTCCTCGCCCAGGCCGAGGCCGCCGCGCACGGCTGCGACCAGGTCGCCTACCTCGACGCCGTCGAGCACAGGTGGGTCGAGGAGCTGGGCGGCATGAACCTCTACTTCGTGTACGGCCAGGAGGACGGGAGCAAGCGGATCGTCACCCCCTCGCTCACCGGGTCGCTGCTCGCCGGCGTCACCCGTGACTCCCTCCTCACCGTCGCCCGTGACCTCGGCTACGCCTCCGAGGAGGGCCGCGTCTCCATCGACCAGTGGCGCGCCGACACCGAGAACGGCACCCTCACCGAGGTCTTCGCCTGCGGCACGGCCGCCGTGATCACGCCCGTCGGCACCGTGAAGTCCGCCGACGGCGAGTGGACCCAGGGCGACGGCACCCCCGGTGAGGTCACCGTGAAGCTGCGCGAGCGCCTGCTCGACATCCAGCGCGGCATCGCCGAGGACACCCACGGCTGGATGCACGAGCTCGGCTAGTCACCACCCGTCACCCACGAAGGCCGCGCCCCCTCACCGGGGGGCGCGGCCTTCGGCGTTCCGGTGCCCGTTCCACGTCACCCCCCTGTTTGAGCGTCGCTCTAAACGTGGTTAGAGTGCTGCTCGAACCAGGAGGTGCGTGTACGTGCGACTGACCCCCACCGAACGTGACCGGCTGCTGCTCTTCGGAGCCGCCGAGCTGGCCAGGGCGCGGCGCGCCCGGGGCCTGCGGCTCAACGTCCCCGAGGCGACGGCCCTGATCGCGGACACCGTCTGCGAGGCGGCCAGGGACGGACGCAGGCTGGCCGAGGCGATCGAGGCCGCCCGGGCCGTCCTGGGGCCGGACGACGTGCTGCCCGGCGTGGCCGACGTGGTCACCGAGGTCCATGTGGAGGCCGTGTTCGACGACGGTTCCCGGCTCGCCGTCGTGAGCGGCCCCCTCGCCGGCTCCACGCTCGGCGACGAGGCCCCCGGAGCCCTGCTCCCCGGGCCCGCGACGCCCGAGCCGGAACCGGCCGTGCGCCTCACCGTGCGGAACACCGCGACCGTCCCGGTCAGCGTCACGTCCCACTTCCACTTCTTCGAGGCCAACCCCCGGCTCCACTTCGACCGCGCGGCGGCGTACGGGATGCGGCTGGGCGTGCCGGCCGGGTCCTCCGTCCGCTTCGGACCGGGGGAGACCGCAGAGGCGCCACTCGTCCCCATCGGGGGAGGCCGGGTGGCGATCGGCTTCGCCGGCCTCGTGGACGGGCCCCTGGACGCGCCGGGTGCCAAGGAGGAGGCACTGCGCAGGGCTGCGGCCTGCGGCTACCTCGGAGCGGAGGAGGAGAACTGATGGACCCCTACGAGTACGCCTCGGTGCACGGGCCACGCGCCGGTGACCGGGTCAGGCTCGGCGACTCCGGGCTGACCGTCCGGGTGGAGTCCGACGCCCAGAAGCCGGGGGACGAGTTCCTCGCCGGATTCGGCAAGACGGCCCGGGACGGCCTGCACCTCAAGGCCGCCGCCGTCCGGGACACCTGCGACGTCGTCATCAGCAACGTGCTGGTCATCGATGCCGTGCTGGGCATCCGGAAGGTCTCGGTCGGTATCCGCGAGGGCCGCATCGCCGCGATCGGCAGGGCAGGCAACCCCGACACCCTCGACGGGGTCGACGTGGTCGTCGGCACGGGTACGACCATCGTCTCCGGCGAGGGGATGATCGCGACGGCCGGGGCGGTGGACCCCCACGTCCATCTGCTCTCCCCGCGCATCATGGAAGCGTCCCTGGCCTCCGGTGTCACCACGGTCATCGGCCAGGAGTTCGGCCCGGTCTGGGGCGTCGGGGTCAACTCCCCCTGGGCGCTCCGCCACGCCTTCGGCGCCTTCGACGCCTGGCCCGTCAACATCGGTTTCCTGGGCCGCGGTTCGTCCTCCCACGAGGCCCCGCTGGTGGAGGCCCTCGCCGAGGGCGGCGCCTGCGGCTTCAAGGTCCACGAGGACATGGGCGCCCACACCCGTGCCCTGGACACCGCCCTGCGGGTCGCCGAGGAGTACGACGTCCAGGTGGCCCTCCACAGCGACGGGCTGAACGAGTGCCTGTCCGTCGAGGACACCCTGAGCGTGCTCGAGGGCCGCACGATCCACGCCTTCCACATCGAGGGCTGCGGCGGCGGGCACGTGCCGAACGTCCTGAAGATGGCGGGTGTCGCGAACGTCATCGGCTCGTCCACCAACCCGACCCTCCCCTTCGGCCGGGACGCCGTCGCCGAGCACTACGGCATGATCGTCTCCGTCCACGACCTCAAGACCGACCTCCCCGGCGACGCCGCCATGGCCCGTGACCGGATCAGGGCCGGGACCATGGGCGCCGAGGACGTGCTCCACGACCTGGGCGCCATCGGCATCACCTCGTCCGACGCGCAGGGCATGGGCCGGGCCGGGGAGACCGTACGCCGCACCTTCGCCATGGCCGCGAAGATGAAGGCCGAGCTCGGCCCGATGGAGGGCGACGGCCCGGGCGACGACAACGCCCGGGTGCTGCGCTACATGGCCAAGCTCACCATCAACCCCTCCATCGCCCACGGCATCTCCCACGAGGTCGGCTCCATCGAGACCGGGAAGCTCGCCGACATCGTCCTCTGGCGCCCCGAGTTCTTCGGCGCGAAGCCCCAGCTGGTCCTGAAGGCCGGCTTCCCCGCCTACGGGGTCACCGGTGACCCGAACGCCGCCACGGACACCTGCGAACCCCTCGTCCTCGGACCTCAGTTCGGCGCGTACGGGGCGACTCCCGCCGACCTCTCCGTCGCCTTCGTCTCCCAGGCCGCCACCCAGCTCGGTTCGGACCTGATGCCCACCCGCCGCCGCCGCGTGGGCGTCCGGAACACGCGCGGCATCGGTCCCGCCGACCTGCGCCTCAACTCCCGTACCGGACAGGTCGGCGTCGACGGGGAGACGGGTCTCGTCACCCTCGACGGCGACCCGCTGCGCTCACCGGCCGCCGAATCCGTCTCCCTGAACCGCCTCTACTTCCTCTAGGGACCGCAATGACCTTCCGCATGCCGCCCGAATGGGCCCCGCACGAGCGCACCTGGATGGCCTGGCCCGGCCCCAACCCCACCTTCGCCACCCCCGCCGAGCTCGACGAGGCCCGCGCCGCGTGGGCCTCCGTCGCGCGTGCCGTACGCCGCTTCGAGCCGGTCACCGTGATCGTGGGCCCCGGGCAGGAGGACGGCGCCCGCGCACTCCTCGGCCCGGACGTCGACACGGCCGTACGTCCTCTCGACGACGCGTGGATGCGGGACATCGGGCCGACCTTCGTCGTCGACGACGCGAGTGGGCGACTGGCGGCGGTGGACTGGACGTTCAACGGCTGGGGTGGTCAGGGCTGGGCCCGCTGGGAGCACGACCGGCACATCGCGCGGGGCGTCGCCGAGCTGGCCGGAGTCCCTGTGCACAGCTCGCCGCTGGTCAACGAGGGCGGTGCGATCCACGTCGACGGCGAGGGCACCGTCCTGCTCACCGAGACGGTCCAGCTGGGCGGGGAGCGCAACCCCGGCTGGAGCCGGCAGGCCGTCGAGGACGAGATCCACGCCCGCCTCGGCACGGAGAAGGCGATCTGGCTGCCGCGTGGCCTCACCGGCGACTACGGCACGTACGGCACCCTCGGGCATGTCGACATCGTCGCCGCGTTCGCCCGCCCCGGTGTGGTCGTCGCCCATGTCCAGCCCGACCCCTCCCACCCGGACCACGCGATCACCCGTGAGACGGTCCGGATCCTGCGGGCCGCCACCGACGCCCGGGGCCGCGCGCTCGAGGTGGTCGGGATACCGGCGCCCGCCGCGCTCCGGGACGCCGACGGCGCGTGGGCCGACCACTCCTACATCAACCACTACCTCTGCAACGGCGGGGTGGTCCTCTGCGCCTTCGACGATCCGAGGGACGAGGAGGCGGCGGCCGTCTTCGGCGACCTCTTCCCGGACCGTACGGTGACACTCGTCGACGCCCGTACGATCTTTGCCGGTGGTGGAGGCATCCACTGCATCACGCAGCAACAGCCCAGGACCTGAGACCGTGACCCGAACCCGCCGTCGCAACATCGCCCCGCCCAGGGAGGACGTGCTCGCCGCCGTCATGGCCACCGTCGCCGAACGCGGGCTCGACGGGCTCACCATGGCCGGGCTGGGCCGTGAGGTGGGGATGAGCAGCGGGCACCTCCTCTACTACTTCCGCACCAAGGACGAACTGCTGCTGCAGACCCTGGAGTGGAGCGAGGCGCGGCTGGGCGCCGAACGCACCGCCCTGCTCTCCGGGCCCGGAACCGCCCGGGAGCGGCTCGACGCCTACATCGCGCTGTACGTCCCCGACGGCCACCGCGACCCGCACTGGACGCTCTGGCTGGAGGTCTGGAACCGCTCGCAGGACGCCGACGAGGCCGACCGGGCCCGGCAGGCCGCCATCGAGGGAGCCTGGCACCGCGACCTGACGGAGCTGCTGGCCGACGGCATCGGCAGCGGCGAGTTCGCCGACGTCGACACCGACCGGGCCGCGACCCGCCTGCGGGCCCTGATGGACGGGTTCAGCGTGCACGTCACCGTCGGAATCCCCGGCACCGGACGGGCGCAGGTCCTGGACCAGATGCGCCGGTACGCGGACGAGACGCTCACGCCACCCGCCGCCTCCGGTGCGACGGACGTCACGCCCGCATCCTGAGACGGGCCGGGACGCCGGAGGGGCACTGTGCCAGACTGCGTGCGTGTCCTCGTTCGCCATGATTATCGGCAGCAGGCGCGCCGGTCCGCAGTGACCGTCCCGTACCACCACGTACGGAACGGACATCGTGCCCCAGACCCGCGCGCAGACCTCTCGCACCCGCGAGGGGTTTTTTCGTTTTCCGGCCCCCACCACGGCCGGAGCGAGGCACGCGAGATGATGGGGGCAAGTGGAGCCGATTCGTCCGGATCCGCTCACCCGACAGGAGTCACCACAGCATGACCACCAAGGCCACAGCCCCCGACGACACGTTCCATGTCTTCGACACCACCCTGCGCGACGGTGCGCAGCGTGAAGGCATCAACCTGACGGTCGCGGACAAACTGACCATCGCGCGGCATCTGGACGACTTCGGCGTGGGCTTCATCGAGGGCGGCTGGCCCGGCGCCAACCCGCGTGACACCGAGTTCTTCGCCCGCGCCCAGCAGGAGATCGTCTTCGAGCACGCCCAGCTCGTCGCCTTCGGCGCGACCCGCAGGGCCGGCGGCAAGGCCGCCGAGGACCCGCAGGTCCGGGCGCTCCTGGACTCGGGCGCCCCGGTGATCACGCTGGTCGCCAAGTCCCACGACCGTCATGTGGAACTGGCCCTGCGCACCACGCTCGAGGAGAACCTGGAGATGGTCCGCGACACCGTCTCCCACCTCCGGGAGCAGGGACGCCGGGTCTTCGTCGACTGCGAGCACTTCTTCGACGGCTACCGGGCCGACGCCGAGTACGCCAAGTCGGTCGTACGCACCGCCCACGAGGCCGGTGCCGAGGTGGTCATCCTCTGCGACACCAACGGCGGGATGCTCCCGGCCCAGGTCCAGGCCGTCGTCTCCACCGTCCTCGCCGACACCGGCGCCCGGCTCGGCATCCACGCCCAGGACGACACGGGCTGCGCCGTCGCCAACACCCTGGCCGCCGTCGACGCCGGTGCCACCCATGTGCAGTGCACCGCCAACGGCTACGGCGAGCGGGTCGGCAACGCCAACCTCTTCCCCGTCGTCGCCGCGCTGGAACTCAAGTACGGCAAGACCGTCCTGCCCGAGGGCGCGCTCGCCGACATGACCCGGATCTCGCACGCCATCGCCGAGGTCGTCAACCTCACGCCCTCGACCCACCAGCCGTACGTGGGTGTCTCCGCGTTCGCGCACAAGGCCGGTCTGCACGCCTCCGCGATCAAGGTCGACCCGGACCTCTACCAGCACATCGACCCGGAGCGCGTCGGCAACACCATGCGGATGCTCGTCTCCGACATGGCCGGCCGGGCCTCCATCGAGCTCAAGGGCAAGGAGCTCGGCATCGACCTGGGCGAGGACCGCGCCCTCGTCGGACGCGTCGTCGAGCGGGTCAAGGAGCGCGAGCTCAAGGGCTACACCTACGAGGCGGCCGACGCCTCCTTCGAGTTGCTGCTGCGTGCCGAGGTCGACGGCAGGCCCCGCCGCTACTTCCGCGTCGAGTCCTGGCGGGCGATCGTCGAGGACCGCCCCGACGGCACGCACGCCAACGAGGCGACCGTGAAGCTCTGGGCCAAGGGCGAGCGGATCGTCGCCACCGCCGAGGGGAACGGCCCGGTCAACGCCCTGGACCGGGCCCTGCGCGTCGGCCTGGAGCGGATCTACCCACAGCTCGCCAAGCTGGAGCTGATCGACTACAAGGTCCGCATCCTGGAAGGCCGCACCGGCACCGACTCCACCACCCGCGTACTGATCACCACGGGCGACGGGACGGGGGACTGGGCGACGGTCGGCGTGGCCGAGAACGTCATCGCGGCGTCCTGGCAGGCACTGGAGGACGCGTACACCTACGGCCTGCTGCGCGCGGGCGTCGAGCCGACGGACTGACGGCACCGGCTGCCGGAGCCGCCACTTCTGTCCGGCGGCTCCGGCACGGTTCCGTGTCCGGAGCCGGACGCGGCGCGCCCCGGCCGGTCCGGAGCGAACGCACGTTCTCCCGCACACTGGAGCCGTTCCTACGGCAACGGGGCGTGCAATCGAAGATGAGTGCCTGTCACATCGTGGTCATCGGCGGGATCATCGTCGTCATCGGCGCCTTCGTGGCTGTCGTGATGCTCATCCGCAGCACGCTCCGGAGGTGTCCGTACGTCTCCCCGGTGCCGAGGTGCGGGGCGTGCCGCCACGCCCGCTCGCACCACCGGGAGGGACGCTGCCGCTACGAACTGGGCGACCCGCGCTGGGGCGACGACAGTTTCGGCACGGACTGGAAAAAGATCACCACCCCGGAGATCTGCGGCTGCTCCGTGCGGCAGGACGCGTGAGGTGACCGCGGTCCGGTATCGGTGGCCTTCCGGGCGCCGGACCTGCCGGGACGGTGGTGCACCGGGCCCGGCCGTGCCGAGTCCGGCGGGTCTCAGGACCGCTCACGAAGTTCCCCCTCCCGGGCAGCCGCGCGGCTCCGCGCGTCTTCGTCCGCCGTTCCGTCCTCCCGCCCCGTGCGCGGGTGCGGCCCCGTCGAACGAGCGTGAGTGAACGGCACGTTGTGTGCCCGCGTCAATAGGCTCGGTGGGTTCAAGAGGTGAACGAAAGGGCTTCCACACCTGCTTCGATCATGGGTACGGACCAATCTCGGTGTGAAGTATTGACGCCTCTGTTCCAGCGGGGTTAACTCCAGCCGCAACGCCGGTACCGGTTCCGGTACCGGTTGCGGAACCGGTACCGAAGCCCGTCGCCCCTCTGTCCTGCCTTGTCCCTGGAGGCTCCGTTGCGTGTCACCATCGCCGATGTCGCCCGTGAGGCCGGCGTCAGCAAGACGACCGTCTCGCGGGTCATCAATCTCAAGGGCGAAGTGGACGGTTCGACGGCGGCCCGTGTTCGTGAAGTGATCGCAGACCTCGGCTACGTACCCAGCTCCGGCGCCGTCGGACTGGCGCGCGGCCGCAGTCGTACGGTCGGTCTGCTGGTGCCGTCGTTCACCTGGCCGTGGATGGGCGAGGTGCTGCAGGGGATCGTCGACACCGTAGAGGCCGCGGACTACGGTCTGCTGCTCTTCACGTGCACCCGGGGGGCGGAGTCCGTCAAGCGCTTCACCACCCAGGTGTCGGCGCGCGCCTTCGACGGGCTCGTGGTCGTCGAACCGGAGAACACGCTCGACCAGCTCACCGAACTCCACCGCTCCGGCCTGCCGATCGTGCTGATCGACGACCGGGGCCACCACCCGGAATTCCCCTCCGTCGTGACCACCAATCACGAAGGAGGAGCGTCAGCCGCCCGTCACCTGCGGGCCGCGGGGCGCACCAGGCCCCTGGTCGTCACCGGCCCGAAGCACTTCGGCTGCGTGCGCGACAGGCTCGCGGGCTTCCAGTCGGTCCTGCCCACCCGGCTGGTCGTGGACGGGGACTTCACCGAGAGCCGCGGCCGGCTCGTCGTGGAGGAACTCCTTGCGTCAGGAACGGAGTTCGACTCGGTCTTCGCCCACAACGACATCACCGCGGCCGGGGTCCTGCGTGCCCTGAGAGCTGCCGGCCGCCGCGTACCCGACGACATCGCGGTGGTCGGCTTCGACGACATCCCGATGGCCGAACACACCGAACCGCCCCTCACCACCGTGCACCAGCCCACCCGGCAGATGGGCGAGGCGGCGGCCCGGCTGCTCCTCTCCCACCTCGGCGGCACCGCCGTACCGGACGGACCGGTCGTGCTGCCCACCGAACTGGTCGTGCGCCACTCGGCGCCGTAACGGACCCGGCCCCGCCGGTCGTCCGCCCGCATCCCCGAACCAGCCACACCGGTACCCGCACCACCCGCACCCGCGCGTCGAGCGCTGCCCACACCGCCGGATCTCCCAGACCCGCAGTCCTCCTGGAGTCGCCATGTCCGTACGCCGTCGTCACACTCTGAGAGCGCTCTCAGCCGCCATAGCGGTGGTCGCGCTCGCCGCCGGCTGCTCGTCCGCCAACTCGGGTGCCAACAAGGGGGGTGCCGGGGCCTCCGGCGTACTGAACCTCGGGAAGCCCGACGGACCGCAGACGAACAACAGCAACCCCTTCCTGGCCACCTCGGCGAGCGCCACCCTCGGCTACCGGTTCATGATCTACGAGCCGCTCGCGATGACGAACCAGATCCGCCCCACCGACAAGGCGGACCCGTGGCTGGCGACAGCGTGGGACTGGGAGTCCAACTTCACCAAGGTCACCTTCACGCTGGACGAGCGGGCCAAGTGGGCCGACGGGAAGCCGCTGACCGCCGAGGACGTCGCCTTCACCTTCGAGCTGCTGAAGAAGCACCCGGCGCTCAACGGCAACGGCATCCCGTACGACGGCGTCGCGGTCGAGGGCAAGAAGGTCGTCCTGACCTTCAAGGAATCCCAGTTCGTCAACCAGAACAAGATCATCACGACCTACGTCGTGCCCAAGCACATCTGGGAGAAGGTCGAGAACCCGGAGACCTGGCCCAACCGCACCCCGGTCGGCTCCGGCCCGTACAAGCTGAAGACCTTCACCCCCCAGACCACCACCCTGACCGCCACGCCCACCTACTGGAAGGGCAAGACCAAGGTCAAGGAGCTGCGCTACAGCACGTACAACGACAACAGTGCCGCGACCACGGCCCTGGCCAACGGCAAGCTCGAGTGGTCGTTCGTCTTCATGCCGAACTACAAGCAGCTGTACGTCGCCAAGGACCCGAAGAACCACAAGCTCTGGTTCCCCTCGGGGCTCGGCATCCACGGCCTGTGGTTCAACACCGCCCGCAAGCCGTTCGACAACCCGGCCCTGCGCAAGGCGATGGCCATGGTCATCGACCGCAAGGCGATCCACGTGCAGGCCCAGGCGACGCTCTACCCGGAGATCAGCAGCCCGACCGGCATCCCGCTGCCGGCCGGTGAGCCGTTCCTCGCTCCGGAGTACAAGAACGCCACCACGGCGCCGGACGTGGACGGCGCCAAGGCGCTCCTCAAGGACGCCGGCTTCAAGCTGAGCGGCGGCGTCCTGAAGGACCCGGGCGGCAAGCCCGTGAAGCTGACCTTCACCGACCCGGCCGGATGGAACGACTACATCACCGGGCTCTCGATCATCAAGGACAACATCAAGCAGCTGGGTATCGAGGCCAAGGTCAAGACCCAGACCGCCGAGGCATGGACCAACGACGTCGCCGCCGGCAACTTCGACGCCACCCTGCACTGGACCAACAGCGGCGCCACGCCCTACGACATGTACCAGAACATCATGGACGGGGCGATCCTCCAGCCCATCGGCAAGCCCTCTCAGCTCGGCAACTTCGGCCGCTTCAAGAGCCCCGAGGCCACCGCCGCACTGAAGGAGTACGCCAACGCCACGGACGACCCGACGCGCACCAAGGCCATGAACGCGCTGCAGAAGATCATGGTCGACCAGGCCCCGGTCGTCCCGACCGCCGCCGCGCCCATCGGTGCCGAGTACTCCACGAAGAACTGGGTGGGCTGGCCCACCGAGAAGGACCCGTACGCAGCACCGCAGCACACCCAGCCGGACGCGCTGGAAGTCGTGCTGAACCTGAAGCCCGCCAAGTAAGAGGGTCCGGCAGTTGGGGGCGGCGTCGCGGGGTCGGGCACGCACATCTGCCGCGTTGTCGTCAGTCGACAACGCTCCGCGTTGCCTCCCTCCTCCGCCTTGCAGCTGCACGCACCCAACCCCGCTCCTTCTCCCACCCCCCAACTGCCGAACCCTCCAAGCACGGGGAAGAACCGACCATGACCACCGAACAGTCCGCAGACGTGCGCACCGAGACCGACGTGGTGCTCGAAGCACGCGGAGTCACCAAGCACTTCCCCGTACGGCGCACCGCCGGCGACCTCGTCGCCCGCAGACGCCGCACCGTCCACGCCGTCGACGACGTCTCGCTGAAGCTCCGGCGCGGCACCGTCACGGCGCTGGTGGGGGAGTCGGGCTCCGGAAAGTCCACCGTCGCACGGCTGCTCGCCCAGCTGTACCCGCTCACCGCGGGGGAGATCGAGCTGGGCGGCACGGCGGTGAAGGCCGGGCGTGGCCGGTCCTTCCGCAGATACGTCAAGCAGGTCCAGCTGATCTTCCAGGACCCCTTCGCCTCCCTCAACCCGGTGCACACCGTGCGCTACCACCTGACCCGCGCCCTGAAGATCCACGGCCGGGCGGGGGACGGGGAGGCGGAACTGGAATCCAATCTGACGGCTCTGCTGGAACGCGTCCAGCTGACGCCTCCCCATCAGTATCTGGAGAAGTTCCCGCACGAGCTGTCGGGAGGGCAGCGCCAGCGCGTCGCGATCGCGCGCGCGCTCGGCGCCGACCCCCAGGTCCTCCTCGCGGACGAGCCGGTCTCGATGCTGGACGTGTCGATCCGGCTCGGCGTCCTCAACCTGCTGCGCGACCTCAAGGAGCGACTGCACCTCGCGATCCTCTACATCACCCACGACATCGCGTCCGCCCGCTACTTCGCGGACACGACCCTGGTGATGTACGCCGGCCGGATCGTCGAGGGCGGCGACAGCGAGACCGTCACCCAGCACCCCGCGCACCCCTACACCCAACTGCTGATCGCGTCCGCGCCGGACCCCGACCGGGTGGCGGACGAGGCGGACCAGGAGGAGACCGGGAGCGGCGAGCCGCCCTCCCTGATCACCCCGCCGGCCGGCTGCCGCTTCCACCCCCGCTGTCCGAAGGCCATGGAACGCTGCCGCACCGAGCTGCCGCCGCGCTTCGACCTGGCGGACGGCCAGTGGGCCGCCTGCTGGCTGTACGACGGCACCACCGCCGAGGGAGCAGCGAAGTGAAGTACATCCTCCAGCGGCTCGCCTTCTACGCGGTCACCGCGTGGGCCGCCATCACCATCAACTTCCTGATCCCGCGCCTGATGCCGGGCGACCCCGTCGACGCCCTGATGAGCCGCTACCAGGGGCAGCTCGACACCTCCGCCATCGCCTCGCTGAAGGCGCTGTTCGGACTCGACGAGAACCAGTCCGTCTGGTCGCAGTACACCGACTACTGGTCGCACCTGCTCGACGGCGACCTCGGGCTCTCCTTCACCTTCTTCCCGACCCCGGTCGCCGAGGTGATCTCCCAGTCGCTGCCCTGGACGCTCGCGCTGGTCGGCATCACCACCCTGATCAGCTTCCTGCTCGGCACCGGCATCGGTGTCTACAGCGGCTGGCGGCGGGGCTCCTGGCTGGACGGGCTGCTGCCCGTGACCACCTTCATCTCGGCCATCCCGTACTTCTGGCTGGGCCTCATCGCCATCGCGCTGTTCGCGGTGAAGTGGGAGATCTTCCCGGCCGCCGGAGGGTACGACAACTCCTTGATCCCGGCCTTCGACTGGCCGTTCGTCTCCAGCGCGCTCTACCACGGGGTGCTCCCCGGCGTGACGATCGTGCTGAGCGCCATCGCCGGCTGGATCCTCGGCATGCGCAACATGATGGTGACCGTCTCCTCCGAGGACTACGTCATGGTCGCGCAGGCCAAGGGGCTGTCCGAGCGGCGCGTGATGTTCTCCTACGCCGCACGCAACGCCGTACTGCCCAACATCTCGGGCTTCGCCCTCTCGCTGGGCTTCATCGTCGGCGGCACCCTGCTGGTCGAGATGGTCTTCTCCTACCCGGGCATCGGCTACCAGCTCTTCCAGGCCGTCGGAGCCAAGGACTACCCGCTCATGCAGGGCGTCTTCCTGATCATCACGCTCTCCGTGCTCGCCGCGAACCTGCTGGCCGACATGGCCTACGCCCTCCTCGACCCCCGCACTCGTAAGGAGGCCTGACGACTGTGTCCGTCACCGCCACCGACGTCGCCGTACTGGACGACCCGCCCACCCCCGCCGCGGCCGGCCGGACGCGGTTCCGCTTCCTGCGCGGAGGGAAGACCCGCACCGGGCTGCTGATCCTCGCGTTCTTCGTGATCCTCGCCGTGGCCGGCCCCTGGCTCGCCCCGTACGACCCGGACGCGATGAGCGACCAGCTGCTGCAACCGCCCTCCTCCGAGCACTGGTTCGGGACGACGCAGACCGGGCAGGACGTCCTGTCCCAGATCCTGGTCGGCACCCGCGGCGTGCTGCTCGTCGGATTCCTGGCCGGCATCCTGGCGACCGTGCTGTCCGTGCTCATCGGGGTCAGCGCGGGGTTCCTCGGCGGAGCGGCCGACGAGATCCTCTCGATGCTCTCCAACATCTTCCTCGTCATCCCCGGCCTGCCGCTGATCATCATCATCGCGAGCTTCGTCGAGGACACCGGGGACCTGCTGATCGCCGCCGTCATCGCCCTCACCTCATGGGCCTGGGGGGCGCGTGTGCTGCGGGCCCAGACCCTGTCGCTCCGGCGCCGCGACTACGTGGAGGCCGCACGGGCCACCGGTGAGTCGACCTGGCGGATCATCCTGTTCGAGGTCATGCCGAACCTCACCGCCGTCATCGCGTCCGGCTTCGTCGGCACCGTCATCTTCGCGGTCCTCTCGGAGATCACCCTCGCCTTCATCGGCGTCGCCGACATCTCCCACTGGAACTGGGGCACCGTGCTCTTCTGGGCCCAGTCCAACCAGGCCCTGGCCCAGGGCGCCTGGTGGTGGTTCGTCCCGGCCGGGCTGTGCATCGCCCTGCTGGGCACCGCGCTCTCCCTCATCAACTTCGGCATCGACGAGTTCGTCAACCCGCGCCTGCGCACGGCGACGGGCTCCTCCCGGAAGGTCCGGATGCGGGTCGGCTTCACCCCCGTGGTCCGCACCGCCCCGGAGGAGTCCGCGCAGCCCGGCTTCACCCCGGTGGCCCGCCCCGCCGCGGGCGCGGAGACCGCGCCGTCCGGCGCCCCCGAATCGCCCGGCACGCCCAGCAAGGAGCACAGCGCATGACCGCCGAGCCGATCCTCACCATCAGCGGCCTGAACGTCGACTACGGCACCGGCGCGACCGGCGTCCGCGCGCTTCGGGACATCGACCTCACCCTGCACCGCGGTGAAGTCCTCGGCCTGGCCGGCGAGTCGGGTTCGGGCAAGTCCACGCTGGCGTACGCCGTCACCCGGCTGCTCTCGCCTCCCGGGGTGATCACCGGGGGTGACGTGCACTACCACCGGCCGGGAGCCGAGCCCGTCGACATCCTCTCCCTCAGCCCGGACGAGCTGCGCGCCTTCCGCTGGCAGGAGCTGTCGATCGTGTTCCAGGGGGCGATGAACTCGCTCAACCCGGTGCACACCGTCCACAGCCAGCTCACCGACGTACTCAAGGCGCACCGTCCCGGCATGCGCAAGGCCGAACGGACCGCCCGCGCGGAGGAGCTCCTCAACCTCGTCGGCATCTCCGCCGACCGGCTCGCCGCCTATCCGCACCAGCTCTCCGGCGGCATGCGCCAGCGGGTGATGATCGCGATGGCGCTCGCGCTGGAACCCGAGATCGTCATCATGGACGAGCCCACCACCGCACTCGACGTGGTGATGCAGCGGCAGATCCTGCGCAAGCTCGTCGAACTCCGGGAGCGGCTCTCCTTCTCCGTTGTGTTCATCACCCACGACATCTCGCTGCTGATCGAGTTCTCGGACCGTATCGCGATCATGTACGGCGGCCGGATCGTCGAGCAGGCGGGGGCGGCCGAGATCTACCGCGACCCCCGCCACCCGTACAGCGACGGCCTGCTGCACTCCTTCCCCGCCCTGCACGGCCCCCGGCGCGAACTCACCGGCATCCCCGGCTCGCCCCCGCACCTGTCCGCGATGCCCGCGGGCTGCGCCTTCCACCCCCGCTGCGGCAAGGCCTTCGAGCCGTGCTCCGGGAAGGTCCCGGTCCTCGCCGCGCCGGACGCCGGGCAGGACCGCGAAGTCGCCTGCTGGCTGCACCACTGACCGCTCGCACCCACGCTCACCACCCCACAGCACAGACGGAGTTACGGAGAACCCATGAATCTCGTCACGCCCCGCAGCAGCCTGCAGCCCGCCGCCGTCCAGGGACTCCCTGCCGACTTCCGCTGGGGCGTGGCCACCTCCTCCTACCAGATCGAGGGCGCGGCCTCGGAGGACGGCCGCACGCCCTCGATCTGGGACACCTTCTGCCGGGTCCCCGGTGCCGTGCACCACGCGGAGCACGGCGACGTGGCCTGCGACCACTACCACCGGATGCCCCAGGACGTGGAGCTGATCGCCGGCCTCGGCGTCGACACCTACCGCTTCTCGCTGGCCTGGCCGCGCATCCAGCCGGGTGGCCGCGGCCCCGCCAACGCCAAGGGTCTCGACTTCTACAAGCGGCTCGTCGACGAGCTCCAGGGCCGGGGCGTCACCCCCTGGATCACCCTCTACCACTGGGACCTCCCGCAGGAGCTGGAGGACGCGGGCGGCTGGCCGGCCCGCGACACCGCCCTGCGGTTCGCCGAGTACGCCATGCTCGCCTACGAGGCACTCGGCGACCGGGTCGAACACTGGACGACCCTCAACGAGCCGTGGTGCTCGGCGATGCTCGGATACGCCTACGGGGCGCACGCCCCCGGTCGCAGCGACATGGGCGACGCCATGGGCGCCGTCCACCACCTGCTCCTGGGGCACGGCCTCGCCGCCCGGCAGATGCGCGAGGCGGCCGGGAGCAACCCACTCGAACTCGGCATCACCCTCAACCTGGGGACCGCCACCCCGGAGACCGACAGCGAGGCCGACCGGGAGGCGTGCCGCCGCGCCGACGGCATGGGCACCCGCCTCTACCTCGACCCGATCGTCCACGGGAGCTACCCGCAGGACGTCGTCGAGGACCTCGCGGCCCAGGGCATCGAGCTGCCCGTGCGGGACGGCGACCTGGAAGCCGTCTCCACCCCCCTCGACGTCCTCGGCGTCAACTTCTACCGGGGCGCCCTGTTCTCGGGGGTCACCGAGGAGGGATCGCCGACCGACTCCGACGGCCTCCCCGTCGTCCGCGGGGTGGAGCGCGACCTCCCCCGCACGGCCATGGACTGGGAGATCACCCCGACCGAGCTCACCCACCTGCTGACGCGGCTCCAGCGCGACTACGCGCTGCCGACCGTCATCACCGAGAACGGCGCCGCCTTCGACGACACCGTCGCCGCCGACGGCTCCGTACCCGACACAGGCCGCACCGCCTACCTCGCCGACCACATCGAGGCCGTGGCCGAGGCACGCCGGCAGGGCGCCGACGTCAGGGGCTACTTCGCCTGGTCGCTCATGGACAACTTCGAGTGGGCCTACGGCTACGACAAGCGGTTCGGCATCGTCCGCGTCGACTACGACACACAGGTGCGGACCCTCAAGGACAGCGCCAAGTGGTACCGCGACACGATCCGCCTCACGCGTGAATCCCGCACCGACTGACCCGTAGAAGGAGCACCCCCACATGCCCTCTCGTACGACGTTGTTCGCCGCCACGGCCGCCCTGATCGCACTCACCACGCCCATGGCCCTCGCGGCCCCCGCCCCCGACCCCGCGGTGAAGGCCGCCGCGGCGGCCTGGGACACCGACAGAGCCGCGTCCGCCTACGCCGCGAACCCCGGCGCGGTCACCGCGTCCGGCAGCGAGAACGCCGGTGTCGCCCCGGGGGCCGCGGCCGACGGCAACGCCGCCACGCGCTGGTCGAGCGACTTCGCCGACGACGCCTGGATACGGATCGATCTGGGCGCCACGATCCGCGTCAACCAGGTGAAGCTGGAGTGGGAGGCCGCCTACGGGAAGAAGTACGTCCTCGAAGTGTCGAAGGACGGCACGACCTGGACGGACTTCTACACCGAGACGGAGGGCACCGGCGGCACCGTCACCGCCCACACCTACCCGCAGGAGGTCACCGGCCGCTACGTCCGGATGCGCGGCGTCGAACGCGCCACCCCCTACGGCTACTCCCTCTTCTCCTTCCAGGTGTACGGCGGCGAGCCGGCCCCCGCGTCGACGTCACGCACCAACCTCGCCCTGAACCACCCCGCCTTCGGCAACCTCTACCAGCACGCCGGCAACTCACCCGCCTACGTCACCGACGGCGGCTGGCCGGCGGACCTCAAGGCCGACCGGTCCCGCTGGTCCTCCGACTGGAACGCCGACCGCTGGGTCGGCGTCGACCTCGGCGCCACCTCCACCATCAGCAGTCTCGACCTGTACTGGGAGGCGGCCTACGCCGTCGACTACGAGATCCAGGTCTCCGACGACAACAGGACCTGGCGCACCGTGCACCGCCCGTCGGCCTCCGAGGTGGCCGCCCGGCGCGCCGACGTGAAGTCCCCGGGCGACGCGGTGGGCCGCCACGACACGATCACGCTGCCCACCCCGGCCACCGGCCGCTACGTCCGGATGCTCGGCAAGGAGCGCCGCTCCTTCTACAACCCGGCTCCCTCCACCGCCCAGTTCGGCTACTCCCTCTACGAGTTGCAGGTGTGGGGCACCGGCGGCAGCGCGAACGCCGCCTACCCGGCCCTGCCGAAGAACCCCGGCGGCGCGTACACCACGAAGTTCTTCGACGACTTCACCGGACCGGGCCTCGACCGCTCCAAGTGGCGTGTGGTGCGCACCGGTACGGAGATGGGCCCGGTCAACGGCGAGTCGCAGGCCTACGTGGACTCGCCCGCCAACATCCGGACCGAGAACGGCGCCCTCGTCCTGGAGTCGAAGTACTGCAAGGGCTGCACCTCCACGCCCGACGGAACCTTCGACTTCACCTCCGGCCGCGTCGACACCAACACCAGGTTCGACTTCACCTACGGCAAGGTCAGCGCCCGTATGAAGCTGCCCGTGGGCGACGGCTACTGGCCGGCCTTCTGGATGCTGGGCAGCGATGTCGACGACCCGGCGGTCTCCTGGCCCGGCTCCGGCGAGACCGACATCATGGAGAACATCGGCTACGGCGACTGGACCAGCTCCGCCCTCCACGGCCCCGGTTACTCCGCCGACGGCAACATCGGCAGGCAGCAGACCTATCCGAACGGCGGCCGTGCCGACCAGTGGCACACCTACGGCGTCGAATGGACGCCCGAGGGCATGACCTTCACCGTCGACGACCGCGTCGTCCAGCAGACCTCCCGCCAGAAGCTGGAGTCGACCCGCGGCAAGTGGGTCTTCGACCACAACCAGTACGTCATCCTCAACCTCGCCCTCGGCGGCGCCTATCCCGCCGGGTGGAACAAGGTCACCCAGCCCTACTGGGGTCTCCCGCAGTCCAGCGTCGACCGGGTCGCGCAGGGCGGCATCAAGGCGGAGATCGACTGGGTGCGGGTCGAACAGAAGTAACCCCCGGACCTCACGGAAGAGAGCCGCACATGCCACGCACACCGCACGCCCGCGCACGCCACCGCGCGAGACCGGCCACGGCCGCGCTCGCCGCCGCCACCGTCCTCGCCTCGCTCCTCGCCGGGGCCGTCCCCAGCGCCGCGGCCGACGCCGAGGACCCCGCACCCGTCCTCGTCGACCGCTTCGAGGGCGAGGTCCCCCTCGGGAACCCGCCCGCCGACTCCCTGTTCACCTGGGGCGGCGACGCGGACGACCACCCCGCGCTGAAGTTCGAGGAGCGCGCCGACGCCCCCGAGGGCGCCAAGGTCCTGGCCGGCACCTACGACATCAGCGCCTACGGAGGACTCAGCCACGAGTTCGCCGTCGACCAGCCGCCGGAGGACTGGACCGCCCACAAGGGCATCCGCTTCTGGTGGTACGGCCAGAACACCGCACCCCTGCCGCCCGGTTCGGGCAAGCGGATCAACTTCGAGATCAAGGACGGCGGCGCGAACGGCGGCGCCTCCGAGCTCTGGACGACCTCCTTCACCGACGACTGGGAGGGGTGGCACCAGGTCGAGATCCCCTTCGCGGACTTCGTCTACCGCGCGGACTACCAGCCCGTCGGCGGTATCGACCAGGTCCTCGGCCTGAACGAGATGTGGGGCTACGCCCTCACCCTCCCGACCGGAGCCCCCGGCTCCTTCGCCATGGACGCCGTCGAGCTGTACGGCAAGGCCGAGCCGGCCCTGAGGTCGAGCGTCGTCGTCGACTCGGCCGTGCACACGGTCAAGGAGGGCGGCACGGCGGACATCAGGATCTCCGTCGCCACCACCGGCTCCGTGCCCGTCGAGGAGCCCGTCACCGTCGCGTACACGACCAAGGGCGGCAGCGCCGAGTCAGGCAAGGACTACACCCCGGTCACCGGGACCCACACCTTCCCCGCGGGCACCGCCTCCGGCACCACGCACACCGTCACCGTGGCGACCGCCAAGGACAAGGGCGCCGAGTCCGCGGAGACGATCCCGCTGGAGCTCACCGTCACCGGGGCCAAGGCGCCCAAGGAGAACCCGCAGGTCGTCATCGACGCCCACGGGCTGCCCTACCAGAACGCGAAGCTCCCGGTGAAGCAGCGCGTCGCCGATCTGCTCTCCCGGATGTCACCGGCGGAGAAGGCCGGCCAGATGACGCAGGCCGAACGCAACGCGCTGCGGTCCCAGGGCGACATCGCGACGTACGACCTCGGCTCGCTGCTCTCCGGCGGCGGCTCGGTGCCCACCCCGAACACACCCGAGGCCTGGGCGAAAATGGTCGACGCCTACCAGCTGCGCGCGCAGGCCACCCGCTTCCAGATCCCGCTGATCTACGGAGTGGACGCGGTGCACGGGCACAACAACGTGATCGGCTCGACGATCATGCCGCACAACATCGGCATCGGCGCGGGCCGCGACCCGAAGCTCGCCGAGAAGACGGGCGCCGTCACCGCGAGCGAGGTCCGCGCCACCGGTATCCCGTGGGACTTCGCCCCGTGCGTCTGCGTCACCCGTGACGAGCGCTGGGGCCGCTCCTACGAGGCGTACGGCGAGGACCCGGCCCTGGTCGAGGCCATGGAGACGGTCATCACCGGCATGCAGGGCAGCCCGTCGGGCAAGGACCTCGACCGCAACGACAAGGTGCTGGCCAGCGCCAAGCACTTCGTCGGCGACGGCGGCACGGAGTTCGGCTCCTCCACCACCGGCTCGTACACCATCGACCAGGGCGTCACCAAGGTCACCCGCCAGGAGCTCGAAGCCGTGCACCTCGCGCCCTTCGCGGAGTCCGTGAAGCGGGGCGTCGGCACGGTCATGCCGTCGTACTCCTCGCTCGACGTCCTCGGCGACGACGCCGGCCCCGTGAAGATGCACGCCAACGCCGAGATGATCAACGGCGTGCTCAAGGACCGGATGGGGTTCGAGGGCTTCGTCATCAGCGACTGGCAGGCCATCGACCAGATCCCCGGTGACTACGCCAGCGACGTCCGCACCTCGGTCAACGCCGGACTCGACATGATCATGGTCCCGACGGCGTACCAGGACTTCACGAAGACGCTCCAGGACGAGGTCACCGCCGGCCGGATCGGCCAGGCCCGGATCGACGACGCGGTGTCCCGGATCCTCACCCAGAAGTTCCGCCTCGGCCTCTTCGAGAAGCCCTACGCGGACACGTCCAACCTGGACGAGGTCGGGTCGGCCGGACACCGGGCGGTGGCGCGTGAGGCGGTCGCGAAGTCCCAGGTGCTGCTGAAGAACGACGGCGCCGTGCTTCCGCTCAAGCCGTCCCAGAAGGTCTACGTCGCCGGGTCCAACGCCGACGACCTCGGCAACCAGGCCGGAGGCTGGACCGTCAGCTGGCAGGGCGCGTCCGGTGCCACCACCACGGGCACGACCATCCTGAAGGGCATCGAGAAGAACACCTCCTCGGCCACCTTCTCCAAGGACGCCTCCGCCCCGACCGACGGATACGACGCCGGAGTCGTGGTCGTCGGCGAGACGCCGTACGCCGAGGGCATCGGGGACGTCGGCAACGGCCACGACCTGGAACTCACGGACGCCGACAAGAAGGCCGTCGACACGGTCTGTGCCGCCATGAAGTGCGCCGTCCTCGTCGTCTCGGGCCGCCCCCAGCTCATCGGGGACGAGCTCGGTGACATCGACGCCCTGGTCGCCTCCTGGCTGCCCGGCACCGAGGGCGACGGCGTCGCCGACGTCCTCTACGGCAAGCGCGCCTTCACCGGCCAGCTGCCGGTGACCTGGCCGAAGTCCGAGTCGCAGCTGCCGATCAACGTCGGCGACGCGGCGTACGACCCGCAGTTCCCGTACGGCTGGGGACTGACCACCCTGAGGAAGGAGCCGACGGGCGGCGAAGCCACCCTCACCGCTCTCGCCGTCGCCGCACGGCTCGCCGAGCGGACGGGCCTCGGGAAGACCGCGGTGGGCAAGGAGATCGTGGACCGGGCCAGGCTCCTGGTCCAGCGGAAGGCCGGCGGAGAGCTGACCGAGGCGGTGTCCAAGCCGTTCGCCGAGGCCGACCACCTGCTGCTCACCGGTGATCTGACCGGAGCGGTGGCGAAGCTGCGCGCGGCGTACCGCGCCGTGTAGCCGTGTAACAGAACGGAAGGGACCCGGGCGGGTGACGCATTTTTCACCCGTTCGGGTTACTTTCGGAGTATGCGGAAGAGGCTGCTCGTCCCCTTGTGGGCCTGCCTGCTGCTGATGCTCTCGGCGGCACTGCTGGCCATGTCCTCCACTGCCCATGCCGCCCCCGCCACGATCGACGACGCGGCCCGCGCCCTGCGCCAGGGCCCCGTGTACGTCGACCCGGCCGCTTCCGGGCAGCTCTCGGCGTCCCAGGAGGCCGCCCTGGAGAAGAAGATCACGGACGCCGACAAGCCGGTCCTCGTGGCCGTGCTCCCGGCGAACTCCCAGTACCCGCCCGAGAACCTCCTCCAGAACCTGCGCACCGACACGGGGATCACCGGCGTCTACGCGGTACGCCTCGGCGACGGGTTCGACGCGGGCGCCGATCCCCAGGTGATGCCGACCCGGGCCGTCGAGAACCTCACGACCCTCGTGAAGGCACCCGGCGCGGACACCGGCACGGCGGCCCAGCTGAACGCGTTCGTCGACCGGGCCGTCGACGAGGCCGAGGGCAGCGCCCCGGCCTCCTGGTCCGGCGGGGACGGCGCGGACGACGGCGCGACCAACGGCACCCCGGTGGCCGGCCTGATCATCCTGGGCGGGGTGGCCGTCCTCGGCGGCGGCGCCGCCTTCGCGGTCGTCCGCCGCAACCGCAGGCGCAAGGAGAAAGAGGAGCAGGCCGCCCTGGAGAAGCTCCGGGTCGTCGTGGACGAGGACATCACCGCCTACGGCGAGACGCTGGATCGGCTGGACTTCCACCCCGCCGAGAAGGGCGCCGACGACGCGATGCGCATCGACTACGAGCGCGCGCTCGACTCCTACGAGGACGCCAAGTCCCGCATGGGCGAGGCGCGGCACCCCTCGGACGTGCGCGGGGTGACCCAGGCCCTGGAGGACGGCCGCTTCTCACTCGCCGTCCTGGAGGCCCGCCGTACGGGAGGCGCTCTGCCGGCCCGTCGCCCGCCCTGCTTCTTCGACCCGCGCCACGGCCCCGCCGTCGCGGACGTCCTGTGGACACCGTCCGGCGGATCGGCCCGCGAGGTCCCGGTCTGCGGCGCCGACGAGGCGCGCCTGCGTGAGGGCCGGGACCCCATGAGCCGCACCGTCGACGTCGGCGACGGCCGACGGCGCCCCTACTGGGAGGCGGGCCCGGCGTACGGCCCCTGGGCCGGCGGCTACTTCGGCGGAGGCCTGCTCCCCGGTCTCCTCGTCGGCACCATGCTCGGCTCGATGCTCGCGACCCCCGCGTACGCGGCGGAGTACGGCGGTGGTGACTTCGGCGGCGGCGGAGGCGGCGACTGGAGCGGCGGTGACGTCTCCGGCTCCGACTTCGACTCCTCCGGCTTCGGCGGCGGTGGCTTCGGTGACGGTGGTGGCTTCGGCGGCGGTGGCGGGTTCGACGGGGGCGGCGGCTTCTGACGGAGCACCGCCAGGATCAGCCGGCGGCCGCGCCCGGTGACGCCTTCTCCGCCGGCTTCCCCTCCCAGGTTTCCGGGGCCCACACACCGGAGCGCTTGAGCGAGGCGGGGCAGTGCAGGTAGATCTCGTCGATGTCGACGACCAGCGCCAGGTCGGGCCGCCTGCCCTTGACCGCCATCTCGTCGAAGAAGGGGGCGTCCGTCAGGACGCGGGCGCGGCCGTTGACCCGCAGGACGGTCATCACGCCGGGTATCAGGTAGAGCAGGCCCACGTGCGGGTTGGCCAGGATGTTGTGGAAGCTGTCGCCGCGCCGGTTGCCCGGGAGGTCGGGCAGCACCAGGGTGCGCGCGTCCAGGACCCGGGTGAAGCCCGGTTCGCCGCCCCGCGGCGAGGTGTCGCAGTTGCCGTCGGCGTCCGACGTGGACACGGCGCAGAACGGCGCGCGGGCCAGCAGGTCCAGATCGGCCTCGGTGAGCTCGTCATGAACCTTGTCGATGACGATCGGCCAGGGTTCCCCCAGGATCTCCCGCAGCTGCTCCGCCGACTCCAGAGGCACCGCCCCGGCCAGGGGACCGTCGGCGGGGGAGGAGCTGGTGGTGGCGGGGGCCACGGGCGCGGCGTTGGACAAGGGGTTCTCCGTACCTCGTTGGGGGCACCGCAGCGTAACGCTGACCAGGCACTGTTAGGCTAACCTTACTTATGCTCGCGGGTGCGCCCCGTCCCGGGGGCGACGAGCGAGGGCAGGATCAGTGCACCACCGCATGCCGCCGTCCCGGGCGTACCGGCCGTGAACGGCCAGGTCCTCCGAGGAGCGAAGGAACAGAAGGCCCCGACAGCCGAGCGGCGCCGTGCGCGCAGCCGCCCCGTCCTGGCCCTCGGACTCCTCGCCGCCGTGGCCGTCCTGCTCCTGGCCGTCCTGGCGAGCCTCGCCGTCGGCTCGGGCGACGTGCCCTTCGGCGACGTACTGCACGGTGTGTTCGACCCGGACCTCGGCGTCAAGGGCCAGCTCATCGTCCAGGAAGTGCGCATCCCCCGCACCGCCGCCGGACTGCTGGCCGGTGCGGCGCTCGGCCTCGCGGGCACGGTGATGCAGGGCGTCGCCCGTAATCCGCTCGCCGATCCACAGCTCCTCGGCATCAACGCGGGCGCCTCCGTCGCCGTGGTGTGCTCGATCAGCTTCTTCGGGTTCACGCTCGCCACGCAGTACATCTGGTTCGGCTTCCTCGGCGCGCTCCTGGCCGCGCTCCTCGTCTACGGTGTCGGCTCGCTCGGCCGTGAGGGCGCCACCCCCGTGAAGCTGGCCCTGGCGGGCGCGGCCACGAGCGCCGTACTCACCTCCGTGACCAGCGCCGTCCTCCTCCAGGACCGTGACAGCTACGACCGCTTCCGTTTCTGGCAGCTCGGCGCGCTCACCGCCCGGGACGGCGACGTCCTGTGGCAGGTCTCCCCGTTCATCGCGGCCGGAGCGGTCCTCGCGCTGCTGCTCGGCCCGCAGCTCAACGCCCTGTCCCTCGGCGACGACCTGGCCCGCGGCCTCGGCCAGCGGGTCGGCCTCGCCCGGCTGACGTCGGCGCTCGCCGTGGTGCTGCTGTGCGGTGCGGCGACCGTCGTCGCCGGCCCGATCGGCTTCGTCGGCCTCGCCGTGCCGCACGCGGCCCGGCTCATCACCGGCCCCGACTACCGGTGGGTCCTGCCGTACAGCATGGTGCTCGCCCCGGTGATGCTGCTCGCCGCCGACATCGTCGGCCGCGTGATCGCCCCGCCCGGCGAGGTGCAGGTCGGTGTGGTCACCGCCGCGATCGGCTGCGTCCCCTTCATCTGGCTCGTCCGGCGCAGGAAGCAGGTCGAGCTGTGACCGCGCCCCGCCTTCGGGAGGCGCCCGACGCCCGCCTCGCGGACGCCGTACGGACCGTGGCCCGCGTACGCGGCCGGGGGCGCAGCCGCTCCGTCCTCGTGGCCGCGGCCCTGCTGGTCGCCGTGGTGGCGATGTTCGTCCTCTCGCTCGGCGTCGGCGACATGGTCCTGCCCATCGGCAAGGTCGTGGAGACCCTGTTCGGGGGCGGCGACGGCGGCTCGCGGTTCGTCGTACTCGAACTCCGCCTGCCCCGCGCCCTGCTCGCGGTCCTCGTCGGCATCGGTTTCGGCCTGTCCGGAGCCGTCTTCCAGTCCGTGCTGCGCAACCCGCTGGCCGCCCCCGACGTCATCGGTATCAGCGCCGGTGCGAGCGCGGTCGCCGTCACCGCGTCGCTGCTCTTCCAGGTCAGCGGCATCGCGCTGTCCGGGAGCGCCCTGATCGGGTCGATGGCCGCCGGTGCGGCCATCTACCTGCTCGCCTGGCGCCAGGGCGTCGCGGGCCAGCGCCTCGTGCTGATCGGCGTGGGCTTCGGCACCGGGCTGAGCAGTGTCGTCTGGTACGTGATGGCCCGCTCGGACACCGCCGACGCGCAGGAGGCGTACCTCTGGCTGACCGGCACCCTCAACGGCCGCTCCTGGGGGCAGGTGTGGCCCCTGCTGACCGCACTCGCCGTGCTCGTGCCCCTCACCGCGCTCACCGCACGCGCCCTGGGCCCCCTCCAGCTCGGGGACGACGCGGCGGCCGGTCTCGGCGCCCGGGTCGAACCCGGCAGGCTCGCCCTGCTCGGCTGCGCGACGGCCCTCGCGGGTGTCGCCACGGCGGCCGCGGGACCCGTCGGCTTCGTCGCCTTCGTCTCCGGCCCGATCGCCCGCCGGCTGGTGCCGGGGCGGGGCGCCGCGCTGCCGCACGCGGCGCTGACCGGAGCACTGATCGTCCTGGTCGCCGACTTCGGCGCCCAGCACCTTCTCCCGTCGGTCCAGCTCCCGGTGGGCGTGGTGACCAGCATCATCGGCGCCCCCTACCTGCTGCTGCTCCTGGCCCGCGCCAACCGCGGGGGCACGGGTGGCTGACGTGAAGACCTTCGAGACGGACGCAGGACGACAGGAAAGGCGTGGCCCCGCCGTGGCTGAGCACACTCTTCGAGCCGAGGACATCCGTCTCGCCTACGGCGACCGGGAGATCGTCTCCGGCCTGGACGTGAGCATCCCGCCGGGCCGCGTCACCGTCATCGTCGGCCCGAACGCCTGCGGGAAGTCGACCCTGCTGCGGGCCATGGCCCGGCTGCTCGCGCCGTCCCGGGGCGCGGTGCTGCTGGACGGCCGGAGCATCCAGGAGATGGCGACGAAGGAGGTGGCCGCCGTGCTCGGCATCCTCCCGCAGAGCCCGTCCGCACCGGAGGGCATCACGGTCTCCGACCTCGTCGGGCGCGGCCGTTACCCGCACCAGGGCTGGTTCCGGCGCTGGAGCCCCGAGGACGACGAGGCGGTCGCTCAGGCCCTGCTCTCGACCGGCACTCTCGACCTCGCGGACCGGCCGGTGGACGAGCTCTCCGGCGGGCAGCGCCAGCGGGTGTGGATCGCAATGGCGCTCGCGCAGCGTACGGACATCCTGCTCCTGGACGAGCCGACGACCTTCCTGGACGCCAGCCACCAGCTCGACGTCCTCGACCTGCTCACCGACCTGAACCACGAGCACGGCGTGACGATGGTCGCGGTGCTGCACGACCTGAATCTGGCCTGCCGGTACGCCGACCACATGGTGGCGATGAAGGACGGCCGGATCCTCGCGGAGGGCAGGCCGTCCGACATCGTGACGGAGTCCCTGGTCGGCGAGGTCTTCGGGATGCGCTGCTCGGTGATGGAGGACCCGGCGTCGGGCACGCCGATGGTGGTGCCGCTGGGCCGCCACCACGTGCGGGGCGCTGCGGCCCACCCGGCGCACTGATCATTCATAGGTTAGGCTAGCCTAAGCGGCATGAACGATTCCGCTCCCCGCTCCCACCGTGCCCGTCGCACCCCGGCCCTGATGGCCGGAGTCGTGGCGGCCCTCCTCGTCGGCCTCACCGCCTGCGGTGCCTCCGACGACAACGCAGGCTCCGCCTCCTCCTCTGACGGCGCCGCGAAGGGGGCCTTCCCCGCGAAGGTCGCGACGAAGTTCGGCGAGATCACCGTCGACAAGGCACCCCAGCGCATCGTGGCGCTCGGCTGGGGCGACGCCGAGACCGTCCTCGCACTCGGTGGGCAGCCCGTCGGGGCCAGCGACTGGCTGGCCTTCGGCGGCGAGGGCGTCGGACCGTGGGCCAAGGGGATGTACGAGAAGAAGCCCGAGATCATCGGCACCCTCGAGCCCGAGTACGAGAAGATCGCGGCCCTCCAGCCCGACCTGATCCTGGACACCAAGTCCAGTGGCGACCGGACGCGTTACGACACCCTCAGCAAGATCGCCCCGACCGTGGGCGTTCCCGAGGGCGGGGACCAGTACAAGCAGACGTGGGAGAAGCAGGCCGAGATGGTCGCCGCCGCCATGGGCGTCCCCGAGAAGGGCGAGAAGCTCATCGCGGACACCGAGGCGAAGTACGCCGACGCCGTGAAGGCGCACCCCGAGTTCAAGGGCAGCACGATCACGCTCGGCTCCCGCACGTCCGAGGGCTTCGGCGCCTACGTCTCCGGCACCGGGCGGGTCGACTTCGTCGAGCGTCTCGGCTTCGAGAACAACCCGGCCGTCGAGGCGAAGGCCGGCGAGGGCTTCTCCGTCTCCGTCTCCAAGGAGAACCTGGACCTCCTCGACGCCGACCTGACGGTCATGGCCCCGATCGGCATCCCCGCCACCGACATCAGCGAGGACCCGCTGTACAAGGCCGTCCCGTCGGTGAAGGCCGGGCACTCCCTGGTCTTCGACGACCAGGGCATCAGCCAGGCGTTCGCCACCGACTCGGTCCTCTCGACGGCCTACGCGCTGGAGAAGGTCGTCCCGCTCTTCGCCGAGAAGCTGAAGTAGCCGGGCATCGCCCTCCCCGGGCCCCGCACCGCTTTGGTGGCGTGGGGCCCGGTCGGGTGACACGCTGGACGGTGTGGACCATGACCGGGTGGAGAAGCAGCTGCTGGACGGCCTGACCGTCGACACCAGCAGGCCGGAGCAGCCGATCCTGCTGGACGAGGCGGGCAGGCCGATCAAGACCTGGCGGGAGAACTACCCGTACGACCGCAAGATCCGCCGCAAGGAGTACGAGCGGATCAAGCGCGTCCTGCAGATCGAGATGCTCAAGCTGCAGCGGTGGACGAAGGACACCGGCGCCCGGGTCGTCGTGGTCTGCGAAGGCCGGGACGCGGCCGGCAAGGGCGGCACCATCCAGCGCTTCACCGAACGCCTCAACCCCCGTGGCGCACGCATCGTGGCCCTGGACAAGCCCACGGACCGCGAGCGCGGACAGTGGTACTTCCAGCGCTACGTCGCCCACCTGCCGGCCCCCGGCGAGCTCGTCTTCTTCGACCGCTCCTGGTACAACCGGGCCGGCGTCGAACGAGTCATGGGCTTCTGCACCCCGTCCGAGTACGAACTCTTCCTCCGGCAGTGCCCGGCCTTCGAGGAGATGCTCGTCGACGACGGCATGGTGGTCGTCAAGTTCTGGTTCTCCGTCTCCCGCGCCGAGCAGCGCACCCGCTTCGCCATCCGGCAGGTCGACCCCGTACGCCAGTGGAAGCTCTCGCCCACGGACATAGACTCCCTCGACCGCTGGGACGACTACACCACGGCGAAGATCGACATGTTCCGTGCCACCGACACCCAGCACGCGCCCTGGACCGTCGTGAAGAGCAACGACAAGCGCAGGGCCCGCCTGGAGGCGATGCGCAGCCTCCTCGCGCGCATCGACTACGCGGCGAAGGACGCCGAAGCCGTCGGCAGGCCCGACCCGCTCATCGTGGGCGCCGCCGCCACCCTGCTGGAGCCGGGCGAGGAGGACACCGCCCTCTCACCCACCCGGTTCGCCCCGAACGCCGAGGGGCCCGGCGCGCACCCGTGACCCGTGCCGGGCTACCGGCCGGGAGAGTGGGCAGGGTGGAGGGATGACGACTCGGGGAACGTCCGTGCTGGTCGACGTCCGGAAGTACGACGGCGGGGTCAGCGGACGGTGGACGGCCGTGCGGCTGGGGGAGGACGAGCACGGTGTGTGGCTGGGCACGGCGAGGGGCGTCCCCGTCGCCGCGTCCGGGGGCGGCTGGACGAACCGGTTCGACCACGTGCTGCTGGTCCCGCGCGACCAGTGGTGGATCGCCACGTTCTGCGCGGAACCGGGCCCCGAGGTCTACTGCGACGTGTGCACCGTCCCGGTGTGGGACGCCGGCGGCACCGTGTTGCGCACGGTCGATCTGGACCTCGATGTCGTACGGTTCCGCGGCGGAGACGCGTACTCCAAGGACGAGGAGGAGTTCGCCGAACACCGGGTGAGTCACGGCTACCCCGCGAGCGTCGTCGAAGGCGCCCTGGAGGCCTGTGCCCGGCTCATGGAGGCGTGCCGCGGTGAGGGCGCCGGCACGGAACCCTTCACCTCGGCGTACCGGACCTGGCTCGATCTCATGGCCGGGGACTCCGGGCACCGGTGAACCTGTCCGTGAGGCGGGAGGGCCGAAGCCGGCGAATCGGGTTCCCGCCGCCTTCCGGAGCCCTGGACGGGCAGTTCCGGTGTCCGGTGCCGTGTCGTCGGGGGATGCGCGTGTCACCACGCGGGCCGTGGCATCGTGGCGCCATGACCATCGCAGTCCGCCCGGCTTCCGCCTTCGAGGATGTCCGTACCCTGGTCGGCCCGAAGTCACCCGGGGCCAACGTCTGCTGGTGCCTGAGCTACCGGATCCCGTCCAGGCTCAACAACGAACTGCGCGGGCCCGCGCGCGGTGAGTACGTCGCCGGGCTGTGCCGTGCGGAGCCTCCGCCCGGAGTGCTCGCCTACGACGGCGACGAGCCGGTGGGCTGGGCCGCCGTGGCGCCGCGCTCGGACACCACCTTCGCGCGCAGCCGCAGGATCCCGCACGTCGACGCCCTGCCGGTCTGGTCGCTGTGGTGCGTCCGTGTGCGCCCAGGCCACCGTGGAAAGGGCATCTCGCACGCGCTGATCGAGGGTGCGGTCGAGTTCGCCCGTTCCCACGGCGCACCGGCCATCGAGGCCTACCCGCTCGACAACGGTGGTGCCGAGGTCGACCTGACCATGGCGTACGCCGGGATCCGGAAGAACTTCGAGCGGGCCGGATTCGCCCACGCCTCCGACACCACCTCGGTGCTGGCCGGTCACCCCCGCGTTCTGATGCGGCTCGACCTGCGCTGACGGACCGGCCCGGGGCCGGGCGCCGGTCCGGGCACGCCGCCGCTCAGTCGCGTGCTGCCGTGACGTCACCGTTGACGGTGGAGAGCGACATCTCGTGACCGGCCTTGTCCGTCGCGCTCGGGACGGTGACCGAGGTCCGGCCGTTCCGCGCGGTGGCGGTGGTGCGGTAGGCGGGGGCGTCGTGGGGGAACGACACCCGGACCGAACCGTTGGTCGTGAGCGCGGTGAGCCCGGCGGGCGAGGTCGCGTTGCCGATCGCCACGTCCCCGTTCACGGTCTCCGCGTGCAGGTGCGCGGAGCGCAACGTGCCCGCCCGGACGGAGCCGTTGCGGGTGGTGAGCCGGACCGTGGCGTCATCCCGGCCCGAACGGGTCACCGTCACATCGCCGTTGACCGTGGTCAGGTCCAACTCGGCCTCGATGCCCGCCGCGTCGACGCCCGCGTTCCTCGCCGTGACCGTGACGGACGTACCGGCGGGGACGCCGACCACGGGCATCCGGGGGCAGCCGGGCAGATCGCGGCCGTCGTCGTCCTCGCAGGCCAGGTCCAGGGTCCAGGTGTCGTCATGGCGCGACCAGCCGCTCGTGACGTGCCGGTCGGCAGTGGCCCGGTCGCCTTCCGCCGGCCGCAGCCGCACGCCGTTCTCGGTGGTGATCAACAGGTGCGACCCCGGGGAGAGGCCGGGCGGTGACAGTCCGAGACGCCCGTCCGGGCCCCCGTCGTGACCGCCGCCGCACCCCGCCGTCAGGGGCACGACGGCCAGCAGTGCGGCGAGAGGCCATCCGTGGCCGAGGGTTCTGGTGTCCATGCCTGCTCGTCTTCCCGGAGCCGGGCCGTCCATGGCACGGTCCTGGCCCCGCCGGACCGACCGCCGACGTGCCGGGGCCGGCCGGCCCGGGCACGCCGTGCGGTCGACGGCGCGCCCGGTCCCGTGTCCCGGAGTTCCCGACGGCCGGGGGAGGTCAGCTCGTGGGGAAGCTGTCCGGCGTACTGATCCGGCTCTTGAGCAGGGCTCCCGACTCCGTCAGCACACCGCTGCTGCTGTAGTCGCCACCGCCGCAGGTCCCGGGCTTGAACGCCGCGCTGCTCTCGGGTGCGTCGGAGTAGGTCCAGTTCGCGTAGCTGATCTTCCGCTGGTCGAGCAGGTCCAGCCAGGCCGTGGTGCTCGCCCGGTCCATCGCTCCGCCGCCGGTGGCGCTCACCGTGCCGAACTCGGAGACGAACAGGGGGAGTCGTGAGGCCGCCTGGCTCAGTGTGGCGCGGTAGTTGTCCTTGTGGCTCGCGGCGTAGAAGTGGAACGCGTACATGATGTTGGTGGCGTTGACCGGGCTGTTGACGACCTCGCTCTCGTTGGAGCCGTCGGAGACCCCCAGTGAGGACCAGCCGCGGGTGCCGACGATGACCACGGCGTCCGGGTCGGCGGCCCTGATCACGGGGATGACCTGCTCGGCGTAGCTCTTGATGCCCGCCCAGCTCACGCCGTTGGGCTCGTTGGCGATCTCGTAGATCACGTTCTTCTTGGCGGCGTTGCGGGCGGCGACGGACGCGAAGAACGTCTTCGCGCGGGCGAGGTTGTGGTTCGGGTCGCCCGGCGTGAGGGTGTGGAAGTCGATCAGCGCGTACATGCCGCGGGCCTCGGCCATGTCGACGAGGCCGTTCACCTTGCTGGTGAAGCCCGCGGGATCGGTCTCGTAACCGTCCTCCTGCACGTACATGGCGGCGCGCAGCAGGTCGGCCTTCCAGTCGTTCGCCAGCGCGTCCAGGGACGCGGTGTCGTAGCACTGGCTGAACCACTGGAGGCCGTGCGTGCTCATGCCGCGCAGCTGGATGGGGCGGTCGTACTGGTTGCACAGGTTCACGCCGCAGACGTGGAGTTGGCCGTTGACGTCCACGGGGGTGCCGTTGTCGTCGCCGTCTCCGTCGTCGCCACCGTCACCGGGCGGGGGCTCCTCTTCGAGGGAGCCCGTGCAGGCGACGCCGTTGAGCGTGAACGCCGTCGGCTTCGGGTTGGCGCCCGTGAAGGTGCCCGTGAACCCCAGGTCGGCCGACGCGTTGGTGGCCAGCGTGCGGTTCCAGTCGACGCCCGCGGCGGTGACCGCGGAGCCGGACTGCGACCAGGTGGCGTTCCAGCCCTGGGCGATCTTCTGTCCCGCGTCGGGCAGGGAGAACCCGAGAGTCCATCCGGTGAGGGGTGCACCCAGGTTGGTGACCTTCACCCCGGCCTGGAAGCCGCCCGTCCACTGGCTGGTGACGGTGTAGTCGACCTTGCAGCCGGTGGCGGCCGCCGCCTGGGGAGCCACTGCTGCCGTGAGGCCCAGGACTGTCGCACAGGTCGCCAGTAAGGCGAGTAGGCGTTTCATAGCGTTCCTCCTCGTGGGGGTGAAGCGGAAACAGCACCATGGGAGCGCTCCCAAAGCCCATCGGGGCGAGACCGTACACCGGTGCGCGGGGGTGCGTACAGAGATTCGACAGGCATTCGACGAAGAGCGGCCCGGCGGGCGGGCGCGGGATCCGGCCGGGCGGGCCGGGGGGTGAGGTCCTCGGGCGGTCCGGCCGTCAGGCCGCTCGCAGGCCCGGACCCGGAGCCCCGGGGCGACGTGCGGTGCACGCTGCCCCCCGACAGCGCGGGGCGCCCCGTCAGGCCCCCTGCGGCAGATCTGCACACGGTGCATGCAGGTGGCGCGCGGCCGGAGACCGTCCCGCGCGGCCGGACCCGGTGCGGCGCGTCCACAGCCGGGAATGTCTCTTTCGCTGCGGCTTAAAGACGTGGTCGCCCGGCTGTCCGTCGGTCAGCGAAGTGAAGAAGCTGTACCGGTCCGAAGGGTGATGTGAGCGCACCGTCCTTTCGTCGCGGAAAAGCCTGAGGAGGCCCTGCCGGGCGGGTGGCTTCCCCCCGAGCTCACGTGCTTACATCCTCCACATCGCGGAAGCCGCACAGGAATGTGCCGCATCCCTCGGGCCCCACATCGAGGCGCCGGCAACCGCGAAAGCGGCAAGGGCCTTCTTTCCTGACGGTGCCGGCCCCTGCCATTTTCGGAATTGACGCGAAGGGAATTCACATCATGAGCTCCGCCCCCCAGGTGCAGACCCAGGAAATCTCCGACGCCGACCTGGACAACGTGTCCGGTGGCCTCGGCGGTGCGGTTTCTCTCGACGCGCCGGTCGTCGGCGGCATCGCGGGTGGCGTCAGCGCCGGCCTGACGGGCGTGGCGCCGCTCGCGGGCGGCATCGCGGGCGCCGTCGGCGCCAACGTGCTGGGCGTCGCCGGGATCGGCTCCGCCACCACGCTCTCGGCCTGATCCACGCTCTCGGCCTGATCCGACAGCGAGCCCGTATGCCCCGATGCCGACCCAGGCCGCGGGGCATACGGGTCGTGGGGCACCGTGATCGGGCACATGGCGAACCCTGAACCACGGACCAGAGGGCTTTGAAGGTGAAGGACTCAGGTACCGCTCGTCGACCGCACGGTCCGGGCAACCGGTGGGAACTCGTCTGGAGCCACCGGGACGAACTGCTGGAGATGGCGCGCAGCCGCTCGGCGAGCGCCGAAGAGGCCGAGGACGCCGTCCAGGAAGCGATGATCCGCGCGGTGGAGGATCCCGACGTCCAGTACGGCCGGGTCCGCTCATGGCTCAGGCTCGCGACCGTACGCGCGTGCGCCGACCGGCGTCGCCAGGTCGTCCGGGACTCGGAGTTGAGCGAGAGCCTCTCCGCCACCCTCGCCGACCCGTGCATGGTGGAAGAGGCGGCGTGTGACCGGGCGGAGGCCAGGTGGCTGGCCGCCCGCAGCGCGGAGTTGCTGCCCGCACGCCAGGTGGAGGCGCTGCGGCTGCGGTCCCAGGACCTCGACGTCGGCCAGGTGGCCCGGACCATGGGCCTGAGTTACCGGGCCACCGAGTCACTGCTCGCCCGGGCCAGGCGCTCACTGCGCAACGCCCTGGCCGGAGGCCTCACGCTCGCCATGACCGTGTGGCTGTCCGTGCGGAGATTCCCGCGTACGGGGGTCACCCAGCAGGCGGTGGCGGCATCGGCGGCGGTGACGGTCACCGTGGTGGGACTGACCCTGCCCGCCGATTCCCCCGCCCGACCGGAGAGCCGGCCTCCTGCGGACAGCTTCACCCCGCCGGCCGTGGAGGCTCCCGCTCCCCGCGTGACTCCGGGAAGTTCTCCCACGCCTTCCGCTTCCCCGGACTCCACCGACCGGAAGATCCGGGACCATGCGCGGCCGACGCCGAGGAAGCCGCCGAGAACGCGCGAGCCGTCGAATGCGGCAGTCGTGGAGATAGAGATCGGATTCGGCGAGCGCGCGACCGTACTACGACCGGTGGCCATAGCGGCGTCGATTCCGGACCTTCGTGTCGACGTGCCCGAAATCGATGTCCCTGAAGTGCCGCCGGCGCCGGTCGATGTCTCCACCGAAAGGCCCACCGTGCTACCGGATCTGGATCGGACCGGCCGACAGGGAGTACTTTCCCGCTGAGCCTTCTCCTTGGCTGTCGGCCCGGCCCGGCACCTGTGTGATCCGGGGGAGATCTGCTGTCAGAGGGCGGCGCGGACGAACGCGGCCCAGGCGGCCGGAGGCACGGTCAGCACCGGGCCGTCGGTGACCTTGGAGTCGCGGATGTGCACGGCGGAGGGGTGTGCGGCCACCTCGACGCAGGCGCCGCCCTGATCGCTGCTGTAGCTGGACTTGTGCCAGTCGTAGGCGACTTCGAGACAGTCGCCGCCCTCGCTGCCGCTGTAACTCGACTTGAACCAGGCGAGCGCCGTGCCGTGTGCTGCGCGGGTCATGACTCTCCAAGCAGGTCGTCCAGTAGGCGCATGCTTTCCTCGGGGGAAAACGCCTGCGAACGCAGCATCCCATATTTCTGCTGCAGCACACTGACCTCGTCGAGGTCGTCCAGCAGGACGCTGACCCGTTGTCCTTCGATGTAGGCGAGTTGATCGTGGTCCGGGGTCTCCAGCAGCACCATGGGACCGTCGAGGGCGGCGTGCGTCTCCCGGTTCGTGGGCATGATCTGGACCCCCAAGCAGGGTAGCTCCGCGCAGCGCCGCAGATGCCTGAGCTGTTCGCGGAGTACGGCCATGCCTCCGAGGGGCCGGGCCAGAATGCATTCCTCGATCAGGAAGTTGGCCATCAGCCGGGGCTTGCGCTCGAACACGCGCTGCCGGTCGAGCCGGGCTGCGAGGCGTTCATCCAGCTCGTCGTCTTCCAGGGGCGGGTAAAGGCTCGCGAAGACAGCGCGTGCGTACGCCTCCGTCTGGAGCTGCCCAGGCACCACCTGATTCTGATACGACAGCAGTGTCACCGCCTCCTGCTCGTACTCCACGAAGTCCTGCACGAACGCCGGGAACCGCTCCCTCTGCGGCACCTTCGCCACCGCGACCGACAACACCCCCTTCGTGTCCAGCAGTTCGTCCAACTGTGCCGCGAAGTCGGCCTGGAGCGGGCGGCGGCCCTGCTCGATCGAGGCGATCGTGTCCTCGCCCACGCAGAAGCGGTCGGCCAGCGCGGCCTGGGTGAGCCCGGCCGCCCGGCGGAAGGCCGCGACCTGGGCGCCGATCACATGCCAGGACGTGACCCGCTTGTTCCTCTTCGCCGAGTGCATGAAGTGCCTTTCCCCGTACGCGGGTCCTGGCGGACCCGTCTGCGCTCGTACAAACGCGGTGTACGACCTGACGCGGTGAAGAACTCTAGTCACGTTCTGTGACAGTCGTCGGGTGAACGAATCAACTCAACTCATCGACTTCCGCGAGGCGTTCTACCGCCGTGAGCGCAGGTCCGTCCCCCTCGCGCGCCAGTTCGTCCGGGAGGCGCTGCTCGACTGGGCGTGCGAGGTGGATCTCGGCGACGTACTGCTCTGTGCAGGTGAGCTGGTCACCAACGCACTGGTCCACGGTGTCCCGCCCGGGAGGGGCTTCCGGGTCCGGCTGACATGGGGGAGCAGGCTCCGGATCGAGGTGCACGACAGCGGCGGGGGCCGGGTCGGGGTGCCGTTGGCCCCCGGCCCCCTCGCCGAGTGCGGGCGTGGGCTCACGCTCGTCGGGGCGCTCTCCGACGCGTGGGGGGTGGGGGAGCGGGATCCCGGGAAGACCGTCTGGTGCGAGTTTGCCGGTTCGGCAAGCAAGCTTGTCGAAGTGGCGCCTGGCGCGCACCATCTCCCGTAACAGGAGGTGATCCGCATGAGCGAGACGAACCAGCGGTACGACGTAGTGGTGATCGGCGGTGGGGCCGCCGGGCTGAGCGGGGCACTCGCCCTGGCCAGGGCCCGGCGTTCCGTGCTCGTGATCGACTCGGGCAGCCCGCGCAACGCGCCCGCGTCCCACGTGCACAACTACCTCGGCCGGGAGGGGACCCCGCCCTCGGAGCTGCTGGCCACAGGCCGGGCCGAGGCGGCGGGCTACGGGGCGGAGATCGTCCAGGGCAACGTCGTCTCGGCCGAGAAGCTGGCCGGCGGCTTCCGCGTCGTACAGGAGGACGGGACCACCGTCCACGCCCGACGGCTGCTCGTGACCACCGGGATCGTGGACGAGCTGCCGGCCGTGGAGGGCCTGGCCGAGCGCTGGGGCAGCGAGGTGCTGCACTGCCCGTACTGCCACGGGTGGGAGGTGCGGGACAGGCCGGTCGGCATTCTGGCGAGCAGCCCCATGGCCGTGCACCACGCGCTGCTCTGGCGGCAGTGGACCGACGACGTGATGCTGTTCCGGCACGACCAGCCCGACTTCAGTGACGAGGAGTACGAGCAGTTCGCCGCGCGGGGCATTTCGGTGGTGGAGGGCGAGGTGGCCGCGGTGGAGGTGGCCGACGACCGGCTCACCGGCGTGCGGCTGGCCGGGGGCACGGTGATCCCGCGGGATGCGCTCGTGGTCCAGCCGCGCTTCACCGCCCGGTCGGCGGTGCTGGAGGGACTCGGCCTGGCGCCCACCGAGATGACGATGGGCGACCACGTCATCGGCACGTACATCGCGGCCGACCCCGCCGGGGCGACCGACGTGCCCGGCGTATGGGTGGCCGGTAACGTCGCCAACCTCATGGAGCAGGTCGTCGGAGCGGCGGCAGCCGGGCTTAAGGCGGCCTCGATGATCAACATGGACCTCGTCACCGACGACACCCGCCGGGCGGTCGACGCCCGCCGCGCACCCTTCTCGGCCGAGGCCGAGCGCCAGGTCACCGAGCGCGTGCTCGGGGACCGCCGTCATGGACTTCAGGAGACGACACGATGACCACCGACAGCACCCGCACCGACGCCGAGATGTGGGACGACCGGTACCGCGAGAGCGACCGGATCTGGAGCGGGAACCCCAATGCCGCCCTCGTCCGGGAAGTGGACGGGCTCAAGCCGGGCCGCGCCCTCGACCTGGGATGCGGGGAGGGCGCCGACGCGGTCTGGCTCGCCCGGCAGGGCTGGAAGGTCACCGCCACCGACATCTCGCGGGTGGCCCTGGACCGGGCGGCCGGTCATGCGGCCGACGCCGGTGTCACGGACGGGGTCGACTGGCAGTGGCACGACCTCGGGGTGTCGTTCCCCGAGGGGGAGTACGACCTTGTCTCCGCCCAGTTCCTGCACTCGATGGGCGACCTGCCCCGCGACGAGATCCTCCGGCGGGCGGCGTCGGCGGTCTCCCCGGGCGGAGTGCTGCTGATCGTCGGACATGCCGGCTTCCCTTCCTGGGAGCACGACCACCCGGACGTCGAACTGCCGACGACGGACGAGGTCCTGGCCTCCCTCGAACTCCCGGAGGGAGAGTGGGAGGTGCTGGTCAGCGCGGAGCACGAGCGCGTCCAGAACGACCCCGACGGCAATCCGACCACCCGGACCGACAACGCGCTGAAGGTCCGCCGCACCGCCGGATGACGCCGAGCGCCCGCCGGCCTCCCCCGAAGGGAAGGACCGGCGGGCGCGCTCGGTTCCGGAGGGTCAGGCCTGCGGGGCGGCCTTGATCGCGGAGATGTCGAAGTTCAGCTTGACCTTGTCGCCGACCAGCACGCCGCCGGTCTCCAGCGCGGCGTTGTAGGTCAGGCCCCAGTCGGAGCGCAGGATCTCGGCGCTGCCCTCGAAGCCGACGCGCTGGTTGCCGTAGGGGTCGGTGGCGGAGCCGTTGAACTCCAGGTCGATGGAGAGCGGGCGGGTGACGTCCTTGATCGTCAGGTCACCGGTGACGCGGTACGTGTCGCCGCCGAGCTGCTCGGCCTGGGTGGAGCGGAACGTCATGAGGGGGAACTTCTCGGCGTCGAAGAAGTCGCCGCTGACCAGGTGGCCGTCGCGGTCGGTGATGCCGGTGTCGACGCTGGAGATCCTGACGTCGATGGACGCGGTGGAGGCGGCGGGGTTCGCGCCGTCCAGCACCAGGGTGCCCTCGTGCTCGCCGAAGGAGCCGCGCACATTGGTGACCATGGCGTGACGCACGGTGAAACCGATGCTGCTGTGCGCCGGGTCGATCGTGTAGGTGCCGGTCAGGGCGGCCAGTGCCGGGTCCACGGCGAGGGTGGCGGTGGTGGACGGGGCGGTGTTCTTGCGGTTGAACAGAGCCATGGCTCCTCCTCGGGACGTGGTCCGGCGCGTTCTGTACGACAGCCCGCCGAACGTTTGGTTTAACCTTCAACGAGTTCGACTGTAGACCTGTTTTGTTCAAAGTTCAACATCAAGGGTCCAGGCCGGTCCGGAAGTCGCGGGAATCCTGGCGCGAGCCGGGGTCGCCCCCTGGCGGACGCGCGTAGAGCTGGGGCACTATCTCCCTGCCCTGAAATTGTCATGAGCAGGAGGACTCCCCCCATGGCCCGTCCCCGCATCCACGCGGTGCTGACCGCTCTCGCCCTCGTCCTCGGCGCCCTCTTCGCGCCCGGCGTCGGCATCCTCGGAGGTGGCGCCGAGGAGGCGCACGCCGCCACCAAGCTGACCCACTCCCAGGCGACCTCCCGCTTCTCCTCGTCCGGGATCACGTGGTCGTCCTCCGGCGGCTGCTCCAACCGGAACGTCTCCACCTGTACGTCCTTCGACCAGCTCAACCTGACCAGTGCGCAGGGCGCCCAGACGCTGAAGAGCGCCACGGGCTGCGCGCTCAACATCACCGGGGGCACGGAGACCGGGCACGCCTCCGGCACGTACTCGCACTGGAACGGCTACAAGCTCGACTTCGGCAAGACCACCTGCCTCACGAACTACGTGAAGGGCGTGTTCAGTTACATCGGCCTGCGGGGCGACGGAGCCCCCCAGTACAAGTCCGGCTCGGGCAACATCTACGCCGACGAGGGCAACCACTGGGACGTGACGTACTACAACTGCGGCGGTTGCTGACCGCACGCACGAGGGCCCGCGCGCCCGCACGCACGAGGGCCCTCGTCCCGTTCCCACGGGGCGAGGGCCCTTTCAGCCGAACCAGACGACCAGGCGCACGCAGGCGGCGCCGTGCCGCTCGGCCAGGACCCGCATGACAGTGAGGACGGGGGCCCAGGTCCCGGCGTGCACGGTCTGCCGACGGGTCAAGGGCTCGATCCTCCACAGCACGTCGTCGTCCTGCCACTCCGTCCCCGCAGGCCACCCGCTGCCGCCAGGGGGCGGTGTCAGCCCGGACAGCTCCGCGAAGCGGTCCACGGAGACGGCGCTCTCCTCGAAGACCCACGCGTCGTCAGGGGAGCGCCGCAGGTAGCGAGGGAGACGCGCGCCGCGTGCCGCTCCGGTGCCGTGCTCAGACCTGCGGCTCCAGCGCCGGCCCGAGCGAGGCGAACTTCTCCTTGCTGACGATCCTGCGCGGCGGCCAGGTGATGTTCTCCGGCGGCCAGCTCTGCCGGGTCTTCCTCAGGAACCAGGCCGGCGGCTCGTACATCGGCGGTTCGTAGCCCTCCGGCAGCGCCGTCTTCCAGGTCAGGCCCTTGGTCCGCTTCTCGAACTCCTCCCTGATGTCCCGCAGCAGCTCCGGCTTGGTCAGGAGGTCGACAGCCGTCGCCGCCAGATAGGCCGCCGCGGCCGGAATCGCCGCGTGGGCGGGCGCCGATCCCGCGCAGGAGGCGGTCGACCAGGTGTGCATCTTCGACCCGATGGGGGCGACGGCCGCCCCCATGGAGACCGTCGGGACCTGCCAGCTGATATCGGCCACGTCGGTGGAACCGCCGCCCAGGAAGACCGGGTTGGGCGGTGTCAGCTCACCGACCTTGTCGTGAAGTCCGCTCTCCGGCAGGCCCAGGGAGCTCTGGAGCTCCTTGGCGAGCCGCTGGGCGTCCTCGGAGAAGACCGGGGGACCGATCTGCCGCATGTTGTCGTACAGCAGCTCGGCGAATGCCTTCGAGGGGAGCTGGTTCCAGCACGCCGACGTGATCCGGTGCCGTACCGTCGTGCGGCTGGCGGTCGCGGCCGCCTCCGACACGGCGATGACCTTGTCGAGCAGCGAGGTGACCCGCCCGACGCTGCCCTCACGGACGTAGTACGAGATCTCCGCGATCTCGGGCGTCACGTTGGGGATGTCACCGCCGTTGTTGATCACCCAGTGCAGCCGCGCCGAGGGGGCCATGCTCTCCTCGCGGAGGAACTCCGACATGGTCGCCATCATGACGGCGGCGTCCAGCGCGCTCTTGTTGCCGAGCGGAGTACCACCGTGGCCGGCGACACCGAGGAAGGTGAACGTGACGGCCGTCATGGCGTTGGAGGTGCCCCAGCCGGTGGCGTTCCCGGTGGAGGGGTGCCAGTCGAGGAAGGCGTCGAGCCCGTCGTAGACGCCCTTGCTGACGGCGTACGTCTTGCCGATCAGCTGCTCCTCGGCTGTGGAGCCGAAGAACTTCACCGTCACGTCGAGCTTGTGGCGCCGGGAGGCCTCCGCGACCGCTGCCGCGGCGGCGGCCGCCGCCGTTCCCAGAGCGCAGTGCCCGCAGCCGTGGCCCGGCCCGTACCCAGGGGCGAACGGGTCGTGGACGTACTCCTTCGGGTCGTGCTCGCCCACGCCCTTGTTCTGGGACAGCCCGGGGAGCGCGTCGTACTCACCGCTGAAGCCGATGACCGGGCCGCCCTTGCCCCGGGTGTACGTGGCGGTGAAGGCGGTCGGGAAACCGGCCGTGCCGAACTCCACGTCGAACCCCGCCTTGCGCAGGAAGTCGGCCTCGGCGAGAGAGGAGTTCCACTCCCGCAGGCTCAGCTCCGCGTGCTCCCAGATCTCGTCGTTCAGCGCGTTGATCCGGGACGTGTTCCGCTCGATCCAGCCGAGTGCCGTGCGCTTGGCCGCCGAATCCTGGGCGAGCCCCTCGGGCGGGGCGTAGGCGGCGGCGTCCACCGCACCGTCGGCGGCCTCGTCCGACGCGGCCGCCATGGCCGGGTCCGCCGTCGCACCCATCGCCGTGGTGGCGATTCCGGCGGCACCGAGCATCTGCATGATCCGGCGGCGGCTCAGTCCGTCGCCCGTCTGTACCGCATGGTCGTGGTCGCTGGGGTCGTGCAGGTCGCACACGGGCGCCTCCGGTCAGATGGCATGTACAAGCACAGTGCCGGAACTCTGCAATCCGGATGTTGCGAAGTCAAGAGGTGCGGATGTCCGTGGAGTTACACCCTCCGCTTCCCGTGGCGGCGGCACGGGAAGCGCGCGGGCGGCCGCGGGCCCCGCGGGCGCCGGACACGACAGGGCCGCCCCCGCCGCGGGAGGCGGCAGGGGCGGCCCTGTGGAGCGGTACGGTCAGGAGCCCACGCTCACCGTGAAGCGCCGGGGGTTGCCGTCGTGCGCGGCCCCCGACACGTCCGGCTCGCCGTCCGGGCGTACGTCGTCGTACGGGAACGCGTAGCCGATCGGGGAGTTCGCGTGGACGACGCGCGACCAGTGGTTGGTCACCGCGCCCTTGTAGTAGTCCGCGACCGTGGTGCCGTTGGGCTGCTGCGGGTGGCTCAGCATGATCGAACGGTTGAAGCCCGCCGAGATCCTGGCCAGCAGCGCCTTCTTGTCGTCGGAGTCACCCGGGTTGTTCGTGAAGGGGCCGTGGTTGCAGGTGAAGATGTCCTTCGACGTCGGCTTGATGAAGGTGTGACCGCCCTCGAAGGTGAGCGTGTCCCCGCTGACGCGGCCGGCCAGCGTGCCCCGGCCGCCCTGCAGGTCGATCCGCAGGTCGGTGGAGCGGTACTTCTCCCAGACCTCGTCTATCTGCGCGGTGAACAGGTCCCGGAACGGCATCTGGTCCGGCCGGTCGAAGAACGGGGCCATCAGGTTCTGCGGCGACACGACACGCAGGACCTTCCCGTCCGAGCCGCGGGTGACCAGCTTGTCCCAGGGCTGCCCGTCGGAGGCCGCCTGGGCCGTGAGGTCGTCGGCGATGCGCTGGACCGCACCGTCCGGGAGCGGGGCCACCGTGTGCGTGGCGTCGCCCTCCAGGGTCAGCCCGATCGGCAGAGCGGTCACCAGGTCGACGTAGCTGATGTTCGCGTAGAGCTGCTGCGGGTTGAAGGTGAACTCGCAGAACGACCAGGTCCGCCCGTAGTTCGGGTCGGTGGGGGTCGCGAAGGCCGGCTCGACCAGGGAGGGCCCCGGGTTGAGGTAGAAGTCCAGCTTGTCGTCGCGGACGAAGTAGACCCTCGCGCCGTACATCTGGGGCAGGGTCAGGACGACCGCTCCGGCGCCGGCGGCCTTCAGCGGGATGGCGCAGTCCACGGGCAGCGGGGTCTGCGGGGCGCCGGGGGAGTCCGGGCGGTAGACGCTGCCGTCCGGGCGCAGGAGCACCCAGCGGTCCGTGCCCTGCTCGTGGCCGGTGACGTACGCGTGCACCGTGCCGGGAAGTGAGCGGTTCTCCAGCGCCAGTTCGCAGGTCGCTGCGGCTGCCGATGTGCGCGGGCTCAGGGCGCTGCCCCAGACGGGGTAGGTGAGCGCGGTCGCGGAGGCGGCTGCGCCGGTCAGGAACATTCTGCGCGAAATCACGGAGGAACTCCCGAGGTGTGGGGGCGCAGGCAGGGATACAGGGCGTGGTGCGGGGAGGCGGAGCAGTGTGGGGGCTGCCTGCGGTGCGCACCACTCTCGCGACGCCTCCGGTGACCGTCAAGAGTTATGACTGAGAGCGCTCTCAAGAAGTAGCCGTTCTTCACAACTCGACGTCGCTGTAGGGGTTTTGGCGACGCCCGGTCGTTCTCCGCATGCGTGGAGTAAACAGGAACTGAACACGGCGGCCCGCGGGATCACGCACAGGCCGGAGGGGGGGTCGGCTCACCCCGGGGCTGTCGCGGGAGTACTGTCCCCCTCGGGCCGCGAGGACGCGGCCTGGAGCCGTGACCTCCCGGCGGCCGTGACCCCGGGGGCGATCGTCCGAGGACGTGGTCCCGGGGGGGATCTTCCGCGGGTGCGGGCCCGGGGGTGAACCCTCCGAGGACGCGGTCCGGGTCGTGATCGCCCTCCGGTGCGCGGTCTCCACACGTGGTGCACCGGGTGCCGCCCCCTGCCATTGCGGTGCGTCCGGTCGCCCGCCCGGTGTATCCGCGGCGTGGCGCGCGGGCCGGTGTGTGGCTGGGGCCACACTTCCCTCTTTGTAGGAGCCCCACAACACGCACGCCCCGTGAGCTGGCAGATGGGTTGCATCGCGCCCGGCTTCTGTCAGGTGCCACCAGGAAACCGGGCAGGAGACTGTCCGGAGTGAACGGCAGGGTTTGCGCGGTCGGGTTCGTAGGGTCGACGTATGACCGTTGTGGACGAAATCCCGGGCGAGCCCAGCGACACGCGTGGCCGGGTGGCCGAACTGCTGGCGCTGCGCGACGAGGCCCGGCGCGGGCCGAGTGACCGGGCGACCGAGGCGCAGCACGCCAAGGGCAAGCTGACCGCGCGGGAGCGTATCGCGCTGCTGCTGGACGAGGGATCGTTCAAGGAGGTCGAGCAGCTGCGCCGGCACCGGGCGACCGGTTTCGGGCTGGAGGAGAAGAAGCCGTACACCGACGGTGTGATCACCGGCTGGGGCACGGTGGAGGGCCGGACGGTCTTCGTCTACGCGCACGACTTCCGGATCTTCGGCGGGGCGCTGGGCGAGGCCCATGCCACGAAGATCCACAAGATCATGGACATGGCCATCTCGGCGGGTGCTCCGCTGGTCTCGCTGAACGACGGCGCGGGTGCCCGTATCCAGGAGGGCGTGTCCGCGCTCGCCGGTTACGGCGGGATCTTCCAGCGAAACACCCGTGCCTCGGGTGTCATCCCGCAGATCTCGGTGATGCTCGGCCCGTGCGCGGGCGGCGCGGCCTACAGCCCGGCGCTGACCGACTTCGTCTTCATGGTCCGTGAGACCTCGCAGATGTTCATCACCGGCCCCGACGTGGTCAAGGCCGTCACCGGTGAGGAGATCACCCAGAACGGCCTGGGCGGCGCGGACGTGCACGCCGAGACCTCGGGCGTCGCGCACTTCGCGTACGACGACGAGGAGACCTGCATCGCCGAGGTCCGCTACCTGATCGGGATGCTGCCCTCCAACAACCGCGAGAACCCGCCCGTCGTCCCGAGCGACGACCCGGCCGACCGTCGCGGCGACGTCCTGCTGGACCTGGTCCCGGCCGACGGCAACCGCCCGTACGACATGCACAAGGTCATCGAGGAACTCGTCGACGACGGCGACTTCCTCGAGGTCCACGAGCGCTGGGCCCGCAACATCGTGTGCGCCCTGGCCCGTCTCGACGGCCAGGTCGTCGGCATCGTGGCCAACCAGCCCCAGGCGCTGGCCGGGGTGCTGGACATCGAAGCGTCCGAGAAGGCCGCCCGTTTCGTCCAGATGTGTGATGCCTTCAACATTCCCATCGTCACTCTGCTGGACGTACCCGGCTTCCTGCCCGGCGTCGATCAGGAGCACGGTGGGATCATCCGGCACGGTGCGAAGCTGCTCTACGCGTACTGCAACGCCACCGTGCCGAGGATCTCGCTGATCCTGCGCAAGGCCTACGGAGGCGCCTACATCGTCATGGACAGCCAGTCCATCGGCGCCGACCTCACCTACGCGTGGCCGACCAACGAGATCGCGGTCATGGGCGCCGAAGGTGCCGCCAACGTCATCTTCCGCCGGCAGATCGCCGACGCCGAGGACCCCGAAGCCATGCGGGCCCGCATGGTCAAGGAGTACAAGGCCGAGCTGATGCACCCCTACTACGCGGCCGAGCGCGGCCTGGTCGACGACGTCATCGACCCCGCCGAGACGCGCGAGGTACTGATCGCCTCGCTCTCGATGCTCCGCAACAAGCACGCCGACCTGCCGTCCCGCAAGCACGGCAACCCCCCGCAGTAGTCACGGTGCGGCGGCGACCCCGCCCCACGTCCGCGACCCTCTGCCCAGAAGACGGAGACACCATGAGCACCACTTCCGCCGATTCGGTCCTGCGCGTCGAGAAGGGCCAGGCCGGCCCCGAGGAACTCGCCGCGATCACCGCGGTCCTGCTCGCCCGCGCGGCAGCCCAGCCCGACGCACCGGCCCACCGGGGCCGCAGCACCGCCGGATGGCGCCGGCTGGAGCGCACCCCCGGCTTCCGCGCCCCGCACAGCTGGCAGGGCTGAGAGCGGCCGCCGAGGCCGCTCCAGGGCCCACCCGGCCCGGCACGTCCGTTTACGGCGAAGGCCCCGCACCCCTCCGGAGAGGGGTGCGGGGCCTTCGCCGTAAGGTGGCGGGCTCAGCGCAGGCGGGCCATCAGGGCGTGCTCGACCAGTGTGATCAGCGCGCTCTTGGCGTCCGCGCGGTGCCGGGCGTCCGTGGTGAGGATCGGAGTGTCCGGGCCGATCTGGAGGGCTTCGCGTACTTCGTCGGGTGTGTAGGGCTGGTGTCCGTCGAAGCCGTTGAGGGCGATGACGAAGGGGAGGCCGCTGTTCTCGAAGTAGTCGACGGCGGGGAAGCAGTCGGCGAGGCGGCGGGTGTCGACGAGGACGACGGCGCCGATGGCGCCGCGGACCAGGTCGTCCCACATGAACCAGAAGCGGTCCTGTCCGGGGGTGCCGAACAGGTAGAGGATCAGGTCCTGGTCCAGGGTGATGCGTCCGAAGTCCATGGCCACCGTCGTGGTGGTCTTGTCCCCGGTGTGGGTCAGGTCGTCGATGCCCGCGGACGCGGACGTCATCACGGCTTCGGTGCGCAGCGGATTGATCTCCGAAACGGCACCGACAAACGTGGTCTTACCCACGCCGAAGCCCCCTGCCACCACGATCTTCGCCGAGGTAGTGGAGCGGGCCGCTCCGCCGCTAGAGCTTGCGAAGTCCACTGAGCACCCTTTCGAGCAGTGTCACATCTGGTTGGCCGCCGGCGGTCTCGTCGCCGCCGGGCTGATGGATAGCGACGAGTCCGGCCTCGGCCAGGTCGGCGACGAGGATCCGGGCAACGCCGAGGGGGATCGAGAGCAGGGCCGAGACCTCGGCCACCGACTTGATCTCGATGCAGAGCCGGCAGATCCGCTGGTGCTCGGGCAACTGCCCTTGCAGCCGGGCCGGATCGGCCGTGGTGCTGACCAGTGCCTCGATGGCGAGCTGGTAGCGCGGCCGGGTCCGTCCGCCGGTCATGGCGTAGGGCCGGACCAACGGGTTGTGCGCCGCGGGCTTGGCGGGCGCCGGAGCCTGCCGCTGTACAGGCTGGATGCGCGACGGCGGTGCCTCGTACCGCTGCGGAGGCTGCTGCTCGTGCTGCGGCTGCTGGTAGTGAGGCTGCTGCTGCGGCCACCCCGGGCCGGGCTGCTGGGGCTGCTGCTGCCAGTCGCCGCCCTGCGAGCCCTGCTGGGACTGGTAGGGCTGATACGGCTGATAAGGCTCTTGCGGGCCCTGTCTGCCGGGCATGGAGGGGGCGTCGAAACGGTTGTCACCCTGCTCACCCGAAACCCGCTGACCGCCCTCGTACGGGTGTCCGCCTGTGGGTGCTGCCACGTTTCCTCCTCCGACTGCCGGTCGCCATCCCAGTGGTGCCGCGCCACCGCACCTTATGGCGCGGTGACGAGAAACGCACTGTCTGTCTATTAGTTAAGAAGACTTCCCTGGAGTTCGGCGCGGAGATCCGGGGTAAGAACACTTCCTGCACGGTCTACGAGAAGTGCCATTTCGTACCCAACCAGACCGATATCGGCGTCCGGGTGGGCGAGGACGGCAAGTGAAGATCCGTCAGAGATGGACATGATGAAGAGGAATCCTCGCTCCATCTCCACAACGGTCTGATTCACGGCGCCGCCTTCGAAGATCCGGGAGGCACCCGCGGTCAGCGACGTCAGACCGGAGGCGACGGCCGCCAGCTGATCGGCGCGGTCCCGTGGGAAACCTTCGGACATCGCCAGCAGGAGTCCGTCGGCGGAGACCACCACCGTGTGCGACACCCCAGGGGTGTTGTCCACGAAGTTGGTGATCAACCAGTTCAGATTCTGCGCCGCCTGGCTCATCGGGCTCACACTAACGCTCCTGGTTGTAGGTATTACTTGTGTCCGACCCGGCCGTGCGACCCCGCAGGACACCGCGTCGCAGGTTGCTCAACCTGCCCCGCACGTCCTCCGGGGCGCGGGAGACCTGTGGGCCGCCCTGCTGGGTCTGCTCCGCCGTTCCCTCGACCAGGTTGGCCTTGGGCACGCGCCGGGGGAGTCCGGAAGGCGTGATCCCGCCCGCCTTCGGATCCTTGAGCTTCTCGGCCCGCTCCCAGCGCTCGTCGTTCGCCGAGCGCCAGTCGTCGGGACCTTCCCCGCCGGAGGATTCGGCCTGGGGCTGCTCCTGCGGCGGCCGCTGCCGCTGCTCCGGTGCCGTGGGCTGATCGTTTCCGCGGCCGGTGGGCTGCCAGTGCTGCTGGCCGGCGCCCCGTCGCGGGAGACCCGCGTCGGTGAGCTCGCCACCGGGATTCGGGGTGGGCCCCGGGCGGTCGAAGCCTACGCGTTCCTGTGTCTCCGCGGGAGCGTTCGGCACAGCTTCCGCTTCGGGCTGCGCCGTGGGCTCGAAAGCTCCCTGGTACGAACCCTGATCGGTCCAGTCGCCCTGGTGGGAGCGGTCGCCCTGCGGAGCGAACTGGTCGCCGTACCGCTCCTGACGGCCGTCAGGAGCGGGGTACGAGGATTCCGTATAGCCGTTCTGCTGCGGGTCCTGGTAGCCGTTCGGGGCGTACGGGTCGTAACCGCCCTCGTAACCGGGCTGCGTGTACTCCTGCTGCTGGGCGTAGGGCTCGGGCGCGTACTGCTGCTCCTGGCCGTACTGCGCCTGCGTGAACTGCTCCTGGGGGTAGTCCGGCTGCCGGCCCGCCCCGTTGTCCTGGAACGCCTGGGGGTCGCCCCCCGACTGAGCCTCCAGCGCGGCCCGGCGCTCCTCACGCATCAGCGAGCGGTTGACCGGGTCCAGCTGCGGGGAGTCCGCGGCAGGCGTGTCGTAGCGCGAGTCGTCGAAGCCGAGCTCCGCGGCGGTACGCATCGGCACCTGCTGCGGCATCGGGTCGAAGGCCTGCGGCTGCCGCTGCTCGGGAATGATCGAGGAGACGGTGAAGTCGCTGTCCTGGGCGGACTCGCCACCGCCACCGTGGGTGATGGCGTCCGGCAGCATGACCAGCGACGTGGTCCCCGCCTGCTCGCCCGACGGGCGCAGCTGGACGCGGATGCCGTGCCGGTCGGCCAGTCGGCCGACCACGAACAGACCCATCCGCTGGGACACCGCGGCGTCCACGGTCGGCGGGTTGGCCAGCTTGTGGTTGATGTCCGCGAAGTCCTCGGCCGTGAGGCCGATGCCCTTGTCGTGGATCTCGACCATGACACGGCCGTCCGGCAGGCGGGTCGCGGTGACCCGGACCTTGGTCTGCGGGGAGGAGAAGGTGGTGGCGTTCTCCAGCAGCTCGGCCAGCAGGTGCACGAGGTCGGTCACGGCCTGGCCGTGGATCTCGCTCTCCGGCACACCGGTGAGCTCGATGCGCTCGTAGGACTCCACCTCCGAGGAGGCGGCCCGCAGTACGTCGACCAGCGGCACCGGCTGGTTCCAGCGGCGCCCGGGCTCCTCGCCGGCGAGGACGAGGAGGTTCTCGCCGTTGCGCCGCATACGGGTGGCCAGGTGGTCCAGCTTGAAGAGGCTCTCCAGCTGGTCCGGGTCGGCCTCGTTGTTCTCCAGGTCGGTGATGAGGGTCAGCTGGCCCTCGATGAGCGACTGGTTGCGGCGAGACAGGTTGGTGAAGATCGCGTTGACGTTGCCCCGCAGCATGGCCTGCTCGGCGGCGAGCCGGACCGCCTCGCGGTGGACCTGGTCGAAGGCGCGCGCGACCTCGCCGATCTCGTCCTGGCTGTTGATCGGGATCGGCTGCACCCGGGTGTCCACGCGGCCCGGCTCGGTCCGCGACAGCTGGTCGACCAGCATCGGCAGCCGCTGCTCGGCGATGCCGAAGGCGGCCGTACGCAGCTGGCGCATCGAGCGGCTCATCTGGCGGGCCATGAGCCCGGCGATGATGAAGGCGGCCAGCAGGGCGATGATCACGATCGCCGCGTTGACGATGGCGTCGTTCCGGGCGTCGGACGAGATCTCCGCCGCCTCGGCCACGGCCTTGTCGACGAGCTCGTTCTCGACCGTCGTGTAGCCGTCGAACTTCGCGGTGGACGCGGCCAGCCAGGTCTCGGGGGTGATGCCCTTGGCCTTCAGCTCGTCGGGCTGCTTACCCTGGCCGATCTGCTGGGCCATGCCGTCGAAGACGGAACCGTCGATGCTGGGAGGTGCCACGAAGGGCGCTCCGGTGGCCTTGGCCTGCTCCTGGGCGGCCTTCAGCTGCTTCGCACCCTCGGCGGCCTTGGCGGCCATGACCGCCTTGAGCCGGGCGGCGTCGGCCTCCGTGCCACCGGAGACGAACTCGCCGAGAGCGATCTGCTCCAGGTAGTTGTACGAGCTGAACGCCGTGACCTGGCCGTTGAACTTACGGCTCTCCTGGCTCGGCCGCACCAGCAGGTGCATGCCGATGGAGCGCTGAAGCGATTCTGCGGCCTTGGCCAGCTCGATCGCGTACACGGTCCGGCCGTAACTGGTGATGTTGCCGGTACCCAGGCCGAGCTCGTTGGAGAACTCCATCAGCGAGTGCTGGACCTTGGTGTAGCCCTCTTCCGTCTTCACCGGGTCCATGGCCTCGGCGTAGGCGGCCTTGCGAAGTTCGGGGAGCAGGGGCTCCTCCACCTTGAACAGCTTCAGGCGGCGGTGGAGACCCTCCTTGTCCGGCATGTTCTGCACGGCGGCGTCGAACGCGGAGGCGGCGCTGTCCGTCGTGGCGCGCACCTTCTCCACCTCGGGGGCGGTGCGCTTGTTGGACAGCAGGGGCTGAGCGGTGAGGTCACGCTCGTTCAGCAGCGCCTGCCCGTACGCCGCGGCGGCCCGGACGACCAGAGCTGTCTTCTCGGCGTCCTGGGCCTCGTTCCAGGTGTCGACCGACCCCTTCACCTGGAAGCCGCCCATGACCAGGCCGACCAGTGCGGGAATCAGGAGGATCGCGTTCAGCCTGGTGGGCACCCGCCAGTTGCGCGGTGACAGCCGGCTGGTGCTCCCGCCCGCCGCTTCCGCCTCGGACGACGTGTCCGCAGGCGGGGACACCGCAGCACGCGGCGGCGGGGTGAAGTTGCCCCGCTCCGGCTGCGCCGCGGAGCCCTCGTTGCTTCGCCTCACTCGACCAACAACCTCTCGGCGTCGGCACCTACGTTGTGCCGGATTATCGTTCAGGGGGCCGTACTACTGGGTAGTTCGAGGCATTGCAGCACGTGGACCGGTCGCGTTCCAAACAGTCGGAATGCGTGATTCCGGCTAAGACCACCCAGAGATAAAACGGGCATAAAGAGCGAGCCCCGCCAAAAGGCGAGGCTCGTATGAGCACAGCGGTACCGGTCGTGCGCGTCGGGTATCGACGGGGCCCCAATTCACTGTCGAAATGTTATGAACGCGGGGGCGGATCGTGTCAAAGGACACAGGCCGCCCCCGCGTGACTACTGCAACTTCCGTAGATCGCTACCGACTTGCGGCTACTTCAGCCGGGCCATCAGGGCGTGCTCGACCAGTGTGATCAGGCCGCTCTTGGCGTCCGCGCGGTGCCGGGCGTCCGTCGTGATGATCGGGGCGTCCGGGCCGATCTGGAGGGCTTCGCGTACTTCGTCGGGTGTGTAGGGCTGGTGTCCGTCGAAGCCGTTGAGGGCGATGACGAAGGGGAGGCCGCTGTTCTCGAAGTAGTCGACGGCGGGGAAGCAGTCGGCGAGGCGGCGGGTGTCGACGAGGACGACGGCGCCGATGGCGCCGCGGACCAGGTCGTCCCACATGAACCAGAAGCGGTCCTGTCCGGGGGTGCCGAACAGGTAGAGGATCAGGTCCTGGTCCAGGGTGATGCGTCCGAAGTCCATGGCCACCGTCGTGGTGGTCTTGTCCCCGGTGTGGGTCAGGTCGTCGATGCCCGCGGACGCGGACGTCATCACGGCTTCGGTGCGCAGCGGATTGATCTCCGAAACGGCACCGACAAACGTGGTCTTACCCACGCCGAAGCCCCCTGCCACCACGATCTTCGCCGAGGTGGTGGAGCGGGCCGTACCGCCGCTAGAGCTTGCGAAGTCCACTGAGCACCCTTTCGAGCAGTGTCACATCCGGCGCGCCGCCGGCCTCTCCGTTGCCCGGCTGGTGGATGGCCACCATGCCGGCTTCCGCCAGGTCCGCCACGAGGATCCGCGCCACACCCAGGGGCATGGACAGCAGGGCCGAGACCTCGGCCACCGACTTGACCTCGCGGCAGAGGTGGCAGATCCGCTGGTGCTCGGGGAGCAGCGTCCCGAGGTGTGCGGGGTCCGCTGTTGTGCTGACCAGAGCCTCTATCGCGAGCTGGTAGCGCGGCCGGGTCCGGCCACCGGTCATGGCGTAGGGGCGGACCAGCGGCTGGTCGCCTTCACCGTCGTACGACGCGTGGTGCAAGGCGCCGTACGGATCAGGTGAGGCGGGTGGCGGGGTCATAAATCCTCCGGGCGTGACAGCAGGGTGTCGGCTTGCCGTCTGAAGGTGGCCGGTGGGGGGCTGTGTCGGCCGGACGGGTGAGGGTTTTGAGTGGTACCTGGGGGGATCGTGTCAGGTGTCTGCCGCATGGCCGCCTAGTGGAGCAGACTTCCTTGTAGCTCGGCACGGAGGTCAGGGGTGAGGACGGTCCCCGCGCGGTCCACGAGGAGTGCCATCTCGTACCCGACCAGGCCGATGTCCGCGTCCGGGTGGGCGAGGACGGCGAGTGAGGATCCGTCGGAGATGGACATGAGGAAGAGGAATCCCCTCTCCATCTCCACGACCGTCTGGCTCACGGCGCCGCCTTCGAAGATCCGGGAGGCCCCCGCCGTCAGCGACGTCAACCCGGAGGCGACAGCCGCCAGCTGATCGGCGCGGTCGCGCGGGAAACCTTCGGACATCGCCAACAGCAGGCCATCCGCGGAGACCACCACCGTGTGGGACACCCCTGGGGTGTTGTCCACGAAGTTGGTGATCAGCCAGTTCAGATTCTGCGCGGCCTGACTCATGGGGCTCAACTAACGCTCCTGCTGGTGAGTGGGGCCGAGTTGGAAACTGCCGGTAGACGAGCCGGTGTTGGCCTGTCGTCCCTGCTGGATGCCCCGGCGGAGATTGGTCAGACGGCCGCGTACGTCATCGGGCGCACGCGAAACCTGAGGTCCGGACTGATGATTCTGCTGCTGAGCAGTGCCCGGCACCAAATTGGCACGTGGGACACGGCGGGGCAGACCGGACGTGGTGATCCCGCCGGCGGCGGGCTTCTTGACGCGCTCCGCCTGCCGTACGAGGTCGTCGTTGGGCGAGGCGCGCCACGAACTGGTGACACCGGTGTCCGCCGCGCCACGCCGTGGCATGGCCGGAGGCGGGTTGCCGGCGGGCTGCGGGGCGGCCGGTGCCTGCGGCTCGGCGGGCGGCTGCTGGCCACCCTGCTGCGGGCCGTGGAACCAGTTCGTCTCCAGCGTGTCGTACAGCGGCGTCCGCCCGTCGCCGGGACCGGCCGGCGGCAGCACCTCGGGCTGGTGCGGCAGGGCCGGACGGTGCGGCGGCTCACCGGAGTGGACCGGCGGGCGCGGTGCGCCGAAGTCGGCGTCGTCCTGCCGACGGGGAGCGGGAGCCTGCGGCGCCTGGGCGCCGTAGCCCTGGTTCTGAGGCACCGGGGCGTTGAAGTCGGGGCGGGCGAACTGCGCGGTGCTCGCCGGGTCCTGGGCCTGAGGAGCCTGCGGAGCAGAGAAGTCCGGACGGGCGAACTCCGACGTGGCACCGGGGCCCTGACGGTCGTTCGCCGGCGGACGCTGGTTCGGCGGGCTGAACGGCTGGCTCGGGCCGGAGGTGCCCGGCCGGGCGAACCGGCCGCCGTCGTGCTCCTCGTGACCGCGGGGGGAGTCGGGCTGCGTACGCCGGGGCGCACCCTGCTCCTCGACGCCCCAGCTCGTGTTCTGCGGTCGCTGGGGCTGCGGGTTGCCGCCCGGCAGCTCGGCCCGCGGGCCGCCCGGAGGCGGGAGCTGGCGGCCGGGACCGCCGGGCTGCTGCGGGCCGCCCTGGCCGAGCTGGGCCTGCTGCGGCTGCGGAGCCTGCCGTGCCGTGGGACCGCTCTGCTGACCGGAGTGGCCGAAGAGGTTGGGCCGGCCGGCGTCCGCACCGGCCGAGGGGTCCTGCGGCGGGCGTGCGCCCGGGCGGGCACCGCCGGCGAAGGCACCGGCGAGGCCGCCACCCTGACGCGGGCCCTCGGGACGGCCCTGGCCGGGCAGGCCGGGTCCCTGCTGACCGGGGCCCTGCGGGTTGTTGCCCTGCTGCGGCTGACGAGGTCCGCCGTCGCGCGAGGGCAGCGCGGCCCGAGGGGACGAACCCGGGCCGACCTGCCCGCGAGGAGCGGTCGCGCCCAGTCCCTTGGCGGGAGCCGCGGGGGTACCGGCGAGCCCGGGACGCTGGCCGCCCGCGGCGGGTGCGCCGCCGCCGGCGAGGAGCCCGCCCGGGGCGCCGCCCGGCTGGCCCTTGCCCTGCTGGCCCGGCTTCGGCGGCTGCTTGCCGCCGTGCGCGACCTCCATGGGCAGCATGACCAGTGCGGTCGTGCCCCCGGAGTCCGAGGGACGCAGCTGGATGCGGATGCCGTGACGCAGGGACAGCCGGCCGACCACGAACAGACCCATGCGCCGGGACACCGAGACGTCCACGGTGGGCGGCGAGGCGAGCCGCTCGTTGATCGCGGCCAGGTCCTCGGGGGAGAGGCCGATACCGGTGTCGTGGATCTCGACGAGCACACGGCCGTCGGGCAGCGCGTGACCGGTGACCCGGACCTTCGTCTGCGGTGAGGAGAACGACGTGGCGTTCTCCAGCAGCTCGGCGAGGAGGTGCACGAGGTCGTTGACCACACGGCCGGCGACCTCGGTCGCGGGAACCGCGGCCAGTTCGATGCGCTCGTACTGCTCCACCTCGGAGGCGGCGGCACGGAGCACGTCGACCAGCGGCACGGGGCGGGTCCACCGGCGGCCCGGCTCCTCGCCCGCGAGGACGAGGAGGTTCTCGCCGTTACGGCGCATACGGGTCGCGAGGTGGTCGAGCTTGAACAGCGAGGACAGCTGGTCCGGGTCGGCCTCGCGGGACTCCAGCTCGGAGATGAGGGAGAGCTGGCGCTGGATGAGGCCCTGGCTCCGGCGCGAGAGGTTGGTGAACATCGCGTTGACGTTGCCTCGCAGCAGCGCCTGCTCGGCGGCCAGACGGACCGCCTCGCGGTGCACGTCGTCGAAGGCCGCGGCCACCTGGCCGATCTCGTCGCGGGAGTGCACACCGACCGACTCGACGGAGGTGTCGACGTCCTGCGGGTCCGTCTCGGAGAGCTGCTTGACGAGCTCGGGCAGACGGTCCTGGGCGACCCGGGTCGCGGTGTCCTGCAGCCGCCGCAGCGAGCGGATCATGGACCGCGCCACCACGAAGGCGCCGACCAGCGACACACCGAGGACGATGAGGATGATCGCACCGTTGAGGATCGCGTCGCGCTGCGACTCCTCACGGAGCTCGCGGGCCTTGCTCTCCATCTCACCGAGGAGCGTCTCCTCGATGGTCTTCATGGCCTGGATCTTGTTGGAGCTCTGGTCGTACCAGTCCATGTACGTGCGGGTCTTGCCGCCGCTGCCCTCCATGCCCAGCGGGCTGTCGAGCACCTTCTTGGCGTAGATGTCGGCGGCGGTGATCTCGGGATTCCCGCTGTCCAGCGGCGCCAGCAGCTCGGTGGCGCTCCTACCGGTGGACTTGTAGGTCGTCTCGAACGTACGGAGGGTCGTGCTCGCCTTGCCCAGCGCGTTGCGCCCGAACGCCTGGTCGTTGTCGTTCAGGTGCGTCTCGTTGCTGTCACCGCCGGGCAGGGCCGCGGCGATGATCGCGCGCTCCACGGAGGCGTACTCCTTGGAGGAGGAGAAGGCGGCCAGCGCACGCGTCCGCTTGATCATCTCCGGGTTGCTGGTGGCCTGCGCCATGTCCTGCGAGAGGCTCAGGAGCGAGGTGATCAGCTGGCTGTACTGGTCGACCGTGTTGAGGCTGGGGCTGTCCTTGGCGTACGCGTCCTTGCGGATGCTGGTGATGTTGCCCAGCTGGATGCCGATCTGGCTGACGCTCGCGTGGATGCTGTCCAGGGCCGCGTCGCCCGGGGTGTTGCCTATCTCGTCGGTCGCCTCGAAGAAGGCGTCCTTGGCGCGGTCGGTCCGCTCGCGGGGCTGAGTGACCTTGTAGTCGGTGGCCTTCACGCCGTTCGACAGCGGGCCGGCCGACTTGTCGCGCTCCTCCTGGAGCGCGTTGGCGAGCGCGGTCGCCTGCTTGGTCATCTTCGTCAGCAGCTGCATGTGCTCCAGCTGGTCCATGTCGTTCATGGACTCGTTGATCCGCAGCCCGCCGAGGGTGGTCGCCGCGACCACGGGGAGGGCGAGCAGGGAGACCAGACGCGTGCTGATGCGCCAGTTGCGCAGGGCCATGCGCGAGCCGGCGGTGGTGGGTCCGGCCGGCTTCGGGGGCACCGCGGCGTCGGGGCCGCCGGTGCTCGTCGTGCCGGAGCGTTGCGCGCGGTCGCCGCTGTCACCGGCCGCACCGGGATTCTGGGCGTGCTGGGGCGAGGAACCGCGGTCGTTCCCGCCGCGCGGCTCCTGATCCGCCGGAGCTTCCCCTCGGCCCTGGCGGGGCTGGGGCGACCCCATGCCATCCCTCTTGAAACGTCCCTGCACTAGCGTCGCAACCTCTGGACCAGGCGTCCCTCCGCGCGTGGCGCGACGGGACGGTGTCGGCGTCGTGGGGCGCTGGACGCGCCCCATGGTGGTCGTGAGTGACCGGCGTACTTCCCCCTCCCGCCGCCACTCGGCGCTGCGTTGCGCCCCTGCGCGCTGGGCCTGAAACCCGCGGCGGTGCGTGGAATTTCAGCACAGTGGAGGATCTCCAACAAGGCCCGCGTACCGGGCTGTGACCTGGATGACCCGGTGTGATGGGCGAGTGACAAGGCGTAGAGAGCATTCACCGGCAAACCGGGCGAATGCGGGTGGTCCTGTCGGGAGCGGCAGGTGTCCCAGACGCCATGATCGGGAGCGGAATGCCGGATTCAGTGACGTATTGTCTGGTTTGCATCTCGCGATCAAGTGTCAGGAATGGGCTTTTTGTCCGCAAGTTCGTGAGCAAACTCACATGATGATCGCCGTCTCATCCCGGCCACGTCCGGGAATCGGATGTTTAGCCTGACGCTTTACAGGGACAGCGAATCCGACAACCGGCGCACCTCCGGGCAGCGCCCCAGCGACAAGGGTCCATACGGCAGATGAAGACGACGATGACGTTCCGCAACATTGCCAACCCCCGGCGCACCACGCTGGCGCACCTCGAGGACGCCGAAGCGCTGCGGACGCCGGAGCAGCGGGAGCACGCCGTCGACCTGCCGGCCCAGACGGCCAACCCCCGCCGCACCATCCTCATGGTGGCCCCGGTCACGACGGCGAAGTAGCGGCCGGGGCCCCGGCGCCACACGCACGGCTGTCGCTCTTCCGCGCGCTAGCCTGGAGCGTCAGTCTTCAGCCAGCCAGCAAGTGAGGGGCGACAGCATCCCGTGCGCATCGCCAGGTTCTCCATCGACGGCAATGTCGCCTTCGGCGCGGTCGAGGGCGACAGCCCCGACAGCCTCGTCCTCGACATCATCAAGGGCATTCCGTACACCGACTTCGAGCTCTCGGGCACCAAGGTCCCGCTGAAGAAGGTCCGGCTGCTGCCGCCAGTGCTTCCCAACAAGGTCGTGGCCATCGGCCGCAACTACGCGGAACACGCCGCCGAGATGGGCAACGAGGTCCCGGATGTGCCCGTCGCCTTCTTCAAGCCCACCACCTCGGTGATCGGCGCCGGCGACTCCATCGAGTACCCCTCGTTCTCCGAGGAGCTGCACCACGAGGCCGAGCTGGCCGTGGTGATCGGCCGCATGTGCCGCGAGGTCCCGCGTGAGCGCGTCAAGGACGTCATCTTCGGCTACACCTGCGCCAACGACGTCACCGCGCGTGACGTCCAGCGGCGTGAGAGCCAGTGGGCCCGGGCGAAGGGGTTCGACACCTCCTGCCCCCTCGGTCCCTGGGTGGAGACGGACGTCGACCCCGGCGACCTGGCGATCCAGGCCACGGTCAACGGCGAGCAGCGCCAGCTCGGCCGGACGAGCGACATGATCCGCTCCGTCGAGGACCTGGTCGTCCACATCACGGAAGCGATGACGCTGCTCCCGGGCGACGTGATCCTCACCGGGACCCCCGCAGGGGTCGGCCCCCTGCACGTCGGCGACGAGGTCGCCGTCACCATCGAAGGTATCGGCACTCTCACCAACAAGGTGATCAAGCGTGGCTAACGCACCAGGCGCCCCAGTGCGCGTACGTTTCTGTCCCTCCCCGACCGGCAACCCCCATGTGGGCCTGGTCCGGACCGCCCTGTTCAACTGGGCCTTCGCACGGCACCACCAGGGCACCTTGGTCTTCCGCATCGAGGACACCGACGCCGCCCGCGACTCCGAGGAGTCCTACCAGCAGCTGCTCGACTCGATGCGCTGGCTCGGCCTGGACTGGGACGAGGGCCCCGAGATCGGCGGCCCGCACGAGCCGTACCGCCAGTCGCAGCGGATGGACCTCTACAAGGACGTGGCCGCCAAGCTCCTGGACGCCGGGCACGCGTACCACTGCTACTGCACCACCGAGGAGCTCGACGCCCGCCGCGACGCCGCCCGCGCGGCCGGCAAGCCGTCGGGTTACGACGGCCACTGCCGCGACCTGAGCGACGAGCGGAAGGCCGCGTACGAGGCCGAGGGCCGCACCTCGATCGTCCGCTTCCGGATGCCCGACGAGGCGATCACCTTCACCGACCTGGTCCGCGGCGACATCACCGTCCAGCCGGAGAACGTGCCGGACTACGGCATCGTCCGCGCCAACGGTGCCCCCCTCTACACGCTCGTCAACCCGGTGGACGACGCCCTGATGGAGATCACCCACGTCCTGCGCGGCGAGGACCTGCTCTCCTCCACCCCGCGCCAGATCGCCCTCTACCGGGCGCTCGCCGAGCTGGGCATCGCCAAGGAGACCCCGGCCTTCGGCCACCTTCCGTACGTCATGGGCGAGGGCAACAAGAAGCTCTCCAAGCGCGACCCGCAGGCCTCGCTCAATCTCTACCGCGAGCGCGGCTTCCTGCCCGAGGGGCTGCTCAACTACCTCTCGCTGCTCGGCTGGTCGATCGCCGAGGACCGCGACATCTTCGGCCGGGACGAGCTGGTGGCCGCGTTCGACATCGCCGACGTCAACGCCAACCCGGCGCGCTTCGACCTGAAGAAGGCCGAGCACATCAACGCCGAGCACCTGCGGATGCTCGACGTGAAGACCTTCACCGAGGCCTGCGGCCCGTGGCTGAAGGCGCCCTTCGCGCCCTGGGCGCCCGAGGCCTTCGACGCGGAGCAGTTCGCCGAGATCGCTCCGCACGCCCAGACCCGTGTGACGGTTCTCTCGGACATCACGGCCAACGTCGACTTCCTCTTCCTGGACGAGCCGGTCCACGACGAGGCGTCCTGGGCGAAGGCCATGAAGGAGGGCTCGGACGCCCTGCTCGTCACGGCCCGCGCCGAGCTGACCGCCGCCGAGTGGAACGCCGAGGCCCTGAAGACCGCCGTCCTCACCGCGGGTGAGAAGCACGGCCTGAAGCTCGGCAAGGCGCAGGCCCCGGTCCGCGTCGCCGTCACCGGCCGCACGGTCGGTCTGCCGCTCTTCGAGTCCCTGGAGATCCTGGGCCGCGAGAAGACGATCGCCCGTATCGACGCCGCGTTGGCGAAGCTCGCCGCGTAACGAGCCGTATGCGTGACGCCGGAGGCCGGGACACCCTGAGGGTGCCCCGGCCTCCGGCGTTTCCGTGCCCGGGGCCGTCCCGGCCGGTAGGTTCGCTCACATGACGATCCGCGCGGTGCTCTGGGACATCGACGACACGATCTTCGACTACTCCGGAGCCGACCGCACGGGGATGCGCAAGCATCTGGAGCACGAGGGCTTCCCCGAGGGCTACGACTCCCTGGAGGGCGCCCTCGACGCCTGGAAGGCCATCACGGACGTGCAGTGGGCGCGCTTCGCCGCAGGGGAGCTCGACTTCCAGCAGCAGCGGAGGGAGCGCGTCCGCGCCTTCCTCTCGCGGTGGCTGAGCGACGCCGAGGCCGACGAGTGGTTCGGCCGTCACGCCACCCACTACGAGGCCGCCTGGGCGCTCTTCCCGGACACCCTGCCGGTCCTGGACCGGCTGGCGGGGACCTTCCGCCATGCCGTCCTGTCGAATTCCAGCATCCACAACCAGGACCGCAAGCTGCGCGCCCTGGGGGTCCGTGACCGCTTCGAAGCGGTGGTGTGCGCCGTCGAGCTGGGCGTCTCCAAGCCGGACGCGGGCGCCTTCCACGCGGCCTGTGACGTCCTGGAGCTGGAGCCGCGGTGCGTGGCGTACGTCGGCAACGAACCCGACATCGACGCCGGCGGCGCGGCGGCGGCCGGGCTGACGGGGATCTGGCTGGACCGGGAAGGGCGGGGCGGACGCCCCGAGCTCGTGCGGATCACCGGCCTCGACGAGCTCCCCGGGTTGCTGGCAGGCAATACCCGTTTTGGAGCGCCGGACACCTTCAGGTAATGTTCTTCCTGCGCCACCGGAGCGGGCCGAAAGATCCGGCCGGGAAGCGCAGACAGAAACAGAACCCCCAGGGGTTGCGTTTCAGTGGGCTATGGTGTAATTGGCAACACTACGGTTTCTGGTACCGTCATTCTAGGTTCGAGTCCTGGTAGCCCAGCGCAAGACCGAAGTAACAAGCCCCCGTTGTGTAGCGGCCTAGCACGCTGCCCTCTCACGGCAGTAGCGCCGGTTCGAATCCGGTCGGGGGTACAGATCCATCCCGCGAGAACATCTGGGTCGCACCCACGTTCTTCGGTGACAACATCCGGTTGATGCCGGATGGGATCGCTAGGGCCCCCGTTGTGTAGCGGCCTAGCACGCTGCCCTCTCACGGCAGTAGCGCCGGTTCGAATCCGGTCGGGGGTACTTGTCACACCATGGGCTATGGTGTAATTGGCAACACTACGGTTTCTGGTACCGTCATTCTAGGTTCGAGTCCTGGTAGCCCAGCGCAAGTCAGCAGTAACCACGCCCCCGTTGTGTAGCGGCCTAGCACGCTGCCCTCTCACGGCAGTAGCGCCGGTTCGAATCCGGTCGGGGGTACAACACAGCAGTAGGACAAGGCCCTTCACCTCGGTGGGGGGCCTTTTCCGTATCCCCGGCACGTTCAGGGGCAGTCGGGGGACCGGGAGGCCACTTCCCGTACGGGAAGGGTCTGTTGCGGGGCGCCGGGAGGGCGCGGCGTGAGGAGTGGCCGCCACGACGCTGGGGCGGCTCGGAGAGGGGCGCGAGGCGGAGGCGGGGGTGCGCGGGCCTCGGTCGAGTACGGCGAAGGGGCGGGGCCCTTCCGGAGGTTCAGCCCGTGCGGCGCAGCGCTTCGCTCAGCCGCGCGGCCGAGTCGATGATCGCCTGCGCGTGCATCCGGCCCGGGTGGCGGGTGAGCCGCTCGATCGGGCCGGAGACCGACACCGCGGCGACGACCCGGTTCGACGGTCCGCGGACCGGAGCCGAGACCGAGGCCACACCCGGCTCGCGCTCGCCGATCGACTGGGCCCAGCCCCGTCGCCGTACGCCGGAGAGGGCCGTGGCCGTGAAGCGGGCTCCCTGCAGGCCCCGGTGCAGACGCTCCGGCTCCTCCCAGGCCATCAGGATCTGCGCCGAGGAACCCGCCTTCATCGTGAGCGTGGAGCCGACCGGCACGGTGTCCCGCAGTCCGGACAGGCGCTCCGCCGCCGCCACGCAGATCCGCATGTCGCCCTGCCGGCGGTAGAGCTGAGCGCTCTCGCCGGTGATGTCGCGCAGATGGGTGAGTACGGGTCCGGCCGTCGCCAGGAGGCGGTCCTCGCCGGCCGCGGCGGCGAGCTCCGCCAGCCGGGGGCCGAGGATGAACCGGCCCTGCATGTCCCTCGCCACCATGCGGTGGTGTTCGAGTGCCACGGCGAGTCTGTGTGCCGTGGGTCGTGCGAGCCCTGTCGCCGCGACCAGCCCGGCGAGGGTGGCCGGACCGGACTCCAGGGCGCTCAATACCAGAGCTGCCTTGTCGAGAACGCCGACGCCGCTAGAGTTGTCCATACGACGATACTCGCGTCTCACTCTGTGAAACGCAAGTTCAATTTTCCCCGGAAGTTGCGAACCTGTACGTGCGGCCTTACAAAGGCCCGCAGCCACCGCCCCGCTCGGGGGTCCGGACGGCGGCACCCGAATCTCTAGTTGGGCCGGTGAGGATGCCGGCCGGAGGGAAAGCGATGGGTAGGACACTCGCGGAGAAGGTCTGGGACGACCATGTCGTCCGGCGCGCCGATGGCGAGCCCGACCTCCTCTTCATCGATCTGCACCTGCTGCACGAGGTGACCAGCCCGCAGGCGTTCGACGGCCTGCGCCAGGCCGGCCGCCCGGTCCGGCGTCTCGACCTCACCATCGCCACCGAGGACCACAACACCCCGACCCTCGACATCGACAAGCCGATCGCCGATCCGGTCTCCCGCGCGCAGCTGGAGACCCTGCGCAAGAACTGCGCGGAGTTCGGCGTCCGGCTGCACCCGCTGGGTGACGTCGAGCAGGGCGTGGTGCACGTGGTCGGCCCGCAGCTGGGCCTGACCCAGCCGGGCACCACGGTGGTCTGCGGCGACTCGCACACCTCCACCCACGGCGCGTTCGGAGCACTGGCCTTCGGTATCGGCACCAGCCAGGTCGAGCACGTCCTGGCGACGCAGACACTGCCGCTGGCCCGCCCCCGGACCATGGCGATCACCGTCGAGGGCGAACTGCCCGACAGCGTCACGGCCAAGGATCTCATCCTGGCCATCATCGCCCGGATCGGCACCGGCGGCGGCCAGGGCTACATCCTCGAATACCGTGGCCCGGCCATCGAGAAGCTCTCGATGGAGGCCCGGATGACCATCTGCAACATGTCGATCGAGGCCGGCGCCCGCGCGGGCATGATCGCCCCCGACGAGACCACCTTCGCCTACCTCCAGGGCCGTGACCACGCCCCCGAGGGCGAGGACTGGGACGCCGCGGTGGAGTACTGGAAGACACTGCGCACCGACGACGACGCGGTCTTCGACGCCGAGGTCGTCATCGACGGCGCCTCGCTGGCTCCGTTCGTCACCTGGGGCACCAACCCCGGTCAGGGCGCCCCTCTGTCGGCGAACGTCCCCGACCCCGCTTCGTACGAGGACGCCTCGGAGCGCTACGCCGCCGAAAAGGCCCTGGAGTACATGGGGTTGACCGCCGGGCAGCCGCTGCGCGAGATCAACGTCGACACGGTGTTCGTGGGTTCCTGCACCAACGGACGCATCGAGGACCTGCGCAACGTGGCCTCGATCATGGACGGCCGCAAAGTCGCCGACGGTGTAAGGATGCTGGTCGTCCCGGGCTCCGTCCGGGTCGCCCTGCAGGCCGTCGAGGAGGGGCTGGACAAGGTCTTCACCGCCGCGGGCGCCGAATGGCGGCACGCCGGGTGCTCGATGTGCCTCGGCATGAACCCGGACCAGCTGGCCCCCGGTGAGCGCTCCGCCTCCACCTCGAACAGGAACTTCGAGGGCCGGCAGGGCAAGGGCGGCCGTACCCACCTGGTCTCCCCGCAGGTCGCCGCCGCCACCGCCGTGCTGGGCCATCTGGCCTCGCCCGCCGATCTGTCCGACGACCGCACGCCCGCCGGAGTCTGAGAGCCATGGAAGCATTCACCGCACACACCGGCCGGGTCGTCCCGCTGCGCCGCAGCAACGTGGACACCGACCAGATCATCCCCGCGCACTGGCTGAAGAAGGTGACCCGCGACGGCTTCGAGGACGGGCTCTTCGAGGCCTGGCGCAAGGACGAGAACTTCGTCCTCAACCGCCCCGAGCGCCAGGGCGCCTCGGTTCTGGTCGCCGGACCGGACTTCGGCACGGGCTCCTCGCGTGAGCACGCGGTCTGGGCCCTGCAGAACTTCGGCTTCAAGGCCGTCATCTCCTCGCGCTTCGCCGACATCTTCCGCGGCAACTCCCTGAAGAACGGTCTGTTGACCGTCGTCCTGGACCAGAAGGTCGTCGACCGCCTCTGGGAGCTCACGGAGGCCGACCCGACGGCCGAGGTGACCGTCGACCTGGAGAAGCGCCAGGTCCTCGCGGAGGGCGTCACGGCCGACTTCGAGCTCGACGAGAACGCCCGCTGGCGACTGCTGAACGGGCTGGACGACATCAGCCTCACTCTTCAGAACGAAGCGGACATCGCGACTTACGAGGCGGCCAGGCCGTCCCACAAGCCGCGTACGATTAACGCCTGAGCAGCGCTTTTCCCGAACTGCGCCCCCTGCCGGAAGGCAGGGGGCGCAGTCGCTTGTTGAGACCCCCTCGGGCGACAACTCGCCCCAGATGGCACAATCGGTGCATGGAACGCGACAGCCAACTCGAGCTCTATGGCCACGTCGCCGACCGATTGAAGGAAGCGCACGCAAGGGTGCGCGCACTGCAAGTCCCGGAGGGCGTAAGGATGGCGCTGTCCCGGAAGCTGCTGGCCGTCACGGCTGCGGCTAAGCACGATCTCCCAGGCGCGGCAAAGCGTCTGGACCGGTTGATGAAGGACCTCGATGAGGGCCGATTCCCCGAAGGTGACTGACTCTGCGGACAGCGCAGCGGTCGACTTCGTTGCGGCACTAGGGTGATTAGCCCGTTTCGTGTTTGATTTGCGGTATATATCTGCCTAACGTGCGAAAAAGCCTGAACAGTTTCGTTCGGGCAATGTCTCCGAAGGGGAAGACGTGAACAAGGCGCAGCTCGTAGAAGCGATTGCCGACAAGGTCGGCGGCCGTCAGCAGGCCGCGGACGCCGTCGACGTGGTACTCGACGCGATCGTCCGTGCGGTCGTCGCGGGGGACCGTGTCTCGGTCACCGGCTTCGGATCGTTCGAGAAGGTCGACCGTCCCGCCCGGTACGCCCGCAACCCGCAGACGGGCGAGCGCGTACGGGTCAAGAAGACCTCCGTCCCCCGTTTCCGTGCGGGACAGGGGTTCAAGGACCTGGTGAGCGGCTCGAAGAAGCTCCCCAAGAACGACGTGGCCGTGAAGAAGGCACCCAAGGGCAGCCTCTCGGGCGGTTCTTCCACCCGGACCACGGCGAAGGCCGCCGCGAAGAAGGCCACCGCCAAGAAGACCACCGCGGCGAAGAAGGCCACGGCGGCCGCGAAGAAGACCACCGCGGCGAAGAAGACCGCCCCGGCGAAGACCACGGCCGCGGCCAAGAAGACCACCGCGGCCGCGAAGAAGGCGACCCCGGCGAAGAAGGCGACGGCCACGAAGAAGACAGTGGCCGCCAAGACGGCGCCCGCCAAGAAGGCCACGGCGAAGAAGGCGCCCGCGAAGAAGACCACGGCACGCAAGACCACAGCCAAGAAGGTCACCGCACGCAAGAAGTGAGACCGGGCACCGCTCGTTCCTCATACGCGCCGGGCCGGGCTCCCCTCGGGGAGCCCGGCCCGCGGGCTGTCCAGGGGTCCGTTCAGGGCGTCAGCGGCCTCGCAGAGGTGCTCAGAGCGTCTGCAGTGTCACCAGGGTGATCCGCAGCGAGGGGCCCGCACCCTCGGTCTCGATCCGCACCCGCTGCCCCGGACGCAGCAGCCGCAGACCCCCCGCGTCGAACGCGGGTGCGTCGAAGTCCACCGGGGTGCCGTCGTCGAGCAGCACGCTGCCGGTGCGGGTCTCGGAGTCGTACGTGAACGAGGTCGCCTGCATGAGCGGCAGCCTATCGGTCCGCGGCGGGCGCCACCGGGGCCGCCAGCTCCGTGGTGAACCGTCCCACGCCCAGTGCCAGCGCCGCCCCCAGGTCGTCGCCCGTGTCCACGTCCCTGCGGACCGAATCGAGTCCCCGCAGCGCGATCTCCACCGCGCCCGATGCCAGGTGCCGCGCCCGTGACGCCCCGCCGAAGGCCGGGCGCAATTCCACCCCAGGCGCCGCGGAAAGAAATGTCGTGCCGATTCCCTGCGCATCGCTGACAAATGTTCGGGGAAATGCCGAAGAGAATTCGAGCACCCGCGCCAGTTCATCCGGACGCAATGCCGGAAGATCCGCGTTCAGCGCGGCCACCGCCGCGCCCCCGTGCCGGGCGAGCGCAGCCCGCGCCCCGTGCTCCAGCGCCGCGTTGAGCCCTGCCGCCGGGGTGTCGGCCACCGTGCGCGCGCCGAGCGCGGCCAGCGCCGCCCCGGCCACCGGGTCGTCCGTGACGACCACCACATCGGCCACCGCCCGGCAGGAGAGCGCCGCCGAGACGGTGTCCTGCGCGAACGCCAGGGCCAGCCGCGGACGCAGGTCCCCGCCCACCGCCCGGCCGAGCCTGCTCTTGGCCCGTACGAGCGGTTTCAGCGGGACGACCAGGGACCAGAGGCCGGTCGGGTCGGTGTTCGTGGCGATCTCCCCCTCCGTACGCGTCAGCCCTTATTGTCGCCTGCCGGTACGACAACCCGGAGGTCCGCCCCCACGGGTGAGGCGTACGGTGTTCTCCACACAGCAGGGGCCCCGGGGCGAGGCAGCATGAGCGCCGGCTCCCGAAGCAGCACAGTTCTAGAGGAAGGCGTCCGAGTGTCCCGCCGCAGAATCGGCTTCTGGTACCGCCTGGCGGCGGTCATCGCGAAACCGCCCCTGGTGGTTCTGTTCAAGCGGGACTGGCGGGGAATGGAAAACATTCCGGCCGATGGCGGATTCATCACCGCGGTCAATCACAACTCGTATCTGGACCCGCTGTCGTACGGGCACTTCCAGTACAACACCGGACGTGTGCCCCGGCTTCTCGCCAAGGCCGGACTCTTCAGGACACCCTTCGTCGGAATGATCCTGCGCGGCACCGGGCAGATCCCCGTCTACCGCGAGACGACCAACGCGCTCGACGCCTTCCGCGCCGCCGTCGACGCCATCGAGCGGGGCGAATGCGTCGCCTTCTACCCGGAAGGCACACTCACCCGCGACCCCGACATGTGGCCGATGGCCGGAAAGACCGGCGCCGCCCGGGTCGCGCTCATGACCAGGGCCCCGGTCATCCCCGTCGCCCAGTGGGGCGCCAACCTCGCGATGCCGCCCTACGCCAAGGAGAACAAGCTCCAGCTGTTCCCCCGCAAGACCCTGCGGGTGCAGGCCGGGCCGCCGGTCGACCTCTCGCGCTACTACGGCCTCGAGCCGACGCCCGACGTCCTGCGCCAGGCGACCGAGACCATCATGGCCGCCGTCACCGCCCAGCTCGAGGAGGTCCGCGGGGAGAAGGCTCCCGCCGAGCTCTACGATCACCGCAGGGCCCGCGCCGAACAGCGGCGCAAGGCAGAGGGAAAGGGATCGACGTGACGCACCCCGCGAAGGCCGCCGTCTTCGGAACCGGCTCATGGGGTACGGCCTTCGCCATGATCCTGGCCGACGCCGGCTGCGAGGTGACCCTCTGGGGCCGCCGTGCCGAGGTCGTCGAGGCCGTCAACACGACCCGGACCAACCCCGGCTACCTGCCGGGCGTCGAGCTTCCCGCCTCCGTCAGGGCCACGACCGACCCCGCCGAGGCGCTGCGCGGCGCCGACTTCGCCGTCCTGGTGGTTCCGTCCCAGACCCTGCGCGCCAACCTCGCCGACTGGGCGCCCCACCTGGAACCCGGCACCGTGCTCGTCTCCCTCATGAAGGGCGTCGAACTCGGCACCGCCAAGCGGATGAGCGAGGTCATCGAGGACGTCACCCACGTCGCCCCGGACCGCGTCGCCGTCATCACCGGTCCCAACCTGGCCAAGGAGATCGCCGAACGGCGTCCCGCCGCGGCGGTCGTCGCCTGTGCGGACGAAGGCGTGGCACAGCGCCTCCAGGCCGCCTGCCACACCCCGTACTTCCGGCCGTACACCAACACCGATGTCGTCGGCTGCGAGCTCGGCGGCGCCGTGAAGAACGTCATCGGCCTCGCGGTGGGCATCGCCGACGGCATGGGCCTCGGGGACAACGCCAAGGGCTCCCTCATCACCCGGGGCCTCGCCGAGACCACCCGCCTGGGGCTGGCCATGGGCGCCGACCCGCTCACCTTCTCCGGACTGGCCGGACTCGGCGACCTCGTGGCGACGTGCTCCTCACCGCTCTCGCGCAACCACACCTTCGGCACCAACCTCGGGCGGGGCATGACCCTCCAGGAGACCGTCGCCGTCACGAGCCAGACCGCCGAGGGCGTCAAGTCCTGCGAATCCGTGCTCGATCTGGCGCGCAGGCACGGCGTCGACATGCCGATCACCGAGACGGTCGTCGGCATCGTCCACGAGGGCAAGCCCCCGGTCGTCGCGCTGAAGGAGCTGATGTCGCGCAGCGCCAAGCCCGAGCGACGCTGACGCGAGGCCTACCAGCAGGTACGCTCATCGCGATATGAGCAGCCAGAACCTCCCCCAGAGCACTGAGGGCCCCCTGAGCTCCGAGCAGAGCTCAGAGCCGGGCCGCAAGCCGCGCGTCGCCGTCGTGTTCGGCGGCCGGAGCTCCGAACACGGCATCTCGGTCGTCACGGCCGGCGCCATCATGAGCGCCATCGACCGGACGAAGTACGACGTCCTGCCGATCGGTATCACCAGGGACGGACGCTGGGTCCTCACGTCCGACGACCCGGCCCGCATGGCCATCACGGACCGGCGGGTGCCCGACGTGGACCAGCTCGCCGAGACCGGGCGCGGCGCCGTGACGCTCTCCGTGGACCCCGGCAACCGCGACGTCGTCGTGGGCGAACCCGGAGCGGTGCCCACGGCCCTGGGAGAGGTCGACGTCGTCTTCCCGATGCTCCACGGCCCCTACGGCGAGGACGGCACGCTCCAGGGGCTCCTGGAGCTCTCCGGGGTGCCCTACGTCGGCGCCGGTGTCCTGTCCTCGGCCGTCGGCCAGGACAAGGAGTACATGAAGCGGGTGTTCACCTCCTTCGGGCTGCCGGTCGGCCCCTACGAGGTCGTCCGCCCCCGGGAGTGGGAGTCCGACCGCCCCGCCGCCCGCAAGCGCATCATGGAGTTCGCGGCCGAGAACGGCTGGCCGCTCTTCGTCAAGCCCGCCCGCGGCGGCTCGTCCATGGGCATCACCAAGGTCGACGACGCCGCCGGCCTCGACGAGGCGATCGAGGAGGCCCGCCGGCACGACCCCAAGTTCCTCGTGGAGTCCCTGCTGCGCGGCCGGGAGATCGAGTGCGGCGTGCTGGAGTTCGAGGACGGACCGCGTGCCAGCGTGCCCGCGGAGATCCCGCCCGTCACCGCGCACGACTTCTACGACTTCGAGGCCAAGTACATCGACTCGGCGGCGGGCCTGGTTCCCGCGCCGCTCACCGAGGAGCAGACCGCCGAGGTCCAGCGCCTCGCCGTCGCGGCCTTCGAGGCCGCTTCCTGCGAAGGCCTGGTGCGGGCCGACTTCTTCCTCACCGAGGACGGCACGTTCGTCATCAACGAGATCAACACGATGCCCGGCTTCACCCCGATCTCCATGTACCCGCGCATGTGGCAGGCGAGCGGCGTCGAGTACCCGGAGCTGGTGGACCGGCTGATCACCTCCGCGCTGAACCGCTCCACCGGCCTGCGCTGACCCTGAGGGCCGTCCCGTGCGGGACGGCCCTCAGAGACTGTCCGGGACCGTCTTCTCCACGGGTACGGCGAACGCGGACAGCGGGGTGATGTCGTGGGCGTACTCCGTCCCCAGCGTCACCTCGACGTACGCCTCGCGATACGTGGTGGTGAAACGGGGGCCGGCGTCATCACGCTGCTCCAGCAGCCAGTTGACGCCGTCCGCGTCGACGGCCTTCGCCTGGGAATCGTCCATCCTCGCGGGCCGGGCGACACCGCAGCGCAGTACGATCGCCCCGTCCCCCCAACCGGCGGTCAGGTCCGAATCCGGCGAGGGATCACTCCGTTCCAGACCGGCGACGGTCTCCGGCAGCTCCTCGTGCAGCTTCCCGCAGTACCCGGCGGCCTCCGACGACGGCGTGGGAACCGCCACCGAGGGCTGGTCACCGCCGGAACAGCCCGCCACGGCCAGGAGGAACAGGGCGGCGGACGGTGCGAGAACACGTGAGCGGGCGGACCGGCGGCGGGTGTGAGTCACCGGACCAGCGTAGACAGGGGTCAGAGGTGGACGACCGGGCAGGTCAGGGTTCGCGTGATGCCGTCCACCTGCTGGACCTTGGCGACCACCATGCGGCCGAGCGCGTCGACCGTGTCGGCCTGCGCGCGCACGATCACGTCGTAGGGGCCTGTGACGTCCTCTGCCTGGATCACTCCCGGGAGCTCGGCGATGGTCTCGGCGACGATCGACGCCTTGCCCACCTCGGTCTGGATAAGGATGTACGCCTGTACCACGGAACCTCCAGGGCGGCCACGAGGATCATGTGGGGGAAAGGGACGCCACGTTATCGCGTCGCCCCGGGCCACGGGGAGACCTACGGGCCGGTTGACGCCCAGAGCGTGGCGTACGCACCACAGAAGTTGACGTATCTCTTGACGGTACCGACAGCAGTCGGGGCTCGCGACCGCAAGCCCACCGGTGCGGAAGGGGGACGGTGACGCCCGTACGTCCCGGGGCCGCCGGCCCCGGTGGGCCGTCCGTCCACGATCCGGACATCCGGCCGCTGAAGCTGCCCGGACAGGTGTCCGGTGCGATAGATGAGAGGTGAGACTCGGTGAAGGGAACCGTGGGCGAGTTGGGGGAGTTCGGGCTCATCAGAGAGCTCACCTCCCGGCTCACCACCACTCCGGCGGTACGGCTCGGACCCGGCGACGACGCCGCGGTCGTGGCCGCTCCCGACCGCAGGGTCGTGGCCAGTACGGACATCCTGCTGGAAGGGCGGCACTTCCGCCGCGACTGGTCGACCGCGTACGACGTCGGCCGCAAGGCCGCCGCCCAGAACCTCGCCGACATCGCCGCCATGGGCGCCGTGCCCACCGCGCTGCTGCTCGGCCTCGTCGTGCCGGCCGACCTGCCGGTCACCTGGGCCGCCGAGCTGATGGACGGGCTGCGCGACGAGTGCCAGGTCGCCGGCGCGGCCGTGGTCGGCGGTGACGTCGTCGGCGGTGACACCATCACCGTCGCCATCACCGCCCTCGGCGACCTGCGCAACCACGAACCCGTCACCCGGTCCGGGGCCCGGCCCGGCGACGTCGTCGCCGTCACCGGATGGCTCGGCTGGTCGGCCGCCGGATTCGCCGTGCTCTCCCGGGGGTTCCGCTCGCCGCGCGCGTTCGTCGAGGCCCACCGGCGCCCCGAACCGCCCTACCACGCGGGCCCCGCGGCGGCCGGGCTGGGCGCCACGGCCATGACCGACGTCAGCGACGGACTCGTCGCCGACCTCGGGCACATCGCCGAGGCCAGCAAGGTCCGCATCGACCTGAGGTCCGGGCGCATCGACATCCCCTCGCAGATGTCCGACATCGGACAGGCCGTCGGGGTCGACCCGCTCCAGTGGGTGCTCACCGGGGGAGAGGACCACGCGATCGTGGCGACGTTCCCCGCCGACGTGAAGCTCCCCGCGCGCTGGAAGGTCATCGGGGAGGTCCTCAACCCGTCGGCGCTGCCCCAGGTCACCGTCGACGGGGCGCCCTGGACGAGCAAGGGCGGCTGGGACCACTTCGGATCCATCGAGGACGCTTAGGACGGGTCGGGGAAGCTCCGCCCGCCCGCCGGGCGGCCGGCGCCACTTCCCCAGGACGCCCTAGTAGATTCCGGGGCATGACCGCACCCGCCCCGATACCGCCCCGTGTCCTCACCGTCGCCGGATCAGACTCCGGCGGCGGTGCGGGCATCCAGGCAGACCTGAAGACGATGCTGGCCCTCGGCACCCACGGCATGAGCGTGCTGACCGCCGTGACCGCCCAGAACTCGCTGGGCGTGCAAGGAGCCTGGGAGCTTCCGGCCGACGCCGTGCGCGCCCAGTACCGCAGCGTCGTCGACGACATCGGCGTCCAGGCGGTGAAGACCGGCATGCTGTCCTCGGCCGCGCTCGTCGACACCGTCGCGGAACTCCTCGCGGGGACCGGCGCACCCGTCGTCGTCGACCCCGTCGGGGTCTCCAAGCACGGGGACGCGCTGCTCGCCGCCGAGGCCCTGGACTCCGTGCGCACGAAACTGCTGCCCGTCGCCACGGTCGCCACCCCGAACCTCGACGAAGTGGCCCAGCTCACCGGCGTCACCGTCACCGACGAGGCGGGGATGCGGCGGGCCGCCGCGGAGATCCTCGCGTACGGTCCGCGCTGGGTCGTGATCAAGGGCGGCCATCTGCCCGGCGAGGCCGTGGACCTGCTGACGGACGGCGGCGAGGAGCACTGGCTCCGCGCACCGAGACTCGACAACCGGCACACCCACGGCACGGGCTGCACCCTCGCCTCCGCCATCGCGTGCGGACTCGCCCGCGGCCAGGACGTGCCGACGGCCGTGCGGAGCGCGAAGGAGTACGTCACCGGCGCGATCCGGGCCGGCTTCGCGCTCGGCGGCGGGATCGGCCCCGTCGATCACGGCTGGCTGACGCGCTCCGGACGGTGACGTCCTCACGGACGACGCGCCCTGCTCGGTGCGCAGGGCCCTGGCCGTGCGGGGTCACGCCGAGCGGGACGCCCGGGGCACCGGCGATCAGCCCGTCAGGACGGCCGAGGTGAGGACCTTGGCCACGGTCCGGGTCTGCCGGGGGCTTCCACGCCGAGCACAGCAAAAAGCCGGTCCACCGAGATGGACCGGCTTTTTGGGCAACCGGAAGGCTGCGCTACGACGAGACGTCAGCGCGCGACCTTGCCGGCCTTGATGCACGAGGTGCAGACGTTGAGCCGCTTCGGCGTCCGCCCGACCACGGCACGCACGCGCTGGATGTTGGGATTCCAGCGACGGGACGTACGGCGGTGCGAGTGCGAAATGCTGTTGCCGAAGCTCGGCCCCTTGCCGCAAACGTCGCAGTTGGCAGCCACGGGTCACTCCAAAGACTTCAGATGCACTTACAGTGAATTCCGGCGCGCCGGAATCATTTTACTGAAGTGGCGGTACCGGAGGAATGGCCCGACTTTCGTCGGGCAACCGAAGCAGCATACAACGGCTGCGTCGGAGATACGAAACTACCACGGCTCCCCGGGCCCTCCGTCCCGCACCTGTGCCCGCCGGGCCCGCGGACGAGGACTACCCTGCGGTGCAGCCAGCCCCCCACGGCCGTCCCAAGGAGGACCAACGGTGCCTCAGTCCCCCGACGATCTTGACGCCGTCGCGGTGCGCACCTGGTGCTCACTGGCCCTGGAGGCACTGGGCCGGGAGCGGGCGGCCATCGACGCCATCAACGTCTACCCCGTCGCCGACGGGGACACCGGCACCAACCTGTATCTCACCGTCGAGTCGGCGGCCGCCGCCGTCGAAGCGGTCTTCGCCGCCCACGAGACCGGCTCCACCACGCCCGCCCCCGCCGACGCGGTACGCGCCATGGCCCACGGCGCGCTGATCGGCGCCCGGGGGAACTCCGGGACCATCCTGGCCCAGCTGCTCCGGGGCATGGCCGGGGTTCTCGCCGAGTCGGGTGACGCGGATCACCTGCGCGCGGCCCTGACCGAGGCCGCCGCGGCGGCACGGCAGGCGGTCGCCCACCCCGTCGAGGGCACCGTGCTCACCGTCGCCACCGCCGCGGCCGAAGCCGCCGCGGGCACCGAAGGGAGCGCCGTACTCAAGGACGTGGTCGACGCGGCGTACGACGGAGCGCGCGCGGCGCTGGCGGCCACCCCCGGCCAGCTCGCCGTCCTCGGGCGCGCGGGCGTCGTGGACGCGGGCGGGCAGGGCCTGGTGGCCGTGCTCGGAGCGCTGCTGGAAGCGGTCGGCGGCCGCGCTCGGGAGCCGGGCGTCCGGCCCGCTCCCGAGCCCGCACCCCTCACGGGCGACTGTGCCGACGCGGATCCGGACGGCGGCCCCGCCTTCGAGGTCATCTTCCTGCTGGAGGCACCCGACGACGCCGTGGCCCGGCTGCGGAGCCGGCTGGACGCCCTGGGGGACTCCCTCGTCGTGGTCGGCGGGGACGGCCTGTGGAACGTCCACGTCCACGTCGACGACGCCGGGGCGGCCGTCGAGGCCGGCGTCGAGGCCGGCCGGCCCTACCGGATCCGGATCACCCACTTCGCCGCCGACCGGGGCGCGGCCCACCGGGAACCCGCCCAGCGCGCGGTCGTGGTGGTCGTCCCCGGCGACGGGCTCTCCGGCCTGTGCGCCGAGGCCGGGGCCACCACCGTGCTGGCACGCCCCGGTGAGCCGCCCGCCAGCGGAGAGCTGGTCGACGCCATCCGCCGGGCCCACGCCCGCGAAGTGGTCCTGCTGCCCAACGACGCACAGCTGCGCCACACCGCGGCCGCCGCCGCCGAGCAGGCCAGGGCCGAGGGCATCCGCGTCGCGCTGGTCCCCACCCGAGCCGCGGTCCAGGGCATCGCCGCGCTCGCCGTCCACGAACCCGACCGCAGCTTCGACGAGGACGTCGTCGCGATGACGTCGGCGGCCGGAGCCACCCGCTACGCCGAACTCGCCGTCGCCGAAAGGCAGTCGTGGACCATGGCGGGCATCTGCCAGGCCGGCGACATCCTCGGCCTGATCGACGGGGACGTGGCCGTCATCGGTCAGGACGTCCACGGCACGGCCCGCACGGTCCTGGACCGGATGCTGTCGGCGGGCGGCGAACTCGTCACCCTGGTCCTCGGCGAAGACGTGACCGACGCCCTGGCCGACGGCCTGGAGGCGTACATCCGCGAGGGCTACCTCGCCGTCGACACGGTCGTCTACCGGGGCGGGCACCAGGCGGCCCCCCTGCTGATCGGCGTCGAGTGACACCCCACGGGGCGCGCCGCCCGGCGACATCTGTCAGTGCCGTGGTGTGCAATGGACCGCGTGTCCGCTTTCGATGAACCCCTCAAGAAGCTGCTCGGCGGAGCCACCGCGAAGGTGATGGCCGAACACCTCGACCTGCACACGGTCGGTGATCTGCTGCACCACTACCCCCGGCGCTACGAGGAGCGGGGCCGTCTCACGGCACTCACCGAGCTCCCGCTGGACGAGCACGTGACGGTCGTCGCTCAGGTCGCCGACGCGAGGATCATGATGTTCAACAACGGCCGGGGCAAGCGGCTGGAGGTCACCCTCACCGACGGCAGCGGCAGACTCCAGCTGGTCTTCTTCGGGCACGGCGTCCACAAGCCCCACAAGGAGCTCCTCCCGGGCCGGCGGGCGATGTTCGCGGGCAAGGTCTCCGTGTTCAACCACAAGATGCAGCTGGCGCACCCCACGTACCAGCTCCTCGACACCCGGTCCGAGGACGAGGCGGCCGACGTGACGGAGGCCGTCGACGCCTTCGCGGGGCAGCTGCTGCCGATCTACCCGGCCTGCAAGCAGCTCGACTCCTGGCGGATCGCCAAGGCCGTCGACACGGTCCTGCCCAGCGCGCAGGAGGCGGTGGACCCGCTGCCCCCGGCGCTGCGCGACGGCAGGGGCCTGGTGCCGCTCCCCGAGGCACTGCTCAGGATCCACCGCCCGCAGACCAAGGCGGACATCGCCGCCGCGCGGGACCGGCTGCGCTGGGACGAGGCCTTCGTCCTCCAGGTCGCCCTGGCCCGCCGCCGGTACGCGGACACCCAGCTCCCGGCGGTGGCGCGGCGGCCCGTTCCCGGCGGACTGCTCGACGCCTTCGACGCCACGCTCCCCTTCACCCTCACCGAGGGCCAGCAGAAGGTCACCGGGGAGATCTTCGACGCCCTGGCGACCGAACACCCCATGCACCGGCTGCTCCAGGGCGAGGTCGGGTCCGGCAAGACGCTCGTCGCGCTGCGGGCCATGCTCCGCACGGTCGACGCGGGCGGTCAGGCGGCGATGCTCGCCCCCACCGAGGTGCTGGCCCAGCAGCACCACCGGTCGATCACCGAGATGATGGGCGAGCTCGCCGAGGGCGGGATGCTCGGCGGCTCCGACCTGGGGACGAAGGTAGTCCTTCTCACCGGCTCCATGGGCACGGCGGCCCGTCGGCAGGCCCTGCTCGACCTGGTCACGGGCGAGGCCGGGATCGTCATCGGCACCCATGCGCTGATCGAGGACAAGGTCCAGTTCCACGACCTCGGTCTGGTGGTCGTCGACGAACAGCACCGCTTCGGGGTGGAGCAGCGGGACGCCCTGCGTTCCAAGGGGAAGCAGCCGCCCCACCTGCTCGTCATGACGGCCACCCCCATTCCCCGCACGGTCGCGATGACGGTCTTCGGCGACCTGGAGACCTCCGTGCTGGACCAGCTCCCGGCCGGCAGGTCGCCGATCGCCAGCCACGTCGTCCCGGCCAAGGACAAGCCCCACTTCCTCAGCCGTGCCTGGGAGCGGGTCCGCGAGGAGGTGGAGAACGGCCACCAGGCCTACGTCGTGTGCCCCCGCATCGGCGACGACGGCGAGGAGGCGGCGGAGAAGAAGGGGAAGACCGCCAAGAAGAAGGCCGCCCCCGAGGAGGACGCCGAGAAGAGGCCACCGCTCGCGGTACTGGACATCGCGGACCAGCTCGCGAAGGGCCCGCTCGCGGGTCTGCGCGTCGAGGTCCTCCACGGCAGGATGGCGCCCGACGACAAGGACGACGTCATGCGCCGGTTCGCCGCCGGGCAGGCCGACGTCCTGGTCGCCACCACCGTCATCGAGGTCGGGGTGAACGTCCCCAACGCGACCGCGATGGTGATCATGGACGCGGACCGCTTCGGGGTGTCCCAGCTGCACCAGCTCAGAGGCCGCGTCGGGCGAGGCAGCGCCCCCGGTCTCTGCCTGCTGGTCAGCGAGGCACACGAGGCGAGCCCCGCCCGGGCCAGGCTCTCCGCGGTCGCCGCCACCCTCGACGGCTTCGAGCTCTCCCGCATCGACCTCGAACAGCGGCGCGAGGGCGACGTCCTCGGCCAGGCCCAGTCCGGCGTCCGCTCCTCCCTGCGGGTGCTCAGCGTCATCGACGACGAGGAGGTCATCGCGGCGGCCCGCGAGGAGGCCGTACGCGTCGTCGCGGACGACCCGGGGCTCGAACGGCTGCCGGAGCTGCGCACCGCGCTGGACGCCCTGCTCGACAAGGACCGCGAGGAGTACCTCGACAAGGGGTGACCGGGCGGATCCCCGGGGACGCCATATCGTGGGGAGCACGGCACGCGTCCCGTCCTGTGTGCCGCCCGCGACCCGAGGAACAGACACCCATGACCCGCGTGATCGCCGGCACGGCCGGCGGACGCCGCCTCGCCGTCCCGCCCGGCACCGGCACCCGCCCCACCTCCGACCGTGCGCGGGAGGGCCTGTTCTCCACCTGGCAGGCGCTCCTGGGCACGCTCGACGGCATCCGTGTCGCCGATCTGTACGCGGGGTCGGGGGCCGTGGGCCTGGAGGCCCTCTCGCGCGGGGCCGCCCACGCACTGCTCGTGGAGGCCGACGCCACGGCCGCGCGCACCGTCCGCGACAACATCCGCACCCTCGGTCTGTCCGGGGCGGAGTTCCGCGCGGGCAAAGCCGAACAGATCGTGACCGGACGGGCGCCCTCGGACCCGTACGACGTGGTCTTCCTCGATCCGCCCTACGCCGTCACCGACGACGATCTTCGGGAGATCCTGCTCACACTCCGTGCTCAGGGGTGGCTCACGGGCGATGCCCTCGTCACGGTGGAACGGAGCACCAGGGGCGGGGAATTCGACTGGCCCGGCGGATTCGAGCCACAGCGGGCGCGCCGTTACGGCGAGGCGACGCTTTGGTACGGTCGCGCCGCTTCCACGTGCGAAGACGCACGATGACCGCATCGGAGAGCGAGGGAACCACGTTGCGCCGCGCCGTCTGTCCGGGGTCGTTCGACCCCATCACCAACGGACATCTCGACATCATCGGACGAGCCTCGAAGCTGTACGACGTCGTACACGTCGCCGTGATGATCAACCAGTCCAAGAAGGGCCTGTTCACCGTCGACGAGCGGATCGACATGATCCGCGAGGTGACGGCCGACTTCGGCAACGTGGAGGTCGAGTCCTTCCACGGCCTGCTGGTCGACTTCTGCAAGCAGCGCGACATCCCGGCGATCGTGAAGGGCCTGCGGGCCGTCAGCGACTTCGACTACGAGCTGCAGATGGCCCAGATGAACAACGGCCTCTCGGGGGTCGAGACGCTCTTCGTGCCGACGAACCCGACCTACAGCTTCCTGTCGTCCTCCCTGGTCAAGGAGGTCGCCGCCTGGGGCGGCGACGTGGCGCACCTGCTGCCGCCGACGGTCCACGAGGCCCTCGTGGACCGTCTCGGCCAGAAGTGATGCGCTGACCGTCCGTCACCAGGTGTCGGACGGCAGGCGACTGGCCTTACAGTCGTCCCGTCCGTCTCCAACAGCAGCAGAGAGTGGCGAGCACACGGTGGACGTGCAGAAGAAGCTCGACGAGATCGTCGAAACGGTGGGGAACGCCCGCTCCATGCCCATGTCGGCGTCCTGCGTGGTCAACCGGGCCGAACTGCTCGCGATGCTCGCGGAGGTGCGCGAGGCCCTGCCCGGCTCGCTCGCCCACGCCGAGGAGCTCATCGGCGGCAGCGAGCAGCTCGTCCAGCAGGCCCGGCAGGAGGCCGAGCGGATCATCGAGTCCGCCCGCGCGGAGCGCGGCTCACTGGTCTCCGGCACCGAGATCGCCCAGCGGTCCCAGGCCGAGGCGGACCGGATCCTCTCCGAGGCCCGCCGGGAGGCCGACGAGGTCCGGGGCGAGGCCGACGAGTACGTCGACAGCAAGCTCGCCAACTTCGAGGTCGTCCTCACCAAGACCATCGGCTCCGTCGACCGCGGCCGGGAGAAGCTCCTGGGCCGCGGCGAGGGCCTCGACGAGCAGGGCTACCAGGACCCGGACTTCGCCGAGGCCCCGGAGCGCAGCGCCGACCCCGAGATACTCCGCCGGCGTGCCGACGACTACGTGGACACGAAGCTCGGCGCCTTCGAGGCCGTGCTCGCCAAGACCCTGGAGGCCGTCGGCCGGGGTCGTCAGAAGCTGCACGGCCGGGTCGCCACCGACGACCTCGGCGCACACATGGCCGCCCAGGACGCCGCGGGCGGCCACCAGCGGACCAGCGACGAGGACCACTGGGCGGGCCTGGCGGAGCTGGCCACCCCCGATCCGCGTCAGAGCCCGCAGCAGCCCTCCTACGCGGAGCCCGCACAGCCGGACTACGCGCCGGTCGCCGACTACCAGGACCCCGCGCAGGGCGGCTTCCCGGTCCAGGCCCAGCCGGACCAGCAGTACGCGCAGACCTACGGCTACCAGGACCAGCAACAGGTCCAGGACGGTTACGGCTACCCGCAGCAGCCGGACCCGTACGCCGCCTACCAGCAGCAGGGGTACGCGCCGGACCAGCAGCAGGAGTACTGGCCGCAGCAGGCCCAGGTGCCCGCGCAGCAGGGCGAGAGCGCGCTCGACGAGACCAGCCTCTTCGACACGAGCATGATCGACCTGGAACAGCTGCGCCGGTACGAGCAGGGCCGCTGACCGGAGCGGTCCGGACCGGATTGGGAGCTGGGCGGTACGTCCAGTATCCTGGCTCTTCGGTCGCGCGTATGTCCGCGATCCCGGCTGCCCTCCTTCCTCGGGGATCTCCCCAAGGCATGGGCGGCCCTCCCGAAAGCCGCACCACGCACATGATCTCGAAAGCAGGAGAAGCCCTGAACGGCCACCTCGACCACCGCAGCCCTCTCGTGTTCGATACGCGCGAGCTGGGCCGGCGTCCGGGTACCCAGAAGCGGCTGACCCGCACGGCGGAAGCACCGAAGGACCTCGGCATCGACGGGGTCGTCGGAGTTCCGGAGAACGCGCCCCTGGCGCTGGACCTCCGCCTCGAATCGGTCATGGAAGGGGTGCTTGTCACAGGCACCGCCCGTGCGACGGCCGAGGGGGAGTGCGTAAGGTGTCTGGAGCCGCTGACCCTCGAGGTCGAAGCGGACTTCCAGGAGATGTTCTCGTACCCTGACGCCGATGACCGGAACCGCAGCAGGACCGCGGACCCGGTCGACGACGCCGAGGACGACGAGGACAGGTTCTTTCTCGAGGACGACTCGTTCGACCTCGAGCCTGTGCTGCGTGACGCGGTGGTGCTCGCACTGCCGCTGCAGCCGGTGTGCAAGGAGACCTGTGCCGGTCTGTGTTCCGAATGCGGAATCAGGCTGGACGAGAATCCGGATCACCACCACGACGTCGCCGACATTCGTTGGGCGGCACTGCAAGGACTCGCCGAGACCGTTCAGGACGGCGAGAAGGACAACATGGGCGGCGCCGAACCGGGCGTCGACGAGAAGCAGGAGAAGTAGCCGTGGCTGTTCCGAAGCGGAAGATGTCGCGCAGCAACACGCGCCACCGCCGGTCGCAGTGGAAGGCTGCGGTCCCCACCCTGGTTTCGTGCGAGCGTTGCCAGGAGCCGAAGCTCCAGCACATTGCGTGCCCGAGCTGCGGCACCTACAACAAGCGCCAGGTCCTCGAGGTCTGAGCGGCTGGTGAGAGGCCCGATGTCTGAGTTGTCCAGCGCCAAGAAGCAGGCAGACAACATCAACACAGCCTCGTCCCACACGCTTCTGGAAGGGCGGCTCGGGTATCACCTCGAGTCCGCCCTTCTGGTGCGTGCGCTGACCCACCGTTCGTACGCGTACGAGAACGGCGGTCTGCCCACCAACGAGCGGCTCGAATTCCTCGGGGATTCGGTGCTCGGCCTGGTGGTCACGGACACGCTGTACCGCACTCACCCCGACCTGCCCGAAGGCCAGCTGGCCAAGTTGCGGGCCGCGGTGGTCAACTCGCGTGCGCTTGCGGAAGTGGGCCGCGGCCTCGAACTCGGCTCCTTCATCCGGCTCGGCCGCGGTGAAGAGGGCACGGGTGGCCGGGACAAGGCTTCCATCCTCGCCGACACCCTTGAAGCGGTGATCGGCGCCGTCTATCTCGACCAAGGGCTCAGCGCGGCCTCGGAGCTGGTCCACCGGCTCTTCGACCCGCTGATCGACAGGTCCTCCAACCTCGGAGCCGGCCTGGACTGGAAGACCAGTCTCCAGGAGCTCACCGCGAGCGAGAGCCTCGGAGTCCCCGAGTACCTCGTCACGGAGACCGGTCCGGATCACGAGAAGACCTTTACTGCTGCTGCTCGCGTCGGTGGTGTCTCGTACGGCACCGGCACCGGCCGTAGCAAGAAGGAAGCGGAGCAGCAGGCGGCGGAGTCCGCCTGGCGCGAGATCAGCGCCGCCGCGGAAGCACGGGAGGCGACGGCGAAGGCCGCAGCCGACGGAGGGGTCGCCGACGCCCCTGCCGACCCGTCGCCGAAATCGGACGCGGCTCCCGCCTGACCCACCCGGAAGCCCCTCGGTACCCTCGCGGACCGGGGGGTTTCCGCTTGTCCCGCCACGTCCCCGAAGGAGTGCCAGGTGCCCGAACTGCCCGAGGTCGAAGTCGTGCGGAGAGGGCTGGAGCGCTGGACCGCCGGGCGGACCGTGGAGGCGGCCGAGGTCCTGCATCCGCGCGCGGTGCGCCGGCACCTCGCGGGCGGCGCGGACTTCGCGGCCCGGCTCCGCGGTCTGCGCTTCGGCACGGCGATGCGTCGCGGCAAGTACCTCTGGGTCCCGCTCGACGACGCCGGTTCCTCGCTGCTGGGACACCTCGGCATGAGCGGCCAGCTGCTCGTGCAGCCCGAGGACGCCCCCGACGAGAAGCACCTGCGGATCAGGATCCGCTTCGACGACGCGCTCGGCACCGAGCTGCGCTTCGTCGACCAGCGCACCTTCGGCGGGCTGTCGCTCCACGACAACACCCCCGACGGCCTGCCCGACGTCATCGCGCACATCGCGCGCGACCCCCTCGACCCGGCCTTCGACGACGCAGCCTTCCACCTGGCGCTGCGGCTGCGCCGTACGACGGTCAAGCGCGCCCTGCTCGACCAGTCCCTGATCAGCGGAGTGGGCAACATCTACGCCGACGAGGCGCTCTGGCGCAGCCGGCTGCACTACGAGCGGCCGACGGCGACCCTGACCCGCCCGAGGACGGCGGAGCTGCTCGGCCATGTCAGGGCGGTGATGCGGGAGGCCCTCGACCAGGGCGGGACCAGCTTCGACAGTCTCTACGTCAACGTGAACGGCGAGTCCGGCTACTTCGACCGGTCGCTGGACGCGTACGGACGCGAGGACGAGCCCTGCCGCCGCTGCGGTACGCCGATGCGCCGCCGGCCGTGGATGAACCGCTCCAGCTACTTCTGCCCGCGCTGCCAGCGTCCGCCGCGGGTCTCCTGACGTCCCGGCTCAGGCCTCACGTGCCGCGTCGTACCGGTCCTGGGCCTCGATGACCTCGGGCATCCGGCCCTCGACGAGCAGGATGAGGTCCATCAGCCGTCCCGTGACCTCCCGGCCGAGCGCGGTCAGCTCGTAGTCGACCCGGGGCGGATTGGTGAGCTGGGCCTCCCGGTGCACCAGCCCGTCGCGCTCCAGCGCGTGGAGCGTCCGGGAGAGCATCTTTTCGCTGACCCCGTCGACCCGGCGCCGCAGCTCGTTGAAGCGTGCGCCGCTCTCGTGCAGCGCGCCCAGGGTCAGACTGCCCCAGCGGCCGGTGACGTGTTCCAGGGTTACCCGCGAGGGGCACCGACGTGAGAAGACGTCGAAGGGCGAGTCGCCGTCGTCGTCACGCACGGAGTCCGCCGGTGTCTCACCCATGCCCGCAGCTTACGCCTGTGCAGCGCTCACTTCCGGTGAGCGCTGCACAGGCCGGGGCGCCAGGGGCGCGGGTGTCAGCGCGTCACGACGGCGACCTCGCTCGCGCCGGACGTGGTGCCGTCCGTGTAGAGGGCCGAGACGCGGTAGTAGGCAGTGGTCGCGGGCGGCAGGACGGGGTCCACCCAGTGCCAGGTGGTGCCGGCGCCGATGGGCTCCGTCCGGACCAGGTCGAAGACCCCGGTCGTCGGGTTCCAGCGGTGGATCGCGAAACCAGAGACCTCACCGAGGGTCTCCGAGCTGTCGAGGGCCCAGGACATCCAGCCGTTCTGGTCGGCGCCGAGGTAGGCGATCGGCCCGCCGGGCGCTGCCGGGACGGTCGGGCGGAGATCCAGCTCGGTCACGTCGAGCGCGGTGGCGCCGGTGGCGGGCGTGAGCTGGTTCCCGTACTGGTCGACGGCGACGACGCCGTAGCGGACCTGCTGTCCGTCGGCCGGCACGTGGTCGTGGAAAGAAGTCTCCGTGACCTCCCACGGCTTGAAGTCCCAGGGGTGCAGTACGGCCTTGTACGTCCACTGCCCGTCGACGAGGGTGCCGCGCAGCACGTGGTAGTACGCGAGGCCGGGGTCCTCGCTCGCGTCCCAGGAGAGGGTGACGCCGTTCGCCTCGGGGACGGCCCTCACACCGGTGACGGCGGCGGGCGCGGTCGTGTTCCCCGCGACGGTGACGGAGAGCTCCGCGGAGGGGGCGCCGCCGTTCCCCTCGTGGTCCAGGGCGACGACCCGGTAGGAGTAGGTCGCACCGGGCGGCGGCGCGGCGTCGGTGAAGCTGGTCCCCTTCACCCCCTTGCCGACCTCGGAGCGCGAGGAGCCGGCGGTGCCGGGGCGGCTGGTCCGGAAGACCGAGTAGCCCGCGAAGTCGTCGCTGGTCCGCTCCGAGGCGTCCCAGGTCACGGTGACGCCGGCCTCGCTCTCCGAGGCCCGTGCGCCGAGCGCGGTGTCGACCGGGCCGGTCAGGTCGTCGCTGTAGTACTGGGCGGCGCCGGAGGCCGGGGACTCGTTGCCGCTCGTGTCGACGGCGGTGACGACGTAGTAGTAGACGTCACCGGTCTGCGGCAGCGGTCCGCTGAAGCCGCCGCCCGTGGAGGCCAGGCGGTTGGCGGACGTGAGGGGGACCGGCTTCGAGGTCGAGCGGTAGACCCGGTACTCGGCGAGGTCGGGCTCGGTGTTGCCGTCCCAGTAGAGCGTGATCTTGGTGGGGCTGCCCATGGCCCAGTTGTCCTCGACGCCCTTCGGGGCGGCGGGGGCCGTGCGGTCGAGCGTGGTGATGCCGAGGTCGGCGGTGCCCGAGGAGGTGTTGCCCGCCTTGTCGTACGCGCGTACCTCGTAGTAGTAGACGTTGCCGTCCTTCGGCACGGTCGTGTCCGTGTACGACGTCGACGTCGTCGTGGCGAGGGGCTTCGTGGGGTACGCGGCGCCCTTCAGACGGCGGTACACGCGGTATCCGGCGAGGTCCATCTCCTTGTTCTTCGCCCAGCCGACCGTGGTGGACGTGGCGGCCGTGCTGTAGGAGACGGTGGTCCCGGCGGGAACCAGCGGCTTGACCTTGTCGACGCTCGCCGTGGTGCGGGGCGCGTACGCGAATCTCACGTCGGCGGCGCCGGTCCAGTTCACGAAGTCGATGCGCAGACTGTGCGTGCCCGCCGGGATGGTCACGTAGGCCGTCTTGGAGACCGTGTTCGCGACGTTCTTCCACATGTCGATCTTGCGGACGCCGTCCACGTACACGCGGATGCCGTCACGGGAGGAGGCGGTGAACGTGAAGGGCCCGCCCGAACCGAAGTCGCGGGTCGTGGACCAGCGGACACCGAAGTCGTTGGAGGGCATCCCCTTGTAGCCGGGTGCGCCGGTGCCCCAGTCCTGGTCGATCACGGAGTCGCAGTCCGTGCCCTTGGGGGTCCCGCTGAAGGTGGTGTTCGCGTAGAACGTGCGCGTGAAGACGGGCGACGCGCAGGACACGGCTGCGGAGGAGGGGGCGGCCGCGGCGAGCAGGCCGCACGCCGAGGCGAGCACCACAGCGGTGGCGGTGGCCACCGTGGTGCGTCTGGGTCGGTTCATGCATTCCTTCAGTTCTGATCGTCTGTGTCGTGAAGTGACTACCGACGATCAAGACTCCCGTGAAGTAGGCATGGTTGTAGGCGCGGAGGGAGCGGCGGGGAAGGCCGTTCGCCGCGTCGGCTGCCGGTCGCGAGTCCCGGGACAGGAAGAGGCCCCTGTCCGTCCTGGGACGGCAGGGGCCCTCGTGGCGCGTGGTGTGGCGGTCTCCCGGTCAGAAGCCGAAGAACTGACCACCTGGCGGAGGGACCTGCGGAGGGGTGCCGTTCCCTGTCTCTGACCTGGGGCGTAGGCCGGTGGTATTGGTGAACGTCGGTGTCTGTGGGCCATCCTCGGACGGCCCACAGACGGCCCGATTCCCTGCCAGGCGCAAGCCGAGCAGGGAATGACCGCGACCAGAAGGGCACCCCCCTACCTGTCAGGTCCGCTACCTCCGCTACCGCCGCTACCGTGCCGGTCAGAGGGGGTGCGAGAGGTAGCGGCAAAGGTAGCGGTAGCGGACGATGCCGTTACCCGCCTCCCCCTTCCCCTGAGGGTCCGCTACATCCACTACACCGCTACATTGCAGCTCAGGGGCCTGATTTCTGTAGCGGACCGATGTCGTGTAGCGGACAGGTCCCGCTACACGACGAGTGCGGGACAAGCCTTAAGGGCTGAAAGGACCGCCCTGCCGGGCGGACGACTTCCGGGCGCCTAGCGCGGAGCTCTCAGCGGCATCGGGCGACTGCGGCAGAGCAGGGCACGACTTCCCGGGCACCGAGAAGCTGTCGCCTCCTTGAAAAGCCATCAGTGGTCGGGGCGATCGGCAGAGGGCATCGGAGGCTGTTTGTAAGCACTTGTTTGGGCTCCACTGCACGGGGTTGAAGTGGCTCCGCAGAGTAAGAAGTTGATCTGGCTCCACTTGGCTGTCGGCGGCCACTTCACATTCCCCAGGTACGGCCAGATACGTGATCACAGTCGGTGCTCGATGAGGGCTGGGTCACAGCGGGCCTCCAAGAACGCCTGGTAAGCACGGCGTATGGAGGAACTTGCACGGCTCAGCGATATCGAGCAGGCCGCGGCCGGCGACGGACATCCGGTCTGGGCCGCCCAGGGACAAGGCGGTGACGGCCTGGGGCCGGGGGTACGGGCCTGGTGCCACGGCGCGGCGCTGGCGGTGGCGAGCCCGAACCCTCAACAGGACCGGCTTGCGGTCAAGGGCGACGGCGCCGACGCGGCCGTGCTGGTGCGGCGGATCCTGGAGGAGATCGGCCCGTCCTACCGAGTTTTGGGGGAAGCTGCCTTGATCGATGCGCTGGTGCGTCAGCTGCCCAACCTGGCGCCGGTCCACAACTTCTTCTGGATGGAGGCCACGTCCCCATCCGGTGCCGCCGCCGCAGGCGTGCGGTGGCTGAACGCCCGCGAGGAGAAGGAGACGACCTCACTGTTCGACCGCTTCTTCCCTGACTCCTACGCGCAGCCGGGACGCGCGGGCATGCGCCGCTGGGCCGGGGTCGTCGGCGAGGTGGACAGCAGCGTCGGGACGAAGCCGCTAGCGGTGGCGGCGGACGCGTGGTCCGCGGCCGGGTGCGGGTTCATGGGCGGAGTGGTCACCCACCCCGCGGCCCGCGGACGCGGTCTTGCGCGGGCCGTGTCCGGCTTCGTCGTGGACGCCCTCGTCAACCAGCACGGCCGCGCCGCGCTCATGGTGCTCACCGGTAACGCGCCGGCCATCGCCACGTATGAACGCCTCGGCATGGCCAAGCGACTGTTCGGGGCGGCGCACATCGCGGCCCGGTGAGGCCAGGGCTCCACCGTGGCAAGCCGACGCGGGCCCGCTCACGCGGAGTGATCACTGGCGGCCAGGCAACTCCCCGCTAACTGGCCGCCAGCGGGGAATCCCGACTGGCCGCTATCACTTGGCGAACACGTGCTGCGACGTGCCCTCGTTGGAGTGAATGCGCTGCTCCGTCCGCCCGGCGACGGCAGGGTGTGCGTCGAGCACGGTCTTGTCGGAGACCGTGTGTGTTGATCGCGGTCATGTCGGGAGGCCGGGATGGGTTTGTCGCGCGCTGAGCTGTTCGCAGCGATCCGGAGGGACAAGCGTCTCGATCCGGAGCTGTCGCATCGAGGCTTTTCAGGGGGAGGTGGACCGGCGGTTGCCCGTGTTGGCTGCGGCGGTGGCATCAGGCTCTTAAGCGGGGGACGGCTGCCCGCCGGCCCCGAGGACGAAGCTCACGGCGGCCACCGAGGATCGGCTGATCCGCTCGAACCCGTGCAGCGCCCGCTCGGTGAAGGCTCCGCGCCTCGATCCCCGCAAGGTGAAGCCGTGGCCGGCCGACCGAGTCATGACTGTGCGGGCAGCACTTCCCGAGCGGTACCGCGTCCTCGTCGAGCCTGCCGCAGGGTGCGGGATGCGGCAGGGGGAAGCCTTCGGGCTGGCCGTAGAGGACGTGGACTTTCTTGCTGGAGTCGTGCACGTGGTGCGGCAGGTGAAGCTCCTGCGGAACCGCCCGGTGTTCGCGCCGCCGAAGGGAGGCAAGGAAAGGGACGTTCCGCTGCCCGAGTCTGTGGCGGACGCGCTGCGGGCGCACCTGGCGAAGTACCCGGCAAGGCCGATCACCTTGCCGTGGAAGTCCGTGGACGGGAAGCCCGTTACGGCGATCCTCATCCTCTATAGCCCGGAGGGTCTCTCGCTGAATCGGAATCGCTTCAACCACCGAGTGTGGAAGCCCGCCCTCGAAGCCGCGGGCGTTCCCACGGTTCGCGACAACGGTACCCACGCGCTGCGGCACTTCTACGCGTCAGTTCTCCTGGACGCGGGGGAGAGCATCAAGGCGCTCAGCGAGTACCTGGGGCACCACGACCCCGGATTCACGCTACGGACGTACACCCACCTGATGCCCGCGAGCGAGACTCGCACCCGAGCTGCAGTGGACGGCGTTTTCAAGAGGACTGGGCACACGCCACGGCCCTGAGACGGCCCACGCGGGGGCGAAAGCCTCTGACCTGCGGATTTCTCAGAAGCCGAAGTCCTGCGTCCACCAGGGGCCGCCGGAGCCGAGGTGGACTCCCACGCCGAGCGTCTTGTAGTCGCAGTTGAGAATGTTCGCGCGGTGGCCGTCGCTGTTCATCCAGGCGTCCATCACGGCCTGCGCGTCGGCCTGGCCCCGGGCGATGTTCTCGCCTCCGAGACCCTGCACGCCGGCCGCGGCGGCGCGGTCCCAGGGGGTCGCCCCGTCGGGGTCGGTGTGGCCGAAGAAGTCGCGGGCGGCCATGTCCTCGCTGAAGTCCTGGGCGAGCGCGGTCAGGGACGCGCTGGTGGTGACCGGGCTGCAGCCGACCTTCGCGCGTTCCTGGTTGACCAGGGCGAGCACGGCGGCCTGGGCCGAGGTGGAGGACGGGCTCGCCGGGGCGTCGGCCGTGCGGCTCGGAGCGGCCGGCTTCCTCGTCGCCGGGCTCGATGAGGCGGGCTTCTCGGCCGCCGGGCTCGACGAAGTGCTCTTCTTCGGGGCGGCCGCAGGTGACTTCGTCCGCTCCGGCGTCTTCGTCGCCTGCTTCGAAGGACCGGCGGACGCCTTCTCGCTCGGGGTCGCGGAGGGCGACTTGGAGGGGGCCGCGGAACGGCCCGTACCCCGGCTGGCCTCGGCCGACGCGGAGGCGGAGGTGCGGCCGGTCGGTTCGGCGGACGCGTCGCCCTGGGTCAGCAGGTCGGGGGCACCGCCCGCGTGCACCTGGTCGGAGGCCCCGCCCCCACTGACGTCGTAGCTGCCGCCGCCCGGGAGCAGACCGGAGGCGACGGCGACCGCTCCGACGGCCACGGCGGCGGACACTCCGAGGAGGCCGGCGCGCACGGGTATGCCGGTTCGCTTCTTCCGGCGAGCACTCCGGTGCCCGTCCGCCGCGTCCGCCGTGCGCTGCTCAGCGGCGGGGGCCGCGCCTGCGCGTCGATGCCGTCCCATGCGCTGTGCCTTCCTCGTTCTCCGGGCGTCGTGGCGACGGCACCGTATTCAAGATCAAGCTCACCCGTTCGAGTGAGGCTATTGCGAGGGGACCTTACGCCATGGCGGATTGGGGCGGCGTGCTCGTCGAGCAATTGGCCGGTTAGCGTTCGGGCATGAACGAAGATGCACGACTCGTCGTATGGGTACGCGGCCGAGTACAGCAAGTAGGGTTCCGTTGGTTCACCAGGGCAAATGCTTTGGAGATCGGAAAACTCACCGGCTTCGCCCTCAATCTCGACGACGGCCGGGTACAGGTGGTGGCCGAAGGGCCGCGTGAGAATTGCCACCGTCTGCTGGACTGGCTCGGCTCGGACGACACACCCGGCCGAGTGGACGGCGTCACTGAGATCTGGGACACGCCTCGCGGCGGATATGAGGGATTCGCGATCCGCTGACCGAGGCCGGGAGAGACGGCCCGATCCGCCGTGTGTACGTGGCCCGCCGAGCGGTGACCGCGAGGGGCTTCGAAGGGCGCGCACCCGAAATGACCTGCGAAAGCAGCCGGCCTCCGGGCATGGTTGCCAAGAAGCGCGCCTCATGCCAGGCTGCGGCATTGACGAAGATCTCCACACCCCTTCGGGAACCCGCAGGAGAGTCGCGCCGCATGATCGTCCGGCCGCGCGCCGCGGGACACCCGGTCCGTCGGCGTGTGATCGTGTTGACCGTCAAACTTTTTGGTGAGACGCTGAAAACCCCGCGCACCTTAGCTGTTCGGCAGAGCTGGAGACAGCAGAACAGCAGTGGACACAGAGCACTGCCGAGCACCGCGGGTGCGATTCCCTCACGACCCACACCGCATCCGGTCGGTCACTCAGTGTGGAGGACCTCTCATCATGGCAAAGGCGCTTCTCGGTTACGTCGGCGGTTCCGACCCGCGACTCCTCGCCGAGATGCGACGGCTTCAGAAGCGCGTCCAGGACCTGGAATCCGAGCTCGTACGGATCCAGGACGAGAACGACGCGCTCAACGCCGCCGCCCAGCACCAGGAGTCGCTGCTCGACAGCATCGACATCGACGTACCCCAGGCGGAGCCCGCGCTGACCTGACCCCAAGGCCCTGCCGGGGCCGGCCGGGCCGTACGCCAGCCGCTCGGGATCAACCCATCGAATGCCTTCGTCACGGATCGTCGCCCCGGAACACGTCGTCGTCCCGGAAACCGAGGACTGCTTCGTGAACCGGTCCGTTCGCGATCCGTCACGCAGGACTGTGCCCGGATGACTGCGCCCGCAGCGCCGTGCACTTTTTACAAGGGACGCCTCGGCGTCCCTTCTTTCTTTCCCCCGGGTCCGTCCCCGGCCGCCCGCTCTTCGCTTACCATCTGATGTGCCCTGCACCTTCATCAGCGAAACCGAGAGCGAAAGGTAGAGTCCGGCGGCGTGCACCTCAAGGCCCTGACCCTCCGCGGTTTCAAATCGTTCGCCTCCGCCACGACCCTGCGGTTCGAGCCGGGGATCACCTGCGTCGTCGGTCCCAATGGATCGGGAAAATCCAATGTGGTGGACGCGCTCTCCTGGGTCATGGGTGAACAGGGGGCCAAATCCCTGCGCGGCGGCAAGATGGAAGACGTGATCTTCGCGGGCACCACGGGAAGGCCACCGCTGGGCCGCGCCGAGGTGTCGTTGACCATCGACAATTCCGATGGCGCGCTTCCGATCGAGTACGCCGAAGTGACGATCACCCGGATCATGTTCCGTAATGGCGGCAGCGAATATCAGATCAACGGCGACACCTGCCGGCTGCTCGACATCCAGGAACTGCTCTCGGATTCCGGAATCGGCCGCGAGATGCACGTCATCGTCGGCCAGGGCCGCCTGGACTCCGTCCTGCACGCCGATCCGACGGGACGCCGCGCCTTCATCGAAGAGGCGGCGGGCGTGCTCAAGCACCGCAAGCGCAAGGAGAAGGCGCTGCGGAAGCTGGAGGCGATGGGAGCCAACCTCGCCCGCGTCCAGGACCTCACCGACGAACTCCGGCGCCAGCTCAAACCGCTGGGCCGACAGGCGGCCGTGGCTCGCAGGGCCGCCGTCATCCAGGCCGATCTGCGGGACGCCCGGCTGCGGCTCCTCGCCGACGACCTGGTGCGGCTGAGGGAGGCGCTGCGCAGCGAGATCGCCGACGAGGCGGCACTCAAGCAGCGGCGGGAGGCGGCCGAGGCCGAACTCAGGGCGGCGCTCGCCCGGGAGGCGGACCTGGAGGACGAGGTACGCCGGCTGGCGCCCCGGCTGCAGCGGGCACAGCAGACCTGGTACGAACTCTCCCAGCTGGCCGAACGCGTCCGGGGCACGATCTCGCTCGCTGACGCGCGCGTGAAGAGTGCCGCCTCGGCGCCGGACGAGGAGCGGCGCGGACGCGACCCGGAGGACATGGAGCGTGAGGCCGCCCGGATCCGCGAGCAGGAGGCGGAGCTGGAGGCGGCACTCGAAGCGGCGGAGCACGCCCTCGAGGACACCACCGCGCACCGCTCCGAGCTGGAGAGGGAGTTGGCGGCGGAGGAGCGCAGGCTCCGGGACGCGGCCCGTGCCATCGCCGACCGGCGCGAGGGCCTCGCACGTCTCCACGGGCAGGTCAACGCCGCCCGCAGCCGCGCGGGTTCGGCACAGGCCGAGATCGACCGGCTGGCCGCCTCGCGGGACGAGGCACAGGAGCGGGCGGTCGCGGCTCAGGAGGAGTACGAGCACCTCAAGGCCGAGGTCGACGGCCTCGACGCGGGCGACGCGGAGCTGACGGAGCGGCACGAGGCCGCCAAGCGGGATCTCGCCGGAGCGGAGTCGGAACTGAGCGCGGCGCGCGAGGCGGTCACCTCGGCGGAGCGCAGCCGCGCGGCGGTCTCCGCCCGGCACGAGGCACTGTCGCTGGGGCTCCGGCGCAAGGACGGAACCGGGGTGCTGCTCGGCGCGGGAGACAGGCTCACGGGGCTGCTCGGGCCGGTCGCGGAGCTCCTCACGGTGGCGCCGGGGCACGAGGTCGCGGTGGCCGCCGCGCTGGGCGCCGCGGCCGACGCGATCGCGGTGACGGACCCGGCCGCGGCGGCCGAGGCGATCCGCCTGCTGCGCAAACAGGACGCGGGGCGCGCGGCATTGGTACCGGGCGGAGCGGGGGCCGGACAGGTTCCCGCGCAGGGTACGGAGCCCACCGCGGGCCCCGCGGGCCATGTACCCGGGCAGGGATCGGGGGCGGAGCACGGCCCCGCGGCCCTCGCGGTCTCCGGGGCGGAGTACGGCGCCGCCGCGTCGGAGCACGGCGCCACAGCAGCGGAGGACCGGCCGGAACGTACGGCCGGCCGGGCCGTCGGCACGGGGGACTGCGCGGCGCCGGCCGTCGCGGGCCTGGTGCGGGGGCCTGCCGAGCTGATGGCCGCCGTGCGACGGCTGGTTCGCGACATGGTGGTCGTCGGCACCCTGGAGGACGCCGAGGAGCTTCTCGCCGCCCACCCCGGGCTCACCGCCGTCACCGCGGAGGGCGATGTGCTGGGCGCCCACTTCGCGCACGGCGGCTCCGCCGGAGCGCCCAGCCTGCTGGAGGTGCAGGCCTCCGTGGACGAGGCCGCCGCCGAACTGGCGGAGCTCGCCGTGCGCTGCGAGGAACTGGCGTCGGCCCAGCGCGCCGCGGCCGCCCGGCGGGGCGAAGCCGCAGCCCTGGTCGAGGACCTGGGGGAGCGTCGCCGGGCCGCCGAGCGGGAGAAGTCCGGGGTCGCGCAGCAGCTCGGGCGGCTGGCAGGGCAGGCCCGGGGCGCCGCCGGGGAGGCCGAGCGGACCACCGCTTCCGCCGCCCGGGCGCAGGAGGCTCTCGAGCGGGCCACCGAGGAGGCCCAGGAGCTGGCGGAGCGGCTGTTCGTGGCGGAGGAGACGCCGGTGGAGGAGGAGCCGGACACCTCCGTACGGGACCGGCTCGCCGCCGACGGCGCCAACGCACGCCAGACCGAGATGGAGGCCCGCCTCCAGGCCCGTACCCACGAGGAACGGGTCAAGGCGCTCGCCGGACGGGCCGACGCGCTGGACCGCGGGGCCCGTGCCGAGCGTGAGGCCCGCGCCCGCGCCGAGCAGCGTCGCGCCCGGCTGCGTCATGAGGCCGCCGTGGCCACCGCCGTCGCCTCGGGCGCGAGGCAGTTGCTCGCCCACGTGGAGGTCTCGGTCGTACGCGCGGACGAGGAGCGGACCAGGGCCGAGGCGGCGAAGGGCGGGCGCGAGCGGGACCTGGCCGCGGAGCGCGGCCGCGGCCGGGACCTCAAGACCGAGCTCGACCGGCTCACCGACTCGGTGCACCGGGGAGAGGTGCTCGGCGCCGAGAAGCGGCTGCGCATGGAGCAGGTGGAGGCCAGGGCGCTGGAGGAGTTCGGCGTCGAGCCGGCCGGTCTGGACGCCGAGTACGGCCCGGATCAGCTCGTGCCGCCGTCCCCGGCCGCGGAGGGGGAGGAGCTTCCCCCGGATCCGGAGGATCCGCGCAACCAGCCGAAGCCGTTCGTCAGGGCCGAACAGGAGAAGCGGCTGAAGGCCGCCGAACGGGCGTATCAGCAACTCGGGAAGGTGAATCCGCTCGCTCTCGAGGAGTTCTCGGCGCTGGAGGAACGGCACAAGTTCCTCTCCGAGCAGCTCGAGGACCTGAAGAAGACCCGGGCCGATCTGATACAGGTGATCAAGGAGGTCGACGAGCGGGTCGAGCAGGTGTTCACGGAGGCCTTCCGGGACACGGCACGCGAGTTCGAAGGCGTCTTCTCCCGGCTCTTCCCGGGCGGTGAGGGACGCCTCATCCTCACCGACCCGGACAACATGCTGACCACCGGTCTCGACGTCGAGGCGAGGCCGCCGGGCAAGAAGGTCAAGCGGCTCTCGCTGCTGTCCGGAGGCGAGCGATCCCTTACGGCCGTTGCCCTCCTGGTCTCCATCTTCAAGGCCAGGCCGAGCCCGTTCTATGTCATGGACGAGGTGGAGGCGGCGCTCGACGACACCAATCTGCAGCGTCTGATCCGGATCATGGAGGAGCTCCAGGAGAGCTCCCAGCTCATCGTGATCACGCACCAGAAGCGGACGATGGAGGTCGCCGACGCGCTGTACGGCGTCTCCATGCAGGGCGACGGAGTGTCCAAGGTGATCAGTCAGCGTCTTCGCTGACAACCGGGGCATACGAACTGACAAGCCATCACTCCGCCTTTACCCAATCTTCAATACTTCAACGCACCTTTTGGGTGTTCTTGGGGCACTTACGAAGAAGGGCAAGGGTCTGATGGGGTCTTGACTTCGAAACTTGAACGCATAACCTCGGCAATGTTGTTTTTACCTTCAAGTGGTGGCCGACCGAAAGTTGTGCGCCACTAGGAGGGCTCACCCCCCACACCTGACGTTGCGGCCAGGTATCAGGAGTTCATGTGACCAGCAGAGCGCGCGGACCGGAGTCCGGAGCCCGGGAGGCCCACCCGGACCATCTCGGCCATGTCATCTTCATCACGGCAGCCGCTGCGATGGGCGGCTTCCTCTTCGGCTACGACAGTTCCGTCATCAACGGTGCCGTCGAGGCCATCCGGGACCGCTACGACATCGGGTCCGGGACACTCGCGCAGGTGATCGCCATCGCGCTGATCGGCTGTGCGATCGGTGCGGCGACGGCGGGACGCATCGCCGACCGGATCGGCCGTATCCGCTGCATGCAGATCGCCTCGGTGCTGTTCACCATCAGCGCCGTCGGGTCCGCGCTGCCGTTCGCCCTCTGGGACCTCGCCATGTGGCGGATCATCGGCGGATTCGCGATCGGTATGGCCTCGGTCATCGGCCCGGCGTACATCGCCGAGGTCTCGCCGCCCGCCTACCGCGGGCGTCTCGGCTCCTTCCAGCAGGCGGCCATCGTCATCGGCATCGCCATCTCCCAGCTGGTCAACTACGGCATCCTGCAGATCGCGGACGGCGACCAGCGCGGTGAGATCGCCGGTTTCGAGGCCTGGCAGTGGATGCTCGGCGTGATGGTCGTGCCGGCCATCCTCTACGGGCTGCTGTCCTTCGCGATCCCCGAGTCGCCGCGCTTCCTGATCTCCGTCGGCAAGAGGGACCGGGCCCGGAAGATCCTCGAGGAGGTCGAGGGCAAGAACGTCGACCTCGACGCGCGTGTGGACGAGATCGAGACGGCCATGCGCCGTGAGCACAAGTCGAAGTTCAGCGACCTGCTCGGCAGCCGCTTCGGCTTCCTGCCGATCGTCTGGGTCGGTATCGGCCTGTCGGTCTTCCAGCAGCTCGTCGGCATCAACGTCGCGTTCTACTACTCGGCGACGCTGTGGCAGTCCGTCGGCATCGACCCGACCGACTCGTTCTTCTACTCGTTCACCACGTCGATCATCAACATCATCGGCACCGTGATCGCCATGGTGCTGGTCGACCGGGTCGGCCGCAGGCCTCTCGCGCTCGTCGGATCCGTCGGCATGGCCGTCGCCCTGGCGTTCGAGGCATGGGCCTTCTCCGCGGACCTCGTGGACGGCAAGCTGCCCACGACCCAGGGCACGGTCGCCCTGATCGCGGCCCACGTCTTCGTGCTCTTCTTCGCGCTGTCGTGGGGTGTCGTCGTCTGGGTCTTCCTCGGCGAGATGTTCCCGAACCGCATCCGCGCCGCCGCCCTCGGTGTCGCCGCGTCGGCGCAGTGGATCGCCAACTGGGCGATCACCGCGAGCTTCCCGAGCCTGGCCGACTGGAACCTGTCGGGCACCTACATCATCTACACCTGCTTCGCCGTGCTCTCCATCCCCTTCGTGATCAAGTTCGTGAAGGAGACCAAGGGCAAGGCGCTGGAGGAGATGGGCTGATCCCCGCTGCCCCTCTCCTCGACCCGCTGCCCCGGGCCGGCCCCATGCCGGTCCGGGGCAGTGTCGTGCCGGTCCGGGGCAGCGTCGTGCCGCGCCGCGGTCCGCGGTCCGCGCTCGGAGCCGGCGTCAGAAGCCGACCGGTCCGCCGGCCGTCGCGTCGGCCGCACGGGGAAGGGCCGCGTACGACCCGGCCGCGACGAGGATCGTCGCCACCCAGCCCAGGCCGTCGCGCCCGATCCAGGTGGAGGCCAGCGGGCCGGCGAACCAGTCCACCTCGGTGAAGAGCAGCCCCACCGCGAGCCCCGCGCCCCAGGCGCCCATCGCCTGCGGGCTGAATCCGCCGGTGTACCAGTAACCACTGCGGGGAGTGGTGTCCATGAGCGCCGCGGGGTCGTAGGCGCGGCCGCGCAGCAGATCCACGCCGAAGACCCCGATCCAGGCGGAGAAGGTCACGCCGAGCAGGACCAGGAACGAGAGGAAGGTGTCGATGAGACTCGTCGCCACCATCATCAGTGTGCCGCCGAGCAGCAGGCTGATCGTCGCGTTCACGCCCACCGCCCAGGGGCGGGGGACCGCGAATCCGAGCGTCTGCGCGGTGAAGCCGGCGGAGTACATCGACAGGGCGTTGATCAGCACCATGCCGACGACGGCGGTCAGCAGATAGGGGACCGAGATCCACCGGGGCAGCAGTTCGCCGATGAAGGCCACCGGGTCCTTCGTGACGGCCAGGTCCGGTGAGCTCACCGCCATCACCGCACCCATCAGCACCATCGGCCCCACGGTGACCAGCGCCCCTCCCACGGTCGCGCCGACCATCGCCCGCGCGGACGCGGAGCGCGGCAGGTAGCGGGTGAAGTCCGGTGCCGAGGGGCCCCAGCTGAGGCCACCGGCCGCCAGCGTCCCGATCCCCGCGATCATCATCCCCGCGGGCCCCGGCGGCCGGTCGAGAACCGTCCGCCACGGGGCCGAGGCGATCAGATGGACCAGGACGAGCAGGCTCGCGGCGCCGAAGAGCCATGCGGAGACCCGGGAGCCCGTCCGCAGCGCCGTGATGCCGAGCCCGGACAGGAGGAAACTCGCCGCGACGAAGACCGTCAGGGTCACGAGGACCAGGGTGGGCGTACTCCGGACGCCGGACAGCAGATCGAGCACGGCCAGCAGGGCGAAGGAACCGGTGACCGCGTTGGCGGTCTCCCAGCCCCAGCGGGCCACCCAGATGAGCGCTCCGGGCAGGAGGTTGCCGCGCTGCCCGAACACCGCCCTCGACAGCGCCATGCCCGGAGCCCCGCCGCGCTTGCCCGCGATCGACACGAGACCGACCAGTCCGAACGAGAGCACGGGGGCGGCGACGGCCACAACCAGCACCTGCCAGAAATTCAGCCCGTTGAAGACGGTGAGCCCGGCTCCCACGCTCAGCAGCAGCACCGTCATGTTGGCGGCCACCCAGGTGGGGAAGAGGGCGCGGACCCGCCCCCTGCGTTCGTCGTCGGGGACGGGGTCCAGGCCGCGGTTCTCCACGGACGTCAGCGTACCTTTACCCCCAAACGTGGCATACCGGCGCTGCGGTCCTGCCTCTCCGCCCTCCGGGTCCGTGCCCGGACCGCAGCCGTGGCCGATACTGGACGGGTTATGGAAATCGCCGAAATCGTCATCCTTGCTGTAGTCATCGCCCTGGTCGCGGTCGGCCTGATCAGCGGGCTCGTGGTCAGCAGCCGCAAGAAGAAGCAGCTGCCGCCCTCGGCACCGTCGAGCACGCCGACCCTCACTCCTCCCGCAGAGCCCCATGTCGGCGAGGAAGCCGAGACGCCGCGCGACGAAGCGCGGCGCACCGTCGAGGAGGTCGGTCTCCCCGGCGACGGGACTCCCGTCGGGGAGACCCCCGTCGTCGTCGAGCCGGAGACCCCCGAGCTCGAAGTCCCCGAGCCCACCGCGGGCCGCCTCGTGCGGCTCCGCGCCCGGCTCGCCCGTTCGCAGAACTCCCTGGGCAAGGGGCTGCTCACGCTCCTGTCCCGCGACAACCTCGACGAGGACACCTGGGAGGAGATCGAGGACACCCTCCTCACCGCCGATGTCGGCGTCGCCCCCACCCAGGAGCTGGTGGAGCGGCTCCGTGAGCGGGTCCGCGTCCTCGGCACCCGTACGCCCGACGAACTGCGCACCCTGCTGCGCGAAGAGCTCGTCGCCCTGCTCGGGCCCGACTTCGACCGTGCCGTGAAGACGGAGGGCGGCGAGACGACACCCGGCGTCGTGATGGTCGTCGGGGTCAACGGCACCGGCAAGACGACCACGACGGGCAAGCTCGCCCGGGTGCTCGTCGCCGACGGCCGCAGCGTGGTGCTCGGCGCGGCGGACACCTTCCGCGCCGCCGCCGCCGACCAGCTGCAGACCTGGGGCGAGCGCGTCGGTGCCCGTACGGTGCGCGGCCCCGAGGGCGGCGACCCCGCGTCGATCGCCTTCGACGCGGTGAAGGAGGGCATCGCCGAGGGCGCCGACGTGGTGCTCATCGACACCGCGGGCCGGCTCCACACCAAGACCGGTCTCATGGACGAGCTCGGCAAGGTCAAGCGGGTCGTCGAGAAGCACGGGCCGCTCGACGAGATCCTGCTCGTCCTCGATGCCACGACCGGTCAGAACGGTCTCGTCCAGGCGCGGGTCTTCGCCGAGGTGGTCGACATCACCGGCATCGTCCTGACCAAGCTGGACGGCACCGCCAAGGGCGGCATCGTCATCGCCGTCCAGCGCGAGCTGGGTGTTCCCGTGAAGCTCATCGGCCTCGGTGAGGGACCGGACGACCTGGCGCCGTTCGAGCCGGGCGCGTTCGTCGACGCGCTGATCGGCGACTGACAGCCGGAGCCCCGTGGGCACGCGGAAGGGCGGTGGACCCGAGAGGGGTTCACCGCCCTTCCGCGTTCACCAGCGGTGGCATATGTAGGCGAGCGTGCCCAGCAGCAGCCTGGCCTGCGGGGGAGAGGCGGCCGTGTCAGGCGCCGGCGGGCGCAGCCAGCGGACAGGGCCCAGTCCCCCGAGGTCCGAGGGGGGAGCAGTGACGTAGGAGCCGAGGCCGAGCGCCCGCAGATCCAGGTCCGCGTCGTCCCAGCCCATCCGGTAGAGCAGTCCGGGCAGCCCCGCAGCGGCTCCGGGGGCGACGAAGAACTGCGTGCGGCCGGCCGGTGTCACCGCCACCGGCCCGAGCGGGAGACCCATCCGCTCCATCCGCACCAGCGCACGCCGGCCGGCGGCCTCGGCGACGTCGAGTACGTCGAACGTCCTGCCCGCGGGCAGGAGCACCGAGGCACCCGGCACTTCGGCCCAGGCGTCCGCGGCCATGCCCAGGGACGCGCCCGGCGGCACCTCGCGGGCGAAGTCCAGGGGATGCGCGCCGGGGGCCGCACACGCGTCGTCGCCGCACGAGCAGACGCCCGCCGCGGCTCGCGCGCCGGGAGCCACCGCCCAGCCCCAGAGTCCTGTGTACTCGGCCACCGCGGTCGCCCCGGCCCCGCGGCCGCGACGCCGCGGGCCGGACCGCATCTCCCGGATGCCGCCGATCGTGAAGCCCATGCCCCCTCCAACGGGTCCGACTCACCGGTGGTTACGACCCGCAGTCCTCGACGTCCTCCGCGCGCCGCCGGACCGACGGCGCGCGGGGTGGCGTACCAGGGGGACGCGCCATGGATCCCGCGCCCCTCGATGCTTCACTCCGCCCGCTGCTGATCGCGGCCTGTCAAGTGAATCGCGGACCGTGCCGGACGGGTTCACCCGAAGGGGTGGCGAATGGTGGCGTTTCAGCAAGAGCCCTCGCAGCGACGGTGATCGTAGGATTACCGTCGGTACTCGAACCTGCAATTGCACGCGCTGGTGGGTATGCCCCGGGCAACCCGATTTTCTGTTCGACGGTGCGCAACGCCCGTACGGGCGGCACAGGAGCACGGCATTCTGATAGAGGTTCGCGCGACAGGTTTCAGCGGGATGGGGGCGTATCCGTGAGTGGCAGCGGCGCAGGCGAGACGAATGCCGGGAAGCGCCCCAACGGGCAATTGGGTTCGTGGTTCGTGCGGAGCGGCTGGTCGAAGGGCGAGCTCGCCCGCCAGGTGAACCGGCGGGCCCGCCAGATGGGTGCCCACCACATCAGCACCGACACCTCCCGGGTGCGCCGCTGGCTCGACGGCGAGCAGCCCCGCGAACCGATCCCGCGCATCCTCTCCGAGCTCTTCTCCGAGCGCTTCGGCGCCGTCGTCCCGGTCGAGGACCTCGGGCTGCGCGCGGCACACCAGGCCCCCTCGGTCGCGGGGGTGGACCTCCCCTGGGCGGGTCCGCAGACCGTCGCGCTGCTCAGCGAGTTCTCCCGCAGCGACCTCATGCTCGCCCGGCGGGGATTTCTCGGCAGCTCCCTAGCCCTGGCCGCGGGTCCCACCCTCGTCGAACCCATGCAGCGCTGGCTGGTGCCGGTCACCCGTCCGGGGCACGCGGAACCTGAACTGCCGTCCGCGGAGAGCCGCCCCTCACGCCTCTCCGCGCCCGAGCTGGACCTGCTGGAGTCGACCACGGCGATGTTCCGTCAGTGGGACGCCCAGTGCGGCGGAGGGCTGCGCCGCAAGGCCGTCGTCGGCCAGCTGCACGAAGTCACCGACCTGCTGCAGGAGCCGCAACCCCAGGCCACCGCCAGGCGCCTGTTCCGCTGCGCGGCCGAACTGGCCGAGCTCGCGGGCTGGATGAGCTACGACGTGGGCCTCCAGCCCACCGCCCAGAAGTACTTCGTCCTCGCCCTGCACGCCTCCAAGGAGGCCGGCGACAAGCCGCTCGGCTCGTACATCCTCTCCAGCATGAGCCGCCAGATGATCCACCTCGGCCGGCCCGACGACGCCCTCGAACTCATCCACCTCGCCCAGTACGGAAGCCGCGACTGCGCGACCGCGCGGACCCAGGCCATGCTGTATGCGATGGAGGCGCGCGCCTACGCCAACATGGGCCAGCCGAGCAAGTGCAAGAGAGCCGTCCGGATGGCCGAGGACACCTTCGCCGACGCCGTCCTCGACGACGAGCCCGAGCCCGACTGGATCCGCTTCTTCTCCGACGCCGAGCTGCACGGCGAGAACGCCCATTCCTACCGTGACCTCGCCTATGTCGCGGGCCGCAGCCCCACGTACGCCTCGCTCGCCGAGCCCGTCATGGCCCGTGCCGTCCAGCTCTTCGGCGAGGACGACGAGCACCAGAGGTCCTACGCCCTCAACCTGATCGGCATGGCCACGGTGCACCTCCTCAAGCGCGAGCCGGAGGAGTCGACCGTCCTGGCCAGGCAGGCCCTGAAGATCGCCAAGAAGGTCAGATCGGAGCGCGTCAACACCAGGCTCCGCAAGACCGTCGACACCGCTGCCAGGGACTTCGGGGACATCTCCGAGGTCGCCCGGCTCACCGACCTGCTCACCGAGCAGCTCCCGGAGACCGCCGAAGCGGTCTGACCGGGCACTCCCGCCACCGGCCGCGACGGCCGCCCCGTACAACCCGACTCGGCTCCCCCATCGCCAGGTCAGCGGGTCGCCGTCGTGGCCGGTTCACGTTTCCGGGCGTGCCGAGCGCACCGTATGCGGCGCAGGCAGCATGGTAGGCAGGGCACCGGGCCCGACACTCCTGGTTCATTGGGACGTAACACACCGGGTCCCTTCGTCACTGCGGTGAAACACCGTGCGGCATTCGTGGAAACCGCGCTGCGCGAATCTCATGGCGCATAACCGGCCCGCACCTTTTCACCGTGGTCCCGCACCCCCGCACGTGGCCGCACCGACGACGAGGAGACGCCGATGCCCCCAGGCATCACGACGCTTGCCGCAGACGCCCCGGAGCTGTCTGCCGCCAATACAGGGTTCATGCTCATCTGCTCCGCGATGGTGATGCTCATGACCCCGGGTCTGGCCTTCTTCTACGGAGGCATGGTCCGCGTCAAGAGCACCCTGAACATGCTGATGATGAGCTTCATCAGCCTCGGGATCGTGACGATCCTGTGGGTGCTCTACGGATTCAGCCTCGCCTTCGGCACCGACGTCGGCTCCGTCATCGGCTGGAGCTCGGACTTCGTCGGCCTCAGCGGGATCGGTGTCACGGAGCTCTGGCCCGACTACACCATCCCGGTGTACGTCTTCGCCGTCTTCCAGCTGATGTTCGCCATCCTCACCCCGGCCCTCATCAGCGGCGCCCTCGCCGACCGGGTCAAGTTCACCTCCTGGGCCCTCTTCATCACCCTGTGGGTCACCATCGTCTACTTCCCGGTCGCCCACTGGGTCTGGGGCGCCGGCGGCTGGCTCTTCGAGCTCGGTGTCATCGACTTCGCGGGCGGTACGGCCGTCCACATCAACGCCGGTGCGGCGGCCCTCGGCGTGATCCTCGTCATCGGCAAGCGGGTCGGCTTCAAGAAGGACCCGATGCGGCCGCACAGCCTGCCGCTCGTCATGCTCGGCGCCGCTCTCCTGTGGTTCGGCTGGTTCGGCTTCAACGCCGGCTCGTGGCTCGGCAACGACGACGGCGTCGGTGCCGTCATGTTCGTCAACACCCAGGTCGCCACCGGTGCGGCGGTCCTCGGATGGCTGGCGTACGAGAAGATCCGCCACGGTTCCTTCACCACCCTGGGTGCCGCGTCCGGCGCCGTCGCGGGCCTCGTCGCCATCACCCCCGCGGGTGGTGCGGTCAGCCCGCTGGGAGCCATCGCCATCGGTGTCATCGCCGGTGTGCTCTGCGCCATGGCCGTCGGTCTCAAGTACAAGCTCGGTTACGACGACTCCCTGGACGTCGTCGGCGTCCACCTCGTCGGCGGAATCCTCGGCTCCCTCCTGATCGGCTTCTTCGCCACCGGCGGTGTGCAGTCCGACGCCAAGGGCCTCTTCTACGGCGGCGGGGTCGAACAGCTCGGCAAGCAGGCCGTCGGTGTCTTCGCGGTCCTCGCCTACTCCCTGGTCGTCTCGGCGGTCCTGGCCTTCGTCCTGGACAAGACCATCGGGATGCGGGTCAGCGAGGACGAGGAGATCTCCGGTATCGACCAGGTCGAACACGCCGAGACGGCGTACGACTTCAGCGGTGCCGGTGGCGGCGCCACCACCCGCACGGCCCCGCCGGCCGCAGGCACCCCGGCAGCCCCGACGAACAAGAAGGTGGACGCATGAAGCTCATCACCGCAGTCGTGAAGCCGCACCGGCTGGACGAGATCAAGGAGGCCCTCCAGGCCTTCGGCGTCCAGGGCCTCACGGTCACGGAAGCCAGCGGCTACGGGCGTCAGCGCGGACACACCGAGGTCTACCGTGGTGCCGAGTACACCGTCGACCTCGTGCCGAAGATCCGCATCGAGGTACTCGTCGAGGACGAGGACGCCGAACAGCTCATCGACGTGGTCGTCAAGGCCGCCCGTACGGGCAAGATCGGTGACGGCAAGGTCTGGAGCGTCCCGGTCGACACCGCGATCCGCGTACGGACGGGTGAACGCGGCCCGGACGCACTCTGACCGACGGTCCCTGTGAACGGAAAGGCAGCTGGGTGACGAGTACCGAAGTGACCACCGAAACCGAGGACTCGGGACCCAGCGGCTATGCGGCGGCCCGGCTGCGCCTCCTCCAGGAGGAGGCGCGGTCCGGGCCGCCGCGCCGTGCGGCCCTCGCCCGGCTCACCGACGACTGGCTCACCGGCCTGTTCACCGCGGCCGCCGAGCGGGCGGGTGTCCGGGGCGCCGCCCTCGTCGCCGTCGGCGGATACGGCCGTGGCGAGCTCTCCCCACGCAGCGACCTCGACCTGCTGCTCCTGCACGACGGCTCCGCGGACGCGGGGGCCGTCGCCGCCCTCGCGGACGGGATCTGGTACCCCGTCTGGGACCTCGGCCTCGCCCTCGACCACTCCGTACGCACCCCCGGCGAGGCGCGCGCGACCGCGGGGGAGGACCTCAAGGTCCAGCTCGGACTGCTCGACGCGCGCCCCGTCGCGGGGGACCTCGGCCTCGTCGCCGGGCTGAGGACCGCGGTCCTCGCCGACTGGCGCAACCAGGCACCCAAGCGCCTCCCCGCACTCGACGAGCTGTGCCGCGAGCGCGCCGAACGCATGGGCGAGCTCCAGTTCCTTCTGGAACCCGACCTCAAGGAGGCCCGCGGAGGCCTCCGCGACGCCACCGCCCTGCGTGCCGTCGCCGCCTCCTGGGTCGCGGACGCGCCCCGCGAGGGACTCGCGGAGGCACGCCGCACGCTGCTCGACGCCCGGGACGCGCTGCACCTGACCACCGGCCGGGCCACCGACCGCCTCGCCCTGCAGGAGCAGGACCAGGTCGCCGGGGCCCTCGGCCTCCTCGACGCCGACGCCCTGCTGCGCCACGTGTACGAGGCGGCCCGGACCGTCTCGTACGCCACCGACGTCACCTGGCGCGAGGTCAACCGCGTCCTGCGCGCCCGCTCGGCGCGGCCACGGCTGCGGGGGATCCTCGGCGGCGCCAAGGCCGCGCCCGAGCGCACCCCGCTCGCCGAGGGCGTCGTAGTGGCCGACGGAGAAGTCGTCCTCGCGCGCACGGCACGCCCCGAGCGCGACCCCGTGCTCACCCTCCGGGCCGCCGCCGCGGCGGCGGAGGCCGGACTGCCGCTCTCCCGCCACCTCGTACGCCATCTGTCCACCGCGGCCCAGCCGCTGCCGGTGCCGTGGCCCGCCCAGGCCCGCGAGGAACTCGTCACCCTGCTCGGCGCCGGTGAGGCGACCGTCGGCGTCTGGGAAGCCCTGGAGGCGGAAGGCATCATCACGCGCCTGCTGCCCGACTGGGAGCGGGTCCACTGCCGGCCGCAGCGCAACCCCGTCCACACCTGGACCGTCGACCGGCACCTCGTCGAGACGGCCGCCCGCGCCTCCCACCTCACCCGTCGCGTCGGCCGCCCCGACCTCCTCCTGATCGCCGCGCTGCTCCACGACATCGGCAAGGGCTGGCCCGGGGACCACTCCGTCGCGGGCGAGGTCATCGCCCGGGACATGGCGGCCCGCATCGGCTTCGACAAGCAGGACGTGGGCGTCGTCGCCACGCTCGTACGCCATCACCTGCTGCTCATCGACACCGCCACGCGGCGCGACCTCGACGACCCCGCGACGGTCCGCTCCGTAGCCACGGCCGTGGGCACCGCCTCCACCCTGGAACTCCTGCACGCGCTCACCGAGGCCGACGCGCTGGCGACCGGCCCCGCCGCCTGGAGCTCCTGGCGGGCCTCCCTCGTCACCGATCTGGTCAAGCGCGTCGCCGCGCTCCTGGCGGGCGAGGAACCCCCCGTACCGGAACCGCTCGGGCCCAGCGCGGAGCAGGAGCGCCTCGCCATCGAGGCGCTGCGCACCCGCGAACCCGTCCTGTCCCTGCACACCCGGCCGGAACCGGCCTCCGGGGACGGCGAGCCGGAACCCGTCGGTGTCGAACTCCACATCGCGCTGCCCGACCGGCCCGGTGTCCTGCCCGCCGCGGCCGGAGTGCTCGCCCTGCACCGCCTGACCGTGCGGGCCGCCGACCTGCGGGCCGTGGAGCTCCCCACGGAGCTGGGCGAATCGGCCGGACTGCTGGTGCTCAGCTGGCGGGTCGCCGCCGAGTACGGCTCCCTTCCCCAGGCCTCCCGGCTCCGCGCCGACCTCGTGCGCGCCCTGGACGGCTCCCTGGACATCCGGGCCAGGCTCGCCGAGCGGGAGGCCGCCTATCCGAGGCGGCGCGGGGTGAAGGCTCCGCCGCCCAGGGTGACCGTCGCCGCCGCGGGCTCCCGCCTGGCCACCGTGATCGAGGTCCGCGCCCAGGACGCCCCAGGGCTGCTGCACCGGATCGGCCGGGCACTGGAGCAGAGCGCGGTGCGGGTGCGCAGCGCCCACGTCTCCACGCTCGGAGCGAACGCCGTGGACGCGTTCTACGTCACGGACGGCGACGGCGAACCGCTGTCCCCGGAACGCGCCGCGGAGGTGGCCCGGGAGGTCGAGAAGGAGCTGGGCTGAACCCCTGCCCCGGGCCCGTTCACGACGAGAATCGGGTGAGGGCTTTGCGTTCTCCGGGGTCCGGATACCCTGGAGGGCGACTGACCTGCCCCGCCCCCGACCCTGAGGACCGACGAGCGCCGTGTTCGATACTCTCTCCGACCGCCTTAGCGCGACTTTCAAAAACCTCAGGGGCAAGGGCCGCTTGTCCGAGGCGGACATCGACGCCACGGCTCGCGAGATCCGTATCGCCCTGCTCGAGGCGGATGTCGCCCTCCCCGTGGTCCGCGCGTTCATCGCCAACGTCAAGGAGCGGGCGCGCGGCGTCGAGGTCTCCCAGGCGCTGAACCCCGCCCAGCAGGTCGTCAAGATCGTCAACGAGGAGCTCGTCTCCATCCTCGGCGGCGAGACCCGCCGGCTCCGGTTCGCCAAGAACCCGCCCACCGTGATCATGCTGGCGGGTCTGCAGGGTGCCGGAAAGACCACCCTCGCCGGGAAGCTCGGCCTCTGGCTCAAGAGCCAGGGCCACTCCCCGCTGCTCGTCGCCTGTGACCTCCAGCGCCCCAACGCCGTCAACCAGCTGAGCGTCGTCGCCGACCGGGCCGGTGTCGCCGTCTACGCCCCGGAGCCGGGCAACGGCGTGGGCGACCCGGTCAAGGTCGCCAAGGACTCCGTCGAGTTCGCCAAGGCCAAGGTCCACGACATCGTCATCGTCGACACCGCCGGACGCCTCGGCATCGACGAGGAGCTGATGCGGCAGGCCGCGGACATCCGCGACGCGGTCAGTCCCGACGAGATCCTCTTCGTCGTCGACGCGATGATCGGCCAGGACGCGGTCAACACGGCCGAGGCCTTCCGTGACGGCGTCGGCTTCGACGGCGTGGTGCTCTCCAAGCTCGACGGCGACGCCCGTGGCGGCGCCGCCCTGTCGATCGCCCACGTCACGGGCAAGCAGATCATGTTCGCGTCGAACGGTGAGAAGCTCGAGGACTTCGACGCCTTCCACCCCGACCGCATGGCCTCCCGCATCCTCGACATGGGTGACCTGCTCACCCTGATCGAGCAGGCGGAGAAGACCTTCAGCCAGGAAGAGGCCGCCAAAATGGCCTCCAAGCTGGCGTCGAGCAAGGGCAAGGACTTCACGCTCGACGACTTCCTGGCGCAGATGGAGCAGGTCAGGAAGATGGGCTCCATCTCCAAGCTGCTCGGCATGCTGCCCGGCATGGGGCAGATCAAGGACCAGATCAACAACATCGACGAGCGCGACGTCGACCGCACGGCCGCGATCATCAAGTCGATGACCCCCAAGGAGCGCGCCGACGCGACGATCATCAACGGCTCGCGCCGGGCCCGTATCGCCAAGGGCTCCGGCGTCGAGGTCTCCGCGGTGAAGAACCTCGTGGAGCGCTTCTTCGAGGCCCGCAAGATGATGTCGAAGATGGCCCAGGGCGGCGGCATGCCCGGGATGCCGGGCATGCCGGGCATGGGTGGCGGCCCCGGCCGTCAGAAGAAGCAGGTCAAGCAGGCCAAGGGCAAGCGCAAGAGCGGCAACCCGATGAAGCGCAAGGCCGAGGAGCAGGCCGAGGCCGCCCGCCGTGAGCAGGCGGCGCAGGGCGGCGCGTTCAACCTGCCCGCCCAGGGGGACAAGAACTTCGAGCTGCCGGACGAGTTCAAGAAGTTCATGGGCTGACCCGCCGGAAGCACGCGCGAAGGGGCGCCCCGCACCGCGGGGCGCCCCTTCGTCATCCCGTCACGTCACGCACACCAGGTAGCGGAAGACGTTCGGCATCCAGACCGTGCCGTCCGGCCGCAGATGCTGATGCAGGGCCTCCGCGACCTCCTTCTCGACCTGGGTGCGGTCCGTCGCCCGTATCGCCGTGTCGAACAGCCCGGTCGACAGCAGGCCGCGCACCGCGCTGTCCACGTCCGCGTAGCCGAACGGGCAGGACACCCGGCCCGAGCCGTCCGGCTTGAGCCCGGCGCGCGCCGCGACCTCTTCCAGGTCGTCCCGCAGCGCCGGCCGCCAGCCGTTCCCGGAGCGCGGGACGCGCGCCGACTCGGTGAGCCGGGCCGCCACCCTCAGCACCGGAGCCGTGGCGCACCGCTCGGGCGGCCCCCAGCCCGCGAGCACCACCGTGGCCCCCCGCACGGCGAGCGGCACGGCGGACGCCAGCGCGGGCGCGAGGCCCTCCGAGTCGCCGGCCGCACAGCCGATCGGCTGGAAGGCGGTCAGGAGGTTGTACGGCGCCTCACCGTCCGGAACGGCGGCGGGAACGCCGTCGGCGAGCCTGGCGCGCGGATCCGTACGGCCGGGCCCCGCGTCCTGTCCAGGAGCGGAGGCGAGGCGCTCACGGGCCAGCGCGAGCCGTTCGCGGTCGGTGTCGACGCCGGTGACGCGCGCCCCGCGCGAGGTGGCGATCAGCATTGACAGCCCGGAACCGCAGCCGAGGGAGAGCATCCGGGTGCCGGCCCCGACTTCGAGGCGCTCGTACACCGCCTCGTAGAGCGGTGCCAGCATGCGCTCCTGGATCTCGGCCCAGTCACGGGCGCGGGTACCGGCGTCCACCGGGGCGGACGAATCCGCGTACCTGTGGTGCCGGACGAGCGTAGGTGTCATGGAATGCGCCCCAATCCGCCGTGAGGTCGGTCGTGCCCGAGTGAGGTCCCCCATGTCTATGTGCTGTGTATGTACGCCCACAGCCCCCGTATGTCAGAGAACTCCGCTTCGGCGGTCCCGTCCAGAGGTCGGACGGGGTGGGATGGCATTGCTTGCGTGCTCCGGTCGTGCGCCCCCGGCGCCGCGTGCAGAGCGCGGGCGCCGGGAACAGCGCGCCCGCTGCTCGCTTCCTCACAGTCTTACCCGACACACGGGGCGCAGCACGTCGAGCGCCCCGGGCCGGGCCGTGACCGGTGTGCGGCCGCCGCTCCGTGCCGGGTAAGGTCGCCGGTCGGGTGCCCGTCCACGCCCGTGCGTACGCGTTGCTACGTACCACCTTGGTGCGAGCTGTGAGACTTCTCCGCTGATCTGCGCACCCGCCCTCGTCCGGACGCATCAAGGGCAACTGACTGGTACGTGCAAATTATTTGGGATGCCCCGGAATAGGAACACCGGAGCCCTCAGGCTCGTTGTCACGACGTGAGCACGACACCACCTGTACTTGCCGCAGAGCTGGCACAGGCGTGGGCCGACATTCAGCGGTACCACCCCGAGCTGCCCGATCTTGCCGCGCCAGAGTCCCTGATCGGAGAGTCCTCGTCCGCCTGTGGCGCCGAACTCTCCTTCGAACGGCTGCTTCATGAGGCAGTCCACGGCATCGCCGCGGCGAGAGGTGTCCGGGACACCTCCCGCGCCGGCCGCTACCACAACCGACGCTTCCTCGCGATCGCCGAGGAGCTGGGCCTCGATCACGCCGAGGAGCCCCACCCCAGCAGCGGATTCTCGCTGGTGACCCTGAATCCCGAGGCCAAACGCAGATACCGCCCGACCACGGAACGGCTGCAGCGGGCGCTCAAGGCGCACACCGTGGCCACCGCCGCCGACACCAAGCGCTCGTTCCGCGGCCCCGCGGCGCGGCACGGCTCGTCCGGGGGAGGGGTGCGGGTGAAGGCCGTCTGCGACTGCGGGCGCAACGTCCGCGTCGTTCCCTCGGTCCTCGCCCAGGCGCCGATCGTGTGCGGAGGGTGCGGCAAGCCCTTCCGTATCCCCGAAGGGGCGGTCGCGGTGGGGTGACCCGGCGCGGTGTGGCACAATGGACAGCTGTACTCGACAGCCGCACAGGACCCCTCTCTCCTCCGGCTGACGCGTCCGTCGGGCACCCGAGTACCGCAACCCCACGTGGCATCTTTTGTGCCCAACCACGTCAGAGACCAGGAGACACCACTTCCGTGGCAGTCAAGATCAAGCTGAAGCGTCTGGGCAAGATCCGTTCGCCTCACTACCGCATCGTCGTCGCCGACTCCCGTACCCGCCGTGACGGCCGGGCCATCGAGGAGATCGGCCTGTACCACCCGGTGCAGAACCCCTCCCGTATCGAGGTCAACGCAGAGCGCGCGCAGTACTGGCTGTCCGTCGGCGCCCAGCCGACCGAGCCCGTCCTCGCGATCCTCAAGCTCACCGGTGACTGGCAGGCCCACAAGGGTCTCCCGGCCCCCGCGCCGCTCCTGCAGCCGGAGCCCAAGGCTGACAAGCGCGCCCTGTTCGAGGCCCTGGCCACGGACGGCGACGAGGCCAAGGGTGAGGCCATCACCCCGAAGGCCAAGAAGTCGGACAAGAAGGCGGACGAGGCGGCCGACGCTGCTGCGTCCACCGAGTCGACCGAGGCCTGAGCATGCTCGAGGAGGCTCTTGAGCACCTCGTGAAGGGCATCGTCGACAACCCCGACGATGTGCAGGTCGCCTCGCGTGACCTGCGCCGTGGACGCGTTCTCGAGGTCCGGGTTCACCCCGACGACCTCGGCAAGGTGATCGGCCGCAACGGCCGCACCGCACGCGCCCTGCGTACCGTCGTGGGTGCCATCGGCGGCCGTGGGATCCGGGTCGACCTCGTCGACGTGGACCAGGTTCGCTGAAAGAGTTGAACACCGGCAGGGGCCGGGGAGGGCTTTCGAGCCGTCCCCGGCCTTTGTCGTCCGTACATGACCGCCTCCTCAGTAAGAGATCACCGGGAGAAGTAGCGTGCAGTTGGTAGTTGCGCGGGTCGGTCGCGCCCATGGCATCAAGGGCGAGGTCACCGTCGAGGTACGCACCGACGAGCCCGAGCTCCGGCTCGGGCCCGGCGCCGTGCTGGCCACGGAGCCCGCCTCCACGGGCCCGCTGACGATCGAGACCGGCCGCGTGCACAGCGGCAGGCTGCTGCTGCGCTTCGAGGGCGTGCGTGACCGCACGGGCGCCGAGGCGCTGCGCAACACCCTGCTCATCGCCGATGTGGACCCTGCTGAACTCCCGGAGGACCCCGAGGAGTTCTACGACCACCAGCTGATGGACCTGGACGTCGTCCTCGCCGACGGCACGGAGATCGGCCGGATCACCGAGATCTCGCACCTGCCGTCCCAGGACCTGTTCATCGTGGAGCGGCCGGACGGCAGCGAGGTGATGATCCCGTTCGTCGAGGAGATCGTCACCGAGATCGACCTGGAGGAGCAGCGGGCCGTCATCACCCCGCCGCCGGGCCTGATCGACGAGAGCGAGGCCGTGATCGCCACCACGCGTGACGAGGACGGCGCCGACAAGGGGGAGGCGTGATGCGGATCGACGTCGTCACGATCTTCCCCGAGTACCTGGAACCCCTGAACGTCTCGCTCGTCGGCAAGGCGCGCGCCCGCGGCCGTCTCGACGTGCACGTCCACGACCTCCGGGACTGGACCCACGACCGCCACAACACCGTGGACGACACCCCCTACGGCGGCGGTCCCGGCATGGTCATGAAGACCGAGCCGTGGGGCGAGGCGCTGGACGACGCCCTGGCCGGCGGGTACGAGGCCGGGGCGCACTCCCCGGTCCTCGTCGTGCCCACACCCAGTGGCAGGCCCTTCACCCAGGAGCTGGCCGTCGAGCTGTCGGAACGGCCGTGGCTGATCTTCACCCCGGCCCGCTACGAGGGCATCGACCGCCGGGTGATGGACGAGTACGCGACCCGTGTGCCGGTCGTCGAGGTGTCCATCGGGGACTACGTCCTGGCGGGCGGGGAGGCCGCCGTCCTGGTGATCACCGAGGCCGTGGCCCGGCTGCTGCCCGGCGTGCTCGGCAACGCCGAGTCGCACCGCGACGACTCCTTCGCGCCGGGAGCCATGGCCGACCTGCTCGAGGGTCCCGTCTACACGAAGCCTCCCGAGTGGCGGGGGCACGGCATCCCCGACGTCCTGCTCAGCGGCCATCACGGCCGGATCGCCCGCTGGCGACGGGACGAGGCCTTCCGTCGTACCGCGCTCAACAGGCCCGATCTCATCGAGCGTTGCGAGGCGTCGGGCTTCGACAAGAAGGACCGGGAGATGCTCTCCATCCTCGGCTGGTCACCCGGGCCGGGCGGACGATTTTGGCGCAGGCCCGAGGCCGTGGAAGAATAGGCCCGCTGTACGTCCGGCGTGCGCCCCTGCCACAGGGGGAAAGACGTCCGCCCGATGTGATCAGCATCCGAACTTCACTCTCTCCCGTCGATGACCTGTGGCATCGGCGAAGAAAGCAGACAACATGGCTTCCCTGCTCGATGGCGTCAACGCCACCTCGCTCCGTTCCGACCTCCCGGCGTTCCGCCCCGGTGACACCGTCAACGTCCACGTGCGCGTGATCGAGGGCAACCGCTCCCGTATCCAGCAGTTCAAGGGCGTCGTCATCCGCCGTCAGGGCTCGGGCGTCAGCGAGACCTTCACGGTCCGCAAGGTCTCCTTCAGCGTCGGCGTCGAGCGCACCTTCCCGGTGCACAGCCCGATCTTCGAGAAGATCGAGCTCGTCACCCGCGGTGACGTCCGTCGCGCCAAGCTGTACTTCCTCCGTGAGCTCCGCGGCAAGGCCGCGAAGATCAAGGAGAAGCGCGACCGCTGATTCACCTCCGGAGTCCACAGCGCGGCCCGATAGTATTCGGCCCCGATGGACACGGACGCACAGCACATGGAGCGCGATCGTTCCTCCGAACCCGAAGACGGGGCGGAGGAGGGGTCGCGCTCCACGCATGTCCCGGACCCTCCGGCCGTCTCGACGTCATGGGGGCGCGCGGTCTTCCTGGGCATCCTCTGCACGGTCGCCCTGCTGCTCTTCAGCACGTTCGTGCTGCAGCCCTTCCTCATCCCCAGTGGCTCGATGCAGCCCACGCTGCGGGTGGGGGACCGGGTCCTCGTCAACAAACTGGCGTACCGTTTCGGCTCGGAGCCACGGCGCGGTGACGTGGTGGTCTTCGACGGCACGGGGTCCTTCGTGCAGGAGGCGGAGACGGGGGACGACCCCGTCGGCAGGCTGCTGCGCGGGGCGGCCGCGACCGTGGGGCTGGCCGAACCCTCAGGGTCCGACTTCGTGAAGCGGGTGGTGGGCGTGGGGGGCGACCGTGTGGTCTGCTGCGACGAGCGGGGGAGGCTCGAGGTGAACGGGGCTCCGGTGGCCGAGGAGTATCTGCACCCGGGAGACCGCCCCTCCGCGGTCGCCTTCGACATCGTCGTGCCCGACGGCAGGCTGTGGGTGATGGGCGACCACCGCAGCAACTCACGGGACTCCCGCGACCACCTCGGGGAGCCGGGAGGAGGCATGGTGCCCGTCGAGCGCGTGGTCGGACGGGTCGACTGGCTGGGCTGGCCGCTCGGCAGGCTCGGCTCCCTGGAGGGCACCGACGCCTTCACCGGCATACGGCCGGCGGACGCGGACCATGGGTAACCGGGGGCGCGAGCGGGGAGCACCGGACACGGATCCGCCGCTGCCCACCGGGTCGAGACCGACGACGGGCCGCTCACTGCCCACGCGGGCGGAGCGCCGGAGGCTGGCCCGCAAGGTGAAGCGCCGCAGACGCAGGTCCGCGATCAAGGAGATACCCCTCCTCGTCCTGGTGGCGCTGCTGATCGCGCTGGTACTCAAGACCTTCCTCGTCCAGGCCTTCGTGATCCCCTCCGGATCGATGGAACAGACCATCCGGATCGGTGACCGGGTGCTGGTGGACAAGCTGACCCCCTGGTTCGGCTCCGAACCGCAGCGTGGCGACGTCGTCGTGTTCAAGGACCCGGGCGGCTGGCTGCAGCAGGAGAGCGCCCCCGCCGAGGACCCGCCCGCCGGAGTCAAACAGGTCAAGGAGCTGCTGACCTTCATCGGGCTGCTGCCCTCCGAGGACGAGCAGGATCTGATCAAGCGCGTGGTGGCGGTCGGCGGCGACACGGTGAAGTGCTGCGGTGCCGACGGCAGGATCACGGTCAACGGAGTGGCGCTCGACGAGCCCTATCTGAATCCCGGCGATGTCCCGTCCACTCTCAAATTCGAGGTAAAGGTTCCCCGAGGCCGCATCTTCGTGATGGGCGACCACCGGTCGAACTCCGCGGACTCCAGATTCCATCTCGACAAGCCCGGGAAGGGCACGGTGTCCGAGGACGAGGTCGTCGGACGGGCCGTGGTGATCGCCTGGCCCCTCGGGCACTGGCGCAGGCTGGAGGAGCCCGGAACGTACGCCTCGGTCCCCGGAGGGGGCTCCGGAGCGACGGCTGCGCCGGGCCCGTCGAATAGTGTGTCCTCCCAGGATCACAACGGAATGGTCCTGCTCCCGACCCCTGCGGAACTCCCGCTCGTTATGGGAGTGGTGGGCCTGCGCCGAATCGGGCGCGGGCGGTGGCACGGAGTGAGGAGTGGATGTGGGGGATTTGGCGGTCGGCGCACGATCCGGACACGACGAACCCGAGGACCGGCCTTCGAGTGACGGGGTCCCGGTGGCATCGGAGAGTGACGGCGAGTCCCCGGACGGTGGCAGTACGGCGGTGAAGAAGCCGCGCTCGTTCTGGAAGGAGCTGCCGCTCCTCATCGGCATCGCGCTCATCCTCGCGCTGCTGATCAAGACGTTCCTGGTCCAGGCGTTCTCGATTCCCTCGGACTCCATGCAGAACACTCTGCAGCGGGGTGACCGGGTGCTGGTCGACAAGCTGACCCCGTGGTTCGGGTCGGAGCCGGAGAGGGGAGAGGTCGTGGTCTTCCACGACCCGGGCGGCTGGCTGGGGGAAACTCCGGTACCCGAGCCCAACGCGGTGCAGAAGTTCCTGAGCTTCATCGGGCTGATGCCGTCGGCCGAGGAGAAGGACCTCATCAAGAGGGTCATCGCCGTCGGTGGCGACACGGTCCAGTGCAAGAAGAACGGACCGGTCACGGTCAACGGCAAGGCGCTGGACGACAAGTCCTTCATCTTCTCGGGCAACAGCGCCTGCGACGACGAGCCCTTCGGGCCGATCCACGTCCCCGAGGGCCGGATCTGGGTGATGGGCGACCACCGGCAGAATTCGATGGACTCCCGCTACCACCAGGAGCTGCCCGGTCAGGGCACGGTCTCCACGGACGAGGTCGTCGGGCGGGCCGTCGTCATCGCGTGGCCCGTCAACCGCTGGGCGACCCTTCCGGTGCCCAGCACGTTCGACCAGCCCGGACTGAACGCCGCCGCCTCCGTCGCGGTGCCCGGAGCACTGGGTGTAGCCGGAGCGCTGCCCCTCGTGTTCTGGCGTCGCCGCAGGCTGACCCGCGGGCGTACCGCCGGGTAAGGTGCCGACTCGGATCAGCGATTGTCGATCTCCGATGGGGGAGCGCTGGGATGAGTGGATCAGAACGTCACGACGGCCGCGGCCGGCTCGGCAACACGTTGTCGAACCTGGCCGTGGCCGTCGGCTGTGTGCTCTTCCTCGGCGGATTCGCCTGGGGAGCGGTGGTGTACAAGCCGTACACGGTGCCGACGGACTCGATGACGCCGACGGTGAACGCGGGCGACCGGATCCTCGCGGAGCGGGTGGACGGCCACGACGTACGGCGCGGTGACGTGGTCGTGTTCACCGATCCGACGTGGGGCGACGTCCCGATGGTGAAGCGGGTCGTCGGCGTGGGCGGCGACAAGGTCGCCTGCTGCGACAAGGGCGGACGGCTCACCGTGAACGGCAAGGCCGTCGAGGAACCGTATCTGCAGGCGAAGGGCGCCTCGTCGTTGAGCGGCGCGGCGGGTGCGCCGGCCTCTCCCCAGGACTTCACGGCCGAGGTGCCCGAGGGGCAGCTCTTCCTCCTCGGGGACGAGCGCAGCACATCGATGGACTCCCGGGTCCACCTGGAGGATCCGGGGCACGGTTCGGTGCCACGCAGCGCCGTCGAGGCGCGGGTGGACGCCGTGGCATGGCCCGTGAACGGCATGATCGGCCGGCCCGAGGCATTCGCCGCCCTGCCCGGCGGTGTGTCGTCCGAGGGGCCGCTGCCCCTGCAGGCCGGGGCGCTCGTGGTGGGTGTGGTGCTCATCCTGGGCGGCGCGGCCTACGGTCCGCTCGCGGCCCGGTCCGCGCGGCGGACCGACAGGCCGAAGGCCTCCACCGGTGCGCGCTGAGGCACGCCGGGTCGCCCGCGTGGTGCTCCTGGACCCGGACGACCGGATCCTGCTGCTGCACGGCTTCGAGCCCGCGGATCCGGCCGTGAGCTGGTGGTTCACCCCGGGCGGCGGTCTGGAGGGCGAGGAGACCCGGGAGGAGGCCGCCCTGCGTGAGCTCGTGGAGGAGACCGGCATCAGCGACGTCTCCCTCGGCCCGCTGCTGTGGACGAGGACCTGTTCGTTCCCGTTCGACGGGCGCCGCTGGGACCAGGACGAGTGGTACTTCCTGGCCCGCACGTCACAGACGGCCACCGACCAGAAGGGCCTCACCGAGCTGGAGCTGCGCAGCGTCGCCGGTCTGAGGTGGTGGACTTCCGCCGAACTTCTGGCCACGCGTGAGACGGTGTACCCGACCAGGCTCGCCGGGCTGCTGCGCACGCTGCTCGACGAGGGTCCCCCGAGTGTTCCGCTGGTTCTCGCCCCCGAAATCGTCTAATCGGCCAGGGCGGTGTGGGGCTGACGCACAATAGGGGGACGCACGGCTGAAGGGGAACATGCCATGAGCGCCGAGGACCTCGAGAAGTACGAGACCGAGATGGAGCTGAAGCTCTACCGGGAGTACCGCGATGTCGTCGGTCTGTTCAAATACGTGATCGAGACCGAACGGCGCTTCTACCTCACCAACGACTACGAGATGCAGGTGCACTCGGTTCAGGGTGAGGTGTTTTTCGAGGTTTCCATGGCGGATGCGTGGGTCTGGGACATGTACAGGCCCGCGCGCTTCGTCAAGCAGGTCCGGGTCCTGACGTTCAAGGACGTGAACATCGAGGAGCTCAACAAGAGCGACCTCGAACTTCCGGGCGGCTGATCCCGGGCTTGCCCCCGTATCCCGGTTCACTCTTCCGAGTGGCCGGGATATCCACATCGGGCCGGTTGTCCACCAAGATCCAATGGATCGGGCGGGGGGCGTCACAGTCGGTGCCGGAGGTGGTGCCGATATGAACGCACGGGGGGCACTCGGGCGGTACGGCGAGGATCTGGCGGCGCGGCTGCTGGCCGACGCCGGGATGACCGTTCTGGAGCGCAACTGGCGGTGTCGCGCAGGAGAGATCGACATCGTGGCCAGGGACGGCGACGCGGTGGTCGTCTGTGAGGTCAAGGCCCGCAGGGCGGGCTCCTTCGAGCATCCGATGGAGGCCGTCACACCGGCCAAGGCCGACCGGTTGCGCAGGCTCGCGGAGATCTGGCTCGACCGGCACGGCGGGCCGCCGCCGGGCGGGGTCCGTATCGACCTGATCGGTGTGATCCTGCCCCGGCGCGGTGCACCGGTCGCCGAGCATGTGCGGGGCGTGGCCTGATGGGGTTCGCGCGGGCGTGCTCGGTGGCGCTGGTCGGCGTCGAGGGCGTGGTGGTGGAGGTCCAGGCGGACCTGGAACCGGGCGTGGCGGCGTTCACGCTGGTCGGCCTGCCGGACAAGAGCCTGGTGGAGAGCCGGGACAGGGTCCGGGCCGCCGTCGTCAACTCCGGCGCCGAGTGGCCGCAGAAGAAGCTCACGGTGGGTCTGTCCCCCGCCTCCGTGCCCAAGAGCGGGTCGGGGTTCGACCTGGCCGTGGCGTGCGCGGTGCTCGGCGCGGCGGAGAGGATCGATCCGGCGGCCATCGCCGATGTGGTGATGATCGGGGAGCTCGGCCTGGACGGCCGGGTGCGGCCGGTGCGCGGGGTCCTGCCCGCGGTTCTCGCCGCGGCGGAGGCGGGGTACCGGCACGTCGTCGTCCCGGAGCAGACCGCGGGGGAGGCCGCCCTGGTGCCGGGCGTCTCCGTCCTCGGCGTCCGGAGCCTGCGCCAGCTGATCGCCGTCCTCGGTGACGAGCCCGTCCCGGACGAGCCGGCCGCCGACCGGGGCCGCCCCGACACGATGCTGGCCGGCCTGATGGTGCCCGGAGCGGGCCTCGGCACGGGGCTGGCCCCGCTGTCGGCCGACGGCGCGGCGCACCGGCCCGATCTCTCGGACGTCGCGGGCCAGGGCCGGGCCCGCAAGGCCCTGGAGGTGGCGGCGGCGGGAGGACACCATCTCCTGCTCTCCGGTCCGCCCGGCGCGGGGAAGACCATGCTGGCCGAGCGGCTCACGGCGATCCTGCCGCCGCTGTCCCGGCAGGAATCCCTCGAAGTGACGGCGGTGCACTCGGTCGCGGGCATCCTCCCACCGGGTGAACCGCTGATCAGCAGGGCACCGTACTGCGCTCCGCACCACTCGGCGACGATGCAGTCGCTCGTCGGGGGAGGGAACGGCCTGCCGAGGCCGGGAGCGGTGTCCCTGGCGCACCGGGGAGTCCTCTTTCTGGACGAGGCCCCGGAGTTCTCCGGGCGGGCCCTCGACGCGCTGCGGCAGCCTCTGGAGTCCGGGCACGTGGTGGTCGCGCGTGCGGCCGGTGTCGTCCGGCTGCCCGCCCGCTTTCTGATGGTCCTGGCCGCGAACCCCTGCCCGTGCGGCAGGCACACCCTGGCAGGCGCGGGGTGCGAATGCCCGCCCTCCGCGGTCCGCCGCTACCAGGCAAGGCTCTCGGGCCCGCTGCTGGACCGGGTCGACCTGCGCGTCGAGGTCGAGCCGGTCGGCCGGGCGGATCTGATGGGACAGGGCGGCCGGGGGGAGTCCTCCGCGGAGGTGGCCGTCCGGGTGCGGGAGGCCAGGGACCGCGCCGCCGAGCGGCTCGCGGGCACTCCCTGGACCACCAACAGCGAAGTGCCCGGTCACGAGTTGAGGACGCGGCTGGTCGCGGCGCCCGGCGCCCTGATGGCGGCCGAACGCGACATGGAGCGGGGCGTCCTCACAGCCCGCGGTCTCGACCGGGTCCTGCGCGTGGCGTGGACCGTGGCGGACCTCAGGGCCGCCGACCGCCCGGACGCCTCGGACGTGGCGACCGCGCTGGAGCTGCGGACGGGCATCCAGCGCGGGGTCCCGCTGCGGGCGGGGGCCCGGTGAACGCCCCGCCGGCCGGGGACGAGCGGGAGCGGCTGGCGCGTGCCGCGCTGACCCGCGTCTTCGAGCCGGGTGACGAGCGCGGTGGCCGATGGCTCCGCGAGATCGGCCCCGTCGAGCTGATGAGACGTCTCGCCGGGCCCGACGGACCGGCTCAGGCGCTCAGGGGGATGACGGCGGCCCGCCTCGCCGGATACCGGCTGCGGGCGTCGAGCGCCGACCCCGTACGGGACCTGGAGGACGTGGCCGCGATCGGCGGGCGGTTCGTCTGTCCCGGCGACCGGGAGTGGCCGAGCCAGCTCGACGACCTGGGCGACGCGCGGCCGATCGGGCTCTGGGTGCGCGGCCGGTCCGACCTGCGCCTCTGGGCGCTGCGCTCCGTCGCCCTGGTCGGCGCCCGGGCATGCACACCCTACGGGGCCCACATGGCGGCGACACTCGCCTCGGGGCTCGCCGAGCGGGGCTGGGTGGTCGTCTCCGGAGCGGCGTTCGGAGTGGACGGCGCCGCCCATCGCGGGGCACTGGCCGCGGGCGGGGCGACGATGGCGGTCCTGGCCTGCGGGGTGGACATGGCGTATCCCAGGGGGCACGCCGGACTGATCGGGCGCATCGTGGAACAGGGCCTGGTCATGGGCGAGCTGCCGCCCTCCGACCATCCGACGCGCAGCAGATTCATCCTGCGCAACAGGGTGATCGCGGCGCTCACGCGGGGCACCGTGGTGGTGGAGGCCGAGTACCGGAGCGGTTCACTGGTCACGGCGAGAAACGCACAGCGGCTGGGCCGGTTCACGATGGGGGTGCCGGGCCCCGCGACCAGCGGCCTCTCGGCCGGGGTCCATGAACTCCTGCGGGGCGAGGGCGTCCTGGTCACCGATGCCGCCGAGATCGCGGAGCTGGTGGGGGAGATCGGTGACCTCGCCCCCGCCAGGAGAGGCCCGGTCCTGCCCAGGGACCTGCTCGACGCGGCTTCCGCGAGAGTGCTGGACGCGCTGCCGGGCACAGGCGCCATGGACGGGCGGGACGTGGCCCGGGGTGCCGGGACGTCGGCTGACGAAACCCTCGCGCGCCTGTACGAACTGCACTCCCTGGGGTTCGTCGAACGCGAGGGCGGCGGATGGCGGTTGACGCCGGGACGGACACACGAAGGGGACGTGCGGCGAGGCGGTACTTGACCCGGAGCATTCGGGTGAAAAGGTGATGTCGACGACCTCGGCAGTACCCGGCCGGGCCGTCGGGAGCTGTGCGAGTGCCGACAGTTCCCGGCGTCGGCAAGGCCGGGTGGCGGAGGAACGGCGAGGGATTCGGTACGCAATCGCACCGCGCGCTTCCCTTGTCCAGCGCGCACCGCAACACCTCAGTCACGCTACGCTCACGAGGAATCCGCCCCAGAGACACGTCCCAGCACTTCACAGCAGAACGGCTCAAGGCACCACATGCCCCAGCACACCTCCGGGTCTGACCGCGCGGCAGTACCACCGGCTGCGCGTGGCACTGTGCGCCCTCCCGCCCCCTCCTCGCTCGACGAGTTGTGGCGTTCGTACAAGACCACCGGCGACGAGAGGCTGCGGGAGCAGCTGATCCTGCACTACTCGCCCCTGGTGAAGTACGTCGCCGGCCGGGTCAGCGTGGGGCTGCCGTCCAATGTGGAGCAGGCGGACTTCGTCTCCTCCGGTGTCTTCGGGCTGATCGACGCCATCGAGAAGTTCGACATCGAGCGGGCCATCAAGTTCGAGACCTACGCGATCACCAGGATCCGCGGCGCGATGATCGACGAACTCCGCGCCCTGGACTGGATTCCCCGGTCCGTGCGGCAGAAGGCACGCAACGTCGAACGCGCCTACGCCACGCTGGAGGCGCAGCTGCGGCGTACGCCCTCCGAGGCCGAGGTCGCCGCGGAGATGGGTGTCGCCCTGGAGGAACTGCACGCTGTTTTCAGCCAGTTGTCGCTCGCCAACGTGGTGGCCCTGGAAGAGCTGCTGCACGTCGGGGGCGAAGGCGGCGACAGGCTGAGCCTGATGGACACCCTGGAGGACACGGCGGCCGACAATCCGGTCGAGGTCGCCGAGGACCGCGAGCTCAGACGGCTGCTCGCGCGTGCCATCAACACGCTCCCCGAACGGGAGAAGACCGTGGTCACCCTCTACTACTACGAAGGCCTCACCCTCGCCGAGATCGGCAATGTGCTCGGCGTCACCGAGAGCAGGGTCAGCCAGATCCACACCAAGTCGGTGCTGCAGCTCCGGGCGAAACTGGCCGACGCCGGACGCTGAGCCGGATGCCGTCCGGCCGGCCGGTCACGGACGGGGACCTCCCTTCGAACTGATGCCGCCGTAGAGTGGTCGGGTGCCCAGGATTCGAGCGGCCTCCGTGGCCGAGCACCGGACCATGCAGCGCGGCGCCCTCCTGGACGCCGCACGCTCCCTGCTGTCCGAGGGCGGTACGGAGGCGCTGACCTTCCCCGCCCTCGCCGAGCGCACCGGCCTCGCCAGGTCCTCCGTCTACGAGTACTTCCGCTCCCGCGCGGCCGTGGTCGAGGAGCTCTGCGCCGTCGACTTCCCCGTCTGGGCCGCCGAGGTCGAGAACGCGATGGAGCGGGCCGGTACGCCCGAGGCCAGGATCGAGGCCTACGTGCGCCGGCAGCTCGACCTGGTCGGGGACCGCCGGCACCGCGCGGTGGTGGCGATCTCCGCGAGCGAACTGGACGCGGGAGCGCGGGAGAAGATCCGTGCCGCGCACGGCGGTCTGATCGCCATGATCGTCGAGGCGCTCGCAGACCTGGGCCACACCGAGCCGAGGCTCGCCGCGATGCTGCTGCAGGGTTCCGTGGACGCGGCGGTGCGACGGATCGAGCTGGGCGCGGCGGAGGAACCGGGGGTCGTCGCGGACACCGCCGTGGCCATGGTCCTGCGGGGCGTCCGGGGCTGAGCGGCCCGCCCGCCCGCCCGCCTCCGGCAGCGGCACGCCGAACACCGGCAGCAGTCTGGAAGGCCCCCGCCGCAACAGGGACGGGGGCAGCAGTGTCAGCGGGTCCAGATAGACGTCGCCGCGCCGCAGGCCCCAGTGCAGGCATCCGCCGGCGCAGTGGGACGGCTCAGGACCGACCACCCCCACCACCTCCCCCGCGGTCACCTGGTCGCCCTCGGTGACCCGCGCCCGCACCGGCTCGTACGTGAAGCGGAGCAGCGGATCCCCGCTCCCCGCCACATCGACGGAGACCACCCCGCGCCCCGCCACCGGGCCCGCGAAGGCGACCAGGCCCGAGGCGGCCGCCCGCACCGGCGTGCCCGGCGGGGCGGCGAGGTCGACCCCGCGGTGGCCGGGCCCGTACGGGCCGGCCGGCGGCTCCCAGCCGCGTACGACCAGGGGGCGGCCCGCCAGCGGCCAGGACCGGTCGACGCCCGGCGGCACCCCTTCGGCGGCCCCGGCGGTGGCCGGTGCGGCCAGGGCCGCCAGCACCGCGGTCAGCAGCACGACGAGGAGCGCGGCCGGGACCGGCGGAGGGGGCAGGGGCCGGGCCACCCGTGAGGCCGGAAGCCGGAAGGGCTGCGGCTCCGGCGCGCACGGCGCAAGGGCCTGCGCGCACCGCTGCGGGCCCGGCCCGTACGGCGCCGTGGCGCGGGCGGTACGGGGCCGGCCGGCGGTCTTTCCTGGTGTGCGGCACATGGCGGAACGATCTCCCGGACGCCCGTTCCGCGGGGATCATGGTCCGGATCTGTGGACGGCCGAGCGGTTGTGGACATCGCCGTCACCCGGCACCCGGCGGGTCCCGTACACTTCTTCTGGCGATCCGGGTCACCGGGTCGACTTCGCACGCCCCGCCACCTCCCTCTCTGCGGACGGTGGCCGCGCTCCTCGGTCCCTCGTGGCACGGCGCGTCGGGGCGTCAGGCGCGACAGCAATCCTGCGGTCGCGGCAACCGAGAAAATCAAGGAGTACGGCCATGGCCGTCGTCACGATGCGGGAGCTGCTGGAAAGCGGCGTCCACTTCGGTCACCAGACCCGTCGCTGGAACCCGAAGATGAAGCGCTTCATCTTCACCGAGCGCAACGGCATCTACATCATCGACCTGCTCCAGTCGCTGTCGTACATCGACCGCGCCTACGAGTTCGTCAAGGAGACCGTCGCCCACGGCGGCTCCATCATGTTCGTGGGTACGAAGAAGCAGGCCCAGGAGGCCATCGCCGAGCAGGCGACGCGCGTCGGCATGCCGTACGTCAACCAGCGTTGGCTCGGTGGCATGCTCACCAACTTCTCCACCGTCTACAAGCGCCTTCAGCGTCTGAAGGAGCTCGAGCTCATCGACTTCGAGGACGTGGCCGCCTCCGGCCTCACCAAGAAGGAGCTCCTGGTCCTCTCCCGCGAGAAGGCCAAGCTGGAGAAGACCCTCGGTGGTATCCGCGAGATGCAGAAGGTGCCGAGCGCAGTCTGGATCGTCGACACCAAGAAGGAGCACATCGCCGTCGGTGAGGCGCGCAAGCTCCACATCCCGGTCGTCGCGATCCTCGACACCAACTGCGACCCCGACGAGGTCGACTACAAGATCCCGGGCAACGACGACGCGATCCGCTCCGTCACCCTGCTCACCCGCGTGATCGCCGACGCCGTCGCCGAGGGCCTCATCGCCCGTTCCGGTGCCGCGACCGGTGACTCGAAGCCGGGCGAGAAGGCCGCCGGCGAGCCCCTCGCCGAGTGGGAGCGTGACCTGCTCGCGGGCGACAAGAAGGACGACGCCGACGTCCAGTCCTCCGCCGAGACGGAGAAGGACGCCGACGAGGACGCCAAGCCGGCCGCCGTCGCCGCGGAGCAGGACGAGGCCGCTGCCGAGGCTCCGGCCGCCGCCGAGGCTCCCGCCGCGGACGCCGAGCAGGCCTGACACCCGTCAGTCACGGCTGAATGACGGCGGGGGCCGGTGCGATGCACCGCCCCCGCCGTTCACCCGTAGATCTTTCAGACTTCGAGAGAGAAACAGACTCATGGCGAACTACACCGCCGCTGACGTCAAGAAGCTCCGCGAGCTCACCGGCGCCGGCATGATGGACTGCAAGAAGGCGCTCGACGAGGCCGACGGCAACGTCGACGGCGCGGTCGAGGCCCTCCGTATCAAGGGCCAGAAGGGCGTCGCCAAGCGCGAGGGCCGTTCTGCCGAGAACGGTGCCGTCGTCTCCCTCATCTCCGAGGACAAGACGTCGGGCGTCCTGGTCGAGCTGAAGTGCGAGACCGACTTCGTCGCCAAGGGTGACAAGTTCCAGGCCGTCGCCAACACGCTCGCCGCTCACGTCGCCGCGACCTCCCCGGCCGACATCGAGGCGCTCCTCGCCTCCGAGATCGAGCCCGGCAAGACCGTGCAGGCGTTCGTGGACGAGGCCAACGCCACCCTCGGCGAGAAGATCGTCCTGGACCGCTTCGCGCAGTTCACCGGCGCCTACGTCTCCGTGTACATGCACCGCACCATGCCCGACCTGCCGCCGCAGATCGGTGTTCTGGTCGAGCTGGACAAGGCCGACGCCGGCCTGGCGAAGGGCCTCGCCCAGCACATCGCCGCCTTCGCGCCGAAGTACCTCTCCCGCGAGGACGTCCCGGCCGAGGTCGTCGAGGCCGAGCGTCGCGTCGCCGAGGAGACCACGCGCGCCGAGGGCAAGCCCGAGGCCGCGCTCCCGAAGATCGTCGAGGGTCGCGTCAACGGCTTCTTCAAGGAGGCCACCCTCCTCGGCCAGCCGTACGCCCTGGACAACAAGAAGTCCGTCCAGAAGGTCCTGGACGAGGCCGGTGTCACCCTGAAGCGCTTCACGCGCATCAAGGTCGGCATCTGAGTCCGTCCGCGAACAACGGTGGACCCCGATAGGGTCTGGTGCAGTCGTCGGTTGCACTCAGCCGGACGACCGCAGATCTGACGAGGAGGCCATTGCCGCTGAGGGACGACAGACCCACCGGCAATGGCCTTCTTCGTATGTGCACGAGGAGAATCTCCATGAACAAGGGCGCGGACGCCACACAGGGTGACCACAAGCGCGACGACGGCACGATTTCCGGGCGCTTCATGCTGAAGCTGTCCGGCGAGGCCTTCGCCGGTGGCGGAGGTCTCGGTGTCGACCCCGACGTCGTGCACGCCATCGCCCGCGAGATCGCCGCGGTCGTACGCGACGGAGCGGAGATCGCGGTCGTCATCGGCGGCGGAAACTTCTTCCGTGGCGCCGAGCTCCAGCAGCGCGGCATGGACCGGGCGCGGTCCGACTACATGGGCATGCTCGGCACGGTCATGAACTGCCTGGCGCTGCAGGACTTCCTGGAGAAGGAAGGCATCGACTCACGCGTCCAGACCGCCATCACCATGGGCCAGGTCGCGGAGCCGTACATCCCGCTCCGTGCCGTACGGCACCTGGAGAAGGGACGCGTCGTGATCTTCGGTGCGGGCATGGGAATGCCGTACTTCTCCACCGACACGACCGCCGCCCAGCGCGCCCTGGAGATCGACGCCGAGGCGCTGCTGATGGGGAAGAACGGCGTGGACGGTGTCTACGACGCCGACCCGAGGACCAACCCCGGCGCGGTGAAGTTCGACGCCCTGGAGTACGGCGAGGTGATCGCCCGCGACCTGAAGGTCGCCGACGCCACCGCGATCACCCTCTGCCGTGACAACCAGCTCCCGATCCTCGTCTTCGAACTGACGCAGGAGGGCAATATCGCCCGCGCGGTCAAGGGTGAGAAGATCGGCACGCTGGTGAGCGACCGGAGCACCCGGGCCTGACGGCCCACAAGATGGACAACGGCCTGCCGGTCGGACACCGTGCAGGTGAGGACGCGACGCAGGATCCGCAGGGCCCGACGATGACGGGTCCGCTCAAGACACGCAGGAGCACGTGGTGATCGAAGAAATCCTCCTCGAGGCCGAGGAGAAGATGGAGAAGGCCGTCGTGGTCGCGAAAGAGGACTTCGCCGCGATCCGCACCGGCCGTGCGCACCCGGCGATGTTCAACAAGATCGTCGCCGACTACTACGGCGCGCTGACCCCGATCAACCAGCTGGCCTCGTTCTCGGTCCCCGAGCCGCGCATGGCCGTGGTGACCCCGTTCGACAAGACGGCGCTGCGCAACATCGAGCAGGCGATCCGTGACTCCGACCTCGGCGTCAACCCGAGCAACGACGGCAACATCATCCGTGTGACGTTCCCCGAGCTCACGCAGGACCGCCGCAAGGAGTACATCAAGGTCGCCAAGACCAAGGCCGAGGACTCCAAGATCTCGATCCGCTCCATCCGCCGCAAGGCCAAGGAGTCGCTCGACAAGCTCGTCAAGGACAAGGAGTCCGGCGAGGACGAGGTCCGTCGCGCGGAGAAGGAGCTCGACGACACCACCGCGAAGTACGTGGCGCAGGTGGACGAGCTGCTCAAGCACAAGGAAGCCGAGCTGCTCGAAGTCTGATGAACGACTCTTCCTGGGGCGCCCCGCAGGGAGCCGGTTACTGGAGCACGCCCGAGATGGGGGCCGCTCCGGCGGGTCCTGCATACGATGTGCACGGCGCCCAGCAGACTCGGCCCATGCCCATCGTGCCGGACGTTCCCGACGCAGGTAGAGACGCTGACGACCGCGACGACCGGAACGGGGACGCCGCGCGCGTCAGCGGCCCCCCGTTCCGTGACGAGAAGCCGCAGGAGCCCATGTCCACCCCGCCGCCGTCCCCGCCGCACAAGAAGCGCGCGGGGCGTGACCTGCGTGCCGCCATAGGGGTCGGTCTCGGTCTCGGTGCTCTCGTCGCCGGCTCTCTCTTCGTCGTGAAGGCCGTCTTCGTCGGCGTGGTCGTGCTGGCGGTGGTGGTCGGTCTCTGGGAACTCACCTCCCGCCTCAAGGAGCGCAAGGGCATCAACGCCCCCCTCGTGCCGCTCGCCGTCGGCGGCGCCGCGATGGTGGTCGCCGGTTATGTGCGGCAGGCGGAGGGCGCCTGGGTAGCCATGGCGCTCACGGCCCTCGCGGTGCTCGTGTGGCGGATGACGGAGCGGCCCGAGGGGTACCTGAAGGACGTCACGGCGGGTGTCTTCGCCGTGTTCTACGTACCGTTCCTGGCGACGTTCGTCTCCATGATGCTCACCGCGGACGACGGTGCGTGGCGCGTGCTGACGTTCCTCCTGCTGACCGTGGTCAGCGACACCGGCGCGTACGCCGTCGGCTGGCGCTTCGGGACGCACAAGCTGGCGCCGCGCATCAGCCCCGGGAAGACCCGTGAGGGTCTGTTCGGTGCCGTCGCCTTCGCCATGGTGGCCGGCGCCCTGTGCATGGAGTTCCTGATCGACGGCGGGAGCTGGTGGCAGGGCCTGCTGATGGGCCTCGCGGTCGCCGTCAGCGCCACGCTGGGCGACCTGGGCGAGTCCATGATCAAAAGGGATCTGGGCATCAAGGACATGGGCACGCTGCTGCCCGGTCACGGCGGCATCATGGACCGGCTCGACTCGCTCCTGCCGAGCGCGCCGGTCGTGTGGCTGCTGCTGGTGCTGTTCGTCGGATCGGGCTGACCCGGCCCTCGGCTCCGTACCGCGCTGTCACGAAGGGCCCGCCGTCCACGGCGGGCCCTTCGTGCGTTCCCACGGCCGGCGCGCTCCCACGCCGGCGCGTGCGATCGGTCACGGTCCGCGCGCTGCCCGGGCCGTCCCCGGGCCTGGCGAAGGGCCCCGGAAGGGGCCACGACGCCACCGTCGGGCGACCGGCGGCAGCCGGGTCCGGGGCCCCTCGCCTCTCCTGAGCCGCTCGCGGTCCCTACTACCTCTGCGTGTCTGTAACACTGGAGGAACCATGCCTAAGCCCGGAGAACTCACTTTCGTCGCGCCCCGTGGAGCCAAGCGGCCGCCGCGGCACCTCGCCGACCTCACCCCCGACGAGCGCAAGGAAGCAGTCGCCGCGACCGGCGAGAAGCCCTTCCGCGCCAAGCAGCTGTCGCAGCACTACTTCACGCGGTACGCGCACGACCCGGCGGAGTGGACCAACATCCCGGCCGCGTCGCGCGACAAGCTCGCCGAGGCGATGTTCCCGGATCTGATGTCGGTCATGCGCCACATCAGCTGTGACGACGACACCACCCGCAAGACGCTCTGGAAGCTGCACGACGGCACGCTCGTCGAGTCCGTGCTCATGCGGTATCCGGACCGGGTCACCATGTGCATCTCCTCGCAGGCGGGCTGCGGGATGAACTGCCCCTTCTGCGCGACCGGGCAGGCGGGTCTCGACCGGAACCTGTCGACCGCCGAGATCGTGCACCAGATCGTGGACGGCATGCGGGCCCTGCGCGACGGCGAGGTCCCGGGCGGGCCGGCGCGGCTCTCCAACATCGTCTTCATGGGCATGGGCGAGCCGCTGGCCAACTACAAGCGCGTCGTCGGGGCGATCCGTCGGCTGACGGACCCGGAGCCTGACGGCCTGGGGCTCTCCCAGCGTGGGATCACCGTGTCCACGGTGGGCCTGGTGCCGGCGATGCTGCGCTTCGCCGACGAGGGCTTCAAGTGCCGCCTCGCCGTCTCGCTGCACGCTCCGGACGACGAGCTGCGCGACACCCTCGTCCCCGTGAACACCCGCTGGAAGGTCCGTGAGGTCCTGGACGCCGCCTGGGAGTATGCGGAGAAGTCGGGCCGCCGCATCTCCATCGAGTACGCGCTGATCCGGGACATCAACGACCAGGCGTGGCGGGGCGACAGGCTCGGCCGGCTGCTCAAGGGCAAGCGGGTACACGTCAACCTCATCCCGCTGAACCCGACCCCGGGCTCCAAGTGGACCGCCTCGCGGCCCGAGGACGAGAAGGCGTTCGTCGAGGCGATCGCAGCCCACGGCGTGCCGGTCACCGTCCGGGACACCCGTGGCCAGGAGATCGACGGCGCCTGCGGGCAGCTGGCGGCCTCCGAGCGCTGAGGGGGTTCCGGGACCGGCGCTATCCGGCCGGTCGGGCATGATCCGGCCGGTGTAGCCTGGCCAGGAAATCAACTGCATATTCCGACAGGGGAGCGCCACAGCGCTGAGAGTGCGGCACCGAGGACAGGTCGGCCGCAGACCCTCTGAACCTCGCCCGGGTCATTCCGGGTAGGAAGTTCGGACCTTACTCAAGCTGTTGCGCCCTGCCCGCTCGCCGAGCGGGCAGGGCCGCGTCTCTTCCTGGTCACCTCCAGGAGGAATCAGATGAACACCACCACGAAGTACGCCGCGACGGCGCTCGCCGCCGCGCTCGGCGTCACCGTGCTCGCGGGCTGCGGCGGCTCCGACGACAAGGCCTCCGGCGACACGGGGGCCGGCTCCAAGACCGTCACGCTGGTCAGCCACGACTCGTTCAACGCCTCGGACGCCGTGCTGAAGGAGTTCACGAAGGAGACCGGCTACAAGGTCAAGGTGCTCAAGAGCGGGGACGCCGGAGCCGCGCTCAACCAGGAGATCCTGACCAAGGGATCCCCCCGTGGCGACGTGTTCTTCGGCGTCGACAACACCCTGCTCTCCCGCGCCCTGGACGCCGGCCTGTTCACGCCGTACGAGGCGAAGGGCCTCGGCCGTGTCGCGGCCGACGCCCAGCTCGACGCGGACCGGCACCGGGTCACGCCCGTCGACACCGGCGACATCTGTGTCAACTACGACAAGAAGTACTTCGCCGACAGGAAGCTCGCCCCGCCGAAGTCCTTCGACGACCTGCTGAAGCCCGCGTACAGGAACCTCCTCGTCACCGAGAACGCCGCGACCTCCTCGCCCGGCCTCGGCTTCCTGCTCGGCACCGTCGCCACCTACGGCGAGACCGGCTACCAGGACTACTGGAAGAAGCTGAAGGACAACGGCGTCAAGACCGTCGACGGCTGGGAGCAGGCCTACAACGAGGAGTTCTCCGGCTCGGCCGGCGGCAGGAAGACCAAGGCCGACCGTCCGCTCGTCGTCTCGTACGCCTCCAGCCCGCCCGTCGAGGTGCTGTACGCCGATCCGAAGCCCACCGAGGCCCCGACAGGAGTCGCCACCGGCACCTGCTTCCGCCAGACCGAGTTCGCCGGCCTGCTGGACGGCGCGAAGAACGAGGCGGGCGGCAAGGCGCTGCTGGACTTCCTGATCAGCAAGCGGTTCCAGGAGGACATGCCGCTGAACATGTTCGTGAACCCGGTGGTGAAGGACGCGAAGCTGCCGGAGCTCTTCACGAAGTTCGGCGCGACCGTGGACGAGCCGACGACGGTGGCCCCGGAGAAGATCGCCAAGAACCGTGAGCAGTGGGTCCAGTCATGGTCCTCGCTCGTCGTGAAGTAGCCCGCGCGCGTACCGCGTGGAGGGGGAACGCGGTGCGGCTCGGCCTGATGGCCGTGCCCGTCGCGTTCTTCGGGCTGCTCTTCGCCTATCCCGTCGCCGCGATCGTCGGGAGGGGCCTGAAGGCGGAGGGTGACTGGCAGTTCGGCCGGATCGGTACGGTGCTGAGCCGGCCCGACATCCTGGACGTCCTCTGGTTCACGACCTGGCAGGCTCTCGCCTCCACCGTGCTCACCCTGCTGATCGCGCTGCCCGGCGCCTACGTCTTCGCCCGCTTCGACTTCCCCGGCAAGCAGCTGCTGCGGGCCGTGGTGACCGTGCCGTTCGTGCTGCCCACCGTCGTGGTGGGCACGGCGTTCCTCGCCCTGCTGGGGCGCGGCGGTTTCCTCGACGACTTGTGGGGGGTCAGGCTCGACACCACCGTGTGGGCGATCCTGCTCGCCCATGTCTTCTTCAACTACGCCGTCGTCGTACGGACCGTGGGCGGCCTGTGGGCGCAGCTCGACCCCCGCCAGGAGGAGGCCGCACGGGTCCTCGGGGCGGGACGGTTCGCGGCATGGCGGCGGGTGACCCTGCCCGCGCTGGGCCCGGCGGTGGCAGCCGCCGCCCTGATGGTCTTCCTCTTCACCTTCACCTCCTTCGGAGTCGTCCAGATCCTCGGCGGCCCGGCCTATTCCACGCTTGAGGTGGAGATCTACCGGCAGACCGCGCAGCTGCTGGACCTGCCGACGGCCGCCGTGCTGACCCTGGTGCAGTTCGCGGCGGTCGGCGGGATCCTCGCCGTGCACGCGTGGACCGTACGGCGCAGGGAGACCGCACTGCGGCTGGTCGATCCGGCGCAGACCTCCCGGCCGCCGCGCGGGGCCGGACAGCGTGCGCTGCTCGGCGGCGTCCTGCTGACCGTGCTCCTGCTCGTCCTGCTGCCGCTCGGCGTGCTGGTGGAGCGTTCCTTCGACACCTCCGGCGGCTACGGGTTCGCCTTCTACCGCGCCCTGCAGTCCGCCGACGCCAACGGCTCCACCTTCCTGGTGCCGCCGCTCGACGCGATCGGGAACTCCCTGCGGTACGCGCTGGCCGCGACCCTCATCGCCCTCGTGATCGGTGGCCTCGCCGCCGCCGCCCTGACCCGTCGGGCGGGCCGGCTGGTCCGGGGCTTCGACGCGCTTCTGATGCTGCCGCTCGGTGTCTCAGCCGTCACCGTCGGCTTCGGCTTCCTCATCACGCTCGACGAGCCGCCGCTCGACCTGCGGACGTCCTGGATCCTCGTCCCGCTCGCCCAGGCTCTGGTGGGCGTGCCCTTCGTCGTACGGACGATGCTGCCGGTGCTGCGTGCCGTGGACGACCGGCTGAGGGAGGCCGCGGCGGTGCTCGGCGCCTCGCCGCTGCGGGCCTGGCGCGAGGTGGACCTGCCGCTGGTCCGGCGGGCCGTCATGGTCGCCGCGGGCTTCGCCTTCGCCGTGTCGCTCGGTGAGTTCGGAGCGACCGTGTTCATCGCGCGTCCCGACAACCCCACCCTGCCGGTCGCGGTGGCCAGGCTGCTGGGGCGTTCCGGAGAGCTCAACTACGGCCAGGCGATGGCCCTGAGCACGATTCTGATGCTCGTCTGCGCGGTGTCGCTGCTCCTGCTCGAACGTATCCGCACCGACCGATCCGGGGAGTTCTAGAGATGCTGGCAGTGGAGTCCGCCACGGTCCGCTTCGGGAAGCGCACCGCCCTGGACGCGGTGGACCTGGTGGTCGCGGACCACGAGATCGTCTGTGTGCTGGGGCCGAGTGGCAGCGGCAAGTCGACGCTGCTGCGGGCGGTGGCCGGGCTGCAGCCCCTGGACGGCGGGCGGGTGCTGCTGGACGGTGAGGACCAGGCGCCGCTGCCCGTGCACCGGCGCGGTCTCGGGCTGATGTTCCAGGACCACCAGCTGTTCCCGCACCGTGACGTCGGCGCCAACGTCGGCTTCGGCCTGCGGATGCACGGCGTCACCCGGGCCGAGCGCGACCGCCGGGCCGATGAGCTGCTGGACCTGGTCGGCCTGCCCGGAGCCGGACGGCGGGCCGTCGCCGCGCTGTCCGGCGGCGAGCAGCAGCGGGTGGCCCTCGCACGGGCCCTGGCCCCGCGTCCGAAGTTGCTGATGCTGGACGAACCGCTGGGTCAGCTGGACCGGAGCCTGCGGGAACGGCTCGTCGTCGAGCTCCGTACCCTCTTCGGCAGGCTGGGCACCACGGTCCTCGCCGTCACCCATGACCAGGGCGAGGCCTTCGCGCTCGCCGACCGGGTCGTGGTCATGCGGGACGGACGGATCGCCCAGGCCGGCACCCCGCTGGAGGTCTGGCGGCATCCGGCGTCGGCGTTCGTCGCGCGCTTCCTCGGTTTCGACAACCTGGTGGACGCCACGGTCACCGGCACGACCGCCGACACCGCCTGGGGCGAGGTACTGGTGCCCGACGGCTCCTCCCAGGGTGAGTGCGAGCTGCTCGTCCGGCCGGGCGGTGTCCGGATCGGCGGCCCGAAGGGCGGCCTGCGCTGCACGGTCGGCGTACGCACCTTCCGCGGGCACCACGTCACCGTCCTCCTGCACCCGGAGGACGGCCCGGCACTGGAGGCGGAGTGCGGCCTGCGGGAGACCCCGGACGAGGGAACGGCCGTCGGCGTGACCTTCGACCCCGCGGAGACGGTGGTGCTTCCCCCGGCGTGACCTGTCCGGCCGGCGGCCAGCACCCTGAAGAACGGCTGGGAGGCGGCTCTTCGGCGCCCTGGACGCCGGGCTCGACACCCGATGACCGCGACCGGTCGCGGTCAGCCCGTCAGCCGCGCGAGCGCCCCGGCCGCCTCCTCCACCGTGTCGACGAGTGCGATCCGGGACTCCATCTTCCGGCCCTCGGCCAGCGCGCTCAGCAGCGGCCAGGCGGGCAGCTTCTCCGTCCAGTGAGCGCGGTTCACCAGCACCATCGGCGTGGGCGCGGAACGCGACTCGTAGTAGTTCGGCGTCGCGTTGTCGAAGATCTCCTGCACGGTCCCGGCGGCGCCCGGAAGGAAGATCACACCGGCGGTGGAGCGGGCCAGGAGGCCGTCCTCGCGCACGGCGTTCGCGAAGTACTTGGCGATGTGGTCCGCGAAGGCGTTGGGCGGCTCGTGGCCGTAGAACCAGGTCGGTACCGCCACCGAGGAGCCGCCGTCGGGCCAGCGGTCCCGCACGGCGAACGCGGCCTTCGCCCAGTCGGTGACCGAGGGGCTGAACGACGGTGCCGAGGCGAGGAGCTCGCAGGCCTTGAGCAGCATGGCATCGGAGTGCGGTGCGGCGTAGGCACCGAGGTTGGCCGCCTCCATGGCGCCCGGGCCGCCGCCCGTCGCCACCGTCAGACCGCTGCGGGCCAGCTCCCTGCCGAGCACCGCCGCGCCGCGGTACTCGTCGGAGCCCCGGGCCATGGCGTGGCCGCCCATCACGCCCACCACGCGTGCTCCGACGAGGTGTTCGTCCAGTGCGTCGGAGACCGCGTCGTCGTGCAGGGCCCGCAGCATCGAGGCGAAGACGTCACCGTTCGACCTGGTCAGCTGGAACCAGTCGTACGCCCGTGCGTCCGGGGTCGAGGCGTACCCCCCTTCGGCCAGCCCCTCGTACAGCGCCTCGGGGGTGTAGAGGAGGCCACGGTAGGGGTCGAAGGGCAGCCCGGGCACCGGCGGGAAGACGAAGGCCCCGTCCCCGCGTATCTTCGCCTCGGCGTGGGGCGATATGCGGCAGCCGAGGAAGACAGCGGCCCGGGTGTCCGTCGTGAGCAGGACGCCGGTCCGGTCCGTCAGGTCGACGGACTGGACACGGTGGCCGGCGAGGGTTCCGGCCTCGGCCGCCTTGTCGAATGCTGTGAGCGTCTCGATCTCGACGCCAAGTGCGTACGCGTACTCGTCCGGATTATCCACGCCGCCATGCTACGTACCTCCCCGGCGAGGGGTGTCACCCCGTCAGAGGCAGCGCAGCGAGCTCCGCGATCACCCAGGTCAGCGGCGCGAAGACGGCGAGAAGCACAAGTGCCCGCAGGGCGGCGGCGGTGCGCAGCGCGGAGGCCGGGGCGCCGAGCCGCAGCAGGGTCGCGGCCGTACGGGCGCGGGCCTGCTTGGCCTCCAGCGCCGTGGTCAGCAGCGTCGCCAGGGTGCAGCCGATGACGAGCAGGGCGCCGAGCGCCGTGAGCGGGCCGAAGGGGCGGGGCCCGCCCGTGTACAGCACGGAGGCGGCGATCACCCCGGACACCACCGCGCAGACGATTCCCAGTGGCCGCCCGATGCGGGAGGCCTCGTCCATCAGGACTCTCCCCGCGAGCAGCCGTACGGCGCCGGGGCGCACAGCCTGGAGCAGCCGTCCGCACAGATGGGTCAGGCCGGGCCCCGCCATGGCCAGGCCGATCGCGGTGAGCGTCCATCCCACGAGCACGGCGGCGGGGGTGGAGTCCAGCCGGCCCGGCAGGGGGAAGGGGCTGCCCGCCGAACCGCGGCTCGCGTACGCCTCGACCGCGAGTCCGGCCGCGGTGAGCGCGACGCCCCAGGGCAGTCCCGTCGGCGTCGGGGACGGCGCGAGATCCGCCTCGGCCTCCTGAGCCTCGGACGGCGCGACCTGCCGGGAGCGCACGGAGAGCCCACCGGCCGCGGACGCGGCCAGCGGCACGACGGCCAGCAGCGTCAGCGCCGCGGCGAGCGGCAGCGGGGTGCCCGCGCCGAGGAACTCCGCCGCCCCTCCGTCGAACGGCAGACCGGTCAGATCGCCGCGCAGATGCAGGAAGAGGAGCAGCGCCACCACCGACCCCAGCGTGGTGGAGACCGCCGTCGAGATCGCCGCCAGCAGCGCGAGCCGGGCCGGCCCCAGGCCGGCGGCGAAGAGCGCCGGCCGCGGGCGGGTACCCGGATCCGTCCGAGCCACCGCGACCGCGAACTGGACGGTCGCGGCGAGCGGCACGGCGCACCACAGCAGCCGCAGCACGGAACCCGACGCGTGCGCCGGGTGCCCGGAGGCGTACCCCAGGGTGCACAGGAGAAGGAAGCCGACCCCGGCCGACGCGGCGGCGAGGAGCAGCCGGCGCATCAGGACCAGGGGGTGCGAGCCGCGGGTCAGACGGAGAGCGAGCACGCCGAGCGGCCTTCCGTATCGGTCGCGGCGGGCAGGGAGACGGTGCTGACGCGGCGGCCGTCCAGCATGGCGACCACGCGGTCGGCGAGTGCGGCGACCTCCGCGTCGTGGGTGGCGAGCACGACGGTGATCCCGTGGGACCTCGCCGCGGTGGTGAGGGTGCGCAGGAGCTGCGCGCGCTCGGCGTGGTGCAGGGAAGCGGTCGGCTCGTCCGCGAAGATCACGGAAGGCGACGCGGCCAGCGCGCGGGCCACGGAGATCCGCTGGCGCTGGGACTGGAGCAGGGTGTGAGGACGCTTCTTGGCGAGGGGGCCGATGTCCAGGCGCTCCAGCCACTCGGTGGCCGCCTTCTTCGCCGCCCGGTGCGAGACGCCCCTCAGCAGCAGCGGCAGGGCCGCGTTCTCCCAGGTGCTGAGCTCGGGCACGAGCTGCGGCTCGGCCGCGATCCAGCCGAATCTCTCCCGGCGGAGCTGCTCGCGGAGCCGGGGGCCCATGGTGTGAACGGGCACGCTGTTGAACCAGACCTCGCCCTGCTGGGGCACGAGCTGGCCGGAGAGGCAGTGCAGGAGGGTCGTCTTCCCGCACCCGCGAGGGCCGGTCACGGCGAGGATCTCGCCGTCACGGACACCGAGGGAGACACCACCCAGCCCCGGCGATCCGTTGTGCGAGTGGTGCAGGGAACGTGCCCAGATCACGTCGTTGTCGGGCGGGGCCACCATGGCGTACACCTCGGTTCGGATCAGATTTCCCAGCCCCCGTACGGGGGAACGAATTCAACGAATACGCGGCCGATCGGTCACTCGGCACGCTAGGCAGCCGGACCGGGGTGTCGGGACAGTACGCGGCCCGGATGCCTCCCTTCTCACTCGAAAGGGTGCATCCGGGCCGCGTGGTCCGTATGAAATGACTGCCGGAGGCTCCGCCGACGGCAGCCGGGTGCGTCGATCAGAGCTTGGTCCAGGCCTCCGTCAGGACGTTCCGCAGGATGCCTTCGATCTCGTCGAACGTCGACTGGTCGGAGATCAGCGGCGGCGCGAGCTGGACGACCGGGTCGCCGCGGTCGTCGGCCCGGCAGTAGAGGCCGTTCTCGTACAGCGCCTTGGAGAGGAAGCCGTACAGGACGCGCTCGGTCTCCTCGTCGGTGAAGGTCTCCTTGGTGGCCTTGTCCTTCACCAGCTCGATGCCGTAGAAGAAGCCGTTGCCGCGGACATCGCCGACGATCGGCAGGTCGTGCAGCTTCTGCAGGGTCTTCAGGAACGCGCTCTCGTTGTCCAGGACGTGCTGGTTGAGGCCCTCGCGCTCGAAGATGTCGAGGTTGGCGAGACCGACCGCGGCGGACACCGGGTGGCCGCCGAAGGTGTAGCCGTGCAGGAAGGTGTTGTCACCCTCGTAGAACGGCTCGGCCAGGCGGTCGGAGATGATGCAGGCGCCGATGGGGGAGTAGCCCGAGGTCATGCCCTTGGCGCAGGTGATCATGTCCGGGACGTAGCCGAACTTGTCGCAGGCGAACATCGTGCCGAGCCGGCCGAAGGCGCAGATGACCTCGTCGGAGACGAGCAGCACGTCGTACCGGTCGCAGATCTCCCGGACGCGCTGGAAGTATCCGGGGGGCGGCGGGAAACAGCCACCGGCGTTCTGCACCGGCTCCAGGAAGACCGCGGCGACGGTGTCCGGGCCCTCGAAGAGGATCTGCTGCTCGATCTGGTCGGCGGCCCAGCGGCCGAAGGCCTCCGGGTCGTCGCCGAAGAGGGGGGCGCGGTAGATGTTGGTGTTCGGCACCTTGTGCGCGCCGGGGACCAGTGGCTCGAACGGGGCCTTGAGCGCGGGCAGTCCGGTGATGGACAGGGCGCCCTGCGGGGTGCCGTGGTAGGCGACCGCGCGCGAGATGACCTTGTACTTGGTCGGCTTGCCCTTGAGCTTGAAGTACTGCTTCGCCAGCTTCCAGGCGGTCTCGACCGCCTCGCCGCCGCCGGTGGTGAAGAAGACCTTGTTGAGGTCGCCCGGGGCGTGGTGGGCGAGTCGCTCGGCGAGCTCGACGGCCTTGGGGTGGGCGTAGGACCACACCGGGAAGAAGGCCAGCTCCTGGGCCTGCTTGTACGCCGTCTCGGCGAGCTCGTGGCGGCCGTGTCCGGCGTTGACCACGAACAGGCCGGAGAGGCCGTCGAGGTAGCGCTTGCCCTTGTCGTCGTAGATGTAGGTGCCTTCGCCACGCACGATGGTGGGAACAGGCGCGTTCTCGTAGTCCGACATGCGGGTGAAGTGCATCCACAGGTGGTCGTACGCGGTTCGGCTGAGGTCCTTGCTCACGGCTATCGGGTTCCCCACATATAGGTCTGCTTCTTGAGCTTGAGGTAGACGAAGCTCTCGGTGGAGCGCACTCCGGGTATGGCCCGGATGCGTTTGTTGATCGTCTCCAGCAGGTGGTCGTCGTCCTCGCAGACGATCTCCACCATGAGGTCGAAGGAGCCCGCGGTCATCACCACGTACTCGCACTCGGCCATGGCCGACAGCGCCTCGGCCACCGGATCGAGGTCACCCTCGACGTTGATCCCCACCATCGCCTGCCGCCGGAACCCCACGGTGAGCGGGTCCGTGACGGCGACGATCTGCATCACGCCCTGATCGAGCAGCTTCTGGACGCGCTGGCGCACGGCGGCTTCGGACAGGCCCACGGCCTTTCCGATCGCGGCGTACGGACGCCGCCCGTCCTCCTGGAGCTGCTCGATGATCGCGAGGGAGACGGCATCGACCGCTGGTGACGATCCGCTCCCGTTCCTGGAGTCTGCGCTACGGCTGGCCACACCCCCACTGTGCACCGCTACTCGTCTGTCTGGCAAGCCTGAATCGATGAAATTCGTTGTCTGCATGCCTGAATCTTGCTGAATCCGAAGGAGACGGCGGGTGGGTATGTCGAAAGCGTCACCGGACGGTCTAGGGTGGAAGTCTCACCCATCGGACAGCCGACAGGAGGGGTGGTCGTGACCACCGAGGTGCGCCGCCTGCGCAACTACATCAACGGAGAGTTCCGGGACGCCGCGGACGGGCGGACCATCGACGTGGTCAACCCGGTGACGGAAGAGGTCTACGCGACCTCGCCGCTCTCCGGACAGGCCGACGTCGATGCCGCCATGGACGCCGCCGCCGCGGCGTTCCCCGCCTGGCGCGACGTGACGCCCGCCGAACGCCAGAAGGCACTGCTGAAGATCGCGGACGCCTTCGAGGAGAGGGCCGAGGACCTCATCGCGGCGGAGTCGGAGAACACCGGCAAGCCGCTGGAGCTCACGCGTACCGAAGAGATCCCGCCGATGGTGGACCAGATCCGCTTCTTCGCGGGCGCCGCCCGGCTGCTCGAAGGCCGCTCGGCCGGCGAGTACATGGAGGGGCTCACCTCCATCGTCCGCCGTGAGCCGGTGGGCGTCTGCGCCCAGGTCGCGCCGTGGAACTACCCGATGATGATGGCCGTGTGGAAGTTCGCCCCGGCGCTCGCCGCGGGCAACACCGTCGTCATCAAGCCCTCCGACACCACTCCGGCGTCGACCGTGCTGATCGCCGAGATCATCGGGCAGATCCTCCCCAAGGGCGTCTTCAACGTCATCTGCGGCGACCGCGACACCGGCCGCGCGATGGTCGAGCACCCGACCCCGGCGATGGCCTCCATCACCGGCTCGGTACGGGCCGGAATGCAGGTCGCCGAGTCCGCGTCCAAGGACGTCAAGCGCGTCCACCTGGAGCTCGGCGGAAAGGCCCCGGTCGTCGTCTTCGAGGACGCCGACATCGCCAAGGCCGTCGAGGGCATCTCCGTGGCGGGCTACTTCAACGCCGGCCAGGACTGCACGGCAGCCACCCGCGTCCTGGTCCACGAGTCCGTCCACGACGAGTTCGTCACGGCGCTCGCCAAGGCGGCGGCCGACACGAAGACCGGCCTGCCGGACGACGAGGACGTGCTCTACGGCCCGCTCAACAACGCCAACCAGCTGGCGCAGGTCAGCGGCTTCATCGAGCGGCTCCCCGCGCACGCCAAGGTCGAGGCGGGCGGCCACCGGGTCGGCGACAAGGGCTACTTCTACGCCCCGACCGTGGTCTCCGGGCTCCAGCAGGACGACGAGATCATCCAGCACGAGGTCTTCGGGCCCGTCATCACCGTCCAGTCCTTCACGGACGAGGCCCAGGCCGTCGGGTACGCCAACGGCGTCGAATACGCCCTGGCCTCCTCGGTGTGGACCAAGGACCACTCCCGTGCGATGCGGATGTCGAAGAACCTCGACTTCGGCTGCGTGTGGATCAACACCCACATCCCGCTCGTCGCGGAGATGCCGCACGGCGGGTTCAAGAAGTCCGGCTACGGCAAGGACCTCTCCGCCTACGGCTTCGAGGACTACACCCGCATCAAGCACGTCATGACGTCGCTCGACGGCTGAGCGGTACCGCCCCCTGACGCGGTACCGCGTCCCTGACGGCCCCGGGCTCCCGCCCGGGGCCGTTCGGCTGTCCCGCCCAGACCCGGACCGGTCCACCGCGCGCCGTCCAGGACGGCCCCGGGACCCGAGGCCCTCGACAAGGTGTGCGCAACAGGCGGTTCGCGCTGGACGGTTGGTCCATTGCCCGGCGCGGCGCCCTACCGACATGCTGCGCGGGTGCGCTCGATCACGGACCACCTCATGTCCCGTCGTTCCCTCCTGCGGTCCCTCGGGGCCGGTGCTGCCGGTGCCGCTCTGGCCGGCTGCGGCGTGCCCGCCGCCTATGTCGAGCCGGGCGACCGCGCGGGCCGCGACAGTTCGGACAGTGACCGCTCCCTGCACTTCGCCAACTGGCCCCTCTACATCGACACCGACGAGGAGGACGGGTCGAAGAGGCCGACGCTCGACGCGTTCTCGCGCCGCACGGGGATCTCCGTCACCTACACCGAGGAGATCAACGACAACGACGAGTTCTTCGGGAAGGTCAGCCCGGCGCTGATGAACCACCAGTCGACGGGGCGGGACCTCGTCGTCATCAGCGACTGGATGGCGGCCCGCTTCGTACGGCTCGGCTGGGTGCAGGAGATGGACCGGTCGAGGCAGCCGAACGTCACCGCGTACCTGGACCCCCAGTTGCGCGCGCCCGCGTTCGACCGGGGGCGGCTGCACAGCGTGCCCTGGCAGTCCGGGATCACCGGCATCGCCTACAACCGGAAGAAGCTCGGCCGGGAGATCCGCCGTACGAGCGAGCTCTGGGCGGACGACCTGCGCGGCCGGGTGACGCTGCTCTCCGGTCTCGACGAGGCCTTCGCCCTGTTGATGCAGGGCGACGGCGCCGACATCACCCGCTGGACCGGCGACGACTTCCACGCGATGTGCGAGCAGGTGGAGAAGCGTGTGAGGTCGCGCCACATCCGCCGCTTCACCGGCAACGACTACATCAAGGACCTGGCCAACGGCGATGTGCTCGCCTGCCAGGCCTACTCAGGGGACGTGATTCAGCTCCAGGCCGACAACCCGGACATCGAGTTCGTGGTGCCCGAGGAGGGGGCGGAACTCTGGTCCGAGTCCCTGATGATTCCGAACCTCGCCGCCCACAAGCGCAACGCGGAGCAGCTCGTCGACCACTACTACGACCCGGCAGTCGCGGCGGAGCTGGCCACGTGGGTCAACTACGTCTGCCCAGTGCCCGCCGCCCGGGACGTCCTGGCCTCCTCCAAGGACGAGGAGACCGCCGCGCTCGCCGAGGATCCGCTGATCTTCCCCGACGGCGCGATGCGGTCACGGCTGGCCATCGCGCGCGACATCACCTCCGAGGAGCGCACCGGGTTCGCCAAGAAGTGGAACTCCATCGTCGGCCTGTGACGCGCGTACGCCCCGCCCGCCGGCCTGCGTCCCACTCCGCCGCACCCGCACCCGCGGCTCCCCGCCCGGAGGGGGATCGAATCCTTCCGGGAACCTCGGCGGGTCCGGCTGTGCGCGCGACGACGGGTGACCGTCTCCTGCCAGTCGAATCGGGGGTGGCCGGGGGGCGGCCGGGGAGGGGGCATCCACCCGTCATGCCCTCGCTGAGATCGGGCGGAGTGCAGGAGACCCCCCTCTTTTTGAACGTGTTCATGATGGGCGTACGCTGCGGGCATGAGCGAGCGAGCCCTCTTGCGGCGCATACGCGTGTGGTTGGTCGTGTTCATCGTCTGTCTGGTGCTCAGCGGGCTGACCGCCTTCCCGCTGGTCACCGAACTCCACTGGGCGGAGGACCTGTTGAACTCCTCCGCCTCTCCCGCCCCCGAGCACTTCCCGGCCCTGACGGAATGGATCACCCGGGTCCGCACCGGCCTCGACGAGGCCGACGCGGACTACCCCTTCGTCCTGTACGGCACCGACTGGCTGGCCTTCGCCCACCTCGTCATCGCGGTCGCCTTCTACGGCCCCTACCGTGATCCGGTCCGCAACATCTGGGTGATCGAGTTCGGGATGATCGCCTGTGCCGGGATCATCCCGCTCGCCCTGATCTGCGGACCGATCCGCGACATCCCCTTCTGGTGGACCGTCATCGACATGTCCTTCGGGGTCTTCGGGGTCATCCCGCTGCTCGTCGTCCGCCGCATGATCAAGCGCCTGGAGGCGGCCGGGACGGCGTGAACTCATGCCGCAGCTCCGTTTACCGCCGCCCGGGTGGCCGGCGGCAGGCCCGCGGAGCGGGGCACCACGAACGGCATGGTCACCGCGGCCTGCACCAGCAGGCGACGCCGATGTCGGCGGCCCACGCCTCACGGGACAGCCGGCGGGCCCCCTGTTCCCGGAGCGGAGGCCACCGCATCAGGGCTTCCGGCCGACCGCGCCGAACTGGGCGACCTCCGGGTTCTGACGGACGGGCGCCGCCCGCCAGCGGGAGCAGGACACGATGCCCGGCTCCAGGATCTCCAGGCCGTCGAGGAACGCGGCGAACTCGGAGCGGCTGCGGGCCGTGATCGGCGGGGTGGCGTTCTCGTTCCAGAAGCGCATCGCGGCCTCGTTGCCCTCGCCGCCCAGCTCCAGCGTGGGATGGGTGAGCACCAGATGGCTGCCCGAAGGCAGGGCGTCCATCAGCGTCGACACGATTCCCCGCGCCTCGTCCGTGTCCAGGACGAAGTTGAGGATGCCCAGCATCATCACCGCGACCGGGCGCCGCAGGTCGAGGGTCCGGCCGGCCGACCGCAGGATCCGCTCAGGATCCCGGGCGTCCGCGTCGACGTACTCGGTGGCGCCCTCGGGCGAGCTGGTCAGCAGGGAACGCGCGTGCGCCAGGACGATCGGGTCGTTGTCGACATAGACGACCCGTGCGTCGGGCGCGGTGTGCTGGGCGACCTCGTGGGTGTTGTCCGCGGTCGGCAGCCCGGTGCCGATGTCCAGGAACTGGCCGATTCCCACGTCACCGGCCAGATGACGCACCGTCCGGCCCAGGAACGCCCGGTCGGCACGGGCCACCTCGCCGATGCTCGGGTACATGCCGGTGACGCGGTCGCCCACCATGCGGTCGACGGGATAGTTGTCGCCGCCGCCCAGCCAGTAGTTCCACACCCGCGCGTTGTGGGCGATGTCGGCACGGACACGGGAGGGTGCGGTACGGGGACCGGACTCGGTCACGTCGGCTCCTGGGGTCACGGACGGTACGGACCGCCCATGATGCCGGACCGATCAAGAGGCGTCGTACGGAGCCCAGTTGGCCAACTGGGCGCGGAGCGCGTCGATCCGGTTGGTGGTGATCGAGTCGACGCCGTACGCGAGGAGCCGTCGCATCGTGCGGCGGGTGTCCACCGTCCAGGCGGAGACCAGCAGCCCGTCGGCGTGGACACGGTCGGCCAGCCCGCGGCTGAGCAGGCCGAAGCGGTAGTTCAGCCAGCGCGGCCGGACGGCTTCGAGCAGTACGGCGCGCGGCGGCGCGAGCGTCGTCCAGGTCAGCGCGATCTCGGCGGACGGATCGGCCGCGCGCACCTTCAGCATCGCGTGCGTGTCCGCGCAGTAGTACACGCGCTCCTGCGCGCCGCACTCCCGCACGACCCCGACGATCTCCCGTACGGACGCGTCGGTGGCGCCGGGCAGGTCGAGCATGATCCGGCGGTCACCGACGGCGGACAGCGCCTCGCGAAGGGTGGGCACCCCGCCGCCGGTGAGCTCATTCAGCCGATGATGGTCCAGCCGGTCGAGGCGGCTGTCGTGGCCCCACAGGCGTTCCAGCGTGGAGTCGTGGAGGAGCACGGGCACCCGGTCGCGGGTGACACGGACATCGATCTCGACCGCGTCCGCCCCCCGGTCCACGGCGGAGTGGACCGAGGGGAGCGTGTTCTCGCGGGCGCGGTAGGGATCGCCGCGGTGGGCCACGGCGGTGACGGTGGTGGTCATGGGGCCATTGTGACCGGAGTGGTCACCGGCCCGGCGCCGCCAGCCAGTTCGCCGTGTACGTGTCGATCTCGGCGGCCAGCGTCCGCTTGCCGGCCGCGTCGAGGTACGAGGCCTCCACCGCGTTCTTGGCGAGACCGGCCAGACCGCGCTCGTCCAGGCCGAGCAGCCGGGCCGCCACCCCGTACTCGTTGTTGAGATCGGTGCCGAACATGGGCGGGTCGTCGCTGTTCACCGTGACGAGGACGCCCGCCGCGACCATCTCCTTGATCGGGTGCCGGTCGAGGTCCGCGACCGCGCGGGTGGCGATGTTCGACGTCGGGCAGACCTCCAGGGCGATGCGGTGCTCGGCGAGATGCGCCAGCAGCCTCGGATCCTGGGTGGAGCTGGTGCCGTGCCCGATGCGCTCCGCGCGCAGCGCGGTGAGCGCGTCCCAGACCGTCTGCGGGCCCGTGGTCTCCCCGGCGTGCGGGACGGAGTGCAGTCCCTCGGCGATCGCACGGTCGAAGTAGGGCTTGAACTGCGGGCGGTCCACCCCGACCTCGGGCCCGCCCAGGCCGAAGGAGACCAGCCCCTCGGGGCGCAGGTCGACGGCGAGCCGGGTCGTCTCCTCGGCGGCTTCGAGGCCGGCCTCTCCCGGAATGTCGAAGCACCAGCGCAGGACCACGCCGAGCTCGGCCTCGGCCGCCTTGCGGGCGTCCTCGATCGCCTCCATGAAGCCCTGCTCCGGGATACCCCGGCGGGTCGAGCTGAACGGTGTGACGGTCAGCTCCGCGTACCGGATGTTCTGCCGCGCCATGTCCCTGGCGATCTCGAAGGTCAGCAGCCTGACGTCCTCCGGGGTGCGGACCAGGTCCACGACCGACAGGTAGACGTCGATGAAGTGCCCGAAGTCGGTGAAGGTGAAGAAGTCCGCGATCGCCTCCGGGTCCGTGGGGACCTTGGAGTCGGGGTGGTGGGCGGCGAGTTCCGCCACGATGCGGGGGGAAGCCGATCCGACGTGGTGGACGTGGAGCTCGGCTTTGGGCAGCCCCGCGATGAAGGGGTGCAGATCGTGCATCGGATACTCCCGGGTCTCGTTTCTCGGCCGGGTGCACCGGCTGCGGTCGTTCATCGTAGGCGGGGCCCTGCGCCCGTGAGCCGGGCCGTAGCATGGCGGGACCACGATGGGGGAGGCCCATGTCAGACAACACACAGCAGCCAGGAGGCGGAGGCGCGGCGCGCGATCCGTGGGCTCCGCCGGACAACAGGGTCGATCTCGGCAAGCAGCCCGCGGACGCGGTCCCGCCGGCCGTGCACGACCAGCCGACGATGACCTCGATGCCGGGTGCCGACGGGGGCAGCGGTCCCATACCCGGACCGGCCGGATCCTTCGGCCCGCAGCAGCCCCCGGTGCCCGCGCCGCCGGTCGGGCCGAACGGACCCGGACAGCCCGGCCAGTACGGCTATCCGGCGGCTCCCGCCGCACCCTCGGCGTCCTACGGCTACCCGGCCGCTCCGGCCGAGCCCTCGGCGTCGTACGGCTACCCGGGGTACCCCGGGTACGGAGGCCAGCAGCCCTGGGGCCCGGCGCCCTCGAACGGGCTGGGGATCGCGGCGATGGTCCTGGGGATCATCGCGGTGGTCGGCTTCTGCATGTGGGGGATCGGCATCATCCTGGGCATCCTCGCCCTGATCTTCGGCATCATCGGCCGGGGCCGGGCCAAGCGGGGCGAGGCCACCAACGGAGGCATGGCGCTCGCCGGGATCATCCTGGGATCGATCTCGATCGTCATCAGCGCGGTCTTCCTCGGGTTCCTGATCTGGGCCGTCGCCAATGACGACTCGGGCAGCGGCTACGACTACGACCCGTACGCGACGTCACTGGTCGTCGGCACCTCGCGCTGACCCGTGGCCCGCTCGAACGACCGTCCGGGCCCGGGGCACGCTCTCCCGGGCCCGGACGCGCGCGGTGTCACTCCCCGCGCAGACGCTCCCGCGCCTCCATGAGCGCGAAGCCCAGCAGATTCAGCCCGCGCCAGGACTCCGGGTCCGCGGTGCGCGGGTCGTCCTTGGTGAGCCCGATGCCCCATATGCGGTCCATCGGGCTGGCCTCGACGAGGACGCGCTCGCCCGTGCCCAGCAAGTACGCCCTCAGCGCGGGGTCCTGACCGAACTTGTGGACGCTGCCGGCGACGACCAGCGCGAACCGCTCCCGCGCCCATATGCCGTCGTCGAAGCCCTTGACCAGCCGGCCCACCTTCTTCGCCGCGGCGGGGCTGCCCGCCGCGACGGCCAGCGCCTCGGCCTCCGAGTCCCCGAAGAGCCTCGCCTTGCCGGCCATCATCCAGTGCTCGGCCGACGCGTAGGTCACCGAGTCGACCGTGAACGGAGCCGGCCACCACTGACTGAGGCAGCTCTCCCCGAGGCTGCCGTCCTGGCGGGGCCTGTGTCCCCAGAACGGCAGGTACTTCACACGCTCGCCGCGTGCCGTACGCGCCAGCAGGCCGTCCATGTGTTCCTGTCCCATGACAGCCGAGTCTGGCATCCGCCACTGACAGCGGGTATGGGGATTTCCTTGTTCACGCGACACAACGTCGACAGATTCCGTCGCGTAACCAAAAGGAAACAACGGAATCACTTGTTGGTGGAGGGTCCCTCTGTCAGGATCGGCACTCAATTCGCTAAGAAGCTACGCCGCCCCTGGTCAGGGGGACGGCGGAGGAGAGCGTCATGGGCAACGGATTCCAGGTGCAGGAACGCTTCGCCGAGGGTGCGCAGTACATCGGCGGACGTCTGCGCCGCGGCACGTCAGGACACGACCAGGAGGTGGTGGACCCTTCGACGGGCACGACGGTGCTCCGCTACGAACTGGCGGGCACCGACGACGTCGACGCCGCCGTGGCCGCCGCGCGGGAGGCGTTCCCCGGCTGGTCGGGACTCACCCCGGGCGAACGCTCCGACGCGCTGCACCGCTTCGCCGCCGTACTCGCGGAGCAGGCGGACGACTTCGCGTACGCCGAGTCCCTGCAGTGCGGCAAGCCCCTCAAGCTCTCCACCGAGTTCGACGTCCCCGGCACGGTCGACAACGCCTCCTTCTTCGCCGGCGCCGCGCGCCACCTGGAGGGGAGGTCGGCCGGAGAGTACAGCGGCGACCACACCTCCTACGTGCGCAGGGAGCCCATCGGGGTCGTCGGGTCGATCGCACCCTGGAACTACCCGCTCCAGATGGCGGCCTGGAAGATTCTCCCGGCCGTCGCGGCGGGCAACACCATCGTGCTCAAGCCCGCCGAGATCACCCCGCTGACCTCGCTGATGTTCGCGCAGGCCGCCACGGAGGCGGGCATCCCCGACGGTGTCATCAACATCGTCTCCGGCGCCGGCAGGGACGCGGGGGAGCACCTCGTGGGCCACCCCGACGTCGTGATGACCTCCTTCACCGGCTCCACCGCCGTCGGCAAGCGGGTCGCCGAGATCGCCACCTCCACCGTCAAGCGCCTGCACCTGGAACTCGGCGGCAAGGCGCCCTTCCTCGTCTTCGACGACGCCGATCTCGACGCGGCGGTGAACGGCGCGGTCGCCGCCTCCCTCATCAACACCGGCCAGGACTGCACGGCCGCCACCCGTGCCTACGTCCAGCGCCCGCTGTACGACGCGTTCGTGGAGGGCGTCGCCGCGCTCATGGAGAGCGTGCGGCTCGGTGCCCCCTTCGACCCGTCCACCGACCTCGGACCGCTGATCACCCACCAGCAGCGCGACCGTGTGGCGGGCTTCGTCGAGCGGGCCCGCGCCTACGCCACCGTCGTCACCGGCGGCGAGGCCCCCGGCGGTGAGCTCGCCGCGGGCGCCTACTACCGGCCGACCCTCATCGCGGACGCGGCCCAGGACAGTGAGGTCGTCACCGCGGAGATCTTCGGCCCGGTCCTCGTGGTGCTGCCCTTCGACACCGACGACGAGGGGATCGCCCTCGCCAACGACACCCCGTACGGCCTCGCGGCCTCCGCCTGGAGCCGCGACCTGTACCGGGCCAACCGCGCCACCCGTGAGATCGCGGCGGGCTGTGTGTGGATCAACGACCACATCCCGATCATCAGTGAGATGCCGCACGGCGGATACAAGGCCAGCGGCTTCGGCAAGGACATGTCGTCGTACTCCTTCGAGGAGTACACACAGGTCAAGCACGTCATGTACGACAACACCGCGGTGGTCCGCAAGGACTGGCACCGCACCGTCTTCGGGGACCGATAGAAAGCGGCCGCCACCCGGCGGCCCCACCCACCCGGAAGGGCAACGCGTATGGAGCAGTACGAGCCCGAGCGCCTCTCCGCGCCCCAGCTTGCCGCCATGAGGCGCAGCCTCACCGACGGCAGGGGCTCCCTCACCCGCCGTTCGCTCCTCAGGGCGTCGGGCATGGGCGCCCTCACGCTCGGCGGCCTCGGCGCCCTGAGCGCGTGCGGCATCCCTCCCGCGAAACGCGAGGGGGACGCGGCGGTCTCCGACGACCACTCCGCGGCGGAGAAGCAGATCAACTTCTCCAACTGGACCGAGTACATGGACGTCAGCGAGGACGAGAAGAGCCGTCCGACGCTGGAGGCGTTCACGAAACGCACCGGGATCAAGGTCAAGTACACCGAGGACATCAACGACAACGTCGAGTTCTTCGGGAAGATAAAGCCGCAGCTCGCGGCGGGCCAGGACACCGGGCGCGACCTCGTCATCGTGACGGACTGGCTGGCCGCCCGCATCATCCGGCTCGGCTGGGCGCAGAAGCTCGACCACGCGAACCTCCCGCACGCGTTCGCGAACCTGTCGCCCCAGTTCCGTACCCCCGACTGGGACCCCGGACGCGCCTACTCCTACCCCTGGACCGGCATCCCGACCGTCATCGCCTACAACGAGAAGGCGACCGGCGGCCGCAAGGTCGACTCCATCACCCAACTGCTGGACGACCCGAAGCTGAAGGGCAAGGTCTCCTTCCTCTCCGAGATGCGCGACTCGGTCGGCATGACGCTCCTGGACATGGGCAAGGACCCGGGCTCGTTCACCGACGCGGACTACGACGCCGCCATCGGCCGTCTCCAGAAGGGCGTCGACAGGAAGCAGATACGCCGCTTCACCGGCAACGACTACACCGCCGACCTCAGCAAGGGCGACATCGCGGCCTGCGTGGCCTGGGCCGGCGACATCATCCAGCTCCAGTCCGACAACCCGGACATCAAGTTCACGATACCGGCGGCCGGTTACATCACATCGAGCGACAACATGCTGGTCCCGGCCAAGGCGCGGCACAAGACCAACGCCGAGAAGCTCATGGACTACTACTACGAGCTCCCGGTCGCCGCCCAGCTCGCCGCCTACATCAACTACGTCTGTCCCGTGGACGGGGTCGCCACGGAACTCGCGAAGATCGACGCGTCCATGGCGTCCAACACGCTGATCCTCCCGGACAGGGCGATGGCCGCGAAGTCACGGGCCTTCCGCTCCCTCAGCTCCGAGGAAGAGACGGCGTACGAAGAGAAGTTCGCCAAGCTCATCGGCGCCTGACCCGCCCGCCTCCCCGTCCGTTCTCCCTCCGACACCACTGGGACCGCGACCCATGACACAGCAGCAGACCGCGGGCGGCGACGTCCGACTCACCGGGATCAGCAAGACCTACGGCTCCTTCACCGCGGTGCACCCGCTCGACCTCACCGTCCCGCAGGGTTCCTTCTTCGCCCTGCTCGGCGCTTCCGGCTGCGGCAAGACCACCACCCTGCGCATGATCGCGGGACTGGAGGAGGCGACCACCGGCACGGTGTCGCTGGGCGGCCGCGACATCACCGGCCTGCCCCCGTACAAGAGGCCGGTCAACACCGTCTTCCAGAGCTACGCGCTCTTCCCGCACCTCGACGTCAGCGAGAACGTCGCCTTCGGGCTGCGGCGGCGCGGCATCAAGTCCGTGAAGAAGCAGGTCGACGACATGCTGGAGCTCGTCCAGCTCGGCGACTTCGCCCGCCGCAAGCCCCACCAGCTCTCCGGCGGCCAGCAGCAGCGCGTCGCCGTGGCACGCGCGCTCATCAACCACCCCCAGGTGCTCCTCCTCGACGAGCCCCTGGGCGCCCTCGACCTCAAGCTGCGCCGCCAGATGCAGCTGGAGCTCAAGCGCATCCAGACCGAGGTCGGCATCACCTTCGTCCACGTCACGCACGACCAGGAGGAGGCCATGACCATGGCCGACACCGTCGCGGTGATGAACGGCGGCCGGGTCGAGCAGCTCGGCGCCCCCGCCGACCTCTACGAGACCCCGCGCACCACGTTCGTCGCCAACTTCCTCGGCACCTCCAACCTCATCGGGGGTGAGATCGTCTCCACCGGCAGCGAGGTCGTCGTCGCGGCCGGCGGCGGGAAACTCACCCTGCCGGTCGAGCGCTGCCAGGCACCCACCACCACCGGCGGGCGCATCCTGCTCGGCATCCGGCCCGAGAAGATATCGCTCGCCCACGCGGACGACGCGGACGCGATAGCCGTCGGCCGCAACCGTGTCACCGGCCGCGTCGTCGACTCCAGCTTCATCGGCGTCTCGACCCAGTACGTGGTGGAGAGCCCGGCCGGAAAGACCCTCCAGGTGTACGAGCAGAACGTCGACAGGCGCGGGGGGCTCCTCCCCGGCTCCGAGGTCGTCCTGCACTGGAACCCCGCCCACACCTTCGGACTCGACGCGGACCAGGACATCGACGCGGGCGCGGCGAGCGTGGAGGACGCGGCGTGAGCCTCACCGAGGCGCCGCCCGCGCCGCCCACCGGACCCGGGGAGCCGAAGCTCCGCAAGCCCTCCACCCGCAAACGGCTCGTCCCCTACTGGCTGCTGCTCCCCGGCATCCTCTGGCTGGTCGTCTTCTTCGCTCTGCCGCTCGTCTACCAGGCCTCCACCTCGGTGCAGACCGGCTCGCTGGAGAAGGGCTTCGAGGTCACCTGGCACTTCCAGACCTACCTGGACGCACTGCGCGACTACTACCCGCAGTTCATCCGGTCCCTGCTGTACGCGGGCACCGCCACGATCCTCTGCCTGCTGCTCGGGTACCCGCTGGCCTATCTGATCGCCTTCAAGGCCGGCCGCTGGCGCAACCTGGTGCTCGTGCTGGTCATCGCGCCCTTCTTCACCAGCTTCCTGATCCGCACGCTCGCATGGAAGACGATCCTCGCCGACGGCGGTGCCGTCGTGGACGTGCTCGGCACCCTGCACGTCCTGGACGTCACCAGCTGGCTCGGCTGGACCGAGAACAACCGCGTCCTCGCCACCCCGATGGCCGTCGTCTGCGGTCTCACGTACAACTTCCTGCCGTTCATGATCCTTCCGCTCTACACCTCCCTGGAGCGCGTCGACGGCCGGCTGCACGAGGCGGCGGGCGACCTCTACGCCACCCCCGCCACCACGTTCCGCAAGGTGACGTTCCCGCTCTCCATGCCCGGCGTCGTCTCCGGCACGCTGCTGACCTTCATCCCGGCCAGCGGCGACTACGTCAACGCGGAGCTCCTCGGCTCCACCGACACCAAGATGGTCGGCAGCGTCATCCAGAGCCAGTTCCTGCGAGTCCTGGACTATCCGACGGCCGCGGCCCTCTCGTTCATCCTCATGGCGATCGTCCTGCTGATGGTCACCGTCTACATCCGCCGCTCCGGTACGGAGGACCTGGTCTGATGCCCGTACTCCGATGGATACGCCGGAACCTGGTCGTGCTCGCGGGTCTGCTGACCCTGGCGTACATGATCCTGCCGAACGCCGTCGTGATGGTGTTCTCCTTCAACAAGCCGAAGGGGCGCTTCAACTACGCCTGGCGGGACTTCTCCCTGGACGCGTGGAAGGACCCCTGCGGGGTCGCCGACATGTGCGGCTCGCTCTCCCTCTCGCTCCAGATCGCCTTCTGGGCGACGCTGGGGGCCACGGCGCTCGGCACCATGATCGCGTTCGCGCTGGTCCGCTACCGGTTCCGGGCGCGCGGCACGATCAACTCGCTGATCTTCCTGCCGATGGCCATGCCCGAGGTCGTCATGGCCGCCTCGCTGCTCACGCTCTTCCTCAACATGGGCGCCCAGCTCGGCTTCTGGACCATCCTGATCGCCCACATCATGTTCTGCCTGAGCTTCGTGGTGACGGCGGTCAAGGCGCGGGTGATGTCGATGGACCCGCGACTGGAGGAGGCCGCCCGTGATCTCTACGCGGGACCCGTGCAGACCTTCGTCCGGGTGACCCTTCCCATCGCCGCGCCCGGAATCGCCGCGGGAGCACTGCTCGCCTTCGCGCTCTCCTTCGACGATTTCATCATCACCAATTTCAACGCGGGATCCACGGTCACCTTTCCCATGTTCGTCTGGGGATCGGCGCAACGCGGCACACCCGTGCAGATCAACGTCATCGGGACCGCGATGTTCATCATTGCGGTACTGGTGGTTCTCGCCGGCCAGCTCGTCGCGAACCGGCGAAAGAACAACGCTCGGACCTGAAAGTCCTGAAGGAGTTGGAAAACATGGCCCCCGTCGCCATGCGTACCGCGGCAGAATCGATCGCCGGCGCCAGGCCGGTCGCCTACTGGCTCGACGACCCGGCGAAGCCCGAGGCACTCGACGCCCTCACGGGGGACGAGCACTGCGACCTCCTGGTTGTCGGAGGCGGGTACAGCGGACTGTGGACCGCGCTGCTCGCCAAGGAGCGGGACCCCGGGCGCGACGTCGTCCTGATCGAGGGCAACGAGGTGGGATGGGCGGCCTCGGGCCGCAACGGCGGATTCTGCGCGGCGTCCCTGACCCACGGTCTGGCCAACGGGCTGGAGCGCTGGCCGGAGGAGATCGGCACGCTGGAGGAGCTCGGCGCGCGCAATCTCGATGCCATCGAGGAGGCGGTCGCCCGCTACCGCATCGACTGCGCGTTCGAGCGAACCGGTGAGATCGACGTCGCGACCCAGCCCCATCAGCTCGAGGAGCTGCGGGAATGGCACGCGGAGATCCAGCGGCTCGGCATCACCGGGGTGGATTTCCTGGACCGCGACGCCGTACGCGCCGAGGTCGACTCGCCCACCTTCCTCGGCGGTCTCTGGGACCGGCGCGGCGTCGCGATGCTGAACCCGGCCAAGCTCGCCTGGGGTCTCAAGCGGGCCTGCCTCGACCTCGGCGTACGGATCCACGAGCACACCCGGGGCCTGGACCTCGTCCGCTCCGGGGGCGGGATGGCCGTCCGTACCCCCTACGGCCGCGTGTTCGCGCGCCGGGTCGCCCTCGGCACCAACGTCTTCCCCTCACTGGTCAGGCGCGTGCGGCCGTACACCGTGCCGGTCTACGACTACGCGCTGATGACCGAGCCGCTCACCCCCGGACAGCTCGACTCCATCGGCTGGAAGCACCGGCAGGGACTGGGCGACAGCGCCAACCAGTTCCATTACTTCCGAATTTCCCCGGACAACCGGATCCTGTGGGGCGGATACGACGCGATCTATCCGTACGGGGGCCGGCTCAGCGCCGATCTGGACCAGCGGCCGGAGACGTTCCTCAAACTCGCCGGGCAGTTCTTCGAGTGTTTCCCGCAGCTCTCCGGACTGAATTTCTCGCACGCGTGGGGCGGTGCGATCGACACCTGTTCGCGTTTCACCTCGTTCTTCGGGACGGCCCATCAAGGACGTGTCGCGTACGCCGCCGGATATACGGGACTCGGTGTCGGCTCCACCCGCTTCGGCGCGGATGTGATGCTCGACCTGCTGGCCGGCGAGGAGACCGAACGGACCCGACTGGAGATGGTCCGCTCCAAGCCGATGCCGTTCCCGCCGGAGCCCCTCGCCTGGGCGGGGATCGAGATCACCAAGCGGTCCCTCGCCCGTGCCGACAGCAACGGCGGGCGCCGCAACCTGTGGCTGAAGGCCATGGACCGGCTGGGGCTGGGTTTCGACAGTTGAGCCCTGGTGACACAGGTCACCGGAGACGGGTGCCCGAACCCGCGTCATGATCCGCTGTCCGCGCCCTCTCTCCCCTGAACGCACCGGCACCAGCCGCCGGTGCCCACGGGAAGGGAAGGTGGCTCATGGCCGGCACGGGGGCGAAAGCCGCGGTCGCGTGGCTCGCATCGGTGGCACCGGATCCGGATGCCTGCCGGAGGGCGTGGGAGCGCGATCCGCACGGGATGGCGTTGCTTCCCGCCGGCAAGCGCTGGGACGTGCTGATCGTCCCGGGGGAGCTCGGCTATCCGACGCTCGACGTGCTCACGCGCCTCGTCAGCCGGCCCGGCCCCGTCCTCGCCGACTTCGGTGACTCCAGGATGGGCTTCTTCGTGCCCCCGGGGACGGCGGCCCGCTGGATCGGGACGGGCATCCGCGGGGTCGGCGCGGGGACCTGGATCGTCGTCCCCCGGCCGGGCGGCACCGTGGGCGGGGTGCGATGGCTGATCCCGCCGGACGGTTCGGGCACGCTCACCGACACCACCCTTCTGGAGCTGGCTCTGCACGAGGCCGCCGCGGCGCGAGGCGCGAGGGGAGGCGGGGGCTGAACAACCGCCAGAGGTCTTGACAACATGATTGGTCTGGACCATGTTGTGCGCGGACGGCTCAATCCCCCCTTGCACGGAGGCTGTTGTGGAACGTAGTGGACCACCCCTGAGACCTTCCGGACTTCTCGCCGTGTGCTCGGCGGTGGTTCTCGCCGCCGGCACCCTTCTCGCCACCGCCCCGGCGGCCGGGGCGGCCGACGCCGATCTCGCCCGCAACGGCGGCTTCGAGGCGGGCCTGGACGGCTGGAGCTGCTCCGGTGGCAGCGGCGCGGCCGTCAGCACGCCCGTCCACGGCGGGAGTTCGGCGCTGAAGGCGACCCCGGCGGGAAGCGACAACGCCCGGTGCTCGCAGACGGTGACCGTGAAGCCGGACTCCTCCTACTCGCTCAGCGCCTGGGTGCAGGGAAGTTACGTCTATCTGGGGGCGTCCGGCACCGGGACCACCGACGTCTCCACCTGGACCCAGTCCGCCGGTGCGTACAAGCAGCTCACCACCACGTTCAGGACCGGCCCCTCGACGACCTCGGTGACCGTCTACACCCACGGCTGGTACGGCACCCCCGCCTACTACGCCGACGACCTCTCCCTGACCGGCCCCGGCGGCGGTCCCGTCGCGGTGCCCGCCGCACCCACCGGGCTCAAGGCCGGCACGGCCACCGCCTCCTCCGTCCCGCTGTCCTGGACGGCGTCCACCGGTGCCACCGGCTACCGCGTCTACCGGTCCGGCACGAAGGTCCTCGACACCACCGGAACCTCCGCGACCGTGACGGGGCTGGCGGCGTCGTCCGCGCACACCTTCCAGGTCTCGGCCGTCAACGCCGCCGGCGAGTCGCCCAGGTCGGCGGCCGTGAGCGCCACCACGGCCGCGGGCGGCGGGGGAGGGGGCGACGCCGGCCTCCCGGCCCACGCACTCGTCGGCTACCTCCACTCCAGCTTCGCCAACGGCTCCGGCTACACCCGGATGGCCGACGTGCCCGACTCGTGGGACGTCATCAACCTGGCCTTCGGCGAGCCCACCTCCGTCACCTCCGGGGACATCCGCTTCTCGCTCTGCCCCGTCGCCGAGTGCCCGGGTGTGGAGAGCGAGGCGGAGTTCAAGGCCGCCATCAAGGCCAAGCAGGCCGCGGGCAAGAAGGTGCTGATCTCGATCGGCGGCCAGAACGGCCAGGTGCAGCTCGCCTCGACCGCGGCCCGCGACACCTTCGTCACCTCCGTCAGCAAGATCATCGACACCTACGGCCTCGACGGCCTGGACATCGACTTCGAGGGCCACTCGCTCTCGCTCGCCACCGGTGACACCGACTTCCGCAGTCCGACGACCCCCGTCATCGTCAACCTGATCTCCGCGGTCAAGTCCCTCAAGGCCAAGTACGGCGACGACTTCGTCCTCACCATGGCCCCCGAGACCTTCTTCGTGCAGCTCGGTTACCAGTACTACGGTTCCGGACCCTGGGGCGGCCAGGACCCGCGCGCCGGCGCCTACCTGCCCGTCATCCACGCCCTGCGCGACGACCTCACCCTGCTCCACGTCCAGGACTACAACTCCGGCTCCATCATGGGCCTGGACAACCAGTACCACTCGATGGGCGGCGCGGACTTCCACATCGCCATGACCGACATGCTGCTCACCGGCTTCCCCGTCGCGGGCGACCAGAGCCGGGTCTTCCCGGCGCTGCGCCCCGAGCAGGTCGCCTTCGGCCTCCCGGCCTCCACCCAGGCGGGCAACGGACACACCTCGCCCGCGGAGGTCACCAAGGCGCTGAACTGCCTGACGAAGAAGACCGACTGCGGCACCTACCGGACGCACGGCACCTGGAGCGGGCTGCGTGGGCTGATGACCTGGTCCATCAACTGGGACCGCTTCAACAACTGGGAGTTCTCGAAGAACTTCGACGCCTACTTCGGAGGCTGACCGCTCCCGGCGCCCATCCGCAAGGCGATCAGCAGCACCCCGCTGAGGCACCAGCCGGCCACCACGTCCAGCGGCCAGTGGTAGCCGCGCAGCACCAGACCGACGCTCGTCGCCGCCGTCAGCAGGACGGCGGCGACGAGCGTCATCCATGTCCGCCGCAGGTACGGGGCCAGCAGCAGGGCCGCGGCCCCGTACGCCACCATCGCCGTGGTCGTGTGGCCCGAAGGGTAGTAGCCGGTCGCCTCCGTCAGCGGTCCCTGACGGTCCGTCCACAGCTTGAGCGGGACGACGAGCACCGGCACGGCGGCCATGGCCAGGACGGCGCACAGGGCGGCACGCCGTGCACGGCGGAGCCACGCCACGACGACCGCGCACGCCAGCACGGGAACGGCGACCTGCATGTTGCCGAGGTCGGCGAAGAGGTCCGCGAGCGGAGCGGGGCCGCGCCCCGCCAGCTCCAGGCCGAGGCGCTCGTCGGGATCGAGCAGAGGGCCGTCGGCCAGCACCTGCCAGGTGATCACGGTGAAGAGCGCCGTCAGCGCCACGACCGCCCCGACGAGAAGAACCGGCCACCGGGGAACAGGGGGGATTGTTCCGAGGTGGCCGGTCGGATCGGTTTGCCGCGCGCCCCGGGGGGTGTGGGGCGAGCGGCCATCCGATCGGTGAGGAGTCCCGGAGCCCGAGGCTCCAGCGGTGTGCGCGATGGCACGGCCGGAACGGCGCTGGGGGAGCCCCGGCCCGGCATCACCCGCAGTCCCCTGCGGGCGGGGTGTTTCTCTCATCTGGGAAAACCGTACGTCAGAGGAAGGAGCGGCCGGAAGGGCCAACGGTAACCCGCCATGGCCCCCGCACACCTTCTTCACACGCCCTCACGCCGACGCCGGCCACCGCTCCCCGGAGCGGTGGCCGGCGTCTGCGTGACTCGCACGGATCAGAGGCGTGCGAACGCCTGCTCGATGACGTCCAGGCCCTCGTTCAGCAGGTCCTCGCCGATGACGAGCGGCGGCAGGAAGCGCAGGACGTTGCCGTACGTGCCACAGGTCAGCACCAGCACGCCCTCCGCGTGGCAGGACTTGGCCAGGGCGCCGGCGGCGGCCGCGTCGGGCTCCTTCGTGCCCGGCTTCACCAGCTCGATCGCGATCATGGCGCCGCGGCCGCGGATGTCGCCGATGACGTCCCCGTTCGGGAGCTTCGACCGCATCTCGGCGAGGCGGCCCTTCATGACCTCCTCGATGCGCTTGGCCTTCCCGTTCAGGTCCAGCTCGCGCATCGTCTCGATGGCGCCGAGCGCACCGGCGCAGGCCACCGGGTTGCCGCCGTAGGTCCCGCCGAGGCCGCCCGCGTGGGCGGCGTCCATGATCTCGGCGCGGCCGGTCACGGCGGAGAGGGGAAGCCCGCCCGCGATGCCCTTGGCCGTGGTGATCAGGTCGGGCACGATGCCCTCGTCCTCACACGCGAACCACTGGCCGGTGCGGCAGAAGCCCGACTGGATCTCGTCGGCGACGAAGACGATGCCGTTGTCCTTCGCGAACCGCGCGATCGCCGGGAGGAAGCCCTTGGCCGGCTCGATGAACCCGCCCTCGCCGAGCACCGGCTCGATGATGATCGCGGCGACGTTGTCCGCGCCGATCTGCTTGGTGATCTCGTCGATGGCCTGCGCGGACGCCTCGGCGCCGGCGTTCTCGGCACCGGTCGGCCAGCGGTAGCCGTACGCCACCGGCACGCGGTAGACCTCGGGGGCGAACGGGCCGAAGCCCTGCTTGTACGGCATGTTCTTCGCCGTCATGCCCATGGTGAGGTTCGTGCGGCCGTGGTAGCCGTGGTCGAAGACGACGACCGCGGTGCGCTTCGTGTACGCACGGGCGATCTTCACCGCGTTCTCGACCGCCTCGGCGCCCGAGTTGAACAGCGCCGACTTCTTGGCGTGGTCGCCCGGCGTGAGCTCGGCGAGCTGCTCGCAGACCTCGACGTACCCCTCGTACGGCGTGACCATGAAGCAGGTGTGGGTGAAGTCGGCGAGCTGCGCCGAGGCGCGGCGCACGACCGCTTCGGCGGACGCGCCGACCGAGGTCACGGCGATACCGGAGCCGAAGTCGATCAGCCGGTTGCCGTCCACGTCCTCGATGATCCCGCCGCCCGCCCGGGCGGTGAAGACCGGCAGGGTGGAACCCACGCCTGCGGCCACGGCCGCGACACGGCGGGCCTGCAGCTCGGCCGACTTCGGGCCGGGGATGGCGGTGAGGACGCGGCGCTCCTGCGGGATGTCGGACATGCGGGGCTCCTGGGGGTGTTTCGGACGCTTCTGTTTCTGCAGGCTAGGGGCGGGTGCGGGCAGCGGTCATGCTCCGATCGGGAGTGGTGGGGGCGTGTCCTTGTCCGCGGCGGACAGATACCCCATCAGGGCCCTCCGGCGGCGTCCCGACATGGCCCTCCGGCGGCGTCCCGGCCGGGCCGTACGGCCGCATGGCTGAACTCCCGGTGCCCGGGCACTAGATTGGCCGGTGCAGAAGGCGGACCTGGCTGGTCAGGGGGCAGCGGTTCATGGACACCGAAGGCACGTACGACGCACGGGGCACGGGCGCGGACCGGGTGCCCCGCCCTGCCGGGCCACCACCCGCTGCGCCACCGCCCCCCACCTACGCCCCGCACCCACGGCGCCCGCCGACGGGGACGGGGGAGGACGCCGTCGGGGAGTGGCTGCGCACCCCGCGCCCCGTGCGTGAGCCGGGGGTGTGGCGCTACGGGCACACTCCGCGCCCGCCCGAGAAGCCCGAGGGCGTGTCCGACCGCTCGCTCCTGGTCGGCGTGCTCATCTCCGTGCTCAGCGGGCTGCTCCTGTGGTCCCTCTGGCGCAACGGCTACATCCCCTACCGGCTCGTCCCGCTGAAGCTGTTCACCCCCGGGGACTGGTGGTACGCCGGTACGTTCGGCGGACCCCGCACCATCGAGGGTGCCGACGCCCTCACGGTCTACGAGGCGGTCCTCTTCGGCCTCCTGGTCTACGGCTGCGGACGCCTGGGCAACTGGACGGAACTCTTCCGGCGTCACGTCGCCGGCCGGGGGCAGCCCTTCCTCGCCCTGGCCACCGCCGCCGGCGGGGCTCTCGCCGAACTCCTCGTGTGGAAGGACGGCGTACCGGTCGTCCGGCCCGTCCTGATCCTCGTGGCCTCGGTCGCGGGCGGCGAGATCTACCAGAGCCAGGCCGTCGTCAACGTGATCTACACGCTGATCGCCCTCGCGGTGCTCTGGCCGTTCGCCCGGCTCGGCCGGTGGCGCCGACTGCTCGCCGACCGGTTCGGCCGGGGCGCGGCCACAGCGCCCCGGGTACCGGACGCGCCCCCCGACGCCCCCACGCCCGACCAGTGGCCGGAGTTGCGCGCGGCGGGCCGGACGGACGCCGCCGAGGCGCTCACCGCCGCTGTGCGCGCCGGCCGTATGAACGACGTCGACGTCGCGCGCGTGCGCCACGCCTGGACCGTGGGCCGGGCGCGTCCGGAGCGCCTCGACGCCCTCGACGAGGCCGTCCTGCGCGCCGGCGGTGCCGCCGCCCTCCACCCCTCCGGTGCCCGGGACCTCCCGTTCCGCACCGCCCGGCACGACCTGCTCACCGGCCAGGTCCGGCTCGGCAGCTGTGCCGAGGACCCGCGCAACCCCTACGCCCGCCGGGGCTCGGGCATCGCCCTGGAACCCGCGCTCCTGGGCACCTCGCTGCTGGCCGTGGGTCCCCCCGGGGCCGGTAAGTCCGCGCGGCTGGTGCGACCGGTCGTCGAGTCGCTCGCCCTGCAGGCGCTCGCCGGACGGGCGGCGGTCCTCGCCGTCCAGGGCGCGGGAGGAGAGCTCGGCCCGGACGACGCGTTCGACGTCGTGGTGCGGATCGGCGACCCGGCCTCGGTGCACGACTTCGACCTGTACGGCGGGACGACCGACCCCGACGAGGCGGCGAGCGTGCTCGCGGAGGGACTCGTCGGTGACGTCACCCACCTGGACAGCCGCCGCGCCGCCACCGTCCTCGCCCAGCTGCTCGGTCCCTACCGCGCCGTCCACGGGCACTTCCCCGGCGTGTCCGCGCTCCGCGAGCTCCTGGACGGGGACCTCACAGCCGTCGGGACCCTGCGGGAGGCGCTCGCGGCGGGCGGCCACCAGGCCATGCTGCGCGAGCTGGAGGCCCGCACGCGGCAGAAGGGCGGGGCCGGGGACCCCGGACCGGTGCTCGCCGACCGGATCGCGCTGCTCGACAGGCCGGCCTTCGCGCCGTTCTTCACGACAGGGGAGGAGGCCCGGCCCTTCTCGCTGCGCTCCCTGGAGCACCTGCCGCTGAGGGTCAGGATCGACCTGCCGGAACGGGCCCACGCCGAGGCGTCGCGACTGCTCACCCGGCTCGTCCTGGCCCAGTTCACGACCGTCGCCGCGGCCCGCGCCGACCGGTCGCTCTTCCTCTGCCTGGTCCTGGACGACGCCACGCACACGGTGACCGCGGAGACGGTACGGGGCGTCCGGCGGCTGCGCTCGGTCAACGCGGGAGCGGTCCTCACCCTGCGCACTGTCGACGACGTCCCCGAGGGGCTGCACACCGCGCTGCTCGGTGCGGTCGGCTGCTGCATGGCGTTCAGCGGCGTCACCACCTGGGACGGCAAGCGCTTCGCCGAGGTGTGGGGCAAGGAGTGGGTGGAGACCCGCGAGGTCGCCCAGCACGCGGTCTTCGCGGACCAGCCGTTCACCCGCGCCCTGCACGGACTGCGCAAGCTCGTCACCGGCAAGGCCGTGACCAGGGACGCCGTGACCGTACGGAGGGTCGAGCGGGAACGCTGGTCCGCGTCGGAGCTCGCCTACCAGCTGCCCGCCGGTCACGCGGTCCTGTCGCTGACGACGGTGGACGGCGAGCACGCGCCACCGCTCCTGGTCGAGCTGGGCGGCTGAGCGGGAGGTTTCGGGGACTCTGCCGCCCTGGCAGAATCGAGTGCGGCCGTCTGTACGGGGCGGCGCATTCGAGCCGTCCAAGCGGGGCGGCCCCATCGAGCCGTCCGCACGGACGGCGCCATCGACTCCCAGAGGTCCGGCGGTCCCATGCCTCCCACTCTCGCCTCGCTCGTCCAGCACTCGGCGCTCAAGCTCACCGTCCGGGCGGGCGCCGACCGGCTCTCCACGCCCGTGCGCTGGGCGCACGCCAGTGAGCTCGCCGACCCTGTGCCGTACATGGACGGTGGTGAGCTGCTCCTCGTCACCGCGACCAACCTCGACGCCCGGGACCCGGGGACGATGCTCCGCTACGTGCAGAGGCTGGCCGGCGCTGGGGTCGCGGGCATCGGCTTCGGTGTGGGCGTCACCTACGAGGAGATTCCGGCGGCGCTCGTGGACGCCGCGGAGGAGGCGGGGCTGCCGCTGCTGGAGGTGCCCAGACGCACCCCGTTCCTCGCCATCAGCAAGGCGGTTTCCGCGGCGATCGCCGCCGACCAGTACAGGTCCGTCACGGCCGGCTTCGAGGCCCAGCGCGAGCTGACCCGGGCCGCGGTCGCGGGGGACGGCCCCGCCGAGCTGCTCACCCGCCTCGCCGCGCACGTCGACGGCTGGGCCGCCCTGTACGACTCCTCGGGCGCGGTCGTCGCCGCCGCGCCCGACTGGGCGGCCCGACGGGCCGCCCGGCTCACCCCCGAGGTGGAGCGGCTGCGGGACCGTCCTGCCCCGGCCAGCGCCGTCGTCGGCGACAGCGAGGGAGACGACCGGGTCGAACTCCAGTCCCTCGGCGCCGGCCGCCGGAGCAGGGGGGCGCTGGCCGTGGGCACGGGGGCGGCGCTCGGCACGGCCGAAAGGTACGCGGTGCACTCCGCGGTCGCCCTGCTGACGCTGACCACGGCCCGTTCCCGCGCCCTCCAGGGCGCCGAGCAGCGCCTCGGCGCCGCCGTCCTGCGGATGCTGCTCGCGGGAGAGTCCGACCACGCCCGGGCCGTCGCCGGAGACCTGTACGGAGGGCTGCTCGACGCCCCCTTCCGCCTCCTGATCGCCGAGGCCCCGGCCGCCTCCGGGACGGAGCTGCTCGCCGAGACGATGGAGGCCGCCGCCTCCCGGTCCGGCGAGACCCTCCTGATGGTGCCCGAGGGGGAACGCCTCGTGGTGCTGGCGGTGGACGGCGGAGCGGCGGTCGCGGCCGGCGCGGCCCACGCTCGGGCCGCGGACGACCGGCCGGTGCGCGAGTCCGGTGCCGACGACGCCGACGTGGTCGTCGGCATGTCCGCGCCCTCCGGGCCGATCGCCGTGTCCGCCGCCTACAAGCAGGCCGAGCAGGCCCTCTCGGTCGCCCGCCGCCGGGGCAGGGCCCTGGTCGAGCACGAGGAGCTCGCCGCGGGCTCGGTCCTGCCACTCCTGGCCGACGACGCCGTACGGGCCTTCGCCGACGGGATGCTGCGCCCGCTGCGGGACCACGACGCGAAGGGCCGCGGCGACCTGGTGGCCTCCCTGCGCGCCTGGCTCTCCCGGCACGGCCAGTGGGACGCCGCCGCCGCCGACCTGGGGGTGCACCGCCACACCCTGCGCTACCGGATGCGCCGGGTCGAGGAGATCCTGGGCCGCTCCCTTGACGACCCGGACGTCCGGATGGAGCTGTGGCTGGCGCTGAAGGCGACGGCCGCCTCGTCGGGGGCGCAGTAGCACCCGCCCGCTACGACAAACCGGAGCACCGGGCCTCCGTTCCACTCCACACAGGACAAACCTCATCCGTGCCGGCTCACCCTACGGTGGGGCCGACGGGTGCCCTCGCGGCGCCCGGCGATCGTGTTCACCACCCCCGAAGGGCCGGAACCGCCATGACTTCCACCCATGCCTTCTGGCTGGCCGGCCGCCAGGCCACCGGCGAGGACAGCTTCGACGTCACCAACCCGTACGACGGCCGCCTCGTCGGCACCGTCGCCGTGCCGACCGACGCCCAGGTCGAGGAGGCCGTCGCCGCCGCGTACGCGGTGCGCGAGGAGTTCGCCGCGACGCCCGCGCACGTGAGGGTCGCCGCGCTCGACCACGTCGTACGCCGTCTCACCGAGCGCACCGAGGAGATCGCCCAGCTGATCTCCGCCGAGAACGGCAAGCCCGTCAAGTGGGCCCGCGGCGAGGTCGGCCGCGCCGTCTCCGTCTTCCGGTTCGCCGCCGAGGAGGCCCGCCGCTTCAACGGCGGCGACGCCCAGCGGCTCGACACCGACGCGGGTGGCACCGGCCGCCTCGGACTGACCCGGCGCTTCCCGCGCGGCCCGGTCCTCGGCATCGCGCCCTTCAACTTCCCGCTGAACCTGAGCGCCCACAAGGTCGCCCCGGCCATCGCCGTCGGTGCGCCGATCATCCTCAAGCCGGCGCCGGCCACTCCGATCTCGTCCCTGGTCCTGGGCGAGCTGCTCGCCGAGACCGACCTCCCGGCCGGCTCCTGGTCCGTGCTGACCGTGCCCAACGACAAGATGCCGGCCCTGGTCCAGGACGAGCGGCTGCCGGTGATCTCCTTCACCGGATCCGGCCCGGTCGGCTACGCGATCATGGAGTCGGTGCCGCGCAAGCACTGCACCCTGGAGCTCGGCGGCAACGGCGCGGCCGTCGTCCTCGGCGACTACGCCTCCGAGAAGGACCTGGACTGGGCCGCGACGCGCATCGCGACCTTCTCCAACTACCAGGGCGGCCAGTCCTGCATCTCCGTGCAGCGCGTGATCGCCGACACCGCCGTATACGACCGGCTCGTCCCGAAGATCGTCGCGGCCGTCGAGGCCCTCGTCACCGGTGATCCCTCCGACGCGGCCACCGACGTCGGCCCGCTGGTCAGCGAGGACGCCGCCCGCCGCGTCGAGTCCTGGGTCGACGAGGCCGTCACCGCCGGTGCCACGCTGCTGACCGGAGGCAGGCGCGACGGCGCCACCTACGCCCCGACGGTCCTCACCGGCGTGCCGGACACCGCGACCCTCGCCGACGAGGAGGTCTTCGGCCCGGTCCTGCACATCCAGAGGACCGACGGTGAGGCCGAGGCCTTCGCCGCCGTCAACGCCTCGAAGTACGGACTGCAGGCGGGCGTCTTCACCCACGACCTGCAGACCGCCTTCCGGGCCCATCGCGCCCTGGAGGTGGGCGGCGTGATCATCGGCGACGTTCCCTCCTACCGCGCCGACCAGATGCCGTACGGCGGCGCCAAGCAGTCCGGAGTGGGCCGCGAGGGCGTGCGTTACGCCATGGACGACTACACCTACGAGCGGGTGCTGGTCCTCACCGGCCTGGCGCTGTAACCGGAACATCCGCGGCGGACCGGCCGGAGCCCACTGTGCGGGGGCTCCGGCCGTTTCTGTCCGCCCCGGCCGGTCCGTGGGAATCCGGCGATGCCGGCCAGGCCCCGGCTCGCCCGCCACCCTCGCACAGGCCCCCGGCACGTCCGGCGCCCAGGCACAGACCGCCGGAGCCCGCCGCCACGGGCAGTCCGTGCGGCCGGCTGCCGCCGCGAATCGTTCCTGCGGTGAACGTCCACGCCCGTGCGGGTGAGAGGCGGCTGCCGCGCACCCGAGGGGACCGGAGCGGCCGGTAGAACGCGGGAGTGATCAAGAACCTGCTGCGCGGCTCCGGCGCGCTTTCCCTCGCCCTCGTCCCGGTCCTCGCCTCCGCTCCGGCACCGGCCGCCCCGGGGCCGGGGGCCGCCGTGGTGACCACGCTCGCCGACGCCGTCGGCCTGGTCAAGGTCGTCGAGGAGAACCGGACCGGCTACGCCCCCTCGCACTTCAGGCACTGGAACGCGGGCGATCTCCCCTCCGACGGCTGCGACACCCGCAACGAGGTGCTCCTCGCCGAGGCGGTGAAGGCCCCGGCCGTCACGGCCGGGTGCAAACTGACCGGCGGAACGTGGCGGTCGTACTACGACGGCCAGGAGGTGACCGGCCCCGACGCCCTGGACCTGGCCCACACCGTGCCCCTGGCGGAGGCGTGGGACTCCGGCGCCTCCGCCTGGAGCGCGGCCAGGCGCGAGGCGTACGCGAACGACCAGGGCGCACAGGCCTCGCTGGCCGTGGTGACGGTACGCGTGAACCAGCGGAGGGCCGACCAGGACCCGGCCGAGTGGATCCCGCCGGTGCCGGAAGCGCACTGCCGGTACGCGGGGGAGTGGGTCTCGACGAAGCTCCGCTGGCAGCTGACCGCCGACAACACGGAGATGGAGGCGCTGAAGGTGTTCGCCGAAGGCCCCTGTGAGGACACCGTCGTCCAGTACGCCCCTGCCCCGTAGCCGCCCGCCCGGGCACCCCGGCTCCCGCACGGATGATCTTGCGTGACCTCGGGCGGATCCAGCGGTTGAAACGATGAACGGGTGGACACATCCGATGAAGAGAAGACGAGGTCACCACGTGAAGGCACACCGGACACGGTCACTGCTCCGAGGATCCATCGGCTGCGGCGCGGCCCTGATGACCGTCGGACTGTCCGCCGGGTCGGCGCACGCCGACGAGACGCACACCCACTCGCACAACGCACCCCACGTGGCTCTCATCCAGACCGGGCAGATCGACGACCCCCTGGAGGACGTGCTGGAGCACGCGGCGATCCTGGGCACCACGTACGTCTTCGACTGAGCGCGGGCCCCGGAGACGGGGCGCGGGCCCCGGAGGCCACCCACGCCCGGCCGCCCACGCCAGGCCGCCAAGCCGCCCGGCTACCCACGCCCGGCCGCCCACGCCCGGCCGCCAAGCCGCCCGGCCCCGGCGGCCTCCGTGGCGTGGAGACGCGCGTCATCGAGGAGCGGCCGTACCCGCACGCCGCCGGTCCGGGGCCCGGCGTGAGGCCGGTCCTCGGACCGTGCCCACCACCGCCCGGACCGGCCGCCGGGCGAGAGGGCCGAGGTCGCCCGACCAGCGGAGCGGTCACGACCGGCTTCGGGCCCTGGCTGTTCGTGGGCCCCCGGGCGGGACGGCGGGCCCCGGGGAGAGCCGAAGGCCCGCCGCGCGGGTGCTCGGGCCGGTTCCGTACGCCCTCGGGAGTCCGCCGTACGGTGGTGGGGCCGGCAGGGATCGGGTAGATACGGACAAGTGACACCGATCGGCACGCGTACGGCCCGACCCATATCCCGACTCGCGGCGAGGTGAGCTCCTCATGTCCGCCCCATCCGACATCCCCCAGGCCCCCAAAGTCACCGAGCGCGAAGCCCGGCAGGTGGCCGAGGCCGCCCGCGAACAGGACTGGCGCAAGCCGAGTTTCGCCAAGGAACTCTTCCTCGGACGCTTCCGGCTGGACCTGATCCACCCCCACCCCCAGCCCGCCCCGGACGACGTACGGCGCGGCGAGGCCTTCCTCGCCCGGCTGCGCGACTTCTGCGAGACGCGGGTCGACGGCGCCCTCATCGAGCGCGAGGCCAGGATCCCCGACGAGGTGATCGACGGCCTCAAGGAACTCGGCGCCCTCGGCATGAAGATCGAGACCAAGTACGGCGGCCTCGGCCTGACCCAGGTGTACTACAACAAGGCGCTCGCGCTGGCCGGTTCGGCGAACCCCTCCATCGGCGCGCTGCTCTCCGCACACCAGTCCATCGGCGTACCGCAGCCGCTGAAGATGTTCGGCACGCAGGAGCAGAAGGACGCCTTCCTGCCCCGGCTCGCGCGGACGGACATCTCCGCCTTCCTCCTCACCGAACCGGACGTCGGGTCCGACCCGGCCCGGCTGGCCACGGCGGCCGTGCCCGACGGCGACGACTACGTCCTGGACGGCGTGAAGCTCTGGACGACGAACGGGGTCGTCGCCGACCTGCTCGTCGTCATGGCCCGGGTCCCCGAGTCCGACGGCCACAAGGGCGGCATCACCGCCTTCGTCGTCGAGGCCGACTCCCCGGGCATCACCGTGGAGCACCGCAACGCCTTCATGGGCCTGCGCGGGATCGAGAACGGCGTGACCCGCTTCCACCAGGTCCGGGTGCCCGCGGCCAACCGCATCGGACCCGAGGGCGCGGGCCTCAAGATCGCCCTCACCACGCTCAACACCGGCCGCCTCTCGCTGCCCGCCATGTGCGTCGGCGTCGGGAAGTGGTCCCTGAAGATCGCCAGGGAGTGGACGGCGGTCCGAGAACAGTGGGGCAGGGCCGTCGCCCGGCACGAGGCGGTCGGCGCGAAGATCTCCTTCATCGCCGCCACCACCTTCGCCCTCGAAGCGGTCGTGGACCTCTCCTCGCAGATGGCCGACGAGAGCCGCAACGACATCCGCATCGAGGCCGCGCTCGCCAAGCTGTACGGCTCCGAGATGGGCTGGCTCATCTCCGACGAACTCGTCCAGATCCGCGGCGGACGCGGCTTCGAGACCGCCGCCTCGCTCGCCGCCCGCGGCGAACGCGCCGTCCCCGCCGAGCAGATGCTCCGCGACATGCGGATCAACCGGATCTTCGAGGGCTCCACGGAGATCATGCACCTGCTGATCGCCCGCGAGGCCGTCGACGCCCACCTCAAGGTCGCCGGCGACATCATCGACCCGGACAAGCCGCTGTCCGACAAGGCGAGGGCGGGCGCCAACGCCGCCGGGTTCTACGCACGCTGGCTCCCGAAGCTGGTCAGCGGCCCCGGCCAGCTGCCCAGCGCCTACGGCGAGTTCCGTGTCCCCGGGCACCCCGACCTCTCCGCGCACCTGCGGTACGTCGAGCGCTCGGCCCGCAAGCTGGCCCGCTCCACCTTCTACGCGATGTCCCGCTGGCAGGGCCGCATGGAGACCAAGCAGGGCTTCCTCGGCCGGATCGTCGACATCGGCGCCGAACTCTTCGCGATGAGCGCGGCGTGCGTCCGGGCCGAGCACCTGCGGGCCGACGACGACCACGGCCGCGAGGCGTACCAGCTCGCCGACGTCTTCTGCCGGCAGGCCCGCATCCGGGTGGAGGAGCTCTTCAACCGGCTCTGGTCCAACACCGACGACATCGACCGGCGCGTCGTCGACGGCGTCCTCTCCGGGACCTACACCTGGCTGGAGGAAGGCGTTCTGGACCCCAGCGGCGACGGCCCCTGGATCGCGGACGCCACACCCGGCCCGGCGACCGGGGACGACGTCCACCGAACCGTCCGCTGAACCCGGCACCCACCCCCGCGGGACGCGTCCACTGCCTGGACGCGTCCCGCGGGCACGCGCGCCGCAGGGCAAAATGGGCGCCCGTGACCGTCATCGACATCCCCGGCTCCAAGTCCGTCACCGCCCGCGCCCTGTTCCTGGCCGCGGCGGCGGACGGCACCACCACCCTCCTGCGCCCCCTGCACTCGGACGACACCGAGGGGTTCACCGAGGGGCTGACCCGTCTCGGTTACGGGGTGCGGCGCGAGCCGGACCGATGGCACATCGACGGGCGCCCCTCGGGGCCCGCCGCCGGGGCCGCCGAGGTCCACTGCCGCGACGGCGCCACCACCGCGCGCTTCCTGCCGACGCTGGCCGCCGCGGCGGCCTCCGGCACGTACCGCTTCGACGCCTCCGCGCAGATGCGACGCCGGCCCCTCGCGCCGCTCACCGAGGCCCTGCGCACCCTCGGCGTCGACCTGCGCCACGAAGGAGCGGAAGGCCACCACCCGCTCACCATCGAGGCGTCCGGCGTCAAGGGCGGCGAACTGACCCTGGACGCGGGGGAGTCGTCGCAGTACCTCACCGCCCTGCTCATGCTCGGCCCGCTGACCGCCGAGGGCCTCCGCATCGAGGTCACGGAGCTGGTGTCGGCGCCGTACATCGAGATCACGCTCGCGATGATGCGCAGCTTCGGTGTCGAGGTCACCCGGGAGGGGAACACCTTCACCGTCCCTCCCGGGGGCTACCGCGCCACCACCTACGCCGTCGAGCCCGACGCCTCCACCGCGAGCTACTTCTTCGCCGCGGCCGCTCTCACCGGCCGTGAGGTCACCGTCCCCGGTCTCGGCACGGACGCGCTCCAGGGCGATCTGCGCTTCACCGACGTGCTGCGCCGCATGGGAGCGGACGTGCGTACGACCACGGACTCCACGACCGTCGGTTCCTCCGGCCGGCTCTCCGGTCTGACCGTCAACATGCGTGACATCTCCGACACGATGCCGACCCTCGCCGCGATCGCGCCGTACGCCACCTCGCCCGTACGGATCGAGGACGTCGCCAACACCCGGGTGAAGGAGTGCGACCGGCTGGAGGCCTGCGCGGAGAACCTGCGGAACATGGGGATCACCGTGCACACCGGACCCGACTGGATCGAGATCCACCCGGGCACCCCGCGCCCCACCGAGATCGCCACCCACGGCGACCACCGCATCGTGATGTCGTTCGCCGTCGCCGGGCTGCGCACACCCGGCGTGAGCTACGACGACCCCGGCTGCGTACGGAAGACCTTCCCGCGCTTCCACGAGGAGTTCGCCGCGTTCGTGGCGGCCGGCGCCGCCGGGAAATGACGGTGCGTTCCGGCGCGGGGCGGACTACGGTCGCCCGCATGATGTCCCGGAACGACGTCCTGTCCGTCCTGGCCCTGCTGCGCGCGGCGGGCACCGACGTGGTGATCGCGGGGGGCTGGGGCATCGACGCCCTGCTCGGCGAGGAGACCCGCGAGCACCGGGACCTCGACCTGCTGCACGTCCGCGAGCAGGAGCCGGCGGTCGTGGCGGCCCTGGAGCCGGCCGGATACGCCGAGACACTGGACTGGCGTCCGGCCCGCTTCGTGCTCAGCCACCCCTCCGGACGTGAGATCGATCTGCACCCGCTGGAGTTCGCCGCCGACGGCTCGGCCCTCCAGGCGTCCCTGGACCCCGCCGAGCCGTTCCGCTACCCCGCGGACTGCTTCGTCACCGGCACCATCGGGACGACCACGGTGCGCTGCCTCTCCGCCGAGCAGCAGGCCCTCTTCCACCAGGGCTACGAACCGGCCGAGCGCGACGTGGCGGACATGCGGCGGCTGAGGGAGAAGTTCGGCACCGATACGCGTTTCTGAGCCCGGATGCCGCACAATCGAGCCTCGGCCGTGACCGGACACCGGTCTCGGCTCGTCAACAGGAGACAGGGGCGGGGATGTTCGGGGTCTACGGGGCGGGCGGCCGACGGGGTGCCGTGGTCGCGGGATGCGCGGTGCTGGCACTCACGGGTCTCACCGCATGCGGTGGCGACGACGACAGCGGCAAGGGCGGAGCCGCGAGGAGTCCCGCCGCCTCGCGGCCGGCGAGCACGGCGCCGTCGGGCGGCGCGCTCACCGAGGCGCAGCTCACCGCCCTCGCCTTCACCGACGGGGAGCGGGCCGGCTCGCTCACCGCGTCCGAGTACACCGTGGACGGGCCGCTCGGAGACGCCTACACCGCCGCCCCGGCCGTCTGCCAGCCGCTCGTCAGCCTCGCCGGGGACGTCAGCGGCCACGAGCCCGTGGCCCAGGTGCAGCGCGAGGCGGACAAGCCCGAGGAGATGCTCGGCGTCACCGTCGACGTGACCCTGCGCTCGTACGACGGCGGCGGGGCCGCGAAGGTCATGGCATCCCTGGACAAGGCGGGCCGGGAGTGTGCGGGCGGCTTCACGGAGGAACGGGCCGTCGCCCGCGCCACCTACGAGAAGGCCGAACCGGCGTCGCTGCCCGCCGTCGCCGACGAGGCCGACGAGGCGAAGGCCTACCGCTTCACCGTCCTCGACGTGAAGGGGAAGCTGAAGCTGTACGAGTACCTCACCGTCCTGAGGTCCGGTTCCACCACACTCGCCTTCCGCGCGGAGATCCTGGGCACCGAGGACGTCGGCGGGGTTCCGGAGGACGTCATCGCCGCCCAGTGGAAGAAATTCCGTGCCGGGCGGGGCTGAGTCACGCGATGACGGGGACGCCCTGTCATCGCGCACAGCGGAAGCGGCAACAATGGGGGTCATGAGCGACGACAGCCCCTCACCCCTCGCCGATCCGCATCGTGTCTTCGACGCGACGGAAGGCCGCCGGGATCTGGTGATCCTCGGCTCCACCGGGTCCATCGGCACCCAGGCCATCGACCTGGTCCTGCGCAACCCCGGCCGTTTCCGTGTCACCGCGCTCTCCGCCGCGGGCGGCAGGGTCCGTCTCCTCGCCGAGCAGGCGCGCCGGCTGCGTGTCCGTACGGTCGCGGTCGCCGACGAGGGCAAGGTCCCGGCGCTCACCGAGGCCCTGCGTGAGGAGTACGGCGCGGGGGAGCCGCTCCCGGAGATCCTGGCCGGCCCCGACGCTGCCACCGATCTCGCCGCGAGCGACTGCCACACCGTGCTCAACGGCATCACCGGCTCGATCGGCCTCGCCCCCACGCTCGCCGCGCTGGAGGCGGGCCGTACCCTCGCCCTGGCCAACAAGGAGTCGCTGATCGTCGGCGGTCCCCTGGTGAAGGCGCTGGCGGCCCCCGGGCAGATCATCCCGGTCGACTCCGAGCACGCCGCCCTCTTCCAGGCCGTCGCCTCGGGGAAGCGCGCCGACGTCCGCAAGCTGGTCGTGACCGCCTCCGGCGGACCGTTCCGCGGCCGGACGCGCGCCGAGCTCGCCGGCGTGACCCGGGAGCAGGCGCTGGCGCATCCGACCTGGGCCATGGGCCCGGTCATCACGGTCAACTCCGCGACCCTGGTCAACAAGGGGCTGGAGGTCATCGAGGCGCATCTCCTCTACGACATCCCGTTCGACCGCATCGAGGTCGTGGTCCACCCCCAGTCCTACGTGCACTCGATGGTGGAGTTCACCGACGGCTCCACCCTCGCCCAGGCGACCCCGCCCGACATGGGCGGGCCCATCGCCATCGGCATCGGCTGGCCCGAGCGGGTCCCGGACGCGGCCCCCGCCTTCGACTGGACGAAGGCATCCAGCTGGGAGTTCTTCCCGCTGGACACCGAGGCCTTCCCGTCCGTCGGCCTCGCCCGGCACGTGGGCACCCTGGGCGGCACGGCCCCCGCGGTCTTCAACGCCGCCAACGAGGAGTGCGTGGACGCGTTCCTGGCGGGACGGCTCCCCTTCAACGGCATCATGGATACGGTCACGGCGGTGGTGGCCGAACACGGCACCCCCGTCCCGGGAACTTCACTGACGGTCGCGGACGTCCTCGAAGCGGAGACCTGGGCCCGGTCCAGGGCCCGCGAACTCTCGGCGGCAGCGACAGCGGAGGCGCACGTATGAGCATGACGACGATCCTGATGACGATCCTCGGGATCGCCATCTTCGCCGTGGGTCTGCTGTTCTCGATCGCCTGGCACGAGCTGGGCCACCTGTCGACGGCCAAGCTCTTCGGCATCCGGGTGCCGCAGTACATGGTCGGTTTCGGGCCGACGGTCTGGTCGCGCAAGAGGGGCGACACCGAGTACGGCATCAAGGCCATCCCCGCGGGCGGCTACATCCGCATGATCGGCATGTTCCCCCCGGGACCCGACGGCCGGATCGAGGCACGCTCCACCTCACCGTGGCGCGGCATGATCGAGGACGCCAGGTCCGCGGCCTTCGAAGAGCTCGAGCCGGGCGACGAGACCCGCCTCTTCTACACGCGCAAGCCGTGGAAGCGCGTGATCGTGATGTTCGCCGGGCCCTTCATGAACCTGGTACTCGCCGTCGCGATCTTCATGGGCGTGGCGATGACCTTCGGCTTCCAGACCCAGACCACCGAGGTCGCGGGCGTCCAGCAGTGCGTGATCGCGCAGAGCGAGAACCGCGACACCTGCAAGGACTCGGACCCGGTCTCGCCGGCCAAGGCCGCGGGACTCGAGGAGGGCGACACGATCGTCGCCTTCAACGGCCGGAAGATCGACGACTGGGCCACCCTGTCGGACAGGATCCGGCAGACCATCGGCCCCGCCACCATCACCGTGCGGCGCGACGGTCAGGAACAGACCCTGAACGCCGTACTGAAGAAGAACGCCGTCGCCAAGAAGGACGCCGACGGCGAGGTCGTCCCCGACCAGTACGTCAGCGCCGGCTATCTCGGCTTCGCCGCCAAGACGGAGATCCTTCCGCTCTCGTTCGGCGACTCGGTCGTCCGCATGGGCGACATGATCGAGAACGGTGTCGACTCGATCATCGCCCTGCCGACCAAGATCCCCGACCTGTGGAACGCGGCGTTCAGCGACGGCGAGCGCGCGGACGACTCCCCGGTGGGCGTGGTCGGTGCGGCCCGTATCGGCGGCGAGGTGATGAACCTCGACGTCCCGGCGCAGAACCAGATCGCGATGATGCTGTTCCTGCTGGCCGGCTTCAACCTCTCGCTGTTCCTGTTCAACATGCTGCCCCTGCTCCCGCTGGACGGCGGTCACATCGCGGGCGCGCTCTGGGAAGCCCTGCGCCGCAACGTGGCCAAGGTCTTCAAGCGGCCCGACCCGGGGCCCTTCGACGTGGCGAAGCTCATGCCCGTCGCCTACGTGGTCGCCGGCATCTTCATCTGCTTCACGCTGCTGGTGCTGGTCGCCGACATCGTGAACCCGGTGAAGATCACCTGACGCCCCACACGTCCCGTGGGTGTCCGTCCGCCACACAGGTGGTGTCCGGCTGCCCACCAACGGGCGGTTTGACCGCACGGGTGCGCCCCGTTCCGCTCCGGTGCCGTAACCTCGGAGCCTGGAGTCCGCCGTACCTCGATCCACACTGATCCACACCTTGGGGATGCTCAGCGCATGACTGCGATTTCTCTCGGAATGCCCACCGTTCCGACCAAGCTCGCCGAACGACGGGTCAGCCGTCAGATCCAGGTCGGCACGGTCGCGGTCGGCGGGGACGCGCCCGTGTCGGTGCAGTCGATGACGACGACGCGTACGTCGGACATCGGTGCGACGCTGCAGCAGATCGCCGAGCTGACGGCGTCCGGCTGTCAGATCGTGCGGGTGGCGTGCCCGACGCAGGACGACGCCGACGCGCTGGCGACGATCGCGCGGAAGTCGCAGATCCCGGTGATCGCGGACATCCACTTCCAGCCGAAGTACGTGTTCGCGGCGATCGACGCCGGGTGCGCGGCGGTCCGGGTGAACCCGGGCAACATCAAGCAGTTCGACGACAAGGTCAAGGAGATCGCCAAGGCGGCGGGCGACGCGGGCACCCCGATCCGTATCGGTGTGAACGCCGGCTCGCTGGACGCGCGGCTCCTGAAGAAGTACGGCAAGGCGACGCCCGAGGCGCTCGTGGAGTCGGCACTCTGGGAGGCGTCGCTCTTCGAGGAGCACGGCTTCCGGGACATCAAGATCTCGGTGAAGCACAACGACCCGGTCGTCATGGTGAACGCCTACCGCCAGCTGGCCGCGCAGTCGGACTATCCCCTCCACCTCGGTGTGACCGAGGCCGGTCCGGCGTTCCAGGGGACGATCAAGTCCGCGGTGGCGTTCGGCGCGCTGCTCTCCGAGGGGATCGGGGACACCATCCGGGTGTCGCTGTCGGCCCCTCCGGCGGAGGAGGTCAAGGTCGGCCTGCAGATCCTGGAGGCGCTGAACCTCAAGCAGCGCCGCCTGGAGATCGTGTCGTGCCCGTCGTGCGGGCGCGCCCAGGTGGACGTCTACAAGCTGGCGGACCAGGTGAGCGCCGGTCTGGAGGGCATGGAGGTCCCGCTGCGGGTCGCGGTGATGGGCTGTGTCGTGAACGGTCCCGGCGAGGCCCGCGAGGCCGACCTCGGTGTGGCCTCGGGCAACGGCAAGGGCCAGATCTTCGTGAAGGGCGAGGTCATCAAGACCGTCCCGGAGTCGAAGATCGTGGAGACCCTCATCGAGGAAGCCATGAAGATCGCGGAGCAGATGGAGAAGGACGGCATCGCCTCGGGCGAGCCGCAGGTCTCCATCGCCGGCTGAACCTCCTCCCGACCTCGCCGTGCCCCGCAGGCCCGCCCTGCGGGGCACAGCTGTGTCATCCCGCCCGCCGGCCGTTCCCCTCCGCGGGGCGGCGCCCCACAGCCTTGTTGGGTACAGTGCGGACATCAGCAGACCGTTTGGTGAGGCCCCAGTGTTGACGCAGACCACTACCCGGGTCCTCGACCCCGGCGAGCTCCCCGCGGCGCTCGCCATCCTCGAGAGCGAACCCGTGGACAACGCGTTCGTCACCTCCCGCGTCCAGGTCGCCGGACTCGATCCGTGGCGCCTCGGCGGGGAGATGTGGGGGTGGTACGCCGACGGCCGGCTGCGATCGCTCTGCTACTCCGGGGCCAACCTCGTGCCCATCTGCGCCACCCCGGAGGCCGTCAGGGCCTTCGCCGACCGCGCACGGCGGGCCGGCCGCCGCTGCTCGTCGATCGTCGGCCCCGCCGGCCCCACGGCCCAGCTGTGGCGGCTGCTCGAGCCGAGCTGGGGCCCCGCCCGCGAGGTCAGGCCCAACCAGCCGCTCATGGTGACCGAGCACCCCTCGGCGGAGGTGCCACCCGACCCGCTCGTGCGCAGGGTCGGCAAGGCGGAGATGGACGTCCTCATGCCGGCCTGCGTGGCCATGTTCACCGAGGAGGTCGGCATCTCCCCGCTGGCCGGGGACGGCGGGCTCCTCTACCAGGCGCGGGTCGCCGAGCTGATCAGCACCGGCCGGTCCTTCGCCCGGATAGAGGACGGCAAGGTCCTCTTCAAGGCGGAGATCGGCGCGGCCACCTCCCGCGCCTGCCAGATCCAGGGGGTCTGGGTCGCACCCGAGGCCCGTGGACGCGGACTCTCCGAAACGGGCATGGCGGCCGTCCTGCAGCACGCGCTCCGCGATGTGGCACCGGTCGTCAGCCTGTACGTGAACGACTACAACACCGCCGCGCGCAGGGCCTACAGCCGTGTCGGCTTCCGCGAGACCGGCACGTTCATGAGCGTGCTGTTCTGACCGGACGGCAAGGCCAGTAGGGTTCCCGCATGGCAGCAGCAACCCCCACGTCCCCCCGGGGCCCCGGGACCCCCGACATCGTGGTCGGACCGCTCGACCTCGCCGGCCGTGTCGACGAGGCCCTCGCCGTGCAGGCCCTCGCCTTCGGTCTCACCCAGGACGAGATCGACGTACGCCGCCATATCGTGCTGCGGCACATCGAACACCCGCACTCCCGCGCGCTCGGAGCCACCACCGCCGACGGGCGGCTCGTCGGATTCGTCTACGGACTGCCCAACGACCGGGCGCACTGGTGGTCCACCGTCGTCGAGCCGTATCTGCGCGCCACCGGATCCGAGGACTGGCTCGACGAGTCGTTCGTGATCACCGAACTCCACGTCCACCCGGACTTCCAGCAGCGCGGCATCGGCCGCAGCCTGATCACCACCGTCACGGACGCCGTCGGCCTGCCCCGTTCCATCCTCTCGGCGATCGACACCGAGAGCCCCGCCCGTGGTCTCTACCGCGCCCTGGGCTACCAGGACCTGGCCCGGCAGGTGCTCTTCCCGAGCGCGCCCAGGCCGTACGCGGTGATGGGCGCGCCCCTCCCGCTGCGCCGCGGCTGAGACCGTCCGCGCCGGACGGACCGGTGAATCGATTTCCGCCCGCGCGGGCCGCCCGGCTAACCTCGGGCCCACCACCCTTCCGAGCAGGAGTTCATCATGGCCCAGGTCCAGCGCATGTCCCGATTGATGATCAAGACACTGCGCGACGACCCGGCGGACGCCGAGACGCTCAACCACAAGCTCCTCGTCCGCGCCGGTTACGTACGCCGCACCGCGGCCGGCATCTGGTCCTGGCTGCCGCTCGGCAAGAAGGTCCTGGAGAACATCACCCGCGTCGTCCGCGAGGAGATGGACGCCATCGGCGGCCAGGAGGTCCTCCTCCCCGCGCTGCTGCCCAAGGAGGCGTACGAGGCGAGCGGGCGGTACGACGAGTACGGCGACCTGCTGTTCCGGCTCAACGACCGCAAGGGTGCCGACTACCTCCTCGGCCCCACCCACGAGGAGATCTTCACCCAGGTCGTCAAGGACATGTGCTCGTCCTACAAGGACCTGCCCGTGATCCTCTACCAGATCCAGACCAAGTACCGCGACGAGGCCCGTCCCCGCGCCGGCGTGCTGCGCGGCCGCGAGTTCCAGATGAAGGACTCGTACTCCTTCGACACCACCGACGAGGGCCTGGCCGAGGCGTACCAGCTGCACCGCGCGGCGTACATCCGGATCTTCGACCGCCTCGGCCTCGACCACCGCATCGTCTCCGCCGTCTCCGGGGCCATGGGCGGTTCCGCCTCCGAGGAGTTCCTCGCCCCCGCACCCGCCGGCGAGGACACCTTCGTCGACTGCCCGAACTGCGACTACGCGGCCAACACCGAGGCCGTGACCTTCAACGCCACCGCGGGCGACGCCTCGGCGACGGGGCCCGTCGAGGAGCTGGACACCCCCGACACCCCGACCATCGAGACCCTCGCCGCGCACCTCGGCGTCCCGGCCTCCGCCACCCTGAAGAACCTCCTGGTCAAGGTCGACGGCGAGATCGTGGCCGTGGGTGTGCCCGGCGACCGCGAGGTCGATCTCGGCAAGCTCGGTGAGCACCTCGCCCCCGCGGTCGTCGAGCTCGTCACCGCCGAGGACTTCGTGGGCCGCCCCGACCTGGTGCGCGGCTACGTCGGACCGCAGGGCCTGGAGAAGGTCCGCTACATCGCCGACCCCCGCGTCGCCGCCGGCACCGCCTGGATCACGGGCGCCAACAAGGAGGGCAAGCACGCGAGGAACGTCGTCGCGGGCCGCGACTTCGAGGTCGACGACCACCTCGACGTCGTCGTCGTCGAGGCGGGCGACCCCTGCCCCAGGTGCGGCACCGGCCTCCAGGTGGACCGCGCCATCGAGATCGGCCACATCTTCCAGCTCGGCCGCAAGTACGCCGACATCTTCTCGCTCGACGTCCTCGGCCAGCAGGGCAAGCCGGTCCGCGTCACGATGGGCTCGTACGGCATCGGGGTCTCCCGCGCGGTGGCGGCGCTCGCCGAGCAGACCGCCGACGACAAGGGCCTGTGCTGGCCCCGCGAGATCGCCCCGGCCGACGTGCACGTCGTCGCCGCGGGCAAGGCGCTCCAGACCGAACTGGCCCTCGACGTCTCCGAGAAGCTGAACGCCGCCGGCCTCCGCGTCCTGGTCGACGACCGCGCGGGCGTCTCGCCGGGCGTGAAGTTCACGGACTCCGAGCTCATCGGCGTCCCGAAGATCCTGGTCGCCGGCCGCCGTTCGGCCGAGGGCGTCCTGGAGCTGAAGGACCGCCGCACGGGCGAGCGCGAGGAGCTCACCGTCGACGAGGCGATCGCCCGCCTCACCGAACAGGGCTGACCTTCCGGACGCCGAGAGGGCCCCGCGCACCGCGCGGGGCCCTCTCTCGCGTGCCGGCTACAGCCAGCCCGCGAACTCCAGTGACAGCTCGCCGTCCTGGGTGCGCCCCGCCGTCAGGGCGCGCGTGCCCGACTCGACGGCCCTGAACAGGGTCCAGCCGCGCAGCCGCGCCTGGTCGACCTCCAGTGACTCGGCGAGCCTTTTCACCCGGCGACGGGCCGTCGCGGCGCCACCGGGCGAGGCGATCAGGTCCTCCACCCGGTCACGCACCAGCCGCGCCAGGTCGTACGCACGCTCGCCGGTCAGCGGCTCCGGGCCGACGGCGAGCCAGGGGGCACGCTCGCCCGAAAGAACCTTGCTCTGCCTGAAGTTGCCGTGGAGCAGGAGGAGTTCGGGGGAGTCCTGGACCAGTTCCTCACGGGCCCCGAGGGCCGCCGAGACGAGGGGGCCGAGCTCGGTGTCCCGCGCGGCGGCGACCCGCATCGGCTCCACCTGCCGTGCCGTGCGCTCCGCGACGGTCTCGAAGGCGTGGCCGGCCGGCGGCTCCACCCACAGCCGCCGGACGATGCCGGAGGCCTCCAGCAGCGCCTTGGCCTCGGGCAGGGAGCGCAGGGACACCTCGTGGTGCAGCCGCTCCAGCAGGAGGGCGTCCCCGGGGGCCGCGGGCCGGTCGGCGCCGAGGAGCTCGACCGCACCCCAGCCGCTCCAGTGGGCGAGCGCCGCCCGCTCGAGCGCGGGCGCGGCGCCGGAGGGCGCGATCTTCAGCACGGCGGGCGTGCCGTCCGCGCCGTGCACCAGGAGGACGAGGCTGCTGCGCCCACCGGGGGCGCACACCCGGTCGGGGGAGACCGAGTGTGCCGACAGCGCGTCGTCGGTGAGTGCGGGGAGCGACCCGAGCCACTCGGCGGCGGCCGTGTCCCCGTACGTCTCGCCGAGCGCTCGCACCAGACGCTGCGGCGGTTCGAAACCCATACGTGCCTTGTTCCCTTTCAGAGCGTGCTCAGTGCGTGTCACCCGTGGCGCCTGCCTCCGCCGTGTTCTCCGGCGGGGCGGCCTTCTCGGCGAGCCCAGGAAAGGCTACGCCGGTGCCGCGCCAGCGCACCGCACGCACCGCGGCCTCCCGGAGGGCGCCCGCGGCGTCCTGCCGCAGCGGCCCCCGGGCGGCCCTCACGAGGTCGGAGTACACGTCCGCGACCCGGTCCTCCAGTACGGCGGCGAGCCGCATCGCGGCCGCCGGATCCCGCACCGCGAAGGGGAGAGCGTACGCCGCGTGCGCCGCCGCCGGCGCACCGCCCAGGTCGCGCACCGTGCGTGTGAGCGCGTCGCGCCTGGACCGGTGCGCGTCGCAGGCGGCCGTCGCGTCGCCCCGGCGGCTGCCCTCCAGCCGGCCGCCGAGCGTCCCGTACCCGTACACAGCGGCGTGCTCGGCGGCGAGTGCGGCCTGGGTGGCCCGCAGCGTCTCCTCCGAGCCGTCCGGATCCGCCTCCTGCGTCATACCGCTCATGCCGGGGACTCCTTGGACAGTTCGGTCAGCAGATAGGCGTGGGCCGCACCGGCCGCGGCGACCGAGGCCAGCAGCCTGGCCAGTTCCGGTCCGGCGTCCAGCAGGGCCGCGGCGCGGGCGTCGGCCACCCGCCGTTCCTCGGCCGCCAGTTCCTTCAGGGCCGCCCGTACGTCGGCGGGGGCGGCCGGCGGCGGGGCGGCGGGGGGCGAGCCGGTCGGAGCCTTCGCAGCCCCGCCCAGGGCCGTCAGATGCTCCCGCACGGTGTCCCGCAGCGGCGCGAGCCCGGGCGCGGCCACCGGGTGGGCGGCCGCGGTGCGTTCGTAGCGCGAGAGGAGCGAGACGCTGTCACGGGCGGCCGCCGCCCGAAGCGCCTTCTCCGCGCGCAGGGCGACGGTCCGCGCGTCGGCCCCACCGGAGGCCCCCGCGCCCTCCGGACCGTCCCCGCAGCCTGTCAGTACCGCACCCAGGGCGAATGCTCCCGTAGCGGTGAGCGCACTTCTGCGCGACGTCCCCGACCGGCGCACTTGTCTCCTTCAGTCTGGTATCTGACAGTTTCTGACCTGAAGTGATCACCGGAGGTGAGCGTACCCGCGGCCGGGCGGGAGGCGGACGGCAACACCCCTGCGGACCGGATACCCTTTCACCTGACACGCGACGATCCCCACAACAGCACACGCGGCCGAGGAGTCACCCGGATGAGCACCCCCCAGAGCGACAGGCTGCGCGAACTGCTGGAGCCGCTCGTCAGCGCCAAGGAGCTGGACCTCGAGGAGATCGAGGTCTCCCGGGCGGGCCGCCGCCGGGTGCTGAGGGTCATCGTGGACTCCGAGGACGGCGTGGAGCTCGACACCTGCGCGGAGCTCAGCCGCGGCATCTCCGAGACGCTGGACGAGACCGACGCCATGGGTGAGGGCGAGTACGTCCTCGAAGTGAGCTCTCCGGGCGCCGACCGCCCGTTGACCGAGCACCGCCACTACGTACGCGCCACGGGCCGGCTGGCCAGACTCACCCTGAGCGAGGGCGGCGAGCTGGTGGCCCGCATCCTCGGGACCGACGACGAGGGCCTCGATCTGGAAGTGCCGGGCGTCAAGGGCCGCAAGCCCACAGCGCGCCGTGTCGCCTTCGACGAGATCGTCAAGGCGCGCGTGGAGATCGAATTCAACCGCAAGGACAAGAAGGAAGAGGAGGCGTAGCCGTGGACATCGATGTGAAGCTTCTGAAGGGCTTGGCGCAGGACAAGGAGATCCCCTTCGACGTGCTCGTCGGGGCGATCGAGTCGGCCCTCCTCATCGCGTACCACCGCACCGAGGGCAGCCACCGCCGTGCGCGCGTCGAGCTGGACGCCGGCGGTCACGTCACGGTGTGGGCGAAGGACGACCCGGCCGAGCTCGAGGAGGGCCAGGAGCCCAAGGAGTTCGACGACACGCCGTCCGGCTTCGGCCGTATCGCCGCGACCACCGCCAAGCAGGTCATCCTGCAGCGGCTGCGCGACGCCGAGGACGACAGGACGTTCGGTGAGTACGCGGGCCACGAGGGCGACGTCGTCACCGGCCTCGTCCAGCAGGGCAAGGACCCGAAGAACGTCCTGGTCGACATCGGCAAGCTGGAAGCGATCCTGCCCGTGCAGGAGCAGGTGCCGGGCGAGGAGTACACCCACGGCCTGCGGCTGCGCACGTACGTGGTCCGGGTGGCCAAGGGGGTGCGCGGTCCGTCCGTGACCCTCTCGCGCACCCACCCGAACCTGGTGAAGAAGCTCTTCGCCCTGGAGGTTCCGGAGATCGCCGACGGCTCGGTCGTCATCGAGGCCATCGCCCGCGAGGCGGGGCACCGCACCAAGATCGCCGTACGCTCCACCCGGGCCGGCCTGAACCCCAAGGGTGCCTGTATCGGCCCGATGGGCAGCCGTGTGCGCAACGTCATGGCCGAGCTGCACGGCGAGAAGATCGACATCGTCGACTGGTCGGACGACCCGGCGGAGATGGTCGCCAACGCGCTGTCACCCGCACGGGTGAGCGAGGTCGAGGTCGTCGATCTCGGTACGCGCTCGGCCCGGGTGACCGTGCCCGACTACCAGCTGTCCCTGGCGATCGGCAAGGAAGGGCAGAACGCCCGGCTGGCCGCCCGCCTCACCGGCTGGCGCATCGACATCCGTCCGGACACCGAGACCGACGCCGAGCGCGACGTCGCCGACCGCGAGCGCGCCGAGCGCGCCCGGGAGCGTTCCGAGCGCGGCTGAACCCGGACAGGTCCGGCCCGTGCGGCGGGTTCGTGACCGGATCCGATGGAATAGATCACAGCGCTCAGGCGCTGAGATCACGACAACATCCGTTCGATTTTTGCCCCAAAGGGGTGAGGTCGGTGCGGGGAGGTAGACTTAGTCGTGTCTGGCCGGACGCACGCCCGCGCTTGCCCCGAGCGAACCTGTGTGGGATGCCGGGAGCGAGCGGCCAAGAGCGAGCTGCTGCGCATCGTGGTGGACGAGGGTGAAGTTGTCCCTGATCCACGCGGTACGCTGCCCGGCCGGGGTGCGTATGTGCACCCCGCCTCAGTCTGTCTCGACCTGGCGGTCCGCCGCCGGGCGTTCCCCCGGGCCTTCAAGGCCAAGGGGCCGTTCGATTCCGCGGCACTGCAGCGGTTCGTCGAGCGGGTGACACCGTAAGAAAGTGAACGGCACGGGTCCCCGTGCGGTCAGGTACCTCGCGAGTTGGAAGTAGGTCGAGATTGCGATGAGCACTCGATGAGTACGCGATGAGTACGCCCATGAAGTAGCGACGGTCCGGCGGTAACCCGGACCTAAAAGGAGCGAAGTGGCTAAGGTCCGGGTATACGAACTCGCCAAGGAGTTCGGCGTCGAGAGCAAGGTCGTCATGGCCAAGCTCCAAGAACTCGGTGAATTCGTCCGTTCGGCGTCCTCGACGATCGAGGCGCCGGTTGTACGCAAATTGACTGACGCACTGCAGGGTCCCGGCGGCAACGCCGGCAAGTCCGCTGCAAAGCCTGGCGCGCCTCGCAAGGCCGCCCCCGCAAAGCCCGCGGCGCCGTCTCCGGCCGCCGCGGCACGTCCCGCTGCCCCGAAGCCCGGCGCCCCGGCTCCCAAGCCGGCCGCGGCCGAGGCCCCGGCGAGCAGCGCTCCCGCGGCGCCGTCCGCGCCGTCCGGTGCGCCCCGTCCGGGTCCCAAGCCCGCGCCGAAGCCCGCCCCGGTCACCCCGGTGCCCGCCGCGGAGTTCTCGGCTCCGGCTCCGGCCCAGCAGCCGGCCGCGCCGCAGCAGCAGCCCCAGGCCCCGCGTCCCGCGGGCGCCACCCCCGGCCCCCGCCCCGCCCGTCCGGCTCCGGCCGGCGGTCAGCGTGACGGTGGTCAGCGCGACGGCGGCCAGCGCGACGGCGGCCGTGGCGGCGAGCGCGGCGGAGACCGTCCCGCACGTCCCGCGGGCCAGGGCGCACCGCGTCCCGGCGGCGCACGTCCGGCCGGGCCCCGTCCGGGCAACAACCCCTTCACCTCCGGCGGTTCCACCGGCATGGCGCGCCCCCAGGCGCCCCGTCCCGGTGGTGCCCCGCGCCCCGGCGGCGGTCAGGAGCGTCCCGGCGCCCCGCGCCCGCAGGGTGGTCCCGGTGGCGCCCCGCGCCCCCAGGGCCAGGGTGGCGCACGCCCCTCTCCGGGCGGCATGCCCCGTCCGCAGGCTCCCCGTCCGGGCGGTGCCCCCTCGGGTAACCGTCCGAACCCGGGCATGATGCCGCAGCGTCCCGCTGCCGGTCCTCGTCCCGGTGGTGGCCCCGGCGGCGGTGGCCGCGGTCCTGGTGGCGGCGGTGGTCGTCCCGGTGGCGGCGGCGGTCGTCCCGGTGGCGGCGGCTTCGCAGGCCGTCCGGCCGGTCCCGGTGGTGGCGGCGGCGGCTTCGCAGGCCGTCCCGGTGGTCCCGGTGGCGGTGGCGGCGCGGGCCGTCCCGGTGGTGGCGGCGGCTTCGGCGGTCGTCCCGGCTTCGGTGGACGTCCCGGCGGCCCCGGTGCCCGTGGTGGCACACAGGGTGCGTTCGGCCGTCCCGGTGGTCCCGCGCGTCGTGGTCGCAAGTCGAAGCGTCAGAGGCGCCAGGAGTACGAGGCCATGCAGGCCCCGTCGGTGGGCGGCGTCATGCTGCCTCGCGGCAACGGACAGGCCGTCCGTCTGTCGCGCGGCGCGTCCCTGACCGACTTCGCGGAGAAGATCAACGCCAACCCGGCGTCGCTCGTCGCCGTGATGATGAACCTCGGCGAGATGGTCACCGCCACGCAGTCCGTCTCCGACGAGACGCTGAGGCTCCTCGCGGACGAGATGAACTACGTCCTCGAGATCGTCAGCCCGGAGGAGGAGGACCGCGAGCTGCTCGAGTCCTTCGACATCGAGTTCGGTGAGGACGAGGGCGGGGAAGAGGCACTGGTCTCCCGTCCGCCGGTCGTGACCGTCATGGGTCACGTCGACCACGGTAAGACCCGGCTGCTCGACGCGATCCGCAAGACGAACGTCGTCGCGGGCGAGGCCGGTGGCATCACGCAGCACATCGGTGCCTACCAGGTCTCCTCCGAGGTCAACGGCGAGGACCGGAAGATCACCTTCATCGACACCCCGGGTCACGAGGCGTTCACCGCCATGCGTGCACGTGGTGCGAAGTCCACCGACATCGCGATCCTCGTGGTGGCGGCGAACGACGGTGTGATGCCCCAGACGATCGAGGCGCTGAACCACGCCAAGGCGGCCGAGGTGCCGATCGTGGTCGCGGTCAACAAGATCGACGTCGAGGGTGCCGACCCGACCAAGGTGCGCGGTCAGCTCACCGAGTTCGGTCTGGTGGCCGAGGAGTACGGCGGCGACACGATGTTCGTCGACATCTCCGCCAAGCAGGGCCTCAACATCGAGTCCCTCCTGGAGGCCGTCGTCCTCACCGCCGACGCCTCGCTCGACCTGCGGGCCAACCCGGAGCAGGACGCGCAGGGTATTGCGATCGAGTCCCACCTCGACCGCGGCCGGGGTGCCGTCTCGACGGTCCTCGTCCAGCGCGGAACGCTGCGCATCGGCGACACGGTGGTCGTCGGCGACGCGTACGGCCGTGTCCGGGCGATGCTCGACGACAGTGGTCAGAACGTCCAGGAAGCGGGTCCCTCGACCCCCGTCCTGGTGCTCGGTCTCACCAACGTCCCGGGTGCCGGCGACAACCTCCTGGTGGTCGACGAGGACCGTACGGCCCGTCAGATCGCCGAGAAGCGTGCCGCCCGTGAGCGCAACGCCAACTTCGCCCGCAAGGGCGTCAGGTTCTCCCTGGAGAACCTGGACGAGGCGCTCAAGGCCGGTCTGGTCCAGGAGCTCAACCTCATCATCAAGGGCGACGCGTCCGGTTCGGTGGAGGCTCTCGAGTCCTCGCTGCTCCAGCTCGACGTCGGTGAAGAGGTCGACATCCGGATCCTGCACCGCGGTGTGGGTGCGGTCACCGAGTCGGACATCAACCTGGCGACCGGTTCCGACGCCATCGTGATCGGCTTCAACGTGCGCGCCGCAGGGCGTGCCGAGCAGATGGCCGAGCGCGAGGGCGTGGACGTCCGGTACTACTCGGTCATCTACCAGGCGATCGAAGAGATCGAAGCGGCCCTCAAGGGTCTGCTCAAGCCGGAGTACGAAGAGGTCGAGCTCGGCACGGCGGAGATCCGCGAGATCTTCCGCTCGTCCAAGCTGGGCAACATCGCCGGTGTGCTGGTCCGCTCCGGCGAGGTCAAGCGCAACACCAAGGCGCGCCTGCTGCGCGATGGCAAGGTCATCGCGGAGAACCTCAACATCTCCGGTCTGCGCCGCTTCAAGGACGACGTCACCGAGATCCGCGAAGGCTTCGAGGGCGGTATCAACCTCGGGAACTTCAACGACATCAAGATCGACGACGTCATCGCGACGTACGAGATGCGCGAGAAGCCGCGAGGCTGATCCGCAGGGATTCCCGGGGGGAGACCCCCGGGCTCTCCCACCACAGTCGGGGCCGGTCGACGGGTCGTATTTCCGTCGATCGGCCCCGGCTGTTCCGTGTACGGTTCGGGTGTCCCCGCCACATGACGGCGGGGCGTGGCTGTGCCACTCCGGGGAGCGACCCCCGGGCCCCCGAACCCGAACCGGCGGGACATCCGGACACACATGTATGTGGGGACTCTGTCCTTCGATCTGCTCCTCGGCGACGTACGGTCGTTGAAGGAGAAGCGCTCCATCGTCCGCCCGATCGTCGCCGAGCTCCACCGCAAGTTCGCGGTGAGTGTCGCGGAGACGGGCGGCCAGGACCTCCACCGCAGGGCCGAGATCGGTCTTGCCATGGTCTCCGGGGACACCGGACACCTCACAGACGTACTCGACCGGTGCGAACGCATGATCGCGGGCCGGCCGGAGGTGGAGCTGCTGTCCGTACGGCGGCGGCTGCACAGCGACGAAGACGATTGAGCAAGGCTCGAGAAGGAGAAGGACCAGTGGCCGACAACGCGCGGGCGAAGAAGCTGGCAGACCTCATCCAGGTGGTGGTCGCCGAGAAACTGCAGCGCGGTATCAAGGACCCGCGTCTGGGCACGCACGTGACCATCACGGACACCCGTGTCACCGGCGACCTGCGGGAGGCCACGGTCTTCTACACGGTCTACGGCGACGACGAGGAGCGGGCCAGCGCGGCCGCCGGCCTGGAGAGCGCCAAGGGCATCCTGCGCTCGGCGGTCGGTGCCGCGGCGGGGACCAAGTTCACCCCCACCCTGGCCTTCGTGGCGGACGCCCTGCCGGACAACGCCAAGGCGATCGAGGACCTGCTCGACCGGGCACGCGCCTCGGACGCCAAGGTCCGCGAGGCGTCCTCGGGTGCCACGTACGCCGGCGGAGCGGACCCGTACCGCAAGCCGGAGGACGAGTCCGCCGAGAACGACGAGGACTCGCCTTCCGCATGACGCAGAACAAGCAGGAAAAGACGCCGGACGGACTTGTCATCGTCGACAAGCCGTCCGGCTTCACTTCGCACGACGTCGTGGCCAAGATGCGTGGCATCGCCCGCACCCGGCGGGTCGGCCACGCCGGCACGCTGGACCCGATGGCGACCGGTGTCCTCGTGCTCGGCGTCGAGCGGGCGACCAAGCTGCTCGGTCACCTCGCCCTGACCGAGAAGGAGTACCTGGGGACGATCAGGCTCGGACAGGACACCGTCACCGATGACGCGGAGGGCGAGATCACCTCGTCCACCGATGCGTCGGGGGTGACCCGGGAAGGCATCGACGCCGGGGTCGCCGCCCTGACCGGCGCGATCATGCAGGTGCCGTCCAAGGTCAGCGCCATCAAGATCGACGGCAAGCGGTCCTACGCCCGGGTGCGGGGCGGCGAGGAGTTCGAGATCCCGGCCCGCCCGGTGACCATCTCGTCCTTCCGCGTCTACGACGTCCGCGAGGCGGTCGCCGAGGACGGCACCCCGGTCGTCGACCTGGTCGTCTCCGTGGTGTGCTCCTCGGGCACGTACATCCGCGCCCTGGCCCGCGACCTCGGGGGCGGCCTCGGTGTCGGCGGACACCTGACGGCGCTGCGGCGCACCCGCGTGGGCCCGTACGGGCTCGACGCGGCGCGCACGCTCGACCAGCACCAGCAGGAGCTGACCGTGATGCCGGTGGCCGAGGCCGCCGCGTCCGCCTTCCCCCGCTGGGACGTGGACGAGAAGCGCGCCGGACTGCTGCTCAACGGCGTGCGGCTGGACATGCCGTCGTATCCGCCGGGACCGGTCGGTGTCTTCGGGCCCGACGGGAGGTTCCTGGTGCTCGTCGAGGAGCAGAAGGGCAAGGCCAAGAGCCTCGCCGTCTTCGCCTGAGCCGGAGACCCCGTGAGGGTCCGGCCCCTCGTGGAGCGGGCAGTCCCCCCGGCTACGCGCCCGCTCCACGACCCCCCTCCCGCGACCATCCCTGTCCACACGGATCCACCGATTCACCCCAATGGACGGGCGCTCGGAGTGACCGAGGGGGGTGAGGGGGGCGCTTTCGCGCCTCGGATTTCTCGCGACGATCACTGGGGACCTACGGTCGGACCATGGGCAGCGGGGACCGGTCGACACTTGTGAGGATCTGCGACGAGGCGGGCCGGCCGCGGGGGACCGGATTCGTCGCGGACGACCGGGGCACCGTCGTCACCAGTCATCAGGCCGTCGCACGCTCCGAGGCCCTGACGCTGCACGCGGCCGGCGGCCGCAGCTGCTCCGTGGGCCCCGACGACATCACCGCGATGCCCTCCCTGGGGCTCGCCCTCCTGCGCACCGGCGACCCCGCGGCCCTGGGGGCGGAGCCGCTCCCCATCGCCGTACGCGAGGAGATCGTGCCCGGTGCCTACGTGCGGATCGCCGCCCACGGCTGGCGCGAGGCACGGGTGCTCGGGACGACCCCTGCGACGTACACCGAGGGCGGGCGCGCACACCCGGTGGAGGACGCCCTGGAGCTCGCCCTCGGCACGGACGGTCGCGACGCGCTGCGTTCCGGCGGCGCCGCCGTCGGCGGGCCCGTCACCGACCCCCGCACCGGGGCCGTCCTCGGCGTGCTCTCGACCGCTCTGAGCGCCGGGCGCGAGACCGCCGGGCTCGCGGTGCCGCTGACACCCGAGGACGCCCCCGGGCCGCTGGCCGAGGTGCTCCGGCGCAACGCGAGCGGCGTCCCGGGATACGGCAGCCACCTCAACCTGGCCGGGGCCCTGCAGCTGACGGCCACCTCGCTCGGCCACGCCGACGCGCGCCCGTGCGGGACGGAGGTGGTCGAACGCCCGCACATCAGCGCCGAGTTCACCGCCTTCGAGAGCGGCACGGGGCCCGTCCTCGGCCTGGTCGGCGTACCTGGGACAGGCCGTACCACGGAGCTCGCCGCGCTCGCCGCCCGCCGGGCCCGCGGGCCCGTGCCCGCCCTCACCCTCTGGCTGCGAGGAGCCGACCTGCTGGCCGACGACACCTCGGTCGGCGACGCGATGGCGCGGGCGCTGCAGCGCTCCGGGAGGATCATCAGCGCCGCCGGGGCCCGGGGTGACATGGAGGCGGCCACACCGGAGCGGGTGGCCGCCCTCGCCACGGCCTCGGGGAATCCGCTGCTCGTCGTCGTCGACGGACCCGAGGAGATGCCGCCCCTGCTGGCCCACCGGCTCGCGGGGTGGGCCCGCGCGAGCGCCGCGTGGCTCGTGTCCCACGAGACGCGCATGGTCGTCGCCTGCCGCCCCGAGCACTGGGAGACCGCGGGAGCGCTGTACCCGCCCGGCGCCCTGCACCGGCCGGAGCGTCCGGCCGGAGGGCTGCCGCCCGCCGTACGGCTCGGCGACCTCACGGCGGAACAGGCCGAGCGGGCGGCCGAGCGTTACGGAATCCCGCCCGGCACGATCGCGCCGGGCCACGACCGGCACCCGCTCACCCTGCGCCTCCTCGCCGAGGTGCGGGCCGCGCTGCCCCCCGACGTACCCGGCAGGCCCGGCACGGAGGAGGTCTTCGCCGCGCACCTGGACCTCGCCTGCCTCCGGATCGCCGTCAGGATCGGTGCCCAGGCCGAACCCAGGCTCCGCGGCACGGCGGTCCGCGGACTGGCGGCCAAGGTGGCGGGCCAGGTCCACGAGGCGGCCAGGCGCTGTCTCGGGCCCGGACAGGGAGAGCTGGACCGGGCGGCGTTCGAGGACCTCTTCCCCTGGCGCACGGGGTGGGCGTCGGCGGTCCTCACCGAGGGGCTGCTGGTCCCGGCGGGCGCGGGTTACCGCTTCGCCCACGAGGAGCTGGGCGACTGGGTACAGGGCGCGCACCTCGACCTGGACGCGGCCCTCCACTCGCTGGTCCACCGCTGGCACGCGGACGACGCGCCCTCGGTACCGGCGCCCGCCCCGCAGGACCTCGGCGAACCCGCCAACCTCCCGGTGCCGCGCCACCGCATCGGCCCGGTGCTCCAGGCGATGCTCCTGCTGGAGCGGCGGCAGGGACACGCGGCGCTGGCCCACCGCATGGCCGACCTGATCGAGGCGATGGACCGGCTGGAGCCCGGACCCGGCACGCGACGGCGGCTCCCCGACGCCGCGTGGTGGGCGGCCCACCTGCTCCGGGAGAGCCTGCTCAGGGTGGCCGACGCCCGGCCCTGTCTCGGGGTGCTGCGGGTGCTCGCCGGCCGGATCACCCGGCGGTCCCTGTCCGGCCCGTCCGCGCTCGGCCCCTACGCCGCGTTCGGGCCGTGGTTCTGGCGCCGGATCCGGCTGCCCGAGGGCGACCGGCTCGACCTCCTGCGCAGGCTCCTGCCCGCCGACACGGCAGCCCGCCAGGGCGGCGGCGAGCGCTATCTGGACGCCGTGGCCCGGCGGCTGGCCGCCCGCCCCAGCACCGTCCAGGCGCTGCTGTGCCAGTGGCTCGGGGACGAGAGCCCTCTGCCCGCCGAGAAGGACGTACCGATGCGGCTCACCGTGGCCTCCGCCGCACAGGCCCTCCTGTACGCCCGCCGGGACCTCGCCGTCGACGACCTGACCGAGGCGCTCGCCGACACCGCCCACGCGAGGGCCGCCGAACTGCTCGCCGCCCTCACCGAGGACGAGCCGGCCGCCCTCTGCCGCGCCGTCGACCGCTGGGCACGCGACGACGAGCGGCCCGCGCGCCGCGCCGCCGCGGCCTTTCACGCCGTGCTGATCGCCGCACCCGCCCTCTCCGGCACCGATCGCGCCCTGCTGCGCGGCGCCGCGCTCACCCTGCTGGCACGCCCGGACGACACCTCCCTGCACGCCCCCGCGCTCACCGTCCTCGTCCGGGACCCGGAGGCAGGGGGCCGCTACCTGCCGCAGGCCCTGCGGATCTTCGCCGCCGGTGACCCCCGGCTGCCGGTGGCCCTGCTGACGGAGGTGTTCCCCGCATATCCGGAGCCGGTCCTCGCCGCCCTGCGGGCCCGCCTGTCGCTGCCCGGCCAGGCCGCGGACGATGTCCTGCGGGAACTGGCCTCCCTGGACACCCCCGCCCTGGCGCTGCACGCACCCGGTCTCGTGCGCCGGTACATCGACAGCCGGTCCGGGGAGGACGCCGCCGCGCAGGCCGCCGCGTACGTGGATCTCAGGCTGGAGCACAGCCCCGCGGCCCGGGCACTGCTGCTGCCCCTGATGACCGGACTGCTGCGCGACCGCCCCGCGCCACCGCCCGTACGCGCGGCGCTGGCCCGGGTGCTCGCCGCGCCCGGCACCAACGCGTCGAGGCCCCTGCGGGCCGAGCTGCTGGAGGTGCTGCTGGAGTTCGAGCAGGGCACGGGGAAGGACTCCGAAGTCCTCGACGCCCTCCTGCGGGCCGCGGCGGCCGGTTCCGGGCTCCGCCCCGAGGCACGGACCAGGGCGCTGGTGCACCGCACCGGGATGCTGCTCGCGCGTACACCCGAGGGAGCGGCCCGCTTCGACCGCGGGCTGGCCGAAATCGCCCGGGACGATCCCGGATTCGGCGCCCTCGTCATCCGGTGGGTGACCGACGCCCCGCAGGAGTGGGCCGCCGTGGTGGGCCCCGGAGCCCGGCGGACGATGGATGCCCTGGACGGGCCGCCCCACGGGATCCCGGTGCCGATGCGGGCCGCAGGACGTGAGCATGGCAGTCTTAGACCTGCGTAATGGACATACACACGTACACAGGTGCGGGCGAGGAGCGGTCACAGTGCACTGCTGGCGTGGCTTGGAGGACATCCCCGAGGGCTGGGGACGCAGCGTCGTCACCATCGGCTCCTACGACGGGGTGCACCGCGGGCACCAGCTGATCATCGGCCGGGCCGTGGAGCGGGCGCGGGAGCTGGGCGTGCCCTCCGTGGTCGTCACCTTCGACCCGCACCCCAGCGAGGTCGTCCGCCCCGGCACACACCCGCCGCTGCTCGCTCCGCACCACCGGCGTGCCGAGCTCATGGCCGGACTGGGTGTGGACGCGGTGCTGATCCTGCCGTTCACCGCCGCGTTCTCGCAGCTGTCGCCCGCCGACTTCATCGTGAAGGTGCTCGTCGACAAGCTGCACGCGAAGCTGGTCATCGAAGGTCCCAACTTCCGCTTCGGCCACCGGGCGGCGGGAAACGTCACCTACCTCGCCGATCTCGGCCCGACGTACGACTACGAGGTCGAGGTCATCGACCTCCACGTGAGGGGTGAGGCCGGAGGCGGCGAGCCGTTCTCCTCCACGCTCACCCGCCGCCTGGTCGCGGAGGGCGACGTCGAGGGCGCCGCGGAGATCCTCGGCCGCCCGCACCGTGTCGAGGGCGTCGTCGTGCGCGGTGCCCAGCGCGGCCGGGAGCTCGGCTTCCCCACGGCGAACGTGGAGACCCTGCCGCACACGGCCGTCCCCGCCGACGGTGTCTACGCCGGCTGGCTGACCGTGGACGGCGAGGCGATGCCCGCCGCGATCTCCGTGGGCACGAACCCGCAGTTCGACGGCACCGAGCGGACCGTCGAGGCGTACGCGATCGACCGCGTCGGCCTCGACCTGTACGGGCTGCACGTGGCCGTGGACTTCCTCTCCTACGTGCGCGGCATGCTGAAGTTCGAGTCGGTCGACGACCTGCTGGTGGCGATGGCCGCGGACGTGAAGCGGTCCAGCGAGCTGGTCGCGGCGTACGAGCGCGCCTGACTCCTTCCTGTGGTGCGCGCGCCGGCTCCGGGGCATCGTCGGGGGCAGGAGCCGTCGATCCGGGAGGACGTGCGCACGTGCGTGAACTGCTGTCGGAGCTGAGTGACTGGCACGCCGCCGGTACGCCCTTCGCCCTGGCCACCGTCGTCGCGGTGCGGGGCAGCGCACCGCGGGCCCCCGGCGCCGTGATGGCGGTGAACGCCACGGGGACGGTGGCGGGCAGCGTCTCCGGCGGGTGCGTGGAGAGCGATGTGTACGAGGCCGCCACCGAGACCCTCGCCACGGGCGAGACGCAGTTGCGGACGTACGGCATCAGCGAGGACGAGGCATTCGGCGCCGGGCTGACCTGCGGCGGCACGATCGACGTCCTGGTGCAGCCCTACGTTGCCGCCGCCGACCGGGACATGCTGCGGGAGCTGGCCGCGACCATCGCCGCCGGGGAGCCCGTCGCCCTCGCCACGGTGGTGTCCGGAGCGGCGCCGCGGGGCGCCCGCCGACTGGTCCTGGCCGGCCGCACCAGCGGTTCCCTCGGCGACGAGGGGCTCGACGCCGCCGTCACCGACGACGCGCGCGGGCTGCTCGCGCAGGGAACCACCGGCAGCGGCCGGTACGGCCCGCACGGTGAGCGCCGCATGCAGGACGTCACCGTCTTCGTCCAGACGTACGCCCCCGCGCCCCGCATGCTCGTCTTCGGGGCCATCGACCACGCGGCGGCCACCGCGCGGATCGGCTCCTTCCTCGGCTACCGGGTCACGGTCTGCGACGCCCGACCGGCCTTCGCCACCCGGGAGCGCTTTCCCACGGCCGACGAGGTCGTCCGCGCCTGGCCGCACACCTATCTCGAGTCGACCCCGGTGGACGCGCGCACGGTCGTCTGCGTGCTGACCCACGACCCGAAGTTCGACGTGCCCCTGCTCGCCGCGGCGCTGCGGACACCCGCCGCGTACATCGGGGTGATGGGCAGCCGGCGCACCCATGCCGACCGGATCGCCCGGCTGCGGGCGGCCGGGGTGGACGAGGCGGGACTGGCCCGCCTCGCCTCGCCCGTGGGCCTCGACCTCGGGGCCCGTACCCCGGAGGAGACGGCCGTCTCCATCGCCGCCGAGATCATCCAGCACCGCTGGGGCGGAACGGGGCGCCCCCTCAAGGAGATGACGGGCACGATCCACCATGGTCCGCAGTTCGGGGACCGGCCGGACGGCGGTCCCGGGGCGGCGTCCTAGAGACAGCCCCGGACCGGCGTGCGGCGAGCGGTGCCCTGGAGACCGGCCCGGAGGCCCCGGAGCCGGTGTCCTGGAGACCGGTCCCGGCCAGAGGCCCCGGAGCGGCGTGCGGCGTCCTAGGAGACCGCCTCCACGCCCGCCGTGGCCCAGTGACAGGCGACCTGTGTCCGGCCGTCCCCCTCCAGCACCGGCAGATCCTTCGTGCGGCACGCCTCGGCGACGCCCGCACGCTCCGCCTCACCCGAGGCGAGGATGTGGCACCGGGCGTGGAAGCGGCACCCGGACGGGACCTTCGAAGGGTCCGGCGGTTCGCCCGTGAGGATCACCGGCTCGCCGTCCGCCTCGGGCAGCACGGACAGCAGCGCCTGGGTGTACGGGTGCCGGGGTGCGGTGAGGATCTGTTCGACGTCACCCGTCTCCACGATCCGGCCGAGGTACATCACGGCCACCCGGTCCGCGATGTTCCACGCGAGCCCCAGATCGTGCGTCACCACCAGCGCGGAGAGGCCCAGTTCGTCGCGCAGCCTCAGCAGCAGCGCCAGGATCTCTCCGCGTACGGACGCGTCCAGCGAGGCCACGGGCTCGTCCGCGACGATGAGTTCGGGCTCCAGTACCAGCGCGCCCGCGATCACGACGCGCTGACGCTGACCACCCGACAGCTCGTGCGGATAGCGCAGGAAGAACCGCTCCGGAGGCCGCAGCCCCGCTCGCGCCAGCGCCCCGGACACCGCCGCGTGCTCGTCGCCCGCGTACCCGTGGATGCGCAGGCCCTCCGCGACCGCGTCGTACACGGTGTGGCGGGGGTTGAGCGAGCCGCTCGGGTCCTGGAGCACCAGCTGCACCCGCTTGCGGTACGCCTTGAGAGCGCGGCCACCGTAGTCGAGCGGCTCGCCGCCGAAGGTGACCCGGCCGGCGGTCGGCTCCACCAGGCCCAGCAGTGACCGGGCCAGCGTCGTCTTGCCGCAGCCCGACTCGCCTACCAGGGCGACGATCTCACCGGGGCGGATGTCGAGGTCGACCCCGTCGACCGCACGCGCGGTCGCCGCCCCGCGACGGCCCGGGAAGGCGACCTTCAGCGCCTGGGCGCTGAGCAGGGGGGCCGGGGGAGTGGTGGTCATGACGTGCTCCTTGCTTCCTCGGCGCCGCCGAGCGGACCGGACGCCGCGGTGGCGCCCGGCTCCACCAGCACACAGGCCGCGCGCCGGGACGGGCCGGCGATCCGCAGCTCCTGGTCCTCGGTGGCGCAGGAGTCCAGTGCCGCCGGGCAGCGGGGATGGAACGTACAGCCCGGGGGCAGCGCCGACGGGTCCGGCGGGTCACCCGGCAGGCCGCGGGGCGCGTGCCGGGACGCGAGGTCGCCGATCCGCGGGAAGGCGGCCGACAGCGCGGCGGCGTACGGATGCCTCGCGTTCTCGTGGACCTGCTTGGCCGGACCCTCCTCGACGACCCGGCCGGCGTACATCACCGACAGCCGGTCGCAGGTGTCGGAGAGCACCGCCAGGTCGTGGCTGATCATGATCAGGCCGAGGTCCTGGTCACTGACGAGCTGTTCGATCAGCCGCAGGATCTGGGCCTGGATCATCACGTCGAGCGCCGTGGTGGGCTCGTCGGCGATGATCAGCCGCGGGTCGCAGGCCAGCGCCATCGCGATCATGACGCGCTGGCGCTGGCCGCCGGACAGCTCGTGCGGGTAGGCGTCCGCCCGAGCGGCCGGGAGCCCCACCTGCTCCAGCAGCTCACCGGCGCGCCTGCGCGCCGCCGCCGGGGTGGACTTGCGGTGCAGCAGGATCGGTTCGGCGATCTGGTCCCCGATGCGGTGCACGGCGTTCAGCGAGTGCATCGCCCCCTGGAAGACGATCGACGCCCCCGCCCAGCGGACGGCCCGCAGCCGCCCCCACTTCATGGCGAGGATGTCCTCCCCGTCGAGCAGGATCTCGCCGCTCAGGGTCGCGGACGCGGGGAGCAGACGCAGCAGGGCGAGCGCCAGCGTCGACTTGCCGCAGCCGGACTCCCCGGCGATGCCGAGCTTCTGGCCCGCCTCGACCCGCAGGTCGACGCCTCGGACGGCGGGGACGGCCGAGGCCCCCGAGCCGTAGGTGACATGGAGGTTCCGGACCTCGAGCAGCGGCTGCCCGGTCTCCGGCTTCGGCGTGTTCTCGGTCTTCACGGCGGTCAACGGGACACCCCCAGCTTGGGGTTGAGCACGGACTCGATGGTGCGGCCGCACAGCGTGAACGCGAGGGCGACGACCGCGATGGCGAGTCCGGGCGGAGCGAGGTACCACCAGTTGCCGGAGCTGACCGCTCCGGCCTCACGGGCGTCCTGGAGCAGTCCGCCCCAGGAGACGATCGTGGGATCGCCCAGCCCGAGGAAGGCGAGGGTCGCCTCGGTGAGGATGGCGGTGGAGATCACCAGTGTGGTCTGCGCGAGCACCAGCGGCATCACGTTCGGCAGCACATGGCGGGACATGATGTGGCCGTGCCCGCCGCCGAGCGCCTTGGAACGCTCGATGTACGGCCGGGACTCCACGGACAGTGTCTGCGCGCGCACGAGTCGCGCGGTCGTCGGCCAGGTCGTCACGCCGATGGCGAGGACCGTGGTCCACAGGGACCGGGAGAGCACGGTGGCCAGCGCGATGGCGAGCACCAGCGTCGGCATCACCAGGAACCAGTCGGTGACCCGCATGATGATGTTGCCGTACCAGCCCTTGAAGTGCCCTGCCGTGATGCCCACCAGGGTCCCGATGGCCACCGAGAGGAAGGCGGCGAGCAGACCGACGGTCAGAGACACCCGGGTGCCCCAGACCAGGAGGGCGAGCAGACTGCGGCCGAACTGATCGGTACCGAGGGGGAACTCCGCGCTCGGGGACTCCAGCGGCCCGCCGGGCGCCTCGGTGACGCTCCGGGAGTCCGCGCCCACCAGCAGCGGGGCGGCCAGCGCGATCAGGGCGATCAGCGCGAGTACGGCGAGGCCGGCCAGGCCGGCCCGGTGGCTGCGGTACTGCTGCCAGAAGCGGGTGGCCGCATGCCGCCGGCGGGCCCAGGTCAGTGCGCGCGGGCTGGTGGCCGTCGTCGCGTCGGTCGTGGTCGTCATCGGCCCACCCGGGGATCGAGGAGCGGATAGATCACATCGGCGAGCGTGTTCATCAGGATCACCGCGGCGGCGAAGACGAAGAACAGCGCCTGCACGAGTGGCAGGTCGGGCACGCTCAGCGCCTGGTAGAACAGCCCGCCCAGTCCGGGCCAGGAGAACACCGTCTCCACCAGGATGGCGCCCGCCACCGTGTTGCCCAGGTTGACGAAGAGCAGTGTCACGGTCGGCAGCATCGCGTTCGGAACGGCGTGGCGCCGGCGTACGAGGTCGTCGCGCAGGCCCTTCGCACGGGCCGTCGTGAGGTAGTCGCTGCCCATCTCGTCGAGCAGCGAGGAGCGCATCACGAGCAGGGTGCGCGCGTACTCGACGGCGACGAGGGTGATGACCGGCAGGACCAGGTGGTGGGCGACGTCGAGGACGTAGCCGAAGCCGCTGGAGTTGCCGGACTCCATCCCGCCGGTCGGGAACATGCCCGGGATGGGCCCGATGCCCACCGACAGCGTGATGATCAGGAGCAGGCCGAGCCAGAAGGACGGCACCGAGTAGAGGGTCAGGGCGAAGGCGGTGTGGAAGCGGTCGCCGGCCGAGCCGTTGCGCCAGGCGGACCTGGCGCCGAGCCAGATGCCGATCGCGGTGTAGATCACGAACGCGGTGCCGGTGAGCAGCAGTGTCGCGGGCAGCGCCTCGGAGATCTTGTCCATCACGGGCGCGCGGAACTGGTACGACGTACCGAAGTCCCCGGTCAGGGCCTTGCCGCAGTATTCGACGAACTGCTGCCACAGGGGCAGGTCCAGGCCGAATTCCTTGCGCATCGCCGCGATCTGCTCGGTCGACACCTGCCGGCCGCCGGTCATCTGCTTGACCGGGTCGCCGGGGATCAGGCGGAACAGGAAGAAGCTGGTGACGAGCACGGCGAACAGCGAGACGGCCGCACCGGCCAGCTTGCCCGCCGCGTAACGGAGGTAGGCGGTCGTGCTGCGGGCGCGTGGGCTGCGGGCCGACGGCCCGGCCGGAGCCGGGCCGTCGGTCTGCACAGCGTCCACGCCCGCCGCGCCCTTCAGGAGCGCGGGAGTGCTTTCTGTGCTCATGGACTATTCACGGTCTTCCGCGGTGGAACGACGACGCATGGCGAACAGCAGCCCGCCACCGGCGAGGACGACTACGGCGACACCGACACCGACGAGGACTCCGGTGGAGCTGGAGCTGTCGCCGGACGAGCCGCCCGACGCCCCGGCGGCCGGGACCGCCGACCACCAGCTCCAGTAACCGTCCTGACCGTAGATGTTGCCCGCGTCCGACGGCATCGTCGTGATGGACTTGATCTGGTCGGTGCGGTAGGCCTCGACGGCATTCGGGTACGCCATGACATTCATGTATCCCGTGTCGTACAGCCGCGACTCCATCTGCTTCACGAGGTCGGCCCGTTTGGCGGGGTCGTATTCCGCCAGCTGCTTGGCGTAGAGCTCGTCGTACTGCTTGTCGCAGATGAAGTTGTCGGTCGCCGCCGACTCCTTCGGCTTGGACGGCAGCGCCGCGCAGGTGTGGATCGACATCACGAAGTCGGGGTCCGGGTTGACGGACCAGCCGTCGAAGGCGAGGTCGTACTCACCGGCGTACCAGGGGTCGGAGACGTTGTCGAGGCAGTCGACCTTCAGGCCGACACCGAGGTCGCCCCACCACTCCTGGAGGTACTTGCCGATCGCCTTGTCGTTGGGGTCCGTGGCGTGGCACAGGATGCGGAAGTCGAGCGGCTTGCCGTCCTTGCCGGTCCGCTTGCCGGCACCGTTCTTCTTGTAGCCCGCCTCGTCGAGGAGGGCGCCCGCCTTCGCGGGGTCGTAGGCGAGCTTCTGCTCGGCCGACGGCTTCCAGAAGTACGAGCCGTAGCGGGGCGGGATGTATCCCTCGCCCTCTATGGCGTGGCCCTGGAAGACCTTGTCGATGATGGTCGTGCGGTCCACCGCCATGAACAGCGCCTGACGGACCTTCTGGTCCAGCAGCGCCGGATGCCCGTCGCCGAACTTCTCGCCGTCCTTGGTCCGCGCGCCGGGGTTGGTGGCGAGTGCGTAGAAGCGGCGGCCGGGGGCGTCGTTCACCTTGATGTTCTCGGCGCTCTTCAGCGAGGCCGACTGGGCGGGGGTCAGGCTCGGGCTTCCGGCGACGAAGGAGACTTCACCCTTTCGGAGGGCGGCGACGGCGGCGTCCTGGTCCTTGTAGTACCGGAACACGATCTCGTCGAACTTGGGCGCACCGCGCCAGAAGTCCTTGTTGGCCTTCAGCTTCACATAGCTGTCGACCTTGTAGTCCGTCAGGATGAAGGGCCCGTTGCCGACGATCGGGAACTTCGTGTCGTTGTTGAACTTGGAGAAGTCGCCGACCTTGTCCCAGACGTGCTCGGGCACGATCGGCACGTCCAGTGCCGTCATCGTGGCCTGAGGCTGCTTCAGCTCTATGACCAGCTTGTCCGGGCTGGGAGCGGTCACCTTCTTGAAGTTGGAGGTGAAGCTGCCGTTGGAGGTGGCGGCACCCTCGTCGGTCATCATCTTGTTGAAGGTCCAGGCCGCGTCCTCGGCGGTGGCCTTCTCCCCGTCCGACCACTTCGAGTCGGACCGGATGGTGTACGTCCACGTCAGCTTGTCCGCCGAGGCCTCCCACTTGGTGGCGAGGCCGGGGATCGTGTGGTTGTCCTTGGCGTCGTAGTTGGTGAGGTAGTCATACATCAGCCGGTGGATGCTCGTGGAAACCAGCCGCTGCGCGAGGAAAGGGCTCAGGGAGTCGACGCTCTGCGCGACCGCGACCGTGAGGGTCGACTTGCCGTCAGCTGCCTGTGCCTCCTGCGGGGCAGGGCCGAACGGGTTTCCGGGGACGACCGATCCGGCGGCCAGCGCCAGGGCGGCGGCTCCGGAAGCGAGAAGGATACGCAGACGGCCGCGTGGACGGGCCGGGCGTGGAGGGAATCTTGTGACCATGGACGTGGACCTCGCGTCATGACTCGCATGGTGAAGGCGGGCAGATCTCTGGTTCGCCAGCTGGTGAAGCGAAGGTTTATCAGCGCCGGTCGAGTCGCGTCAACGGTCGGCCAAACCGCGTGTGGTCTGCGGGAATGCAATGAGGGCCCGCACCGGGTGAACGGTGCGGGCCCTCATTGGTTTAGACCTCTACTGCCTTACTGCTGAGGCGCCGACGGCGGCTGCGGAGGGTGCTGCTGCCAGCCGGCCGGCGGAACGGGACCTTGCAGTTCGGGCTGCCCGGACTGATGTGCCTGGCCATCGTGCTGCGCGGGCGGCGGAGGCGGCCCGGCCGGATTCCCGCCGGGCTGCGCCGGGGCGGGCGGCACCTGCTGCCAGCCGTTGTTCTGCGCCCCCGGGCCGGCGTACGGCGGGTACGGCTGCTGCGGTGCGGCGGCCTGCTGGGCCGGGGGCTGCTGCCCCCCGTACGGCTGCTGCCCGGCGTAGGGCTGCTGGGGCGGATACGGCTGCTGCGGCTGTCCGGGATACGGCTGTCCGGGGTACGGCTGGCCCGGCTGGGGCTGCCCGGGGTACGGCTGGCTCGGCTGGGGCTGTCCGGGGTACGGCCGGCCGTGCTGGGGCTGCGGCGCGTACTGCTGCTGACCGGGCGCCTGCTGACCCGGCGTCTGCTGTCCTGGCATCGGGGGAGCGAACTGCGGTGGCGGGTTGCTGCCGTCCGCGGTCCACAGCCCCTGCTGCTGCTGGGCCCGCTGGAAATCCTCCGCGACGAGCGCGGAGAGGTTGAAGTAGGCCTCCCGGGTCTTCGGGCGCATCATGTCGAGGTCGACCTCGGCGCCCGCCGACAGGTGCTCGTCGAACGGCACGACCACCACGCCGCGGCAGCGCGTCTCGAAGTGCTGCACGATGTCGTCGACCTTGATCATCTTCCCGGTCTCGCGGACCCCGGAGATGACGGTCAGGGACCGCTGCACCAGATCCGCGTAACCGTGCGCCGACAGCCAGTCCAGCGTGGTCGACGCGCTGGAGGCGCCGTCGACGGACGGCGTCGAGATGATGATCAGCTGGTCGGCGAGGTCCAGCACACCGCGCATCGCGCTGTAGAGCAGGCCGGTGCCCGAGTCGGTGAGGATGATCGGGTACTGCTTGCCCAGGACGTCGATGGCCCGCCGGTAGTCCTCGTCGTTGAAGGTCGTGGAGACCGCCGGGTCCACGTCGTTGGCGAGGATCTCCAGGCCGGAGGGCGCCTGCGAGGTGAAGCGGCGGATGTCCATGTACGAGTTGAGGTACGGGATCGCCCCCACCAGGTCGCGGATGGTGGCGCCGGTCTCGCGGCGCACCCGTCGGCCGAGCGTGCCCGCGTCCGGGTTGGCGTCGATGGCGAGGATCTTGTCCTGCCGCTCGGTGGCCAGGGTCGATCCGAGCGCGGTGGTCGTCGTGGTCTTGCCGACGCCGCCCTTGAGGCTGATGACCGCGATCCGGTAGCAGGACAGCACCGGCGTACGGATCAGGTCCAGCTTGCGCCGGCGCTCGATCTCCTCCTTCTTCCCTCCCAGCTTGAAGCGGGAGGCCGCGGACGGCGTACGGCTGCTCTTGGCCTTCTGCTTCCCCCGGACCAGCCGGTCCGACGACAGCTCCACCGCGGCCGTGTAGCCGAGCGGGGCGCCGGGGACGGAACGCTCACGCTGGTCATGGGTGACCGGCGTCGGCCAGGCGGACCCGGTGCGCGGGTCGACGGGCGGTGCCTGGGGTGCGGGCGGCTGCGGCTGGTAGGCCTCGGGCTGCTGCTGCTGCTGCTGGGCGGGCAGGTGCGGGGTGCCCTGGGCCGGCTGCTGCGGGATCTGCGGGGGGAGCGGCGCTCCCTGCGCGGGCGGCTGCGGCTGCTGGTGGGCCTGCGGGGCCGGGAACCCGTAACCCCCCTGAGGCTGCGCGGCCGGGGGCAGCTGGGGTGCGGCCTGGGCGGGGAACTGCTGCTGGGGCGCCTGCGGGAAGCCGTAACCACCCTGCGGAGTGAGCGCGTTGGGCTGCTGCGCTGCCGGGGGCTGCACCGGCTGCTGCGGGGCCTGCTGTGCGGGCGGCGGCGGTGTGGCCCCCTGCGGGAAGCCGTATCCGCCCTGTCCGGCCTGCGGGAAGCCGTATCCGCCCTGCGCATCGGCCGCCGGGACGGCTCCGGGCTGCTGCGCGGGCCACTGCGGCGCGGACTGAGGCGCGCTCGGCTGCTGCGCGGCCGGCTGGAAGGCGGGCGGCAGCGGCGGCAGTGCGCTCTGCGCCGGCGGCGGGGACCACGGCGCCGGAGCGTTCGACGGCGCATCGGCCGGGTGCGTGTCCTCGGCCGGTGCGGCTGCGGAAGTCGTCTCCCGGGGGGCCGCGCCGTGCACGGAGTCCTCTGTTCCGTCGGCCCGCGAGTCGGCACGGGCGTCGACGTGGCCGTCGCCTGTCTCCGGGGTGTCGTCGGAGGGCCCCTCGTCGGTGGCCCCCGCATCGGCCTCCGGGGCGTCGGCCCCTTCGCCGTCCACGGGATCCTGCCCGTCCACCGGAGCGTCAGGGCGCTCGCCGACGCCCTCGGACAGGCCGGCCGGGGACGGGGGCTCGTCGGAGGCACCGGAGCCCGGTGCCGCCGCCTCTGCCCTGGCCGCCTCGCGCTCGGCGATCTCCTGCTTCAGCGCGGCGGGGGAGAACCGCATGGTGGCGCCGCTCTCCACGTCACCGCCGCCGAACGGGCCGCCCACCGCGTCCGGCTCGGCGGAGCCCGTCGGGGCCGCGGCGGGAGCCGGCGCCGGAGGCGCGGGCTCGTAGGAGGGCGAGGGAGGCTCGGACGGGGCGGCCGGGGCGGATTCGGACGGAGCCGCCGGTGCCTGCGGCCGGTGGGGCTCGAATCCGCCGGGGGCCGGCGGCGCCGGTACGGACATCGGCGCCCCCTGCGGCGGAGGCGGTGCCAGATGGGACCCCGCGCCTCCCGACGAGTCGCCCGGCGCGTTCTGCGTGTACCAGGCGGGAGGGGTGTAGTCGATGGTGAACTCACCCGTCATCTCGGCGGGATCCGCGTCGGACGACTCGTCGACGGGCGTGTTCCATCCCCCGCTGATCTCGTCCCGATCGCCGTTCACTTTGCCTCCTGGTGTGGTCGAGCACCCTTGTGCCGTGGTGGGTGGGGGCGACCGTTCCCGTTGTCCGGTCCGCCCGGCTCTCCCCCTTGCGACGCGCAGTGCCTGCCCGCAGGTTCCTCTGCCGCGCCCCCACCCACCCTAATCGCCACGGGGCGCACTACGGCAGGGCGTATCGCTCAGCGGCGACTGTCCCGTAGGTCACGTAGGGCCCTCGGGTGGAGCGACCGCGCCGGAACGTGAGAAAACGGACTGTTTGTCACGCACCGGGCCGCGCCCGGACGCAGCGAGGGGGCGGCCGTCCAGGACGGGCCGCCCCCACTCCTCGCGGTCTCTACGTGAGGTCGAACTCGCCGTCGCGCGCTCCCAGCACGAACGCACGCCACTCCGCCTCCGTGTAGCGCAGTACGGTCCCCGGGTCCAGCGACGAGCGCATGGCGACGGCACCTCCGGGGAGGTGGGCGATCTCGACCCGTTCCTCGACGTTCTCGGTACCGGGCGCGCTCAGCCACACCACATCCGAGATGTCGAGAGCGTAGAGCTCGTCCTTTTCCTGCTGGGTGCCCATGCGCACGTCCCTTCGGTCGAACTGTGTCGTTCCCCGGACATGATCCTCGGAAGAGGGCGGGTCCGGGTGCGAACCGGGGAGGAATCAGTCCATCCTGCGAGCTGTGCCCAGCAGTCCGGTCTCGACGTCCGTCGCCCCGGTCATCACCCAGTGGCGGTCGCGGCCGGCCACCCAGAGCGTGACACCGTCCGCCAGGGTCGGCAGAGCCTCGCTCTCCGTCCGTGCGAGCCCCAGGATCCGGCCGATCTGCTCCGCCTCGGCCGGAGACACCCGCTGGATGCCCACGAGCGTGGCCGACCGCATCAACCGGGGTGCCACCGGGCTCAGATAGGGCAGCAACGTCAGCACCGACTGCCACGGCGAGGACACCACCCGGCCGCGCGGAGGACGCATGCCGCAGTCCCGCACCACCACCACAGGACTGCCGACGGTCGCCCCGGTCGGCGGAACCCTGCCCACGTCATGCAGCGAGATGCACTCCAGACCGGCACCCGCTGCCTGTGCCAGCGTCGTCCACGCCTGGGCGCGCCCCGTCTCGACCGCCACCCGGGCCCCGGTAGCGGCCGCACGAAGCGCCAGCACCTGCGCGGTCCACAGCCCGCCGATCAGCAGGACGTCGTACGGCGCCGGCCGGTGGAAGCCGATCATCTGAGGGCGGCCCTCGGCGTCGTCACCGATGATCACGCCGTCGTCCCCCACGGGCAGCGACAGCGCGCCCAGGTGATCCGCAGCCAGGGTGTGGCCCGCGTGACGAGGGCCGAGAAGCCCTCGCCGCGGGGCGATTCGCCGTGTCACCGTGCGCCTCCCAGCGGGAGCGTGGCCAGGACGCCCGGCAGCTGTTCGCGGTCCAGCCGGACGAGGCCGACCTCCGCGTGCCGTGCGGCTTGCTCCAACGTCCGGCGGACCCCGACCAGTTCGGTGTCGGAACCGCCGGTGATCCGTACGTGGCCCCGCACCGACACATGGCCCTGGTGCGTACCGCGCCGCACCGTCAGGCTGAACGTCGTCGCGTACGCCGGCACCGAGGTCAGCAGCGCGACGAGCCGCGGGAGCGGAGTCGCCCCCCGGCCCAGCTCGGGCCAGCGGTCCACCGCGTAGGTGGTGTGCCAGCGGTCGTCGCAGCGCCAGACCCGGGCCGTCTCGGCCGTCCGACGCTGCGGCGCGGCATCAGGGCGTCCGGCGCGCGCCGACAGGATGGGATTGGCGCACGCGGACGTCGCCACAGCGGAGTTCAGCTCGTCCTGGTCCAGTACCGCGGCCTTGAACCCCGCACCGGTGATCCGGCTCGCCACATGGTCCGCGACCCGGACCAGGCAGCGCTGAGCCCCTCCGATGCCACCGCCGCGCGCCTCCACGGCCTCCCGGCACAGCTCCGGATCCAGCTTCACCGCCACCCACGTCATCCGCAGCGCGGGCGCGCCGGTCCGGTCCTGGAGAGGGGCGTACGAGAGGCGGGCCACCGAACGCTCCGGCAGGTGCGGAGCCGGAGCGGGCCGCACCTGCTGCACGAGCTGCGCGGACTCCAGCACGATGTCGTCCACCGCGAGCGCGTCGCCCAGGAGGGAGAGCGGAAGGGACCGGGCGCCCATGGCCTGGCGGAGCGACTCACCGCTCGCCTCGACCCGTACGACCGCGGTCAGGAACGTGCCGTCCCCGACCATGCCCACCGTGCGGCGGGCGCCGTCCACATAGATGTAGGGAGCGAATCCCGGCACGCTCTCCGCCACCGGAGCCAGCTGCGGCTCCGTCTCCGCGGGCGGAGCATCGGCCGTGCGCCTGCGGCGGCGGAGGGACGACACCGTCGACAGCCAGTCCTGTACGGCCCGGCCCCGTCGGCGTACCACCGCGAGAAGCACCAGCAGACAGGCGATCGCACCGGCGGGGATCATCCAGGCACCACCGAGCGCGGCACCCACCGCGGCGACCGCGAGCGCCGCCTCGACCAGCACCATCTGGCGAAGGGCGGGCCCGACGCGGCCGGTCCTGGAGATCGAACGGAGGGTGGTCGCCGCGGGGGCGTCAGCCGACGGGCGGGGGGCTGTGGAGTCCGGCCCGTTGCTGCGTTGCCGTCGGGAAGGGCCGGGCGTTCGGTGGGCAGACCGCCTCGTGCGCTCCCCCGTCGCTGCACCCATCGCCGCGTTGCCCCCTCGTGTCCGGATTCACCGTTTTTTTATACGGGCGTTGATCGGGCGATCACCCTACCTGAGGGGTGAGAGCCAAGTGCCAACAGGCATAGTAGGGGGGCCCGGTCGGCGGCAGCGGCCCACCGCGGGTGTGGGAACCTGGTCGCCCACTGGGGAGAAGGGGCAGCGCGCACATGGCATCACGGCGGGACGAACTCAATGCCTACACCTTCGCGAAGCGGAGGTTGGTCGCACAGTTCCTGCAGCCCCACCCGTCCGGCTCGGAAGAAGGGGCGCCGCGCCCTCTTCGCGCGGTGGTGCCCGGAGTGATCGTCGGTGCGGTCGTCCTGGCGGTGTTCGGCGCCTGGGGGATGTTCAAGCCCGTGGCGCCCAAGAACTGGGACACCCCGTACGAGAACGTCATCATCGCGAGCAAATCCACCACGCGATACGTGGTGTTGACGACCGACGGCAAGACGCAGCTCCACCCGGTGCTGAACATGTCCAGCGCCAAGCTCCTCCTCGCCCCCGACAAGGGGACGGTCGTCAACGTCGACGAATCGGTCCTCGACAGCGGCAAGATCCCGCGCGGAGCGACGATCGGCATCCCGTACGCCCCGGACCGCCTGCCGGACAGGACCGACGCCGCCTCCGCGAAGCGCTGGGCCGTCTGCGAACGCCCCGGCGAGGGCGGCAGGGCCATCCAGAAGGCGGCGTTCGTCTTCGCGGAGCGCGAGCGGGGCAAGACCGACAGCACGAGCAGACTGCGGGGCGGCGAGGTGATGTACGTCGAGGGCCCGGGCCCCGAGCGGACCCGCTACCTCGTGGACGCGACGGGCAAGGCGTACGCCGTGAAGAACGACGAACTGCTGTTGCGCACCCTGGTCGACGGGGGCCGCGCACAGCGGGTGACCGACGACTGGCTCGCCACGCTGCACATGGGGGACGCCGTCTCCTTCCCCTCCATCGACGCGACTCCCGGTACCGACGCGGGAGTTCCGGGCCTGCTCACGTCCGACGAGAACAAGGTGGGCACTGTTCTCGCCGCGACCGCCGGCACCAGGACCCAGCAGTACGTGGTCCTGCCGGGCAGGGTCGCCCCGGTGTCCGACTTCGTCGCCAAACTCCTGCTCAACAGCCGTGCCCTGGTCAGCATGAACCCGGACGGCAAGGCGAAGCACGTCAATGCGGGATCCTTCGAGCCCGGTGAGGCGTTCGGGCAGGAGTGGGACTGGCCGGAGAGCGAGCCGTCGCCCGTCAACTCCGCGAGCACGACGAGCGGAAGCCGCGACACCGTGTGCAACGTCCTGCGCGGCGTCTCGGACAAGGACGGCGCCAGCACGCTCAGCACCTGGGCGGGCACGAGCTTCCCCGCCACACTCCCCACCGGCTCCAGCAGCGCCTACGTCACCCCGGGATCCGGCCAGCTCTTCCGGCAGTTCAAGGGATCCAGTCCGGCATCCGGTCCCCTCTTCCTGGTGACCGACACCGGTCTGCGCTATGCCATGCAGTCCAACGGCGACGCGGGCCAGGACGACTCCGGCATCGGTGAGTCCGGCACCGAGGAGGAGAGGGAGGAGAGGCGGAAGGAGGCACAGCAGGCGCAGAGCCAGCTCGGGTACAAGGACGTCGAACCCGCGCCCGTTCCCGCCGCCTGGTCCGCCTTCCTGCCGACAGGACCGCGCCTCTCCACCGGCGCCGCGCGCCAGCCGCAGGGTTCGTGAGGAGCGAGCGGATGACCACGCACTCCACCCTTCGCCGGCGTCTGCTCACCGCGACGGCCGCCACCGCTGTCCTCCTCGTCACGCTGCCCGCGCTGCCCGCGGCGGCCGAGGACCCCACCCAGTGCACCTTCCCCTCGGAGAAGTACGCGGGCCGCCCCTGGGCGCTGCAGCGCGTGCTGATGGACGAGCTGTGGGAGCAGTCCACGGGGAAGGGCGTGCGGGTAGCGGTCATCGACACCGGTGTCGACGTCAAGAACCCGCAGCTCACGAAAGCCGTGGACACCGGGAGCGGCCGCAACCTCCTTGACAGGGACCTCAAGGACGAGAACGGCAACAAGCTCGAGCGCGGCAAGGAGAACGGCACCACCGACAGGGTGGGCCACGGCACCAAGGTCGCCGGCATCATCGCCGCGCGCGAGGCGAAGGGCACCGGGTTCACCGGCCTCGCGCCGGACGCGACGATCATCCCGATCCAGCAGAACGACGCCGAGGGCCACGGCACGGCGGAGTCACTCGCCGCCGCCATCCGGTACGCGGCCGACGACGCGGACGCGGACGTCATCAACATCTCCCAGGACACGGCCGACGCGGTCGAGCCCACACCGCTCCTGGAAGAGGCGGTGAACGCCGCCCTGGCCAAGGAGATCGTGGTCGTCGCCTCGGCCGGCAACGACGGCCTGGGCGGAAACGTGAAGAAGACCTACCCGGCCTCCTACGACGGTGTCCTCGCCGTGGCCGCGTCGGACCGCAACAACGAACGGGCGGCCTTCTCCCAGTCAGGGGACTTCGTCGGGATCGCGGCCCCGGGTGTGGACATGGTCTCCACGGTTCCCGGCGGGGGCCACTGCTCCGACAACGGCACCAGTTTCTCGGCCCCTTACGTCGCGGGAGTCGCGGCGCTGATCAAGGCCAAGCACAAGGACTGGACGCAGAAGCAAATCGTCGCCCAGATCGAGCAGACGGCGGAACGCTCGGTCGCGGGACACGACCAGCTGGTCGGCTGGGGAGTCGTCGACCCGGTGCGCGCCCTGACCGAGGACGACAAGCCCATCGAGGAGCCGGTGGCCCACGAAGGCGTGAGCAAGGGCGAGGCCCCCGTCCCGGCCGCGTTCCACCTCGGGGAGACCGCCGAGGAGCGCGACGCCCGGCTCGCCACCTATGTAGTGGTGGGCGGAGCGGTCCTGGTGGCCTCCATCGCAGGCGCTGCCGTAGCCGTACGCGACCGACGGCGGAGACAGGGACGACCGGGCCGCGTGTGACGGGCCCGGGCGGTGGCGTCGGCGCCTTGGAAGTCACGTGATGGACAAGACAGTTGGTGCTGTCAGAGCCATTGGCTAGAGTGACGTGATGGAGCCAGTGATGTTCGCGCGGATGCGATAGCAACGCGAAACGGACTGTGCAAACGGGGAAACGGGGAAGGGCAGCGGCGTGACCGAAGGCAAAGGGGATCTCCGCAAGGGCGTCGGCGCCCTGGAGAAGTTCCAGAAGAGCGTGAACGCGTTGCTGGCTGACCTCGAGAGCTCACCGGCCGGCAGGTCGAAGGTCGCCGCGCAGGCGGTGTCCCGCTCCGCGCTGAGTGGCGGCAACGCGTCGTTCGCGGAGGCGGACGGTCTCTACACCCAGTACAACAGGGTCCATGAGTCGCTCGTCTCGCTCTCGAAGTCCCTGGGCGACCAGATCGAGTACCTGAGCCTCGGCGTCCACGCGGCGGCCGTCGGCTTCGACAACGTGGACGACGACACACGGCGGCGGTTCTACGAGATCCAGGCGGACCTGGACGAGCAGCGGGAGAGGACAGAGGCGGAGCGGACGCCCAAGCCCGAGCGGAACGCCGACAACCAGAGTGACGCGGGGTGGGCAGACGAATGAGTGACCCGAAGAAGCCAGAACAGGGTTCCGAGGCTCCATCGGAGCTGACTCCTGCGGAACAGCAGCAGCAGGACACCGAACGCGTCCAGGGACAGCTGGTCGTCACGGACGTCACTCGACAGATGCAGGCCGCGATGGAGGCATTCGGCTTCGGTGGCTCCGGCCTCTCGGGGCGGACCTCCTTCGAAGGCCACCAGCTGAACGCGATGATCGACCTGATCGAGAACTCCAACCCGGAGCACCTCGAGGAGGCCGGGCAGGCGCTGCTGAAGGCAAGGAGCTCGCTCAACGACGCGGCGAAGGAGCTCGGCGACTTCATCGGGCAGGTCGACTGGGAAGGGGACTCCGGCACGGCCTTCCGCGACTGGGGCAACGGCCTTGTCTCCCATGCCTACAAGCTCGGCGAGTACGCGCAGACGGCCGGCACCCAGATCACGGTCGCGGGCACGGGCCTCGCCTCGGTGCGCAGCTCACTGCCGCCCCGCGACACCCGCCTGATCCGCAAGTCCCCCGACGACATCGAGAGCCCGGCGCGCATCGAGGGCAACCCTGAGTACGCCGCAGCGGTGAAGGTCGAGAAGGACCGGCAGGAGGCCATCAACCAGGCGAACCGGCTGGCGTCGTACTACGCGGTCTCGGAGGAGACGCTGGCGGCGCAGGAACCGCCGCGGTTCGACAAGAAGCTTGATGTGGCGATGCCTCGGCCGACAACTCAGCGTTGGGAACCGGACGAGCCAGGCTCCGCAGGGTCGGGAGACTCCGCGATGTCCGAGAGCGTGGGCTCCGGGGGCGTGGCCAGGCATACGGCTGCAGGTGGCCCGGACTCCACGGCGAACGGCCAAGGTTACGAGGCGCCCGGTGGGGTTGCTTCTGTCCCGGACAGGAGCACATCCACAGAGATCAACAGTGTCGCCACGGCACCACCCCCGGCGGCCTCTCCCGCCACGCCTTCTCCAGGTCCGACGACAGGCCCTGCGGTATCGGGGGGAGGCCCGACTCCTCCCATGGCGACAGGCTTCGTGAACCCCACGACGAGCAGGCCAGGAGGGGCGCAGGGGACGATGGGCGGGCCGAGAGCTGCTGGCCAAGCCGGCAACGTCGGCGCCCGGACAGGGGGCGGCCCTGCGGCGAACGCCCGCTCCGGATCCCCTGTGGGACGGCCCTCACCCATGAGTGGAGGCTCGGCTTCCGGGACCGCCGGGCGTGGTGGTGGGGCGCAGGCCCCTGCTGCCGGTCGGTCTGGCGTCACGGGTGGAAGGCCCACGGCAGCAGGTCACGGAGGTGCGTCCGGAGCCACCGGCCCGCGTGCTGGTCGAGGTAACGGCATCGTAGGAGGAACTCCCCAGCGTGCTGCTCATAGTTCGGGTAACGCAGGGGGATCCCGTGGTGCCCCGCGCGGCACCGTCATCGGAGCAGGGGGAACCACGAGGACGGGCGGCCCGGCCGGGGGCGTCAGCCAGCGGGGTGTTGTCGGGGCCGGTGGCACCAGCAGTGCTCCTCGCGCCGGCGGGCGGGGTACTCCCAGCACGAACGGAGTCGTGGGCACGCCCCGTGGAGGGGCTGCGCGACCCGGCGCAGGACCGAAGGGCTTCACCGCCGGAGGCGCGGGTCTCGTACGTGGTCCTGCAGGCCGGACGGACTCGGGAGACGAGGACCAGGACGACGGCACGCCGCGCCCGGACTACCTGACGGAAGACCGCGAGACGTGGGAGGCCGGCCGGCGTGCCGGTACCCCGCCGGTGATCGAGTAGGTACAGGGAAGGTTCGGAAATCAGGATGACAGCAGGAATGAGCCAGACCCGTATGCGTCGTCTCCCTCCCGGATTGCGAGGGCGCCTGCTCGGCACGATGGCCGTGGCCGCCGCCATGAGTGTGGGGTTCGCCGGGGTTGCTCCCTCTGCGGTCGCCGCGGATACGCAGTCGAAGCAGTGGTACCTCGACCTCATGCATGCCGAGCAGATGTGGAAGACAACCACGGGTGAAGGCATCAAAATCGCTGTCATCGACACCGGCGTCAACGCCACGACTCCGTCCTTGGAGGGGCAGGTCCTCAAGGGGCTTGACGCGACAGGGGCGGAGGGGGACGAGTACGACGACTATGACGGTCACGGCACCACCATGGCGGAGTTGATCGCTGGTACCGGTCAGGGCGGGGGCTTGAAGGGTCTCGCCCCAGGGGCGAAGATCGTGCCGATGCGAATCGCCAACACCGAATTCCAGAATGATCACTCCGTAAACGCCTACGATTCCGCAGATGCGATTCGCGCAGCTGCTGATAGTGATGTGCAGATCATCAGCATGGCGTTCGGCAGTGAATTCAAGATGGATCGAGAAATTGAAGCGGTAAAATACGCTGAGAGCAAAGGGAAGTTGTTCTTCGCGGCCGTTGGAAATGATGCGAAGAAGGGCAACAAGCCCATCTATCCGGCGGCATACCCGGAAGTCGTAGGCGTCGCGGCTACTGATCGGCAGGGCAAGGCATCCGAAAATTCTCAGCACGGCGATTTCGTGGACATCGCCGCACCCGGAGATGATCTGCCGCGCTGGTGCGATGAGAACTTTGAACGTTACTGCTTCGGAAACGGCGGAACCAGCTCGGCAACGGCCATCACCTCGGCCGCCGCCGCCCTGATCTGGTCCGCCCACCCGGAGTGGACAGCGAACCAAGTCCTCAATGTGCTATTTGACACTGCCGGCCGTGACTGGGAGAAGAGCACGCTCAGCAATTACCTCGGCTACGGGCTGATTCGCCCTTCGATGAACATCCTGAAGGGGAAGGGCGACCCCGGCGCCCCGGACATCAGCCCCCTCACCAAGGAGAAGACGTCCGGTTCGGCGGGCTCAGCAGCCCCCTCCGCATCAGCTTCGTCACAGCCTGCGAAGAAGGAAAAGGCTGACGACGCAGCCATGGCAGGCTCCGGCACGGAGAAGAACGAGGACAGCCAACTGGGCCTGATCATCGGCGGAGTGGCAGTGGTCCTGGTGCTCGGCGGCGCTGCTTTCGCGCTCGCCCGCAAGCGCCGGACCGCCTGACTGACCGTAGTTCCTCAAGCCCCCACCCGGCACCATCGCCGGAACGAACAACCGCACCAGGAAGGAAGCCAGCACCATGGCAGATCAGAAGCTTTCAGATGAGATGCTCCTCAAGCTCGAGGACGAGCTCAGTAGGCGCTTCGACTCGGTGAAGGGCCAGCTGAAGACGCTGCAGGCGACGATCGACAGCCTGGAAGGCGCCTGGAAGGGTGTCGGCGCCAACGCCTTCAACGTCAAGCAGGACGACATCAACCGGAGGATGGGCAACATCGCCGTCCGGTTGGTCAACTTCCAGGAAGCCATCAAGGCGGCCCGCACCATCTCGGGCAACACCGAGGACGAGATCAAGCAGGCCCTTCAGGGTGTGGACGTCGTCAGTGGTCACTCGACGGGCCAGGAAGCCAGGACGTCGGCGATCAACTCACTCTGATCCTTGTGGTCTCGTACGACGTACGAGATCTGTCTCACCGTCACCGAACTAGATCGAACTGGAGGACCACATGCCCAGCAACGACGGCACGATGGTTGTCACTTACTCAAGCCTGGAGCAGGCGGCCGGCGACATCGACCGGCAAAGCAGGCGGCTTCAGGAAGACCTCGCGTCGATCAAGCGGATGATCGCCAGCGTGTCCGAGCTCTGGGTGGGCGAGGCCAAGTCGGCGTACGACGTCGCGCAGGTCGGCTGGGACCGCGACGCCACGGGGATCCACACCGCACTTTCGGAGATCTCCCGCAAGGTGCGCGACGCCGGTGTGGCCTACCAGGCCGGCGACAAGCGGGCGCGCGCCAACTTCGAGTAGAACTCGACAGCAGCCGGTCAGGTCAGGGTGGGCACGCACGGGAGGTGCCCACCCTGACTTTTGTCATGGGGCTCGCAGCTCCGGGAGGGGCTTGAGTGGCGACAGGCGGCTCGGAGCCGCACGCGGGTGATCGCCAGGCCGGGCTCCTCGCCTGGGATGACGGGCACTTCATGGGTCCGCGCCTGTCCTGGCTCGAGCTCGTGGCCGCTACGGACAACATGCTGCCGGGGGCCGTGGATGTCGTCGCGCATCTCCCAGCGGATCCGCAGGCGGCGGAGCCGGTACAGGTGAGTGAACGCTCGCTCCACGAAGCAGCTTTGGCTTCCGAGACCGGCCGTGGTTGGAGCCGTTCCGGGCGATGACCGGCTTCACGCCGAGCCCCAGGACAAGCCGACGGTACTTGTCGTGGTCGTAGCCGCGGTCCCCGAGTGCAACCTCCAGTCGGCGACGCTGCCGGCCGCGTTTGCCGGGCATGGGCCGTACGGCCTGCAGAAGTGGGATGAGCTGGGTGACGTCATCGCGGTTCCCGTCGGTCAGCGTGGCCGCACGAGCGCAGGGGCGTTGTCAGTGGGCGAGGGCAGACTGGCTCGTATGGTCATCTCTTCATCCCCTGCGGTCGATGCCTCCGGCCCCTCCTCTGTCTGGGTGGAGTCGATGGGCGGCCCTCTGATCGTCGTCCCCGTCTCCGCCCTGGCCTCCTGGGGCGGAAGTATGGGGAGCGGTCTTACGGCGGGAGGCTCCACCGCCCCGGACGACTACGACCGGGCCTGCGCGGTGGATGACCTGGCCGGTGTGATCCCTGTTGACGGGAACGGTGCTCAAGCACTGGTGCTGGCCGATGAGCCGGCGACCAGTCGCTATCTGCCCCAGCACCGAGTGTTTCTGCGGTGGCTCGCTGCCGACTCCGAGGCCGGACTGAGTGCCGCGGCAGACACTGCCCTCTCGGATCCGGCCACGGTATGGGATGAGTGCGGCACCTGGGTCTCGGACGGCCCGGCGGTACTCATGGACTCCGCGTGGGCGGGTTCGGACTTGGGCATCGAGTACCCCTACGGCGGGATGCCCACCGCGGCGCCGGTCTCACTGTCCAGCGGCCGCTGGAGGGTCCGCGCCACACAGACCAAGGTGGACGAGGAGAACTGGGTCGGCCTGGTCCAGCTCCTGCCCGTCGAATCCTGAACGCCGGGTGCGGTCAGTGGCGGCCCGCAAGGTTGTGGCTGTTCAGCACGGCTCGGACGCTGTGATCACAGGTGACACGGTCGAGATCACCGCAGGGCGAGGTCACTTGCGGGACAGCCCTCAGAGCGGGATCACCCGGACTCTCACCGCCAGCTCGGTGCCGACCTGACGTGCGATCGTATCCACCAACTCCCCGACCACGGGCTTGCCCGATGTGCCGTGAACCGAGATCTGAAGGCCGGGCATTTCCCAGGCGAACTCGATCTCCATGCAGTCGACGGCAATCCGGTAGTCGCCGTCGCCCTCCACCGGCACCGCCCCCCAGCCCGCCGGCTGAAGCACATTCGGGTACCTGCCCGAGCGAACCGGCCCGAGGAAATCGTCGTCATCGGTCGCAAGCAGGTACTCGAGCACCCCGACAGTATGCCGACCGGACCGCGCGAACCCTGCTTGATACGGCATTACTTCTCCAGCAGGGTCCACCACCACGCGATGCTGGCAATGGGAAGGGGCTGGTCCGCTTCCCTTTCGTCGAAGGGAGAGGCGGCGCTGCCTGCGGGAAGGTCGGCAGGGTTCTCGGGATTCACGTAGCGATTGGTGGTGAGGGACCAGTCGTAGTCGGCCCGGATCCAGGAGTCGCAGTCCGTGATCCATCGACGAAGTGCGGAGCCGGCGTCCCGCAGGATCTGGTCGCGGAGCCGGAGATAGAGAGCCATCGCGCGTGTGTGCATCAGGGCGGTCTCGTTCACCGCTTCGCCGAGTGAGCAGCCTCGCTCGTACGCGATCAGGTCGACGATGTTGCCGTATCCGTCCTGACTGCGCTGGCGCTCCTTGTGATACGAGACCAGGTCGTTGGACCAGCCGATGATCGAGGCGAAGACCTCGACGAACGCGCGCACATCGCGGCGCTCGTAGTCGGCGGCAGGGAGGTCGTATCCGTGGATGATCTCGCTGAGCGTCGAGAAGATCTTGACGCCGGAGGAGTCGAGCCGGACCGCCAGGTGGTCGGAGAGGGTCGGAATCCGCCCGTGGGCGCTGTTGGCGGCCATCCAGATCTGCCCCTGGAGGTAGGCGCGGAAGCTGGAGGCCCAGCGGGCCGTCTGAACCGGGGTGGTCAGCTGGTCGAGCCGCAGGCGTAACTCGCTCAGTGCGGCGCTGTAGCTGTCGTCGGAGGGGGCGGCCCAGGGGACCTCGACGATGCGTTGGAGCTTGGTGATGGTGAGCAGGGTGGCGTCCGGGGAGGCCGCGGAGGGCCCCTCGTCACAGAACTCGTCGTCGAACGCGAAGAGCCACATCAGGAAATCCGAGGTCCACTGCAGGGCCGGGAGGCGACCGGTGGGGGCGCCGCGGCTGGTGATCTCACCCACGGCGATGCGCGTCAGCCGTTCGCGCTGGGCTCGGTCGGAGTAGAGGCCGAATCGATCGAGCCAGGCGGCTGAGCCCTCGTCGATCTCACGCCAGCTCGGGTGGATCCCCGAGGGGAGCGGAACCCACAGCTGAGGGATCTTCGGCGCTGGAGCTGGGGAGGTCATGTACTGCCCTTTCACATGTACTTCTCAATGCCGCGGAGACCGGAAGTCAGCAACGTGTACCGGGAGCGGGTACAGCCTTTTTAAGCCCGGCTGCCCCCGCGGGCCAGTATCCTTTTCGCCACGGGATTGTGCCTGTCACCGCGCCTCCGGGGGCGGTGGGGAGGCATGAAAGGGCTGATCGCGTCTCGCTCGGGATTGATCGGCCGTGCTGCCGGGGTGGCCCGAAAGTGACCCTTGTCAGTTCAGGATTCATAGATCTTGGCCTGGATGTTGCCATTCCCCGCTCAGGCCGGACGGCGAGCCGCAACTCCTGCCGGCTCTCCGGCGGCACGGAAGCCTCACCGTGAAGACCGGTGCTCAGCACTCACCCCTGCGGCTCGTCACCGCGAAGTCGTAGTTCGGAACGGTCACGGATCCCGCGCCTCCCGCGATGCCCGGGGGCTCGTAGTCGCCGCCCTTCGACCGAATGCGTTCGACGTGCACACAGAAGGATGCGTCCGCACCCGCGGCCATGACCGTGTAGTCGGCGTCGGAGGGCTTGTTCGCCGGTGCGGAGCCGGCGTCCACACCGTCCTGCGGGGCGCCCCCGCCCCCGTTCTCGACGACCTCCTCCTCGATCATCGTGGCGAACTCCGCGTCGAAGCGGCTGTCGTCACCGAAGAGGTCGCCGAAACGCGAAGTGCCGTTCAGCTCCGCGGTGGCCTGGCTGACCGCGCCGGCCAGTTCGTCGTCGCTCCACTCCGCATCGGCGACGACGGCCATGAACCGGAAGGCTGAGAAGACGCCGATGCCCGCCATCCCGCAGAGGACGACACGAGCGGCGACGAAGGCGGAATCGGGGAGTCCGGGCGCCGAGGGATTGAACGACTCGCGCCATCCGCGGACCCGGTCCGCCTTGACGCAGCTCATGGCCACGAGTCCGGCGGCCAATACGAAGAGAAGTGCGGCCATGTTCTTCGGCGCCCCGTTCATACGGCTGAGGTGCATCCAGGGATGCCGTGGTCCAGCCGTGGTGGATTGTTGTCGGTGAGACCTGCGTCGACGAAACCCCGCCGGTCGGATCCCAACTCCGGAATCGCTTTCTCCGGTGGCCGGACCCCGCGCCCGCCCGCATGCCGAGGCGGGCGGAGCGGCGAGGCCGTCGGTCGCCGCCCCTCCCGCCCGTCATGCCGGGACGCCCTACCGCCCCCCGTCCAGGAGCCCGGACTGCACCAGCGGATTCCCGCGGCGCCGGGTGACGAAGATCCCGCGCCCCGGGGGCATCGGGCGCGGTCGTACGTTGCCGAGGATGTCGCCCTCGACCGGGTCGCCGGAGAGCATGAGGCCCTGAGCCCCGAGTTCGAGGATGCGCTGCAGGAAGGGCTCGTACAGCGCGCGGCCCGCCCCCGCACTGCTGCGGGCGATGATGAAGCGGACGCCGACGTCCCGGGAGAACGGCAGCATCTCCGTGAGCTTCGCCAGCGGGTTCCCGCTGGACGTGGAGACCAGGTCGTAGTCGTCCACGACCACGTACACCGCCGGGCCGCTCCACCAGCTGCGCTCACGCAGTTCCTGGGCCGTGACGTCGGGCGAGGGCGTTCGGCGCTTCATCAGGTCGTACAGCGCGTCCGCGTGGTGGTCCATGTTGTTGGACATGGGGACGTACTCGGCCAGATGCGTCGTCGGGGTGACATCAAGGAGCGCACGCCGGTTGTCGATGACGAAGAACTTCGCCTCGTTCCCCGCGTACCTCTCCGTCAGCTGCTTGATGAGCAGGCGCAGCATGTTGGACTTGCCGGATTCGCTCTCGCCGAACACCAGGAAGAACGGGTCCCGCCCGAAGTCGAGGTAGACCGGCTCCAGGTTGTTCTCGTCGATACCGAACGCGATGCCCCGCTCCGGGTGCGCGTGGCCCGCCGGCAGGTCGTGCACCGGGAGTTCGCGGGGGAGCAGCCGGACCGCCGGGGCGGGAGCCGCTGTCCAGTGCCGGGCGACCTCCTGGTTCATGGCCGCCGTGGCCTCGGAGAGGTCACTGTCGGAGTTGATGCCGTCGATCCGCGGGACCGCGGCCATGAAGTGCAGCTTCTCCGGCGTGAGACCGCGGCCGGGTACGCCGGCGGGGACGTTGACCGCGGCCTTTCGGTCCAGTTCGGAGTCCATGACGTCACCCAGCCGCAGTTCGAGCCGGTTCATCAGGTGGTCCTTCAGGTTCGCCCGGACCTCCATGGAACGCGACGCCGTGACGATCAGGTGGATGCCGTAGCCGAGACCGCGCTGCGCGATGTCGATCGCTGCCGCCTCCAGCGCCTCGTAGTCCGTGCGGAAGTTCCCCCAGCCGTCGATGAGCAGGAAGACGTCGCCCCAGGGCTGGTCCGTCACCGAGATCTCGCCGCGCGCCCGCAGCCGGCGGAAGGTGGCGATGGAGTCGATGCCGGCACTACGGAAGTACTCCTCGCGGCGCGCCATGATCCCGTAGACCTCGGAGACCGTACGGCGCACCCGCTCCGGATCGAGCCGGGAGGCGATCCCGCCCACATGGGGAAGGCCGGAGACCGAGGCCATGCCGCCGCCACCGAAGTCGAGGCCGTAGATCTGGACCTCCTGGGGCGTGTGCGTGAGAGCGAAGCCCGCGATGAGGGTGCGCAGCAGCGTGGACTTGCCCGACTGAGGGCCGCCGGTGATCTGCATGTGGCCGGCCGCGCCGGAGAAGTCCCGGTAGAGCGTGTCCCGGCGCTGCTCGTACGGCTTGTCGACCACGCCGAGCGGTACGACGAGACGGCCCGAGCCCTCGAACCCGGGCTGGGTGAGCCCCCGGCCCTCGACCGCGGTCAGCCCCGGCAGGAGCTCGTCCAGGGACGGCGGATTGTCCAGCGGGGGCAGCCACACCTGGTGGGCCGAGGCGCCCCGCCCCTCCAGCCGGCGCACGATCACATCGAGGACCGTGTCGGCCAGGGCGTCGTCCTCGGCCCTGCGAGCCTCGGGCACCCCGGTCTGCGCCGCCGGCTGCAGGTAGCGCACCGGCACCGGAGCCGCGGTGAAGACCACGGGCCTGCGGTCCACCGGCAGGGGGCCGGAGGAAGCGGCCGGCCGCGAGTCCGACCGGTACACCCCGGAGACGTACGCCGCCTTGAAGCGCACCATCTCGTCCGTGCCGTACTTCAGGTAGCCCGAACCGGGGACGTTGGGCAGGTGGTAGGCGTCGGGTACGCCCAGAGCCGCCCGGGACTCGCCCGCGGAGAACGTCCGCAGACCGATCCGGTACGACAGGTAGGTCTCCAGGCCCCGGAGCCGCCCCTCCTCGAGGCGCTGCGAGGCCAGCAGCAGATGGACGCCCAGCGAACGGCCGATGCGCCCGATCTGCACGAACATCTCGATGAAGTCCGGCTTGGCCGTGAGCAGCTCGCTGAACTCGTCGATGACCAGCACGAGAGAAGGGATGGGCTGCAGCGGTGCACCCGCCGCACGGGCCTTCTCGTAGTCGTGGATGTTGGCGTAGTTGCCCGCGTCGCGCAGCATCTCCTGGCGGCGGTTGAGCTCACCGCTGATGGAGTCGCCCATGCGGTCCACCAGCGTGAGGTCGTCGGCGAGGTTGGTGATCACGGCCGCGACGTGGGGCATCTGCGCCATTCCGGCGAAGGTGGCACCACCCTTGAAGTCCGCGAGGACGAAGTTGAGCGTCTCCGAGGTGTGCGTGACGGCCAGGCCCAGGACGAGCGTACGGAGCAGCTCGGACTTGCCGGAACCGGTGGCGCCGACACACAGGCCGTGCGGCCCCATGCCCTCCTGCGCCGCCTCCTTGAGGTCCAGCATCACCGGGGCGCCGTCCTCGCCGACGCCGATCGGCACCCGGAGCCGTTCCGCCTGGGAGCGGGCCCGCCAGGTACGGCTCACGTCGACCGAGGCCGCGTCGCCGAGATTCAGCAGATCGGTGAACTCCAGATTGGCGAGCAGCGGTTCGTCGTCGTCGCCGCCGGACGCCACGTGCAGTGGAGCCAGCTGGCGGGCCAACGCCTCCGCGGCCTCGTGGCTCAGCAGGTCGGGAACGCCGTCGTACACCAGCCCGTGCCCCGACTCCAGCTGAAGCGAGTGGGGGTCCACCACGATCGAGAGGCCGCCGCGAGCTCCGTTGACCTGACCGGTGACGATCTCGATGACCGTCACGCCCTGGAGGCCCTCGGCCGACGCGAGCGCGGACGTCGCGGGCACGGACTCGCCGTCGAGCACGACCACGACGTGGGGCTGGTCCATGAGCGGCTGACCGCCCGGCTGGAAGCGGGGCCGGCCGTCGAGGCGGCCCGCGAGCATCTCCTCCAGCTCCACGACGCTGGTACTGATCAGGCGGCGGCTGCCCGCCCCGTCGATCGCCCCCTGCGCCTGGACGTGGGGGAGCCACTTCGTCCAGTCCCAGCGGGGAGCGGTGTCCCGGCCGGCCGCGACGGCGATGATCAGGTCCTCGGGGGAGTGCAGCGAGGCGAGCGCCCCGATCATCGCGCGGGCCGTGGCACGCGCGGAATCCGCGTCGCCGCTGATCGTCAGGTGGTAGAAGGCGCGGAGCGACACCGCCATCGGCAGGCCGTCGAGCGTGCTGTGGGTCGTCAGGAACTGCTGCATCGCGCCGGCGGTCAGCGGCTCCAGCTCGTCGACCGGCGCGGTGTCGGGCGCGATGAGCGGGGTGGCGAGCTCCTGGCTGCCCAGGCCGATGCGGACGTGTGCGAAGTCCGCGTCGCCGACACGGCGTTCCCACACCCGGCTGCCCTCGGCGACGAGCGCCCACAGCTGCTCAGGCGACGGGTGGAGGTAGAACTGGGCGTCGCGCTGCGCCCGCGCCGTCCTGAGCACGGCGCGACGGGTCTGCGTCAGATACTTCAGATAGTCGCGCCGCATGTCAGCGAGCTGGCCCTGTGTGCCCCGCCGGAAGCGGATGATCATCGCGACGGCCATGGCGACCGTCGACGCGATCATGATCATGCCCATGATCCGCATGATCGGGTTCGGCGTCATGAAGAAGAAGACGACGGAACCACCCATGCCGAGCATCGGCAGCAGCTGCATCATCACCCCCTCCTGTTGCCCTCGGGGCAACTCCGGCGGAGGTTGCAACTGCACCTGCTCGCCCGGAACTTCGGAGGGGAGGGCCCGCGGTGGGCGCTTGACGACGATCTGGCTCACGGCTCACCAATTCCCTTGCCGGACGGAACTGTTCCTATCGGCGCCCCCGTGGCGACGGGTTCCGTCCGCGGGAGGATCCTACTGGCGTGCCCGGCGACCCGAGGGCGGTAGGGTGTCGCGACGCGTGTACGCATCCGCTAACTACCGCAAAAAAACGGTTCATTCGGGACGGAGCCGGAGCCCGTGATCCAGGGGCGCGTTCCAGGAGGTCGAGGAGAAGCATGAGGGGGAGCAGCACGTGACTATGACGGCCCGAACTGCGGCTACCGGATCCGGGCGGCCGGGTCCCGGACTGCCGGCCGGCAACGGAACCGGATTCTGCCGGGTCACGGTCGTCGCGCCCGACAGCCGTGTCGACGTGGCGCTGCCCGAGGACATCCCCGTCGCCGACCTCTACCCGGAGATCCTCCGGCTGTCGGGGCAGAGCCCCGCCCAGGGCGCCCCGGTCGGCTACCACCTGGTGCGCCGTGACGGCACCGTCCTCGACAGCGGGCGCACGCTGGCCGGTCAGCGCATCCTCGACGGCGAGCTGCTGTCCCTGCGGCCCTTCTCCGAGTCGCTGCCCCCCGCGGTCTTCGACGACGTCTCCGACGCCGTCGCCACCGCCGTGGCGCGGGACCGCACCCTCTGGGGCGACAGCCTCATGCGGTCGGCCGGCCTCTTCGGCGGGTCGGTCCTGCTGGTCCTGCTGGGCTTCGTGCTGTGGGCCTCCGGCATCCGGCACGACATGCACAGCCTGCCGGGCATCCTGGCCGCCGTCGCCGCCGTACTGCTCCTCGCGCTGGCCTGCGTCCGCGCGCGCGTCTACGCGGACCGCGGCTCCTCCATCGCGCTGGGGATCGGCGTGCTCGCCAACGCCGCGGTGGCCGGTGCCGGGCTCCTGCCGCTCGGCGCGGGCCAGGGCGTCGGGAGGCTCCAGTTCCTGCTCGCCTGCGCCGCCGTGCTGGTGGCCTCCGTGATCCTCATGATCGCCGCCCCCGAAGGTGACGGCACGTTCGTCGCCTTCGTGTTCGCCTCCGCCATCGGCGTGCTCGTCACCTTCGTCGCGATCATGACCGGCATGAAGCCGGCCGAGACCGCAGCCGTGTGCGCCCCCCTCTCCGTGGGACTCCTCGCCTTCCTCCCGGGGCTCTCCACCCGCTTCGCCCGCCTTCCGATCGGCTTCGAACCGCCCCGTACCACCGTGGGCGACTACGGCACGGCCGACCCCGCGCCGCAGGGACCGGTCGACGCCGACCGCATCACAGCCCAGGCGCGGCGCGGCCACGAACTGCTCCTCGGCCTGGTCGGCGGCTGCGCCCTGGTGGCCGTCGGCGCCGCCGCGGTGCTCGGCTTCTCCGACAGCGTCTGGGGCCAGCTGCTGGCCCTCGCGACCGGGGTCGCGATGCTGATGCGCGCCCACCTCTTCCGCTACACCGCCCAGGTCGGCTGCGCCCTGGGCGCCGGCCTCGCCGCGCTCGTGCTCCTCGGTCTCGGGCTGTCGCTGAACCCTCCGGCCGACCTCGTCCGCGAGGCTTCCAGGGGGGGTGCAGGACTCGACATCCGTACGATCTGGCTCACCGCGGCGGTCGCGGGCGTCGCCGCGCTGATCACCGCCATAGGGCTGATCGTGCCCCGCAAGGGCGTCACCCCGTTCTGGGGGCGCTTCCTGGAGGTCGCCGAGGCCTGCGTGCTGCTGACGCTGCTGCCGCTGTGCCTCGCCGTTTTCGACGTGTACCACTCGATCCGGGCGCTCACCAGCTGATCCGCCCGGCACGACGGCCGACCGGGTCCACGGCGGCTGGTACGCTGTGTGACGGCCGTTTGTGTACGCGCCTCCGGGATCATCCTGAGGGCTGCGCTCATCGGACCTTCGCCTCCGAGTCATGGAAGCTCTCCTGAGATCAAGACCAGGGGCACTCGTGGGCGCATCGAACATCAAAGAGGAGTACGCGTGCCGCTCGACGCCGCTACGAAGAAGCAGATCATGTCCGAGTTCGCCCAGAAGGAGGGTGACACCGGATCCCCCGAGGTCCAGGTCGCCATGCTCTCCCGCCGGATCTCGGACCTGACGGAGCACCTCAAGACGCACAAGCACGACCACCACTCCCGTCGTGGTCTGCTGATCCTGGTCGGCCAGCGTCGCCGCCTCCTGCAGTACCTGGCCAAGAAGGACATCCAGCGCTTCCGTGCGCTCGTCGACCGCCTCGGCATCCGCCGTGGCGCGGCCGGCGGCGCCAAGTAAGGACGCTGTGAAAGGGAGCGGTTCCCACTTCTAGGGGGCCGCTCCCTTTGCCGTACGTGCGGGACCGGGGTCAAGCTCAGTAACCTGGACGTACGACACCAGACGAGGAGAGGCGCGCCAAGGCCGCCGCCGGTCCTCGGTAGTGGCCCCCGGGACAACGCCCGGGAGCTTCGATCGAAGACCGGCCCCGCACACGGGCGCGCTCCTCCGTACCGTCCTCCGCCACACGGGCGGCAGGACGAAAGACGACGAGTATGGAGAAATCACTAGTGGAGAACGAGACCCACTACGCCGAAGCCGTGATCGACAACGGCACCTTCGGCACCCGCACCATCCGCTTCGAGACGGGCCGCCTGGCCAAGCAGGCCGCAGGCTCCGCCGTCGCGTACCTGGACGACGACACCATGGTGCTGTCGGCCACCACCGCTTCCAAGCGGCCCAAGGACCAGCTCGACTTCTTCCCCCTCACGGTGGACGTCGAGGAGCGGCAGTACGCGGCCGGCAAGATCCCCGGCTCCTTCTTCCGCCGTGAGGGCCGGCCCTCCGAGGACGCGATCCTCACCTGCCGCCTGATCGACCGCCCGCTGCGCCCCTCCTTCAAGAAGGGCCTGCGCAACGAGATCCAGATCGTCGAGACGATCATGGCGCTCAACCCCGACCACCTGTACGACGTGGTCGCGATCAACGCCGCCTCCGCCTCCACGATCCTGGCGGGCCTGCCCTTCTCCGGCCCGATCGGCGCCACCCGCGTCGCCCTGATCAAGGGCCAGTGGGTCGCCTTCCCGACGCACACCGAGCTCGAGGACGCCGTCTTCGACATGGTCGTCGCCGGTCGCGTCCTCGAGGACGGCGACGTCGCGATCATGATGGTCGAGGCCGAGGCCACCGAGAAGACCATCCAGCTCGTGAAGGACGGCGCCGAGGCCCCGACCGAAGAGGTCGTCGCCGCGGGCCTCGAGGCCGCGAAGCCCTTCATCAAGGCGCTCTGCAAGGCCCAGTCCGACCTCGCCTCCAAGGCCGCCAAGCCCACCGGCGAGTTCCCGGTCTTCCTCGACTACCAGGACGACGTCCTGGAGGCGCTCAGCAAGGCCGTCAGCACCGAGCTCGCCAAGGCGCTCACCATCGCCGGCAAGCAGGAGCGCGAGGCCGAGCTGGACCGCATCAAGGAGATCGCGGGCGAGAAGCTCCTCCCGGCCTTCGAGGGCCGCGAGAAGGAGATCTCGGGTGCCTACCGCGCGCTGACCAAGAAGCTGGTCCGCGAGCGCGTCATCAAGGACAAGGTCCGCATCGACGGCCGTGGCGTCACGGACATCCGTACGCTCGCCGCCGAGGTCGAGGCCATCCCGCGCGTGCACGGCTCGGCGCTGTTCGAGCGTGGCGAGACCCAGATCCTGGGCGTCACCACCCTCAACATGCTCCGCATGGAGCAGCAGCTGGACACCCTCTCCCCGGTGACCCGCAAGCGCTACATGCACAACTACAACTTCCCGCCGTACTCCGTCGGTGAGACCGGCCGCGTGGGCTCGCCCAAGCGCCGCGAGATCGGCCACGGCGCGCTCGCCGAGCGCGCCATCGTGCCGGTGCTGCCGTCGCGCGAGGAGTTCCCCTACGCGATCCGCCAGGTCTCCGAGGCGCTGGGCTCCAACGGCTCGACGTCCATGGGCTCGGTCTGCGCCTCCACCATGTCCCTGCTGAACGCCGGTGTGCCCCTCAAGGCCGCCGTCGCCGGCATCGCCATGGGCCTGATCTCGCAGGAGATCGACGGCAAGACCCACTACGTCGCCCTCACCGACATCCTCGGTGCGGAGGACGCCTTCGGCGACATGGACTTCAAGGTCGCCGGTACGAAGCAGTTCGTGACCGCGCTCCAGCTCGACACCAAGCTCGACGGCATCCCCGCCTCGGTCCTGGCCGCCGCGCTGAAGCAGGCCCGTGACGCGCGTCTGCACATCCTGGACGTCATGAACGAGGCCATCGACGTCCCGGACGAGATGTCCCCGAACGCCCCGCGGATCATCACCGTCAAGATCCCGGTGGACAAGATCGGTGAGGTCATCGGCCCCAAGGGCAAGATGATCAACCAGATCCAGGAGGACACCGGCGCCGACATCACGATCGAGGACGACGGCACCATCTACATCGGTGCCCAGCAGGGCTCGCAGGCCGAGGCCGCCCGCGCCACGATCAACGCCATCGCCAACCCGACCATGCCGGAGGTCGGCGAGCGCTACCTGGGTACGGTCGTCAAGACCACCACCTTCGGTGCGTTCGTCTCCCTGATGCCCGGCAAGGACGGTCTGCTGCACATCTCGCAGATCCGCAAGCTCGCCGGTGGCAAGCGTGTGGAGAACGTCGAGGACGTGCTCGGCGTCGGCGCCAAGGTGCAGGTCGAGATCGCGGAGATCGACTCCCGCGGCAAGCTCTCCCTGATCCCCGTCATCGAGGGTGAAGAGGACGAGAAGAAGGACGACACCGACAAGTGACGTCCCGTAGTTCCGTGACGACGGCCCGCCCCTCCTCGGAGGGGCGGGCCGTCGCCCGTACCCAAACGCTTCTCAAGGGCAGCAACGGCATCGGCACGGTCCGCCGTACGGTCCTCCCCGGCGGCCTCCGGGTCGTCACGGAGACCCTGCCCTCCGTCCGCTCCGCCACCTTCGGGATCTGGGCCAACGTCGGCTCGCGTGACGAGACGCCCACCCTGAACGGCGCGACGCACTACCTCGAACACCTCCTCTTCAAGGGCACGGCCAAGCGCAGCGCCCTCGACATCTCGTCCGCGATCGACGCGGTCGGCGGCGAGATGAACGCCTTCACGGCGAAGGAGTACACCTGCTACTACGCGCGGGTCCTGGACACCGACCTCCCGCTGGCCATCGATGTCGTCTGCGACATGCTGACCGGCTCCCTGATCGCCCCCGAGGACGTCGACGCCGAGCGCGGCGTCATCCTCGAGGAGATCGCGATGACGGAGGACGACCCGGGCGACTGCGTGCACGACCTGTTCGCGCACACCATGCTCGGCGACACCCCTCTGGGCCGTCCGGTCCTCGGCACCGTCGACACGATCAACGCACTGAACCGCGGACAGATCGCCCGCTTCTACAAGAAGCACTACGACCCCACCCACCTGGTCGTCGCCGCCGCGGGCAACGTCGACCACGCCACGGTCGTGCGCCAGGTCCGCAAGGCGTTCGAGCGCGCCGGCGCGCTGAGCCGTACCGACGCCGTCCCCACGGCGCCGCGCGCGGGCTCCCGCACCCTGCGCGCCGCCGGCAAGGTCGAGCTCCTGAACCGCAAGACCGAGCAGGCCCACGTCGTCCTCGGCATGCCGGGCCTGGCCAGGACCGACGAGCGCCGCTGGGCGCTCGGCGTCCTGAACACCGCGCTCGGCGGCGGCATGAGCTCCCGCCTCTTCCAGGAGGTCCGGGAGAAGCGCGGGCTCGCCTACAGCGTGTACTCGTACACGTCCGGATTCGCCGACTGCGGGCTCTTCGGCGTGTACGCGGGCTGCCGGCCCAGCCAGGTGCACGACGTCCTCAAGATCTGCCGCGACGAGCTCGACCGTGTCGCGGCGGACGGTCTCGGTGACGAGGAGATCGGACGTGCCGTCGGCCAGCTCGCCGGTTCCACCGTCCTCGGACTGGAGGACACGGGCGCGCTCATGAACCGCATCGGCAAGAGCGAGCTCTGCTGGGGCGAACAGATGTCCGTCGACGACATGCTGGCGAAGATCGCGGCAGTCACCCCCGACGAGGTCCGGGCCGTGGCGGCCGACGTCCTCGGACAGCGGCCCTCGCTCTCGGTCATCGGCCCGCTGAAGGACAAGCAGGCGGACCGCCTCCAGGAAGCCGTCTCCTAATCACCTCGTAAGGAAAGAGCACATGAGCAAGCTGCGCGTGGCCGTCCTCGGCGCCAACGGACGTATCGGGTCCGAGGCGGTACGAGCGGTGGAGGCCGCCGACGACATGGAGCTGGTGGCAGCGCTCGGCCGCGGCGACTCGCTGGAGGCACTCACCGACAGCGGGACCCAGGCCGTCGTCGAACTGACCACGCCCTCGTCGGTGATGGACAACCTCGACTTCTGCGTCCGTCACGGGATCCACGCCGTCGTCGGCACCACGGGATGGACCGACGGACGGCTCGCGCAGCTGAACACCTGGCTCTCCGCCTCCCCGGAGACCGGTGTGCTCATCGCGCCGAACTTCTCCATCGGCGCGGTCCTCACGATGAGGTTCGCCGAGCAGGCCGCCCGCTACTTCGAATCGGTCGAGGTCATCGAGCTCCACCACCCGAACAAGGCGGACGCACCCTCCGGCACGGCCACCCGCACCGCCCAGCTCATCGCGGCGGCCCGCGAGAAGGCCGGGGCGGCGCCTCAGCCCGACGCCACCGCCACCGCCCTGGACGGGGCCCGCGGCGCCGACGTCGACGGCGTCCCGGTCCACTCGGTACGGCTCCGCGGCCTCCTCGCTCACCAGGAGGTCCTGCTCGGCAGCGAGGGCGAGACGCTCACCCTGCGCCACGACTCGCTGCACCACAGCAGCTTCATGCCGGGCATCCTGCTCGGCACGCGCCGCGTGGTGACCACTCCCGGGCTCACCTTCGGCCTGGAACACTTCCTCGACCTGAACTGACTGGGCCCACCCCAATGCGCGCAAAGCTCACCTACGCCGTCACCGCTGCCGTCCTGGTCTTCTACTTCGTCCTGGCCGGCAGCCGGGGCGTGCTGCTCATCCGCCACGGCACGCTGCTCACGGTCACCTTCGGGGTGGCCGTGCTCATCCTGCCGGTGATCGGCGTCTGGTTCCTCTGGAAGAACACCCAGTTCGTCCGCAGGGCCAACGCACTGGCCGCCGAACTGGACGCGGAGGGCGGCCTCCCCGTCGACGAACTGGTGCGTACGCCGTCGGGGCGCATCGACCGCGACTCGGCCGACGCCGTCTTCGAGCGGCGCCGTGAGGAGACCGAGGACAGCCCGGACGACTGGCGCAGCTGGTTCCGGCTCGCGGTCGCCTACCAGGACGCCAGGGACACCCCTCGCGCGCGGAAGGCGATGCAGCGCGCCATCGCCCTGCACATGGACGAGCCGGCAGGCGCCTGAGCGGCGCCTACCGGCTCGTGAGGTGTCTCCGCGGGCTGTCAGCCGGTGCGGTACTCGTCGCCCCAGGCCTCGACGGAGTCCGTGGCGCGCTCGAACGCCTCGGCCCTGGCCAGGAAGTCCGCGTTGTGGTCGGTGACCAGCGGCGCCAACGGCTCGCCCCCCTTGCGCACCACGACCAGAGCCTGTCCCTGGACGGTGCGCGGGAAGCCGAGCCACTTCACCGGCTGCTGCACCGTGCGGACCGCCACGGCGTCCTCCCACCGCACGGTGGTCGTACGGAAGAAGCCCACCCGGCGCACGCCGTGCCGGCTGACCCAGGCGCCGACCCGCAGCAGCCGCAGCGAGCAGACGATCACTGCGCCCGCGAGCGCGAAACACGCGGTCGCGCCGGACAGTGATCCGGCGAACGTGATGATCATCGCGGCGAGCAGAACGAAGGACGCCAGCAGCAGCGACGTGGCTGCCGCCGCGACCCGCCACGGGCCGGGGCGGTAGGGCCGTCGCCAGCTGTCGTGGTCGTCGAACGGCAGCGCGATGTCCTCTGCGTCCGCGTCGAACACGCGGTCGGCCGTCAGGAAGGGCAGGGGCACGACTGATCCTCACTCACAAGCACGCTCGATTGCTGTGCCCGGTGAGGCTACCGAGCAGCCCCCCGGCCGACCACCCCAGGGGGCCCGTACGGGTCAGCGGTGCTGGGAGGCCTCGGACGTCTGGCCGTGCGACGGCGTCCGGTCGGTGTCGAGTGCGGGCAGACCGAAGAGCAGCGATCCGGCGAAGCCGGCGATCAGCGTGAGCCCCACGAGGGAACGAGAGGCCAGCTGGGAACGACTGGCGCGCTGGCGGGGAGGCGGAGTGACGTTACTGCGGAACCGGTCGGCCTCGGCAACGAACGAGAACGGGACGGATTCACGCCGGCGGAACATGAGGAAGCTCTCCTTGAACTCTGGGACGGGTGCTGCTAATGAGTCAGACGTACGGGAGGCCCGATCGGTGCCCCGAATCGCCGAACCCGTCCAAAATTTCCCGCTGACGGATCCCTTCGCCGCGGCCCGTAGAGTGGACGCCGCCCGAGCGACGCAATGGGAAGGACCCCCGCCGGTGAGCGACACCCCCGAGCCCACAAAGGCCCACTTCCGCAGCGATGTCACCGTTGACCTGGTGAAATCTGCGGCCACCGACTCCGACGTGCTGTTCGCAGCCCGTGTGTCCACGGCCGGGGAGCAGTCCCTGGAAGAGGTCACGAAGGACCCCGAGCGCTCGAAGGGGCTCATCAACTACCTGATGCGAGACCGGCACGGCAGCCCGTTCGAGCACAACTCGATGACCTTCTTCATCAGCGCCCCCATCTTCGTGTTCCGCGAGTTCATGCGGCACCGCGTGGGCTGGTCGTACAACGAGGAATCGGGCCGCTACAGGGAGCTCGAGCCGGTCTTCTACGTCCCGGGCGAGTCGCGAAAGCTCATCCAGCAGGGCCGCCCCGGAAAGTACGAATTCGTCGAGGGAACCCCGGAGCAGCACGAGCTCACCAGCCGCGCGATGGAGGAGTCCTACCGGCAGGCGTACGACGCCTACCAGGAGATGCTCGCCGCCGGGGTCGCCCGTGAGGTCGCCCGCGCGGTGCTGCCCGTCGGCCTCTTCTCCACGATGTACGCCACCTGCAACGCCCGGTCGCTCATGCACTTCCTCGGGCTGCGCACGCAGCACGAACTGGCCAAGGTGCCGTCGTTCCCGCAGCGCGAGATCGAGATGGTCGGTGAGCAGATGGAACAGCACTGGCAGAGGCTGATGCCGCTCACTCATGCCGCCTTCAACAAAAACGGACGGGTCGCCCCGTAGGCGGTGTCCGTATTGCGGCGTTTCGAGAAGTTCATCTAGGCTGATCAAACGGACCCGGCACTGCTTGAACCCCCGAGCAGGCAGTGCCGGGCTCCTCTTCCTCGTCCCCCCGAGGGGGGACGAGGCTCCGAGCAACGAGTAGCGTGTTACCCATGGCTCCGATCTCCACTCCGCAGACCCCCTTCGGGAGGGTCCTCACCGCTATGGTCACGCCCTTCACGGCGGACGGCGCACTCGACCTCGACGGCGCCCAGCGGCTCGCCGCCCATCTGGTGGACGCAGGCAATGACGGCCTGATCATCAACGGCACCACGGGCGAGTCACCGACCACCAGCGACGCGGAGAAAGACCAGCTCGTACGGGCTGTGCTGGAGGCTGTGGGAGACCGAGCCCATGTCATCGCGGGCATCGGCACCAACGACACACGGCACAGCATCGAGCTCGCCCGCACCGCCGAGCGCACCGGCGCCCACGGCCTCCTCGCCGTCACGCCGTACTACAACAAGCCACCGCAGGAGGGTCTCCTCCGGCACTTCGGCGCCATCGCGGACTCCACGGAGCTCCCGGTGATGCTGTACGACATTCCCGGCCGCAGCGGTGTGCCGATCGACACAGAGACGCTCGTACGCCTGGCAGAGCACCCCAGGATCGTCGCCAACAAGGACGCCAAGGGCGACCTGGGCCGTTCCAGCTGGGCCATCGCCCAGTCCGGCCTCGCCTGGTACTCCGGCGACGACATGCTCAACCTGCCCCTGCTCTCGGTCGGCGCCGTCGGCTTCGTCTCCGTCGTCGGCCACGTCGTCACCCCCGAGCTGCGCGCGCTCATCGAGGCCCACCTCGGCGGCGACGTGCAGAAGGCCACGGAGATCCACCAGAAGCTGCTCCCGGTCTTCACCGGCATGTTCCGAACCCAGGGTGTGATCACCACCAAGGCCGCGCTCACCCTGCTGGGCCTGCCCGCCGGTCCGCTGCGCCTCCCTCTGGTGGAACTCACGGCACAGGAGACGGCCCAGCTCAAGATCGATCTGGCCGCCGGTGGGGTACAGCTCTAATCACGGACTTCACAACTGAATACGCGAGGACACTCGCGGCGGAAACACCACCTGACAACAGCAAGTGCACGAATGACATGCGCGCCACGTGCCCTCAGCGGTACGTGGCGCGCGTGGTAAGGAGAGTCTTTTGAGTCATCCGCATCCCGAACTCGGTACGCCGCCGAAGCTCCCCAAGGGCGGCCTGCGGGTCACCCCGCTGGGCGGCCTGGGCGAGATCGGCCGCAACATGACGGTCTTCGAGTACGGCGGCCGCCTGCTCATCGTCGACTGCGGCGTGCTCTTCCCGGAGGAGGAGCAGCCCGGCATCGACCTGATCCTTCCGGACTTCACCACCATCCGGGACCGCCTGGACGACGTCGAGGGAATCGTCCTCACGCACGGCCACGAGGACCACATCGGCGCCGTCCCGTATCTGCTCCGGCTGAAGCCGGACATCCCCCTCATCGGCTCCAAGCTGACCCTCGCGCTCATCGAGGCCAAGCTCCAGGAGCACCGGATCCGTCCCTACACCCTCGAGGTGACCGAGGGACAGCGTGAGCGCATCGGCATCTTCGACTGCGAGTTCGTCGCGGTCAACCACTCCATCCCGGACGCCCTCGCGGTCGCCATCCGCACACCCGCGGGCATGGCCGTCGTGACCGGTGACTTCAAGATGGACCAGCTCCCGCTGGACGGCCGTCTCACCGACCTGCACGCCTTCGCGCGGCTGAGCGAGGAGGGCATCGACCTTCTCCTCTCCGACTCGACGAACGCGGAGGTCCCCGGATTCGTCCCGCCGGAGCGGGACATCTCCAACGTCCTGCGCAACGTCTTCGCGAACGCCCAGAAGCGCATCATCGTGGCCAGCTTCGCGAGCCACGTGCACCGGATCCAGCAGATCCTGGACGCCGCCCACGAGTACGGCCGCAGGGTCGCCTTCGTCGGACGTTCCATGGTCCGCAACATGGGGATCGCCCGTGACCTGGGCTATCTGAAGGTGCCCGCCGGCCTGGTCGTGGACGTCAAGAGCCTCGACGACCTGCCCGACGACGAGGTCGTGCTCGTCTGCACGGGCTCCCAGGGCGAGCCGATGGCCGCACTGTCCCGTATGGCCAACCGCGACCACCAGATCCGGATCGTCCCGGGCGACACCGTGATCCTGGCGTCCTCCCTGATCCCGGGCAACGAGAACGCGGTCTACCGCGTGATCAACGGCCTGACCCGCTGGGGCGCGAACGTCGTCCACAAGGGCAACGCCAAGGTCCACGTCTCGGGCCACGCCTCGGCGGGCGAGCTGCTGTACTTCTACAACATCTGCAAGCCGAAGAACCTGATGCCGGTGCACGGTGAATGGCGCCACCTCAGGGCCAACGCCGAACTCGGCGCGCTGACGGGTGTGCCCAAGGACCACATCGTCATCGCCGAGGACGGTGTCGTCGTCGACCTCGTCGACGGCAAGGCGAAGATCGTCGGCAAGGTCCAGGCGGGCTACGTGTACGTCGACGGCCTCTCGGTCGGCGATGTCACGGAGACGTCCCTCAAGGACCGCCGCATCCTCGGCGACGAGGGCATCATCTCGGTCTTCATCGTGGTCGACAGCTCCTCGGGCAAGATCGTGGGCGGGCCGCACATCCAGGCCCGTGGTTCGGGCATCGACGACTCGGCGTTCAGTGCCGTGGTGCCGAAGGTCGAGGAGGCCCTCAACAAGTCGGCCCAGGACGGTGTGATGGAGCCCCACCAGCTCCAGCAGCTGGTCAGGCGTACCGTGGGCAAGTGGGTGTCGGACACCTATCGCCGGCGCCCGATGATCCTTCCGGTCGTCGTCGAGGTCTGACCCCGACGGCCTCCGCCAGGTGGCCAACCAGGAGCGGGGCGCCCCGATTTGCATCGGGGCGCCCCGCTCCAGTACGTTTGCCATTCCGCCTGAACGGGAACCAGCCCGCGCACCCGTGCGCAGGGAGTCTCCGGACGGGGCGGGAAATCCGACTCAGAATCTCTGATAAAGTCGGATCAGCCGAAAGGCAAAGGCCACTCCACAGGCCGCCGGAATCAAATTCGGACCGGAAACGGAACGGAAAAGAGTCTGGTAAAGTTGGAACCGCCGGAAAGGGAAGCGCGAAAGCGAAGAACTGGAAAGCGAAACCCGCTTCGACCGGGAATCGGACACGAA